>JAPOWK010000086.1 GCA_026707665.1 Chloroflexota bacterium
AGAACACCATGCTCATCCATCCGCGGCGCGGCAGCAGCTTCTTCATCGGCGAGATCATCACATCGCTATCATTCGCTGACTATGATGAGCCGCATCGGGAGACGATGTGCGGCACCTGCACGCGCTGCTTGGCCGCCTGCCCGACCGATGCCTTCCCCAAGCCCTACATGCTGGACGCGCGGCGCTGCATCAGCTACCACACGATCGAGAACAAAGGCTGGATTGACCGCGAGCTTCGCGGCGGCTTCGGCAACTGGATCTTCGGCTGTGATATCTGCATGGATGTCTGCCCCTTTCAGCGCTTCAGCGAAGAGACGCAGGAGGTGGCCTTTCTGCCCTTTGATATCGACCGGGTGGCGCCCCAGCTGACCGATATTTTAATGTCGACCGATGAGACCTATCGGGCGCTGTTCCGGCGCAGCCCGCTTGAGCGGATCAAGCGGGAACAGATGGTACGCAACGCCTGCATCGCCGCCGGCAACTGGCGGGACGAGCGCGCCATCCCCCACCTGATTCAACTGCTCTATGACAAAAGCGCGCTGGTTCGCGGGCATGCGGCTTGGGCGCTGTGGCGGACAATGGAGCTTGATTCCAGCAAGCTGCTCAGTGACCTCCATCGGCGCGACGATGATGAGCGGGTGCGGGCTGAGGTCGAGGCGTTGTTGGGGTAGGCGAATCTACCCCGCCCCCTTCAGGAGGGCGACCTGATAGGTCGCCCCTACAGCATGTTGGTGGCGGGGCGCGGGAAAAAAAAGCGCGGGCTCGCAAGACATTAGCCTCCACCCATTGCTATGGCGCGCGTAGACACTACGCTACGGGGGACCGAGGGGGGTAGACCAAGCGGACGACCCAATGGCTCGCCCCTACAGGTCGTCACGCTGTGCAAGCGCCTTGTCCAGGTCGGGATGCTGACGATGCCAGTCGGTAGCGTCTTGGTAGGCTTTAGCGACGGACAGGGTCTCGGCTTCTTTGAACAGCCCGCCGATGAAGGAGATGCTGGTGGGGCTGCCCTTGCGGGTGAAGCCGTTGGGCGTGACGACCGTGGGATGCCCGGTATAGTTGGTGATCAGCATGGCGTTCCCGCCGTGGCTGGGCGAGATGAAAACATCCACGTCGCTCATGACGCCCGCCATGTCTTGCATCAGCTGCGTCCGCAGGCGGTTGGCGTTGATGTACTCGACCGCCGGGATGAAGCGGGCGGCGCGGAAGACGTTGGGCCAGGCGCTATCGTCTTGGCGCTTCATCTGGTCCACCGAACCGTCGCGCGTGATCTGATCGAAGGCGGCGGCCGCCTCGGCAGCCAGAATCGTCCACAAGCCGCCGATCTCTCGATCCGGCAGCGCGATCGGGATCAGCTCGAAGCCAAGTCCGCGCATCCGCTCAAGCACCGCCACGCTATTTTCCAGATGATCGCGATAGAGCTCTTGCTTTTCGGGATCATCGGTCTCGGCCGCTTCGGGCTCGAAGGCGCTCTCGACAAAGCCGATGCGCAGCCCTTTCGGGTCGCGCGCCGGATCCCAGTCAAATGGCTCGCTACTGATCGTCATGTCGCGCCCATCGGGACCGTAGATGGCGCTGAAGACAAGGGCGCAATCCTCGGCAGAGCGGCACATGGGACCGATCTTGTCCATGCTCCAGCTGAGCGCCATGGCGCCGTAGCGGCTGACGCGCCCGAAGGTGGGCCGCAAGCCGGTAACGCCGCAGCGGGTGGATGGCGAGACGATGCTGCCCATGGTCTCGGTGCCGATGGCGAAGCCGACCAGCCCGGCAGCAACCGCCGCGCCCGAGCCAGCCGATGAGCCGCTGCTGCCCTCGCTCGTATCCCAGGGATTCTTGGTCGTGCCGCCGTACCAAACATCGCCGTTGGCGAGCGCGCCCAAGGTCAGCTTGGCGATCAGTACGGCGCCGGCTTCTTCGAGGCGCTCGACGACGGCCGCATCGGCATCTAGCTGCTGCCCGATGTAGGGCGCCGCGCCCCACTGGGTGGGATAGCCGCGCGTCGCCAGCAGGTCCTTGGCGCCCCAGGGCACGCCATGCAGCGGACCGCGATACAGCCCGCGGGCGATCTCCTCATCGGCGCGCGCCGCCTGGGCATAGGCGAGCTCCTCAGTGTAAGCGGCGACGCACTGCAGCACATCATCGTAGCGCTTGAGCCGGTTCAAATACATCTCGGTCAGCGCAACGGAGGTGACCTGGCGACTGCGGATGAGCTCGGCCAGCTGCGTCACGGGCAGGAAGGCGGCTTCTTCGAGATGGTCCGGGCGCGTGGCGGGCGGCTGGGCGCTCATGGGATACGTGCGAGGGACGGCGGCGGGCGCGCTATCGGCGGCATTCACGTTGAAGTTGAGCGAGAGCGGCACGCTATTATCGAGGTCGGCGGCGCGGATGAGGCCGTATTGCTCGCGGCGGCCATTGACAATCTCGATCATCTGCTCGCGCTGGGCGGGGGTGAATTCGAGGGCGAGCAGGGCTTCGGCGGCGGCGATTTGGTCGGCGGTGACGGCGGGTTGGGATTCGGACATGGGCGGGTTCCTTGGGTTGTGCGGGTTTTGGCGGAGTTTAGCACATGAGTGGCGAAGATTGGCGCGTTGGCGCGGATTGCGCCAGTCGAATCGCGTGCTGCGCCAAGCTGAAACGCAGGATTGGCGGGGCGTTTACGGCGATATGGGACGACTTTGGCGTTGGCGCGCCATCAAGCGTTTTGCGCCAATGGCATGATCGCGCGGGATATGGGATTGTTAAGCGGCGGGTTTTAGGGAGAGGGTCGCGTAGACACTGACCTACGGTAGCATGGGTGGGGTTTGGTGGGGTGAGTGGATGGTCGCGTATGGGATTTTTTCTTAACCACCGAGGACACCGAGTTATTTTGAGGATAGCGAGGGATAACACACATGAGATGTTCCTTGGGATCCGCCTCATGATATCCAATCTCTAGAACTTGATTTGACGTCTCAACTCAATCACAGTATTATGAGTCTTATGTTCTGCTAAGTATGTGGAAGGAGCAGACGATGAAATTTGGTGAAAGAATTAAGGAGTTGAGGAAGCAAAAACGAATTACGCAACGGCAACTGGCAGAGAGTCTAAATCGAGATTTTACGTATATAAGCAAGATTGAAAACGACAGGCTAGAGGTTCTTCCAAGCGAGGAGACAATACGAAACATAGCACGCGAGTTGAAAGCAGATCCAGAAGAACTCTTGGATCTAGCTGGTAAAATTGATTCGCGAAAGCTTAGAGAAATAGCTAGAGAGACACCCGAAGCGAGCGCAATTCTCCGTCGGATACAGTCACGAAAACTAACACCAGAACAGCTACAGGAAATGAAAGCTATTGCAAACAAGGTAGACACGGAACAAAGCGAATGACGTATCGAGTTAAACCAGTAGTCGAATTCATGGCAGACGACGAAATTGAGGACCGAGCGAATAAATTGCTCAGAAAATATGAGGCCCAACATGGGCCGATACACGACCCACCCGTACCCGTGGAATTCATAGCGGAGGATACACTTGGATTTGAGGTCAAGCTTACGGAGCTAGATGATGCCAATACAGTGGCTTATATTGCTCCCGATCAGCGCCAGATTTGCGTAAACGAATTGCAGTCCGAATACCTGAACAATGTCGGCCAAGAGTTCACGATAGCGCATGAGATCGGACACTGGGTGCTGGACCACTTTGCGGAAGACCGAACGAAAACACTCGCCGGGCTGGACAACCAACCCACACGTTTCCTGCACCGTGGGAAACCCGATGGACAGTATAAGCGGCACGAGATTCAAGCGGAGCATTTTGCCAGTTGTCTTCTAATGCCAAAGAAACTGATCCTACCGCTGGTTACGGAGTTCGACGTCTTTCAATGGCGCAACTTATATGATTTACAGGCGCAATTCCATGTCTCGATAACAGCAATGACCAAGCGGTTGCAGAAACTAAAACTCATATACATTCGTGGAAAATGCATTTACGCAAATGAATTAGAAGCACACGGAACCAAAAGACTCTTCTGAAACTTCTCCAAATTGCTTGCAAACTCAGACTTGCGCCGACAGAATACCCGTGATATATTGTGTTGAGTGCCACCACACAACTCTTCCGGTATTGAGTAACTGTGCTGCGCACATCGGTAACCGCTAACGTTACAATCCTATACTTTCGGAGGTAACTCTTATGAAGTACGAAGTCGACCGCAACAGCAAGAACGAGTGGTACTGGCGGCTCCGCGCCTCAAACGGAAAAATCATCGCAAGAAGCAGCGAAGGTTACATAAACAGATCGGACTGCTTGCATTCCATTAAGTTGGTGAAGTCCGCATACAACGCACCGGTCGTTGGATGACGTTTGAGCATGCCTGCATGCCATTGCGCTGTATGTTGCCTCTAGTGCTACCACAAGCAATGAAAGGAAAGAAAACATGGAACGCTTAAGCAAGGACGGCGACTTCGTGGTTGGATACGTTATGGTAGACGTCGCCGAACAGCAGTGGGGCTCTGATTCTACTGAGGCGTATTTCCAAGCCGTTAGTCGTGCAACTGAGCAAAGATTCTACGGAAAAGGGCTCGGAACGAAAACTGTACCTGAGCCCGGAGCGAAGATTCCTAGGTACATCGTGGACAGCATAAATCTTGCCTGGCGTGTCAAGTTCAATGACTATCCAGACGAGGACGCGATCATCAGGCAATATGAGTCGGACGATGCGCTTGCCAAGGAACTTGTCCGTAAGGCTGCTGCTTAGACGAGAATGGCAGAGTGTACCATAGTGGTAACCCCGCACTAGCGGGGTTTATCTCATAGAATATCCGTTCCTATGGCCCATCCATTTTCTGATTACCGGACAAGTTGTCGCAAAGCTTGAGAATCGCTAGTCAAGGCAGTTCCCGCCCCCGCAACCGCAGCGAATTCGTCACAACAAACACGCGATCGAAAGCCATAACCGCGGCTGAAATAAAAGCGGGCGACCCAATGAGTCGCCCCTACATTTCGACGTGGATGATGTTTGACTGATTAAGCGGAATTCAATCTGGCTGACGGAACGCCTTCGGGCGGCTAGGTGATTCGCTTCCCCCGCAACCGCAGCGAGTTACTCACCACGAACACGCTCGAGAACGCCATCGCCGCGGCCGCGAACATCGGCAGCAGCCCACCCAGCATCGCCACCGGAATCAGCACGATATTGTAGATGAAAGCCCAGAACAGATTCTGGTGGATCGTGCGCAGGGTCGCTTTGCTCAGCGCGTGCGCGGAGACCAGCGCCTGCAGGTCGCCGCCCACCAATGTAATATCCCCCGCTTCGATGGCGATATCTGCCCCGCCGCCGATGGCGAAACCGACATCCGCACCCGCCAGCGCCGGCGCGTCATTGATGCCATCGCCCACCATGGCGACGACCGCGCCTTCGTCTTGCAGTTGCTTGACGGCGCCGGCCTTGTCGGCTGGCAGGACCTGGGCCAGCACGCGCTTGATGCCGACTTCGCGGGCGATGACGTCGGCGGTCGCCTGGTTGTCGCCGGTGATCATGGCGACCGACAGTCCACGCGATTGCAGCGCGCTTATGGCTGCTTTCGAGCTGGGTTTGACCGCATCGCCGATAGCCAGCGCGCCCATCAGCTCCCGGTCCACCGCCAGCAATACGACCGAATGTCCCTGGTTTTGCTGGCGGGCGATATCGGCTGAGAGCGGGGCGATGTCGATGCCGCGCTCGCTGATGAAACGCGGGCTGCCGACGAGGATTTCCGCGTCCGCTGCGGTGGCGCTTACGCCTTGACCGGGGATCGCCTCGAATTCGCTCAGCGGCAGGGGGTTGATGCCTTGCGACTTTGCTGCATCCAGCAGAGCCAGGGCGAGGGGATGCTCGCTGGCGGCTTCGGCGGAGGCGCTGTATAGGAGCACATCGTGTTCCGCCATACCGGGCATGGCGATCACCTTCGCCAGGGTTGGCTCGCCGCGGGTGATGGTGCCGGTTTTGTCGAGCAGGATGGTCGTCAGCGCTACGGCGCGCTCCAATGCTTCGCTGCTGCGGAAGAGGATGCCGGCTTCGGCGCCGCGTCCGCTGCCGACCATGATGGCGGTTGGCGTTGCCAAGCCCAGCGCGCAAGGGCAGGCGATGACGAGCACGGCGATCATGTTGAGAATGGCGGTTGGCAGGTCGGCGCCGCCGATCGTCAGCCAGCCGACCAGCGTGATGATAGCGAGCAAGATAACGGCGGGCACGAAGACCGAGGCGACGCGGTCGGCGATCGCCTGGATGGGCGCTTTACTGCCCTGCGCCTGTTCGACCAGGCGGATAATCTGCGCCAGGACGGTGTCACGGCCGACCCGCTGCGCTTCGATGATTAGCCGGCCCTGCTGGTTGATGGTGCCGCCGAAAACATCGGCGCCGGCGGTTTTGTCGACCGGCAGGCTCTCGCCGGTAAGCATGGATTCGTCAACGGCCGAGGAGCCTTCGGTTACGATGGCGTCCACCGGGATGCGCTCGCCCGGTTTGACGAGAAGCACGTCGCCGGGCGCGACTTCGTCGATGGGGATGGACTTCTCTTTGTCGCCGCTGAGGAGCGTCGCCGTCTTCGGCGCCAGCCCGATCAACTTCTTGATGGCGGCGCTGGTGCGGCCCTTGGCGCGCGCTTCCAGCAGCTTGCCCAGCGTGACGAGCGTGAGAATGACGGTGCCTGATTCGAAATAATCGGACTTGCCGACCACATCGGAGAAGCCGAAGACGATGCCGAGCAAGACGATGATGCCGTAGACATAAGCCGCGATAGAACCCATCGCCACCAGCACATCCATGTTGGCGTGGCCGTGATGCATCGATCGGCTGCCGCCGCTGAGATATTGCCTACCCAGCAATATCATGACAGGCGTCGCCAGCGCGCCGAAGACGAAGAGCCAGATGTCGTCAGCCAGGAAGGCGAAGTTGTCCATCAGGAAAGGGATCTGGTGCAAAAAGTGGCGCGCCATGCTGAGGATGGTCAGCGGGATGGTGAAGGCGGCGCCGATTTTGACCAGGCGCGCCTGGCGGTCAATTTCGGCCTGGCGGGCGGCCGCCTCGTGATCTTCATGCCCGTCGTGGTCGGATGTGTCGATGACGCCATAGCCGGCGCGCTCGACTGCGTGGGTCAGTTCGCGGCGGTCCGTCACGCCCGGCAGATAAGACACGTTCGCCTTTTCGCTGGCGAGGTTGACCGTCGCTTGAATCACGCCGTCGCTGCGATTGAGCGCCCGCGTCACATTCTTCTCGCACATGGCGCAGGTCATGCCGGTGATGGGCAGGTCGATGGTCGCCGCGGCGACGCCGTAGCCAGCTCGCTCCACTTGGGCGACCAAGTCGGAAGCTTGGAGCTTGTCGCTGTCGTAATGCACATGGGCATTTTCGGTGGCCAGATTGACACTGACTTCGGCGACGCCGTCGGCGCGGCTGAGGCTGCGCTCGACATTCTTTTGGCACATGGCGCAGGTCATACCGGTGACTGGCAGCGTGATTTCCTTGGTCGTCATTGCGCGCTCTCCCTTCAACTGTTAATTAGCTTGAGGATTCGCTGCATATCGCTGAGGGCGGCTTGCGGGTCGGCGCCAAGGTCCTGGCCCAGAGTGTTTTCGATATAGCAATCGAAAAGATGGTTGATCAGGCTGGACATGCCCTTTTCGATGGTGCGGGCGCGCAGGACGCGATCTTCGCAGCTGCCGTCATCGGCGCTGATCATCGCTTCGAGCGCGCTCAGTTGGCCTTGGATTCGGCGGATGCGATTGATGGTCTTGCGATTGTAATCGCCTCGCTGGACGTGATCGTGGCTTAATATCTCAGTTGCCATAGAAACGCTCCTATACCTATACCCCTATCGGTATATTAGCACGGGTCATCAACTCTTGTCAAGAGACCGGTTCAAATGCGCTCAATTGGCGACGCGAATCAGGGGGAGGTTGTTGCAGTTGCCGCCGGAGACGGTAGCGTCGACACGGACCCAAATCTGATCGGCAAGCTTCCACCAGGGCCGGCTATCGTCGCCGATGGCGCGGGCGATTGGCTCGGCGCTTTCGCGGTAGGCCATAACGGCGATGATTGGCGCTTCGGGATCGGGACGGGAACGAATATTGGCGCCAGAACTCGTTGCCGAGAACTTGCAGGGCGCGTCGGCCTCCAATTCCTCTAGCGGGCTGCTCCCGTCCGCCGGCGCCGGCGCCACCATGGCGTAGAGATGTAGCCCGACGCGCGTCTCGTGTGGCAAAGCCTTTATCGGCAAGCGACTTAATTCCTGATAGGCGTAAGCATCGGGCTCGGTTGGCGGGTCAACGGGCATCAGAGCGCGGTCATCCGTCTGCTCCAGGGCGATGCGGCTGAAACTGCCGCTGCTCATGGCGACTTCGCCGCCGGCGCCGGACAGCCAGCCGCGCCCATCCAAGACGTGAACCAACATGCCGCTGCTGACCTGGGCTTGCAGCCAGGCGGTACCGCTCAGCAGAAGACGGGCGCCGTTAATGACGAATTGGCGCGGCGCGGCAAACTCGGCAGTTTGCAGCAGGATCCCGCTTTCGGGAGCGCCTTCGCAGGGCGCATCATCAATGCCGCTGCGAAAGTCGAAGCGATTCCAAGGCAGCCAGAGCGGCGCGGTATCGGCGTCGGCGTCCAGCGTGGGCAAGCGCTCGAAGGGCGCGGAGACGACCGACTGGCTGATCCAGCCGCGTAATTCCGGCGTCGCGTAAATCATGAGCCAGCCGCCGCCGCGATGACGAGCGATCGCTTTCAATTCGCGGCTGACCACCAGCTTGGCGATGATGGGCGCATCGGTGTTCGGCAGCGCGCGCAGATTCGCCCCTTGCGCGGCGGTGACTTTGACGTCGGCGAGTATCGGCGGCTGCGGCGCCGGCTCAGGCAGGGTAAGCGCGACATTGCCGAATGCCAGCAGGGCAGCGTCACGCGCTTCCAGATCGTCGGCGGAGTAGGCGGGGAAGAGCGCGCGCGCCGCCCCCCAGGTCTTGTCTTCGCTGCTGATGCTTAGCCAATCGATATCGGCGATGGAGATGGCGTCGCCAGGTTCATCCAAGAGGCGGACGGCCGACATCGATCCTCGCAAGACGGGACTGACGGTCGTCTGCCCCAGGCAGAGGCTGCCCGCTTCTTGCTCCGCGCAACGCTCAATAATATTTTCGAACGCGGCCGCCTGCAGCGCCGGGCAGGCCGATTCCTGCGCGAGAGCATTTGAGATGCACAACAGTATTAGCACGAAGGCGGTCAATCTTCTCATTTGCCGTCCGCCCAGCAATCCACTTAGATCTTCTCATACAGCTCAAGCAAGACGCCGCCCGTGCTACTGGGATGGATGAAGGCGTATCGCCGACCATCGCGCCCGCGCGGGGTCTCGTTGATGAGTTCGTAACCGCGCGCGCTCAGTTCTTCCAGCTTGGCATCCAGATTGGCAACTTCAAGGCAAAGGTGATGCATGCCTGGTCCGCGCTTGGCCAGGTACTTGGCGACGCCGCTGTCGTCTGTGGTCGGCTGAATCAACTCGATATGGGCATCGCCGAGCGACAGAAAGGCGATGTCTACGGCCTCCGCGGGGACGGATTCGATTTCTCCCGCCTGCTGTAGCCCGAGGCTTTCGCGCCAGAAGCGCAGCGCGGCTTCCATGTCGTCCACCACAATGGCCAGGTGATTGAGTTTGATGTCGGTCATGCGCTATCGTCTTTTGTTGCTAAGAAATTTTTACCACAGAGGGCACAGAGGAAACACAGAGAACACAGAGATATCTCTTTTGAATGCACAGAGACTTTATGTGTTGGCAACTTTCGACTCCCGTTAGTAACCCAGCGCGACGGTTACACCCCTTTGAATGTTATAATGAGAGGCTGATTGCGGAAAGCGAATCGGCGGAAATCGTCGAGGAAGGTTGAAATGGTCCTAAACGAAATGACGCGCCCGTTGAGCCCGGCGCTGACCGACGAGCATGAGATGCTGCTGTCGGCTGTGCGCGACTTCGCCGTGCGCGAGATCGCTCCCATTGCTGCCGAGTACGACGAACCGGGCGAATTCCCCATCGACACGGTGCGCAAAATGGGCGAGATGGGATTGATGGGGATTGAGGTGCCGGAAGAATACGGCGGCGCCGGCATGGATACCCTAGCGCATGTCTTGACCATGATCGAGATCGCCAAAGCCGACGCCAGCCACAGCACGATTCTCAGCGTAAACAACTCGCTTTATTGCAACGGCATCTTGTGGTTCGGGACGGAGGCGCAGAAACGCGAGTGGATTACGCCGGTCGCCAGCGGCGAGAAGATCGGCGCTTATAGCTTGACCGAGCCGATGTCGGGCAGCGACGCCGGCAATATGGCCAGCCGCGCCGCGCTGAATGAGGCCGGCACGCACTATATCATCAACGGGCGCAAGAGCTGGGTGACCAGCGCACCCTTCGCCGATCGCATCGTGCTCTTCACCATGACGGCCGCCGAAGAGAAACACCGCGGCATTACCTGCTTTCTCATCGACACCAGCCAGCCCGGTTTCAGCCGCGGCAAGACGGAACCCAAGCTCGGTATCCGCGCCAGCGCCACCAGCGAAATCATCTTCGAGAATTATGCTTGTCCGGTGGAGAATGTGCTGGGCGGGGTTGGGGGTGGTTTCAAGATTGCGATGACGGTATTGGACGCCGGGCGCATCGGCATCGCGGCGCAGTCGTTAGGCATCGCCGAAGCGGCTTACGAAGCGGCGCTGGATTACGCCCGTGAGCGACAGGCTTTTGGCGCGCCAATCGGCAGCTATCAGATGATCCAGCAGAAGATCGCCGATATGAAAACGCGGATTGAAGCGGGCCGGGCGCTGATTTACCAGACGATCCTCGCCAAAGAGCGGGCGCTGGCGACTGGCGGGCGCTACACCACCGAAGCGAGCATGGCGAAACTCTTCTGCAGCGAGGCGGCCGCCTTCGTCACTGATGAGGCGCTGCAAATCCATGGCGGCATGGGCTACAGCAAAGAGATGCCGCTGGAGCGCTACTACCGCGATGCGCGCATCACGCGGATTTATGAAGGCACAAGCGAGATCCAGCGCATGGTTATCGCGCGAAACGAATTGGGGTTGCGATGAGAGCAGCAGTATTAAAGGGACACGGCGGCGCGGAAGTCGTCGAATACGTTGAGGACATCCCTGTTCCTGAACCGGGCGCGGGCGAAGTACGAATCAAGATGGCGGTGGCGGCGCTGAATCGGCTGGATCTATGGGTGCGCGCAGGCTGGCGGGGCTTGGAGCTGGACTTTCCCCATGTCATCTGCGCGGATGGCGCGGGCGCGGTCGATGCCGTCGGCGATGGCGTAACGGCTTTCGCGCCCGGCGATCGCGTCTGCATTGATCCGACGATTGTAGCGGCCGAGGATCCGGCGCTGTACAGCGGGCTGGAGAATCAAACGCGGATCGCCATCCTGGGCGAGCATCACAGCGGCACGGCCGCCGAGCACATCGTCTTGCCCCAGCGCAATTTGATGAAAATGCCCGACAGCTTTGACTTCGGCGAAGCGGCGGCGGTTGGGCTGGTCGGCGTCACCGCCTGGCATTCACTGATCACGCGCGGAGGGCTGAAAGCGGGCGAAACGGTGCTCATCGTGGGCGCGGGCGGCGGCGTTAACAGCATCAGCATCCAGATCGCCAAATTGGCGGGCGCGATTGTTTACGTTGTCGGCAGCGACAGCGAGAGATGCGCGGCGGCGGCAGCGATCGGCGCTGATGTCACCATCAACCGCGAAGAGGAGCCGCAGTGGTCGCGGGCGCTCTACAAGCTGACGAATCGGCGCGGCGTTGATGTGGTAGTCGATAACGTGGGCGCGGCGACGCTGGGGCAGAGCATGCGCGCTTGCCGCATCGGCGGGCGGATTCTGATCGTGGGCGGCACCAGCGGCTACGGCTTCGAGTTGAATGTGGCGCAACTCTTCGCGCGGCATATCTCGCTCATCGGCAGTACGATGGGACCGCATCGCGATTATGTCGCCTTCATGGAGCAGGTCTTCGCCGGGCGGATCAAGGCGGTCATCGGCGCGCGTCTTCCCTTGAGCGAGGCGCGGCGGGCGCAGGATATTCTGGAAAACAATGAGGTGTTTGGGAAAGTGGTGCTGGAACTATAGTGGCATTGGCTCGTTGCGCTAGTTGCTGACCAGAGCGAGGTCGATACATTTTTTCACCACCGAGAACACCGAGGAAAATGAGGACACCGAGGCTTAACACATATTCAAGCCAAGACGTTTCTATATTCGAAGCACTTCTCGCTGAACTCTCCCTTCTCGGTGTCCTCGGTGGTAAGAAAATCATTTCACGCCTGGCGGCTGACAACCAATGCCCTTTGACGGATCAGACATTTACCAGTTGGCGAGCCGACTGAGTTTGCCGAGCCTGGAGCGGGCGGCGCGCGCGGCCGGCGTGATGAGCGTGCTGGAGATTTCCGCCTACTATGTGGAGCGGCGCGTACGACATTCGGTTGCGCGGGTCATCGAATATCAGTTGGGTGAGATTGAGCTGCATGTTGCTTATGAGGGTGTGCGGTTGGAGACGATACCGCGGATTGCGCTGGAGGCCTCGCGCATCGAAAAGCTGAACGCCGTCTTGCTGGCAGCCAAGTTTCAATCGCTGAGCGATCAGCCGGACCTGTCTTATGACGAGCGTTGCCTCTGGCTGATTCAAGGGGCGGCTGGCGCGCATATTCATGGCATCATGGTGGCGCCCGACCGGCCCGTTCTGCCCTACGCGACCATCGTCAATGCGATCGACCAATACCTGCCCGAAGCGATTCGCGAAGTTCCCTTGAGGTCCGCCTGATGAATGACAAATTGCAAGAGGTTGAGGTCAAGCTGCATACGCCGGATTTGGAAGCGGTCAAGCGGGCGCTGGAAGCGGCAGGCGCAACGCTGGACAAGCCGCGCGTCTTTGAGCGCAACGTCCGCTACGACAGCGCCGATGGCTCGCTGACGGCGGCGGGCATCGTGCTGCGGTTGCGGCAGGATGAAGCGGTCAAGCTGACCTACAAAGCCGATGCGAGCGTGGAGCGTGGCATCGTCAGTCGCTTCGAGGCCGAGGTCGAGGTGAGCGACCTCGAAATGATGGATGTGATTCTGCGGCGGCTGGGTTATGCAGTGGCGCTGGTCTACCAGAAGTTTCGCACGACCTACACGCTGGACGGCGCCGAGATCGTGCTGGACGAGCTGCCCTTCGGGAGCTTCACCGAGATCGAGAGCGATGCGGCGACGATCGAGCGGGTGGCGGGTAGGTTGGGATTAGCGGGCGCGCGGCGGATGACGGGGAGTTATGTCGATATCTTTGCGGATGTGAAGGCGAGGTTGGGGCTGGATGTAAGGGACTGTACGTTTGAGGATTTCGCAGTTGTGAATGTGAATGGGATTGCGTTCGATTGAATTCACCACAGAGGCACAGAGGGCACAGAGGTTTTCTTGATTTGGCGCAAGTTTTCGAGCGCCTTCCACGTCGAAATCTGTAGGGGCGACTGATAACGAATGTGCCGCGTCGACCGCGATTCAGGAAGTCTCTGTGCCTCTGTGCTCTCTGTGCCTCTGTGGTGAATAGACCGCCATCGTCGAGCTGCTCAACCGATTCGGCATGACGCCCTGGCTAGAGCAGAAAGCGGGCGATTCACAGGGGCGCGTAGACACAGCCCGCCAATCGCCCCCACAGCCGGCGCTGGCGGGTGCCGTCGCATTTGAAGGATCGCGGAATTCGGCGGAAGCGGGCGACCCAATGGGTCGCCCCTACAGCCGGAATTGTGGGTTGCGCCGCCGGTGAATTGGCGCCGGATTTAAGGTAAGCGGGAGACTCACCGAGTCGCCCCTACAGCCTTTGAACGAAAACGTAAGTCCGGCGTCGACCACGATTCAGGTCTTCTCTGCGCCCTATGTGCCTCTGTGGTGAATAGACCGCCATCGTCGAGCTGCTCAACCGATTCGGCATGACGCCCTGGCTAGAGCAGAAAGCGGGCGATTCACAGGGGCGCGTAGACACAGCCCGCCAATCGCCCCCACAGCCGGCGCTGGCGGGTGCCGTCGCATTTGAAGGATCGCGGAATTCGGCGGAAGCGGGCGACCCAATGGGTCGCCCCTACAGCCGGAATTGTGGGTTGCGCCGCCGGTGAATTGGCGCCGGATTTAAGGTAAGCGGGAGACTCACCGAGTCGCCCCTACAGCCTTTGAACGAAAACGTAAGTCCGGCGTCGACCACGATTCAGGTCTTCTCTGCGCCCTATGTGCCTCTGTGGTGAATAGACCGCCATCGTCGAGCTGCTCAACCGATTCGGCATGAAGCCCTAGCTAGAGCAGAAAGCGGGCGATTCACAGGGGCGCGTAGACACAGCCAGCCAATCGCCCCTACAGCCAGAAAAGGGTTTTCCGGCGCAATTGGAGTATCGCGGAATTCGGCGAGCGCGGGCGACCTGGTAGGTCGCCCCTACAACCGGAATTCGTGAGTTGCGTCGCTGGTGAAATGCAGCCGGAATCGCTGAAACGGGTGACCTGTTGGATCACCTCTACAATTGGAACTGGCGGGACGCTCGCGCCTGTTCTAGCTCTGTGTCCGCTGTGTGCTCTGTGGTAAGATTTGCCGATTGAAGGCCAGACCTTACCCAGAGCGCACGGAGACCGCGCATGACCACCAGCCCCAAGATTGAGCAGCTGCGCGCCAAACGCCGCGAGAGCCAGCAGGGCGGCGGCGAAGCCCGCATCCAGCGGCAGCACGACAAGGGCAAGAAGACCGCGCGCGAACGGCTGGATATCTTGCTCGATCCGGGCACCTTCCGCGAAGTGGACGCCTTCGTGCATCACCACAACAACAAATTCGGGCTCGAGCGCAACAAGCCGCTGAGCGACAGCGTGGTCACCGGCTGGGGCACGGTTGACGGGCGGCTGGTTTACGTGTATTCGCAGGACTTCACGGTGATGGGCGGCAGCTTGAGCGAGGCGCACGCGGCCAAGATCATCAAGATTATGGACATGGCGGTCAAGGTGGGAGCGCCGGTCATCGGCTTGAACGACAGCGGCGGCGCGCGCATTCAGGAAGGCGTCGAGAGCCTGGGCGGTTACGCCGATATCTTCTTGCAAAATACGCTGGCCAGCGGCGTCATCCCCCAGATCAGCGTCATTATGGGACCCTGCGCCGGCGGCGCTGTCTATAGCCCGGCGCTGACTGATTTCATCATCATGGTCCAGGACAGCAGTTATATGTTCATCACCGGACCCGATGTGGTCAAGCAGGTGCTCAATGAGGACGTGACCTTTGAGGGGCTGGGCGGCGCATCGGTGCATGGCAGCGTGAGCGGGGTCTGTCACTTCGTCGCCGATGACGAGACGCAGGCGCTAACGCTGGCGCGCGAGCTACTCAGCTATCTGCCGCAGAACAATATGGAGGACCCGCCCGCCCTGCCAACCACGGACGACCCGCTTCGCACCGAATCGGCGCTGGACAGCATCGTGCCGGAGAACCCCAACCAACCCTACGACATCAAGAAGGTCATTGAACTGATCGTCGATGACGGGCATTTCTTTGAGGTGCACGAGGATTTCGCCGCCAATATCGTGGTTGGCTACGCGCGCTTGGGCGGAACGGCGGTCGGCATTGTCGCCAATCAGCCGATGGTGCTGGCTGGCGTGCTGGATATCAATGCCAGCGTCAAGGCGGCGCGTTTCGTGCGCACCTGCGATGCTTTTAATGTGCCGCTGATCACCTTTGTCGATGTGCCCGGTTATCTGCCCGGCGCCGATCAGGAGCATAACGGCATCATCATGAGCGGGGCGAAGCTGCTATTCGCCTATTGCGAGGCGACCGTGCCCAAGCTGACAGTCACCACGCGCAAGTCTTACGGCGGCGCCTACTGCGTCATGAACAGCAAGCATATCCGCGCCGATCTCAATATCGCCTGGCCCACCGCCGAGATCGCGGTGATGGGACCGGAAGGCGCGGTTGAAATCATCTACCGGCGCGAACTGCAGGAAGCGGACGACCCGGCGGCGCGCAAGCGGGAACTGGCGCAGGAATACCGCGAGACCTTCGCCAACCCTTATATCGCGGCCAGCCGCGGTTTCATCGATGACATCATAGAGCCGCATAATACGCGCCCGCGCTTGATCAACGCCTTGCAGGTCTTCACCAACAAGCGCGATGAGAATCTGCCGAAGAAGCATGGGAATATCCCGCTGTAAGACTGGTAGGAGAACCGGATGCGCCGACCCTCTTGTCTACCCCATCCCCCAGCCCCTTCCCCGAGGCATCAGGGAAGGGGAGCGTCGCCACGTTCGCGTTGGCGACTTGGTGACGAATTTCTCGCTGTTGCCGCGTCAGGCCAGGCAACTGATCCGCTGCGGGCTTTGCACGATAGTTCCTCTGTCCGCGTGTGGCGAGAGTAAAGGAAGCAAAGGTTGCAAACCGGTCCCTTCAACAAAATCTTAATCGCCAACCGCGGCGAGATTGCGGTGCGGATCATCCGCGCGGCGCGCGACCTCGGCATCCCGACGGTGGCGGTCTACTCCGATGTCGACCGGACGGCGCTGCATGTGCGTTATGCCGATGAGGCGGTACCGATCGGCGGTCCGCGGCCGGCGGAGAGTTACCTGCGCATGGACAAGCTGATTGAAGTGGCGCGCAAAACAGGCGCCGAGGCCATCCACCCGGGTTATGGCTTTCTGGCGGAGAATGCCGATTTCGCCCAGCAGGTGATGGACGAAGGCATCGTCTGGATTGGTCCGTCGCCCAGCGCCATCGCCACCATGGGCGACAAGCAGGCGGCGCGCACGGCAGTCACTCGGAATGGCGTCCCGCTGATACCGGGCACGGAAGCGGGCATGCCCGATGACGAGCTCATCCATGCCGCAAGACGCATCGGCTTCCCGGTGCTGATCAAGGCGGTGGCCGGCGGGGGCGGAACCGGCATGCGGCCGGTGGAGCGGGAAGAGGACTTCGCCGAATCGCTGGCGACCGCGCGTAGAGAAGCCGAGAGCGCTTTCGGCAATGGCGATGTCTACGTTGAGAAGCTGCTGCTGGGCGCGCGTCATATCGAGTTTCAGATATTGGCCGACGCCCACGGAAACACGATCCACCTGGGCGAGCGCGAGTGTTCCATTCAGCGCCGGCATCAGAAACTGGTGGAGGAAGCGCCGAGCGTCTTCGTTGACCGCGATTTGCGCGAAAAGATGGGGGCGATGGCGATCGCGGCGGCCGAGTCGGTCGGCTACATCAATGCCGGCACGATCGAATGCATGGTCGACCGCGACAAGAATTACTACTTTCTCGAGATGAACACGCGTCTGCAGGTCGAGCATCCGGTGACCGAGCTGGTGACCGGCATCGACTTGGCGAAAGAGCAGATTCGCATCGCGCGCGGCCGGCGAATGGGACCCACAGAGAGCCTGCTGGAGCCGAAGGGCTGGGCGATCGAATGCCGCATCAACGCCGAAGATCCTTACAACAACTTCATGCCCTCTACCGGGACGATCACCACGCAGATTCTGCCGACGGGACCGGGCGTACGCGTCGACGGCGGCGTGTATTCCGGCTCCGAGATCACGCCCTATTACGACAGCCTGATCGCCAAGCTGATCACCTGGGGCGAGACGCGTTCCGAGGCGATGCTGCGGATGCGGCGGGCATTGGCCGAATATCGCATCATGGGCTTGAAGCACAATATTCCCTTCCACATAAACTTGCTGAACAGCATCAGTTTCATCGCCGGGCAATTTGACACCACCTTTGTCGAGCGGCGCTTCAATATGAATACTTACGAGCAGGATCCGACAGCGAGCGATCTGGAAACGGTGGCGATCGCGGCGACGCTCTACGCGCATCGTCAGCGGCAATTGGCGTCCCAGGTGGTGGCGCCGGCCAAGCGCGACGCCAGCAACTGGAAGTGGATGGGGCGCTTCGAGAGGATGCACCGATGAAATACGTCACCATCATCAATGAGCGGCGCTTCGAGATCGAGGTCGACAATGAAGGGCGCGTGCTGATAGATGGCGAAGAGCGCGATGTGGATTTCCTGAACCTGGGTGGTTCGCTCTTCTCGTTGATCACTGAGAATAAATCATTTGAAGCGGTTATAGATGATGACGAAGGCCGGATCGATGTGATGATGCGTGGGCGCCTGTTTGAAGCGCAGGTGCTCGATGAACGGGCAATGCTCCTTATGCAGAGGCGCGGGGGAGTGGCGAGCGCCTCCGGCGAAGTCAGCGCGCCAATGCCGGGGCTTATCGTTGAAGTGACCGCGGTTTTGGGCGGCGAAGTCGCCAAAGGACAGACGGTGATCATCCTCGAATCGATGAAAATGCAGAACGAATTAAAGTCGCCCATCGATGGGATAGTGCGGGCGATACACGCGGAAGCCGGGCAAGCAGTGGACAAGAACGAGTTACTGGTGGAAATTAGGGCGCCCGAGAACAAAAACTAGTCCCTCCCCGCTTTTGCAATAGCGCTTCTGACTCTATAATTTGAGTTATTCCTTCGGTCTTTGGCTAGAACGAGACTAATGGCGCTGCTTTCGAGACGAATTCCTGGCTGGGTGGATGCCCTTTGGCTGGCTTTGCTAACAGCCTACATCTTGGCGGGGGCGGCAATCGTGCCTTTCCACGGCGACGAGTCGACGCTGATTCACTTGAGCCAGGATTATCACGTTCTCTTCGTAGAAGGCGATTTGTCCGATATCCTGTATGACCGCAATTGGCCAGAGCGCGCTGGAGATCAGCGCTCACGTCTCATCGATGGCACGATCTCAAAGTTTGTATATGGCTGGCTGGCCTGGAACAAGGGCTTTCAGCCGGCGGATCTGAACGCGTCATGGGGCTGGAAGCATGATTATGAATTGAACTTGAGCTACAATAGCGTTCCTGACGCTCAACTGTTAAAAGCGGCGCGTATGGCATCGGCGGTTCAATTGGCGTTGGCGACCGTCCTGCTCTTTCAGTTCGTGCAAATGACGTTGAACAGGCCGACAGCTTATTTAGCCAGCGCTTTCTTCGTACTGCATCCCAATGTCTTGATCAATGGACGCCGGGCGACGATGGAAGGCTCGCATTTGCTGGGGCTGATGCTGATTCTGATCGTCGGCGCTTGGCTGCTGCGCGAGCGGCGATGGTGGGCGCATGCGCTTTTCGGCGTCTGCATGGGCTTCGCCGTCGCAGCCAAACATCCGAACATTATCGCCTGCGCCTTGGTTTATCTGGCTTTGCTGTTGGCGACGCTCCGGCAGCAGCGGCGAGAGAACGGCCAGGTATTGAAGACAGTATGGAGAGAACGCGCTATCTTCATCGTGTCGCCAATCGTCGCCGCTTTGGTGTTTCTCCTGCTGAATCCGGCATGGTGGTCGGCGCCATGGGAGCTGCCGCCCGTCATCTTGGACTTGCGGTCAGCGCTCTTGAAGATTCAGGTCAATATGTTCGGTGGCTACAACTCCACGGCAGAACGGATACAAGGCTTTTTCCAATACGTATTCGCGGCCGAACATCAGTACTTTGAAGTGGCGCGCTGGGCGGGATACGATGTGATCAGCGCGCAGATCCAGCAATACGAAAGGTCAGGACTGGCGGGCAGCCTAATCGGCGGGACCGGTTTGGCCGGCTTGTTGAGCCTGCTGCTGGCGCTGTTTGGCCTAGTCAAACTCGCTCGCGGTTCGGCGATCCAGGCAAGCAGTCGGATACTCTTACTCGTCTGGATTTTGGGCTCGGCGCTGGTCACCTTGGCGGTGACGCCGCTGCCTTGGGCGCGTTATTACCTGCCGCTGGCGCCCGCTCTGGCTATCCTCGCGTCACTGGCATTGGTCACCTTGGCTTCATCGCTGTGGAATCGCAGCAACAGCCGCGCGGCGGCGAAAACAATCCATAGCGCTCACACAAAATAACAAGCCCACTCCTTGCACTGGCAAGGGTTTATCAAGTAAGAATCGATGGCGTCAACATATTGGATTGAAGAATCGCTGGCTGGCATTCTCCCGACCTTGTGGATGTTCCTCGGCGTCGGATTGCCTTGGGCATACGCGATCATTTCAACGAGGTTCTGGCCTTCGACAGCTTTGATCGGCGCGACCGCTTTGGCTTTGGGTCCCGCCTGGATGACGGCTTGGCTGCTTATCCTGGGCGTCGCCGGCGCCCAACTCGAAGCGCGCCTGCTACAGCCCGAATGGATCTTGCTCGGCAGCGTCGGCATTGCGGCGGCCGGCGGCGTAATCGCCTGGCGCAAGCGAGACAAATCCGCGTCCCGAACATCGTCAGCGCCAGCGCTCGCCTTTGATGAAAAGCTGATTGTCACGCTGATCGTCATTGCCGTCATCGCGCGTTGGATTCACACCGCCTTTTGGCCATTCACGGCATACGATGCCTTGTGGGTATTCGCTTATCAGGGGCGTCATTTCTTTCTCGAAGGCAATATCCCGAACGCGATCGATTACTATCCGCCATTTCTGTCGCTCCAGTTCACCTATGTACAGACACTCATAGGCGGCATCAACGATCATGCGGCGCGCATGGTGCTGCCCATGCTTCATATTGGCAGCATACTGGCCGCCTATCTGCTGGGCGGGCGCCTGCTGAATCGCCGCGTCGGGCTGTTCGTTGCCGCGCTCTGGAGCTTGCACCCGCAGGTCGGTCGTTGGTCGGTGATCGGCGATCTCGAGATTCCGCTGACTTTCAGCTTCACCATGGCGGCCGTCTTTTTTCTGCGCGCCTGGAGCGACGACCAGGACCCGGGTGAACGGCGGACTGGGGCGCTGCTTGCTGGCCTCATGCTGGGAATCGCCCTGTTCACCAAACCGACGGCGGGCGCATTCGTCTGGGGGGTATTGCTGCTGCTCGCCGTCGATTTGCTCCTCACACGATTTCAGTTTCGCCGCTGGCGGCCGCGGTTCCATATCGCGCTCTGGACCGGGTTGGCTTGTTTGCCATTGGGCGCCATCTGGTATTTGCGCAATCTGGTCTTGGCGCATGAGGTCGTCACGCTGCCGAAGGCGATCTGGCTGACGCGGGCGCTGCGCAATGGCGATTATCTGGCGCCGCTGGTAATTGGCGCCGTCGTCGCCTGGCTTGCGCTGGCAATTCGCTTCAGACTGAATCGGCGCGAAGCCATGATCGGCGCCTTTGGCATGCTGCTGCTGCTTGCGGGAGCGCTGGCTTCCAATACCAAGCTATTCCCCGCGCGCGTCGATCCGCCAGCGAGCTACGTCCAGGTAAGGGAGGCCGCATTCATGGCGGTCGGCCTCGCGCTTGGCGCTTTCAGCCTGCGCAGGGGTTATGGGACTGCATCCCACTCGCAGTTCAAACAGATGTTTGGCACGGGAGGCTGGGCGCTGTTGTTGGGGCTGCCCTATTTCGGCACGTTCTTATATTCCTACAGTTATCACTATCGGCTGGGATTCGCGATTTTACCCTTGCTCTGCCTGCCGATCGCGATTGCGCTGTCGACGCTGCTGGCAAGCGAACGAATCAGCGGCTGGAGCAGGCGAATGCGGCGCGTCTATTATCTGGCGCTATTTTGCCTGAGTTTACCCGGCATAGCGGCGCCGGCGATGGATGTTCGTTGGTCGTCGCTTTGGCTAGGAGACGATGAGTTGGATAGCGACACCAGGAAGTATCAGGTCTTTAATCCATCGCTGATGGAAATCGTGTTTGGGCTGGAAGACTACATACAAGCTTCAGGCAATATGCCCGTTGTACTGGCGCCAGGGGAAGAACGCTTGCCCTTCTTCTTTCCGCAGATGCCGATCGTGGACCAGCCCGTGGCGAGCCTGGCGGAATTCGAATCGTCGGGCGCCACGCATTTCATTTACGGCGCCAAGGCACGGGAGGCTTATATGGACGCCGGCCTGGATCCGCTGTCTACGCAAATCGTGTCGGCTTTGGGACGGGTCGATCTATTCCGAAAGACGAAAGAACACCGGGACGCCACCTTCAGTTACGAGCTCTACGAGGCGCTGGATTGGAAAGACCGCTGGACGATTCCCAAACGCCATCGAGCTCAGCCGCCGGTACGCCCCGTGGTCATTTATGGCGGTCTGCTGCAAGTTTATGTTGATGGCTTGTATCCGGAGGTCATTCACCGGGAGACGCCAATTACCTTCGAGCCGAGTTGGCGCGCGCTGCAGTCGCTCGAGCGCGAATATCAGTTTGTATTGCAGCTTCGGCATGCTGATGAGGGCAAGCTGACGCAGGAATGGAGGCTGCGGCCTGGCGAGAATCCCCACGGCTATTATTCGCCGCTGCTGTGGGAAGTTGATGAAATCGTGAGAGACCGGCAGGTGTTGCGGCTGGATCCAGACGCCGGATACAAGCGCGGCCATCCGTATATTTTTCTGCTGGGCGTTTGGGATCCGGAGGCGGAGCACTACCTGCCCCTCGAAGTTGACGGCGAGCCAGCGGGCGAATTCTATCCAGTGGCCGGCGCCTAGCGACTGCTGCTTTGCATCAACGCAAGACCAAAAGAGAATCGGCAAAAGAACGCAGCGTGGCGCGGCTGTTGAAGCGGGTCCAGGCGGCGTTGAATCGCTCGCGTAAATCCACCAACTCGGCGTCGCGGGCGTCGAGGTAGCTTTGCAGGACCGCATTCTGCTCGGCCGGCAGATTATCGAGGCTGGCGACAGTTTCGCTGAAAACGGCGATATCGTTGATGCGACCGAGAATCTCCTGCATCGCTTTCACCTGCGCAAGGAATGTTCCGGCGGAGCTACCGAGGATGGGCTGGAAGAATTCCAGAGCATAGCGCAACTGCTTATACTCCACGCGCAAGGCGTGCAGGATGGAATCATCCGATGCCGGCAGTACGGTGTCGTAGGCTCTGACGCGAGCCAGGCGTTCATGCAAGAGCAGCGGCAGCAGGTGGCGCAGTTGATGCGGCGTCTCACGCCTTTTCAGCCTGCGCGCGCCGCGCCCGGCACGTTTGGTCAGCCGCTGAAAACGATGGAGAAAACGCGAGTAGCGCTTGGAATCGAAGAGCCGATTGAGACGGACGCGACAGGCGCTTCGGCGATCTTCGAGTATCGCAATCACCGGGTCCAGCGCGGCTTGCGCCGCCGGCGGCAGCTCCGCCTGGAAATCTTGCAGATCCAGAATCAAGACATCGAGATCGCGGATGGCGCCCAATGCGCGCGCGATTTCCCGCAAGCCGCGCCCGTATGCGGCGACCGTCTTGCCGCGATAATAGGCGCCGATGAGATTGAAGAGGCTGCGCATGCGGCGGATGGCCACGCGCATCTGATGCACGGATTCGATATCTTCGCCGGTGCGGCTGCCGGCTTCGTGGCTTTTCATCCGGCGCAGTTGGCGGGCGAAGATCTTCCGCCCGGCTTCGGCCATGGGATCGGTGGGGTGGATCGCCGTCTTCTTTTTCTTCGGTCTGTTGCTGTCGGCAGCCATGTCCGTCTCTTCGTGCCAACCGTTCGCGATATCGGCTTGATGTCAAGATAAGGGCAAAATCTGGCAAATGCATACGATACTTTAAGTCTATATTAACGAATCGCCTTATGCGCGTCAAAATCCTTAACATTGCGCGCTGATGTGGCGCTGGCGAGACTGCTCCGCATTCAGCGACCGAGCGGTGATATACTTCACTTGCTTGTCGCGTGAACAAGGGATGATAATCTTACCCGCCTGGGACGCCGAGTCGATTGAGATCACGGAATATAATGCTGATGGGAAGCGGGGAAAGTTTTACCGGGACAGTTGCGAAGACTGAGTTAACGTGAACCAAAAGGTCGTCTTCATCACCGGCGCGTCGAGCGGGATTGGGCGGGCGGCGGCGCTGGCCTTCGCGCGGGCCGGCTATCAAGTCTGTGGGCTGGCGCGACGGGCTGAACGACTTGAAGCTCTGCGAGAAGAGATTGCCGCCCTGCCCGTCCCGCATGGCGAATTTCTCGCGATGGTCGGCAATGTAGGCGATGCGGCGGCGCAGAAAGCGGCGGTGGCGCGGACCCTGGAGCGCTACGGGCGGCTGGACGTCTTGGTCGCCAATGCCGGCATCGGGCAGCATGGGGCGGTCGCCGATGCGGACTGGAACGACATCGAGACGGTGCTTCGAACGAATATCGACGGCGTGCTGCACAGCGTCCGCGCTGCAGTACCGGCGATGCGAGCGTCGGGCGGCGGTCATATCCTCATCGTCACATCGGTGGTGGCCGGCGTGCACTGTCCCTATACCGCCACCTACGCCGCCAGCAAAGCATTCGTTTCCAGCCTGGCGGGTTCGCTGCGGCTGGAGCTGGAAGATGAAAACATCGCCGTGACTGATGTACTCGTGGGGCGCACCGAGACCGAATTCAACCAGAATCGGCTAGGCTCGAGGGCGGCGGTTCGCGGGGGGCTGCCGACGATGAACGCCGACAAGGTCGCGCTCGCTCTCGTGCGGGCGGCTGAGCGCAAACCAAGGCGGCTGATCCTGAGTCTATTTGACCGGCTGATCCTGGCGGGTGGCGTCGCGGCGCCGGGGATCATGGCGCGTTTGGCGAAGCGGCAGTATGAGCCGGCACCGGGCGATTAGCGCGAAAGGCGATGTCGATGGCCAAAGTCAAAAAGCTCAATTCGATGCGGCTGCTCGACGCGAAGTCGATTCGCTACGACGTGCATTTTTATGACAAGTCGATCCGCGATGCGCGGCAGGTGGCGGAGGCGGTCGGATTCTCCGCCGATGAAGTCTACAAGACCCTGGTCGTTGAAGCGCCATCGGCGAAGAAACCGGTGTTGGTGATGCTGCCGTCGAATAATACGCTGAATCTCAAGCGGCTGGCGAAAGCGCTGGGCGAGAAGAAGCTGGCGCTGGCGTCGCATGCAGATGCGGAGAAGTGGACCGGCTTACAAGTGGGAGGCATCAGCGCGCTGGCTCTGATGGGAAAGAATTGGAAAGTTTTTCTCGATCGGCGGGCCTTGGCGCAGGAGCGAATTGTCATCAGCGCCGGGCAGCGCGGCCTTCAACTCCGCATTGAGACCGGCGACTTGATTGAGCTGCTTGGCTGCGAGCTGGTTGATGTGGCCGACCGGTGAGCGACCTTGATCAGCGCGACAAGATGCGGGCGAGATCAAAGTATTCGGGCGTGATCTGCCGCGTGCGCGCGGTCGCTTCGGCCAGGGGAATCGGCGTCTGTTCGCGGCCGATGCGGGCGACCATTTTGCCGGTCTCGCCACCGAGCAGCAGCTCCATTGCATAGACGCCCATGCGCGTAGCCAGAAGCCGATCAAAGGCGGTCGGGCTGCCGCCGCGCTGCGTATGCCCCAGGATCGTCAGGCGGATTTCAAAGCCGATATGCTTCTGCTCGAGATAGTGCGCCAGTTCCGGTCCTTGATAGGGGGCGCCTTCCGCCAGAACGGCGATGGCGTGGGTTTTGCCGCGGATATAGGCGTCTTCCAGTGAGACGGCGATTTCGTTCATGGTGACGCCATTCTCCGACGTGACGACGATTTCGGCGCCGCCGAGGATGCCAGCCATCACGGCGAGATAGCCGCAGTCGCGCCCCATCACTTCCACCACAAAGGCGCGGTTATGCGAGGTGGCGGTATCGCGCAAGCGGTCGACGGCGTCCAGGATCGTATTGAGCGCGGTGTCGACGCCGATGCTGGTATCGGTGCCCCAGATGTCGTTGTCGATGCTGGCGGGGATGCCAATAACCGGCACGCCCACTTTGTGCAGCGCGAGCGCGCCGCGCAGGCTGCCATCGCCGCCGATGACGATCACGCCCTCGATGCCATTTTCGTTCAGCCGACGCTGCCCCTTCATTTGTCCTTGAGCGGTTTTGAATTCTTCGTTGCGGGCCGTCTGTAGAACGGTCCCGCCGCGCTGCAGAATGCCGCTGACCTCGCGGCTGCTCAACAGCGCCATGTCACCAGCCAGCAAGCCTTGATAAGCCTGGCGAATGCCATAGACCTCGACGCCCTGGTCCAGCCCGGCGCGAACTACCGCGCGGACCGCCGCGTTCATACCGGGCGCGTCGCCACCGCTGGTCATGACGGCGATGCGTTTCATTCGGGCTGTCTCCATACAGGCCGTTCCGCGACATTAGCGCGATTGATGCGGCGCCAATGTCTCGTTTACTTAGTATTCTAAACAGATTTGCTTGGGTCTTCAAATAGAAATGCGTTAAGAGGCTTGAAAGCGCGCTGGCGGCAACGGGGATGACGAGTTAATCGGCATCGTCGGTTTCGATGAGGTCGGCGCTGCCGAGGATCTCGACCAGTTCCCTATGGAGAGCCTCGCAGATGTTTGTCGTTTGGTCGGGGAAATCCAGCGGCGTCGACACATCCCCGCGCAAGACGACGATACGGAAGCGATCAATGCCGGGGTATGAGACCAATATGTTGTGGATATGCCGAAGTTTACGCCGATCTTTTTCCGGATCGTCCGATGCCGCCAGCATGACGGAGATCGCGCGTGGCGCCCGTTCCGGCGCTTTCTCTTCGTCGGGTAGCGCCAGGTGACCCTCGCCATTCACCCATTCGGGTTCGTCCTCCGGCATCGGCGCTGGCTCTGCCGAGCTTGGAGCGACAGGCGCGTCACTCGGCGGGGCGTCGAATTCAGCCGGGGGCGGCGCCTCTGGCGGCAGTTCGTCAAAGCCCGGCGGGGGGCCTTCCAACGCGGTCATGATGGCGTCGGGCGGCTCATAATCACCGCGTGCCCAAGCGGGTTCGGGATCATGATGGGGATCGGGCGGGCGCTCATCGGACTGGGACAGGTTGAAATCGAGGCTGATCCCGTCGGCGATGATCTGCGGATCGCCGCGGCTTTCGTCGTAGCGGCCGTGGATCAGCACGATCTCGCCTTCTTCCAGGCTGCGGGCGCTCGCGGCTGCTCCCGCATTGCGACCGGCGAAGCTGTCCTGCGCCTTGGCGTAAGTACGCGGGAAAAGCACCACTTCAATAATGCCGGCGCTGTCGTGCCAGTCCTCCAGGCTGAGCACCGCCATCATGTCGCCATTGCGGGTGGTGATTTTGCGCACGGCGGTCACTTCGCCGGCGACGCGCACCGTTTCCGGTTTCGACAAGGAGGGGCTCTTTAGCTCGGAGATCTTTTGCAAACTCTGCTGTTCGAGCAGACGCCGATAGCGGTCGACCGGGCGTCCGCTGAGATAGAGACCGAGAAGCTCCTTTTCCCATCTTAGCAGTTCGCGGGCGTTCAGCTCCTGCACGTGCTTGAAATCTCTGAGCAGATTGTCATCGTCCGCGGCCGCCTCGCCAAACATAATCATCTGGCCCACTTCCTGGTCGCGATGGTAGTTGCTGCTGTAGCTGACGATGCCTTCCAAAGCCGCCATAAGAACAGCGCGGGCGCCGAAATCAGCCAAGGCGCCGACCTTGATCAAGCTCTCAAGCGTCCGCTTGCCCAACTTGCGCATATCAACCCGCTTGCAGAAATCGGCGAGGTTGCTGAAGGGCGCTTCGCCGCGCGCGTCGATCAAGTCCTGGAGGGCGCGCGCGCCGGCATTCTTGACCGCCCCCAGGCCGAAGCGAATCGCACGGCGGCCGGCGGCCGTCGTCTCGATGTCGAAGTCCAACTGACTGCGATTGACATCGGGCGGCAGAATGGGAATGTTCAACCGACGGCATTCTTCCAGAAAGGTCGAGACTTTCGAGAGATCGTCGCGTTGGACACTGAGCAGAGCAGTCATGTATTCTTCGGGATAATGGCATTTGAGATAAGCCGTTTGCATGGTGATGACGGCGTAATCGGCGCCGTGAGCTTTGTTGAAGCCATAATCGGCGAAGAATTCGATCATTTCGAAGATCTCTTCGGCGGTCTGCACGTCGATGCCTTTTTGGGGACCACGCTCCATGAAGATCGCCCGGTGTTTGTTTAGCTCGGCCGGCAATTTCTTGGAGACGGCTTTGCGCATCAGATCGGCTTCACCCAGTTCATAGCCGAAGAGCTGGCCGGCGATCTCCATGATCTGCTCCTGATAGACGCAAATGCCGTAAGTTTCGGCCAGGATCGGGTCGAGTTTGGGATGCAATGTCGTGATTTCTTCATCCCCGTGCATGCGCCGGCAATATTGGGGAATGAACTCCATTGGGCCGGGGCGATAAAGCGAAATGGCGGCGATGATGTTTTCAAAGACGCGCGGTCGCATCTGGCGGAGCATTTGCTGCATGCCGCCGGATTCCACCTGGAAGACGCCGATCGTTTCGCCCTCGCTGATCATCCGAAAAGCATCATCGAGTAGCGCGCGCTGTTCATCGCCGTCAGCCTCCTCGTGCCGGTAGGGAATGCTGTCGATGTTGTAGTGGATGCCGCGATGGCGCCCGATCAGCTCGCAAGCTTTGCGCAGGATGGTGAGCGTCGACAAGCCCAGGAAATCCACCTTGAGCAGGCCGATATATTCGGCGGTTTCCATGGGGAATTGCGTCACCGCGCTTAAGGCGCCGCCCGAAGGATCTTTGCCGGTGATTCGATGCAGGGGAACGAGGTCGACCAGGGGACGATCGGCGATGATGACGCCGGCGGCATGGGTCGAGGCGTGGCGTGTCATGCCTTGCAATTCGATTGCGGTATCAATCACGCGCTGCAAATCGGCATCGCTGTTGTAGAGATCCAGCAACTCCGGATTGCCATCGACATATTCGCGAATTTTTTTCTGGCGGGCTTCTTGGGGAATCATGGTGGCGGCGCGGTTGATCAAACCGAGATCGACATCGAGGGCGCGCCCGACATCGCGGACGGCGGCTTTGGCGCCCATCGTGCCGAAGGTGATGATGGCGGCGACCTTGTCTTCGCCGTATTTTTGGGCCGCGTAAGCGATCATTTCGCCGCGGCGGTCATCGGGATAATCGAGGTCGATATCGGGCATGGTGATGCGCCCCGGATTGAGAAAACGCTCGAATAGCAAGCCATTTTGAATCGGGTCGATATTGGTGATGCCGAGGCTGTAGGCGACCAGGCTGGCGGCGCCTGATCCGCGGACATTCCACCAGATATCGGCTTGGCGGGCAAATTCGCATAAGTCCCAAACGATCAGAAAATAGGCGTCGAAACCCATGCTGTGGATGATGTTGAGCTCGCGTTCAATGCGCTCGCTGAAGACGTCGTTTCTCCGCCACTGCACGTCATATCGCCATTCCATGCCGATGTCGATCAAGTGGCGCAGGTAGCTGTGCTCGTCGTAGCCGGCCGGCACCGGGAAGGCTGGCAGGTGATAGCCTTTTGGCGCCAGGTCAATCTCGGTCATTTCGGCGATTCTTAGCGAGTTTGCGAAGGCTTCATCGATCAGCTCCTGCGGCAGTCCCTGGAAGCCCTTCCGCATTTCAGCGGCCGACTTCAGATAATAGCTGTTGAAGGGCTCCATCTTCATCCGATCGGGCTCGGACTTGAGGGAGCTGGTTTGGATGCAGAGGAGGGTGTCGTGCGCATCGGCATCATCGTGATTAACATAGTGCACATCATTGGTGGCGAGCAGCTGCACCTGGCTGTGCCCGCTTCGGCGATATTCGCAGAGCCAGCGGTTCAACCCATTCAGCGCCGAAATGTCGTGTCCTTGCAATTCGAGGTAGAAGTTTTCAGCGCCGAAGACGTCTTGGTACCAGCCGATTTGCTCGCGCGCCAGCTTGTCTTCTCCATTCGACACCAGGCGTGGAATTTCAGCCGCGAGGCAGCCGCTGGTGGCGATGATGCCCTCGGCGTGCTTAGCCAGGAATTCCTTGTCGATGCGCGGGTGGTAATAGAAGCCTTCGAGCTGGGAGGCGGAGGCGATTTTCAGCAGATTCTGGTAGCCAGTCATGTTCCTCGCCAGCAGCAGCATGTGATAGGGGCTGCGGTCGAGGCGGGGATCGCGGTCGGTCATGCCGCGGCGCGCCAGGTAGCCCTCCATGCCGATAACAGGTTTGATGTCGGCGTCGCGGCAAGCGCGGTAGAAATCCAGGACGCCATACATAACGCCGTGATCCGTGATAGCGAGTGCGGGCATTTCCAGCTGCCGCGCGCGCGCCACGAGCGCCTCGATCCTGCTCTGGCCATCGAGCAGGGAGAACTCGCTATGGACATGGAGATGCACGAAATCGCTGGTCATGATGTCGATGGGCGTCGGCGTCGATACGGGTTTCATATGAAGAAGAGTAGCCGTATTATAGCACTCGACGGACTGTGATGTCCGCGGGAATCGATATGAATGAAACAACTGATGCGACCGCTAAGTGCGAGTCACCGCCTCGCCCCTACGAATTCACGTTACTGTTGGCGTATTCCTGTATTTCATCGTCAGTTACATCACTTGCCTTGAATCGCTGAGATGCCTGAATTGCCAGAAGTTGAGACGGTTGTGCGCGGCTTGCGTCAGCCACTGATCGGGCGGCGGATCGAACGCATGTGGCAGGACTGGGCGCCGACGATTCACTCGCCAGCGCCGCAGGAATTCGCTGCGCGCGCCGCGGGTCAGCGAGTGCGGGCGATCAATCGGCGCGGCAAATACATCTTGATTGAGCTCGACCATGATACCTTGGTGATTCACCTGAAGATGTCCGGCCGGCTATATGTAACCGCTGCTGATGAGGAGCATGAAGCCGATCGCTGGGTGCATGTGCGCTTTGACTTGGATGGCGAGCGGCAACTGCGCTTTTCGGACCTGCGCAAATTCGGGCGCGTCTATTTGACCGACGATGTCGAGCGTTTGCTGAGCCACTTAGGACCGGAGCCGCTCAGCGATGATTTCACCCTGACTGGATTTCGCGAAGGGATGCGGGGGCGGAAGCGGGCGATCAAGTCGCTGCTCATGCAGCAGGAATTTCTGGCGGGCGTGGGCAATATCTACGCCGACGAAGCTTTGTTCCGCGCCGGCATTCATCCGGCGACGCGCGTGGATCTGTTGACCGAAGATGATACCGAGCTGCTGCATCAGACGATACGCGCGGCGCTGGAGGCGGGCATCGAGCACGAAGGCGCGAGCATCAATTGGTATCGCAAGCCGGATGGCGACAAGGGAGGATCGCAGGATCACTTTTTCGTTTACGGGCGGACGAATCTGCCTTGCCGGGCTTGCGGGTCCGCGATCAACAAGATTCGGGTAGCGCAGCGGGGGACGCACTTTTGCCCGCAATGTCAGCCGGAGCGGGTTTAGGGTTGATTTAACCCCACCCCCAACCCCCCTTGCCATTGCAATGGAGAGGGGGCTTTAAACGCAAAATTTGCGCAACTGGAGCCTACAGAATCATCTGGTTATGAGGCGGGCGAGCCACCGGCTAGCCCGTACAGCACGTCGCCGAGTTGCGAGCTATCAATTGTCGTATAAAGGCTCTTCAGGTATTACGGACAGCCGACCGCCTTCGCCTTGGGTCAGGCGGCCCGCGGGCGTCTCGGGGTCGTGGGGGAAGATGAGCAGCGCGTTCGTCTCCAGCGCCCATTGCTGCCAGCGGCGTTTGCTTTCCAGGGTCACCAGCGGCTCGACATCAAAAGACGTCATCCAGGCGAGGCGCTCGAAATGCACCGCCAGCGAAGCCATATCGCAGAGGAAAGCGGCGCGCTGATCCCGGCTTTCGATGCGGACGCTCATGTGGCCCGGCGTGTGGCCCGGCGTCACGATTGCCGTCACGCCCGGCGCCATCTCGGTATCGCCATTGAGCAGTCGCAGCTGACCGGATTGATGGAGCGGGACGTAATTCTCCGAGCGATAGGTAGCGCGTGTTCGTTCGTTGAGATGGGTCGCGTCATCGTATTCGCGGCGCTGGACCAAGTATTCCGCATTGGGGAATGCGGGCGCGCGCGACCCATCGGAGTCGAGGCGAAAATTGCCGGTACAGTGGTCATCATGCAGATGTGTATTGATGACGATGTCGATATCGGCGGCCGCCAGGCTCAAGGCTTTAAGCCCGCGGTGTGTGCCATCGAATTCGTCAATGTGTAGAAAGCGGCGCTGCGAGTCGCTCAGGTTGTTGCCGAAGCCGGTATCGACGATGATATTCACCCCGGCGGCGCGGATGAGCAGGTTGTGCGTGGCGGTCTTGATCAGGTGGCGTTCGTCGGCGCGGTAGCGGCGCGACCAAAGCACGCGCGGCACCAAACCAAAGAGACCGCCCGGGTCCATATACGTGGTCGCGTCATTGAATAGATAGACCTCAATATCGCCGATTTGGAACATCGCGCGCGCGTCAGCCGGCTTGCTGGAACTTGCCCGAAAGATTGTCTTCGCGCATGTGGCAGTGCTTGTATTTCTTGCCGCTGCCGCACCAACAGGGTTTGTTGCGGCCCGGGCGGGCGCTGCTTTTGCGCACGGTCTGCTGCGTTGGGCGGTCGGTATTGCCCATTTGCAGTTCGGGCCGGTACTCGCGCATTTCGCGGCGGCGCTGCGGCGTCTGCACGATGGCCGGCTGGACCAGGAAGATCTGGCGCGCGGCGATCTGGCGGTAGGTATCCTCGACCACGCGGAACATCTGAAAACCTTGCCGCTGATATTCGACCAGCGGGTCCTTCTGGGCGATTGCCTGCAAGCCAATGCCTTCGCGCAGGATATCGAGGTCGGTCAGGTGGCGCTGCCAGAAATGATCGAGCGAGCGGATCACCGTTTGACGTTCGGCGATTTCGGTCAGTCCTTCGCGCGCTTCCTCTAACTGCGTCGCTTTTGCGGACAGCAGCTGGCCGGCATGGGCGCTAATTTGGGCGGTGACATCATCCGGCTCGAGCGATTCCAAAGCCTCGGCGGTAATCGTCTCTGGAAGGGGCAAGCCGGTGCTGGCGAGCTGCTGGTACATCGCGCCGGTTTCTAGCTGTTCGCCCTCATGATCTGCGGCGAAGGCATCCTCGACGGCGGCGGCAATTTGATCTTCAATCATGGCGAGGTAATCTGCGTGCAGTTGTTCGGCCTCTTTCTGCAGCCAATCCAGGCGCTGCCCATAGATGATTTCGCGCTGGCGATTGACGACGTCATCGTATTCGACGACGCGCTTGCGAATATCAAAGTTGTGCCCTTCGACGCGGATCTGCGCTTGTTCGATGGACTTGCTGATCATGCCATGCTGGATGGCTTCGTCTTCGGGGAAGCCGGCCGTTTTCATCAAGCGCTTGACATTGTCGTTGGCGAAGCGCCTCATCAGATCATCATCGAGGCTGAGGTAGAAGCGGGATTCGCCGGGGTCGCCTTGACGGCCCGAGCGCCCGCGCAACTGATTGTCGATGCGGCGCGCTTCATGGCGTTCGGTGCCGAGCACGAATAAGCCGCCCGCTTCCAGCACCACGTCGCGATCGCGCTCGACCTGATTCTCCGCCTCAGCGAGCGCCTTCGCCCATTGCGCGTCGCTGGCGGCGGTGAGGTCGATGCCCTGCCGGCGCAGCGCCCCGCGCGCCAAGCCTTCAGGATTGCCGCCGAGCAGGATGTCGACGCCACGGCCAGCCATATTGGTAGCGATGGTAACGGCGCTTGGGCGGCCGGCTTGCGTGATGATTTCGGCTTCCTTCTCGTGCTGCTTGGCGTTGAGCACCGCGTGTTTGATGCCGGCTTTATCCAGGTATTTGCTGAGACGCTCGGAGGTTTCGACGGCGACCGTGCCGACCAAGATGGGTTGATTGCGCGCATTGCGTTCCTGGATTGCGTCGACGATGGCGTTCCATTTTGAAGTTTCGTTGACGTAGATCAGGTCGTTGTCGTCGGCGCGGATGACCGGTTGGTGCGTCGGGATGGGCACGACATCGAGCTCGTACGTCTTTTCGAACTCTTCCGCTTCGGTGAGGGCGGTGCCGGTCATGCCGGCCAGTTTGTCATACATGCGGAAGAAATTCTGGAAGGTGATGGTCGCCATAGTGATGTTTTCGCGGCGGATCTGCAAGCCTTCCTTGGCTTCAATCGCTTGGTGGAGCCCCTCGGAGAAACGGCGCCCGGGCATCAGACGGCCGGTGAAATCATCGACGATGACCACTTCGCCATTTTGGACGATGTATTCTTTATCGTTGTCATAGAGCGTCTGGGCGCGCAGGCAATTGTCGAGGTAGGGCAGCATTTCGGCGTTGTCGGGATGGTAAAGCTGATGCACGCCCAGAGCCTTTTCCACCTTCTCCACACCCTGCTCGGTGAGGTAGACAATACGATCGCCAATATCGAGCACGAAGTCGCCATCTGGCTCCTCGGCTTCGACGCTGTCTTCGCTGCTGATTTTGAGCCGCTTGACGATGGAAGCGAAGCGGCGATAAAAGTCCGATGGTTCGTCAGATGGTCCCGAAATGATCAGGGGCGTGCGCGCTTCGTCGATGAGGATGTTATCGACTTCGTCAACGATGGCGTAGCGTAGCTCGCGCTGCACCAGGCGATCATGGGCGAGCACCATATTATCGCGCAGGTAATCGAAGCCGAACTCGTTGTTGGTGCCGTAGAGGATATCGGCTTCGTAGGCATCGCGGCGGCTAATCGGGCGCAGGTTTTGGTAACGGGCGTCATCGGAGATAAAGTCGGGATCGAAGAGGAAGGAGCCGCTATCGGGCTGTCCGCCGGTGTTCTGGATGACGGCAGCGGAGAGCCCGAGCAGGTGATAAATTGGTCCCATGAATTGCAAGCCGTGCTTGCTCAGGTAGTCGTTGGGCGTGACGAGATGAGCGCCCCGCCCTTCCAAGGCGTTCAGATAGAGCGGCAGCGTGGCGACCAGGGTCTTGCCCTCACCGGTTTTCATCTCGGCGATGCGCCCTTCGTGCAAGACGATGCCGCCGATCAGCTGCACATCGTAGTGACGCAGGCCGATGGTGCGGACGGAGGCTTCGCGCACGAGGGCATAAGCCTCGGTCATGATGTCTTCCAAGCGGGCGCCGTCCGCCAGCCGCGTTTTGAAGTGAGTGGTTTTGGCTCGCATCTCGGCGTCGCTGAGCTTCTGCATCGCCGGTTCCAGGGCGTTGATCTGGTCGACCGACTCCTGATAGGCGGAGAGGGCTTTCTCCATGGGGTCGCCGAATACTTTCTTGACGATATTGCGGAACATGAATCCTCAGACTGTGTTGGATTGACGGCTACAAGCGATTATAGCATACGGACAAAGGCAGTCCTTAGGGAGCATGATGTGGCCTTTTGAACAATTCAACGTTCAGTTTTCGACCGCAGCTCAAGCCACAAACGATTGATCTGACGGCGGAAGAGCAGCCAGAGGACGAATAGCGCGGCGGCGGCGATATAGAAGACGAGCAGCACGTCCTGATTCTGCGCCGCTTCGCTGCCAATGGCGACGAAAATATAAGTCGGGACCAAGCCGCCGATGAAGGAGACGGCGATGTAGACAGACAGGCGGATGTGGCCCAAGCCGACGGCGTAGCTGATGAAATCGTAAACTGAAAAGAGCAGCAAGCGCGCCGCGAGCAGCGACTTCCAGTCATCGAGGTGGCGTTCGTAAAAGTCATCAATGCGCGCCAGGGCAGCCTCGCCGACAAAGCGCTTGACGATGCGCCGGCCGAGTTGACGCGCGATCATGACGTTGACTGCGCCGCCGATGACCTCGCCCAGGACCGAATAAAGCGTGCCGGGTATGACGCCGAAGAGGATGCCAGAAGCGAACTGAATAGGACCGGCGGAAAGCGGCGCGAAGGTGAAGGTCAGCGCCTTGATGGCGATGTAAACGACCGGTCCCCAAATGCCTGCGCCTTCGACCATTTGCGCCAGTTCTTCGCCGCCGATGGACTGGACTAGCAGATAAAGCGCGGTCAGCAGCGTGAGGAAGCCGATACCGCCGATCACAAGCGAGCGAGTCGAAAATTCGGTTGTGGTCTTCGCTGCGTCGTTGGAAATGGGCTGTATCGATTCACTCATTGAAAAGGGCGCCAACGCTCCTGCCTTCATGCGCGCGCAGGATCACCTCGCCCAGCAGCGGCGCGATGGATAGCACGGTCATGTTGGGCAGCATTTTGTCCGCGGCGATGGGCAAGGTATTGGTGAAAACGATTTCGCGCAAATTGAGCGACGCCAGTCTTTCGATGGCGTCGTCAGTCAAGAAAGGATGGGTGAAGGCGAAGAGCACGTCTTTGGCGCCGTAGTCGCGCACGACATTGACGGCGCCAACGACGCTGCCGGCGGTATTGACCTCATCGTCGACGAGCAAGACATTCTTGCCTTCGACATTGCCGATCAGTGAGAGCGCGCGCGGGCTTTCAGCATCGCCGCTGCGGCGCTTTTCGACGAAAGCCAGCGGCACGCCGAGGGATTCCGCCCAATTCCGCCCTTGCTTGGCGAAGCCCAAATCGGTGGTGACCACGACCAGGTCGTCCAGCTCGCCATTGCGCATCTTGCTGACGATGTAATCGCTCAACAGGTGAAAGGCGGTAAGCGCATCGCCGGGGACATCGAAGAAGCCCTGAATCTGCCCGGCGTGCAAGTCGATCGTCATGTAACGGTCGATGCCGGCCGTCTCCATCATATTGGCAATCAGCCGGGCAGTAATTGGTACGCGCGGCTGATCCTTCTTGTCGGAGCGGGTATAGCTCATATATGGCACGACCAGATTGATGCGCCAGGCGGAATCCCGTTTAAGGGCATCAATCATAATGAGCATTTCCATGAAGTTTTCGTGCACGGGCGATGCCATCGTCTGCACGAGGTAGACGTCTTTGCCGCGGACGCTCTCTTGCAGCTTGATGAAGATATTCTCATTGGAGAAGACGGTCCGGAAATAGGCGCCTGGCTTGATATTGTATTCGGACACGGCACAGATGTAATCGATGATCTCGTTGCCCAAATCGGCCGATGCGCTGCCGGAGAAGATTTTCATGGAGCCGAAGCGCATGGTAGACGACTGCTCTAGCTCTTCCTGTTCGTCGGGGCTTGCTGGTTCCGGGTGGAACTTGGCGCCGGGCACCTTGACGATGTCGGTCATCTGCATCTGTTTCACGATCACTCCATTCGACTACATTATGCGGTACAAGCCGAACCCCGGCTGGAGTCGGACGGCAGCACTCTGCAGATCGATTTTGCGCTTTGTGACGCGCTTGATAATACCAGCAAGCGTGGGCGGCGGAAAAGTGGCAACTGCGCTTGAGCCGGAGAAACCCGAGGCGATGCTCTCGTCCAGGCGGTGGGAGCCAGAAACAAAGAACGCCCATCTGTGGTAGACGGGCGTTTCCTATGCAACGCTAGATCTGACTAGATGTGCGTTGCGATTTTGCTGACGATTTTGCCTTTGGGCTTGAAGCCGGTGATGCGTTCCACCGGTTCGCCGTCTTTGAAGAGGATCAAGGTCGGGATGCCCATGATGCCGAAGTTCATCAGGATATCCTGGTTCTCGTCGGCGTCGACTTTGGCGACCCGCAGTTTGCCTTCATATTCATCGGCGATTTCGTCGACTATCGGGGCGATCATCTTGCAGGGACCGCACCACTCCGCCCAGAAATCGACCAGCACTGGCGTAGCGCTATCGAGCACTTCGCTCTGGAATTCGTCTGTGTTGACGTCAAATGTTTTCGCGCCCATCTCTTCATCTCTCCTGTGTTCTTGGCTATTGCGGGGGATCGCAAGGTCGCTGCTTGAAACTCTGCCTTTAAGACGAAAGGCAGGGCGCACATCTTACATCAGAAAGGCGTTTGAGGCGGCGGCTAACTCCCACCCCCCGGCCCCCTCCCCCATAGAGAGTTGAGCAGCGGACATGTTCATTTTACCCCATCCCCGGCCCTTCCCCAGTGAACTAGGTGTTTGGTATCGGAGTGAAGTGGTGAGGGTTTTGGTGAAATATATCCGGATTTTC
>JAPOWK010000060.1 GCA_026707665.1 Chloroflexota bacterium
GAGAGCGCCTCGTTTGCACCGAGGAGGTCAGGGGTTCGAGTCCCCTTGTCTCCACAAGGGGATATAGCTCAGTTGGGAGAGCGCGTCAATCGCACTGACGAGGTCAGGGGTTCGAGTCCCCTTATCTCCACCTACATTACGGCAGGCTCCGTCCGGTTCTATCGGCGACCAAACACCTGTGGCTCATCCGTCAAGCCCGGTCTTCGTCACGATTCTCATCCTCGACATCCTCTGCGTCATCCGTCTCCTGCTTGACGCCTAACAGTGAAAGCAGCCGTGCCTTCCAGAGGCGAAACGTCGCCACGGCGCCCACAATGACTGCGACGAGAATCTGCACGATAAGGCTGCCGGAACCTGGGTCGAGGTACGCCAGCAAGGTCTTGCAGCCGGCGAGAAAAGCGCTGAGCTTGAATACTAAAGGCAACCAACTCATATTGTCTCCCACTTGGTATGCGAGCGAACGACTTGCAGACACATTTCGCGGTGTAGTACCGACATATTGCCACCATGTCGATTTAGTTTAGCCAATTCGCGAAGGTTGCCGTTACTTCTGTTTGAAGTAGCGGACTTCTTGTGTCTGTTGACACTTCGAATAGACGATTTTCGCTGAATGCAAGTCCGGCGTCAAAGACTGAATTCAATATTAAAGGAAAAGTATTAATGGTCGTATAGGGCTGCGGAATCTGCAGCGAATACCGGTCAGGAATGAAATAGGCGGAATATATGTCAAAGTGAATCATTCGCCTATTGTGATTCCTCACATAGCCGTTCGTAGTGCCATGATCCGCCTGGAAGATGATGACCGGCTGATGCGGCGATCCCTCCAGAATCGTATCGATCATCTCAATAAATTTTCTGTTAATGAATTTCAGTTCCGCAAGGTGTGGTTCCGTGCCGTCGTAAGAGCTGTATTCCTTTCTAATGATGTTCCCGTGTTCGTCAAATACAACCGGACGATGAGGCTTCAGCAGATGGACAAAGGTAAAGGTGGCTTCCGGCATCGCAACGATTCTGTTGATCTCGTCGATCGTGTCGAGGAAACGGTGAGGCGAATACATGTCGTAGGGCCGTCGGCTGTCGATCAGAAATAAATCTGGCCACTGATTGGCGAAAATCTCCAGCATGGTGGTTTGGATAAACAAGGTCAGAAAGGACCGCTGGTGAAAGTAGCGCAAGTTCGTTTCTGCGCCCGTAGTCTGCGCCGTTTCCGCAAATGCAACTCTTAGATCTCCACGCTCCATGGAAATCTCGACCGGACCGTCAACTGAAAAGTCGCGGTTAATGTCCGCAATTGGGCTGGGAAACAAGTAGCGGGATAACAGGTGAACATAGGTATAGCCTCGCTGCAGTAGATAACGGGCCACTTCGCTATCCGAAATTGCCAATCGCAGATAATCCAAGTCGCTAAATGCCGACGGGTTTGCATTGAAATGTCGCATGTTAAGTACAGAGGCCAACGATGGCAATGTACTCCCGTAGTTGCTCTGCGCGTGAGGAGCGATCACGAATCCGCGTGCCTGCAGCGCTTCCGTGAATGCAGAGTTGTCGAAGTTCATCGCGCTCTGCAACCACGTGTCGCTTGGGTATCCGTCTGGAACGATGAAGTAAATGTCTGGCCTGGCGCCTGAGTCATGAGATTTCGTTGTGGTCTCCTTGGCGGCAATCGCACCGTCATCATTTGAACGTTGCAATCGATCGGCGAAGGCATTGGAATTTAGCTCAACCAATGTAATCACCTGCATCAGAATCATTGCTGCAGCGATCAAATTCAGCGGGAGCGCTAACTGCTCAAGGCGTGTGTCTTTGCGTGTCTTGAGCAGCTCGCTCACAATGATCGCGGCAAGAATCGATGCCGACGCGGTCCAGACGAGGAGCGATTCGCGCTCAGCAATGAGACTGTAAAGGTGGCCGCTTAGCGAAAAGCAAAGGCTGATCGCCGTGGTGATCATCGCGGTCACATGAAGATTGCGGATAGCAGCGTACAATACGATGTAGCAGATGGTGGTCGCCGCCAACATCCAGAACAGCGCAATCGGCACTTCCCGATCGAAGACCAGGCCATAGTTCACCGTATACAAATGAATTATTGGAAATGCGCCCGCCAGCCAAGGATAAAATGGAATATGCAGGGTCTTTAGCAAGTAGCCTTGCACAGTGATAGCCCGAACGCGCGACGTGACATCATATGTTATCTTACATGCCTACTATCCGATAAGATAATAGTATATCACAAAACGCTATTACATTAAATATTGCGCGCCAGAACTGATTGCGAAACTATTGACCTGCTTTGCCGGAGCGTCTATCCAATGGGGAAAATCATGAGGCTAGAGCGGATTCATCACTCGATTTTGACATTCGGGCACAAAGGCCCGGGATTTAGCTCAGTTGGGGGAACGCGTCAATCGCATTGACGAGGTCAGGGGTTCAAGTCCCCTAATCTCCACCTACACTACGGAAGACTTAGTCTTTTTCCGAACGCTGCCTTAGACCGACTCCTAGTGCCTCAAGCCTGCTCTTCATCAGGATTCTCAACCTCGACATCTTCATCTGCGTCATCCGTCTCCTGCTTGATGCCAAAAAGCGAAAGCAGCCGTGCCTTCCAGAGACGAAACGTCGCCAGGGCGCCCACGATGATTGCTACGAGAATCTGCACGATAAGGCTGCCGGAACCTGGGTCGAGGTACGCAACCAGCCAACGGAAGATGGCGATCCATGAACCTGCCTTGACAATGAACGATAATCTTCGCATGGCGATTTCCCCAACCTTTGCTAGTTGAAAACTAATTGCGCGCGAACTCTTCAGTCACATCTTTCTGCTTGAATGGCACGGGCCACACTTCTGGTACCTCAATCAGCCGATCTTCTTGCAGTGCATAATCCGCTCCAAAGACCTCGTTCAGGATCAGCGGAAACGTATTAATCAACGTATACGACGGCGGGATGTCGATCGCAAACGAGTTAGGCACGAAATAGGCGGTGTAAACGTCGAAGAGTGTGAATCGCTTATCTGAACTTTTCTTGTGTCCATAGGTGCTGCCGTGGTCAGCCTGAAAGATGATAACGGGCTGGTCTTCCGAGCCCTCTAGTATTATGTCGATCATCTCCAGAAACTTGGCGTTGGTAAATCCGAATTCCGCGAAAAACTCATCTGGGCTCGGCGAGTAATTCCATTCGATGATCTCCCCATTTTCGTTGAAGCTCACTGGGTAGTGGGGCTTAAGCAAATGAATGATCGTGAATGTCGCCTCAGGCATCGCGACAATTGATTTTACTTCGTCGATGGAAGCGAGGAATCGCTCAGGCGCGCTGGTGTCGTATGGCGGCAACTCGGGTCCCCACCCAAGTTTCTCCAGTTGGGAACGAATGATCCTTAAGGCTGTCGTATCAATGTACGACGAGATGAAAGGCTGCCTGAAATAGAAATCGACTTCCCAGAATGCGGTCTCCGATTGACGAAGGTCATTGAGCGCCTTGGCGCCCAGATTCGTGTCTTCCTTGCGGATGTCAATCGGTCCGCTGGGTGTGAAATCGCGGTTGATATCTGCTATCGGGCTCGGGGAAAACGTGTAGGAGGTGAATTGCACATAAGTATAGCCGAGCCGCTGAAGCTGGCGAGCGACTCTGCTGGCGGCGATTGACAAGCGGAGATAGTCGAGGTCGCTGAAATTCGACGGATTGTCCTCAAAGTATCGCATGTTCAATATTGAGGCAAGGGACAGCAAGGAGGCGCCGTAGTTGCTTCGCGCACGTTCGGCGACAACAAATCCGCGATCTTTCAAGGCTTTCGTGAATTCGGAGTTGTCGAAGTTCATGGTGGACAGAAGCCAGGCGTCACTCGGATAGCCGTCGGGGATGATGTAATAAATGTCCGGCAGCGTCGATGAATCATACTGTTTCTTGCTGGCGATTTGCGCGGCGCCTTCCCAGGTAAACGCTGTTGTGACCTGGTCATAATTCCGCGCCGCGACCATTCTGCCCGCCAGCGTTATGATCTGGATGGCCAGCATCGTTGCGGTGATCAGGTTGAACGGGGCTGAGAACTGGGCATAGCTTTGCCGCGGCAGCCATTTGAGCAGTGCTATGGCGAGCAGGATGAGACCGAGAGCGCTAGCGACATTCCAGATCAAGAGCGATCTAGGCATGAATATCATCACATAAACATGCCCGCTCAGAGAGAAGAGCAAACTTAGCAGTGAAATGTAGAAGGCGCGCTTGTGTGGATCGCGGATCGCCGGGCCAGCGGTGGCGTAGACAAGGGTCGTGCCAAGAATCATGGCGAAGATTGTCGGAGGGACTTCAGAATCCCGCACGAGGCCGAAGTTCTCCAAGTACAAGTGAAGGATGGGATATATGCCGA
>JAPOWK010000044.1 GCA_026707665.1 Chloroflexota bacterium
AAATCACCAGCGCCAAATTCGAAGAGAAATTCCTCAACATCCGCTTCGAGGAACAGGCGTCATAATACCAACCGCCTTATCTAACGCTGTAAGGCTTGTCCGATACTGGGCCATGCTTTCTCGCCGGTTACACCCCATCCCCCCAACCCCCTTCCCCAGCAAGCTAAGGAAGGGGGAGCAATCTTGCCGTGCGCTCGAATCTACGGGTTTCTGACTGTCACAGCACGCGAATATCCCCATTCCGCCGTCGAGTCACCCTTCCCTAGTTCACTGGGGAAGGGCCGGGGATGGGGTAAAACGTAAGGAAAACAGGCTTTCTGCAGTATCGGACAAGCCTTGTAGGGGCGACAGTTGCTGCGCGTAGACACTGCAGGTCTGTCGCCCGCGTCCGCACTTTCACCCCATCCCCGCCAAACCAGCGATCTGTAGGGGCGACCTATCAGGTCGCCCGTGCTTCGGTGTTGCCCGCCAGGCGGAAACCGGCGCTGGGAACGCGAGAGGGCGAAACAAGTCTCGCCCCTTCAGACTCTCACATTGGATGATAACTATTGGAGTAGACGGGGCACAAACTGCCCGCCCGGCTGCCTGCGGACTCAGTCTTCCAGCTCGACTCGGATCTTGCCGCCCTTGCTGCCCGCGCTCTCGCTCTCCTCTTCTTCGTCCGTCGATAGATTGGCGCGCGCCTGTGCCTCATGCTCGGCCTCGCCCTGCGCATCGTGATCTTCCATCTCGCTGGCTTTCTTGATCTCATCGATGGCGGCGTCGATCAGCACGCGGAAGCCAGTCGCGAATTCGGCGCCCGCCGCTTGCGTATGTTCTTTGAAGCGAGGCGGCAGCAGCGATTCCATCGCCTTGCCGAATTCTTCCAAGCCCCGGCGCTGATGAAATATGAATTGTTCCAGCGGCGTCTGCTCCTCGTCGCCGTCCCTTCCCTCAGGCGCCGGATTCGTCTCTTCGCTCATCGCGTCGCTCCTCAATAGACCAGCGTCATCATCTCAGTATACGCCCGTCCACCCTAATAGTTTCAGACGCCATTTGAAAAAGGCTGTAGGGGCGACCCAGTGGGTCGCCCTTGTTATTCTAAAAGGGGGCTTAGCCGTCTTCCCCCGCCAGCTGCGCCAGCAATGCCAGCTCCTTCCGCAAGCTGCGCTCGCGCCAAAACAGGCTGCCCACCAGCGCCCCAAATACGACGAATACAACCGCCAATCCCAGCGCCAGGTAGTGCGAGTTGTCCGGTGTGATGAAGAAGCCGAGCAGCGTCCGATTGTAGGCGTCGGCCAGCGCCGCCAAGTCGCCCGGCGCGCCTTCCCGCAGCGCGACATAACTGTCATTCCCGAAGACCATGCCCATCGCGCTCATAGACGCGCCCGTGTAAACCGTCCATTCGCCGCTGGGCAAACGGATGCTTTCCGCCCGATTCAGTTCGCTCAGCGACACGCCAGCGATGGATTCGACTGCGATGGCGATTTCCGGCGTCGGATCATCCAGCGCATCGTCCGTCTGCGCCATGATAAGAAGAGCGGTCCGCGCCGCCGGATCCTGCTCGACGAAGCTGATGACGACCGTGCCTGCAGCGGCCAAGCGCGCCATCACCGAAGCCGTCGTTGCATCTCCGTAGTCGTAAATGAGCACGCTCCAGGTGCCATCAGCCAGATTCACTTTGCCTTGGAAACTCGGCTGTCCCACCTCGATTTCGAATGCGTCGCTCAATTCCGCGCCCACCGCGGCGATAATGTCATCCGTTGGCACGATCGCCGCGCGAATAGTTGCCTCCGCCTCCGCTAGCTGGAACTGCGCGAAGTCTTCGCCGCTCTGATCGCCCCAGCCGGCGAGGATCGGCACGTTAAACGCCCGCGACTGAAAATAGGGCGTCATATTCTCCTCGCCGTCTTCGGCGCTGACGATGCAAATGGTCCACAAAGCGCAAAGCAGCGCAACAGTCGTGATCGCTGGTTTCATCATCATCTACTCGCTCAACGCTTGCAGCTTCAGCTGATGCAGCTTTTCAATCCGCGCTTCCAGCCGAACGCGATGCCAGATGATCGTGATCGGCATCAGCGTCAGCCAGAGCAGCAGGCTAGGCACGAGAGCGATGACCACGCCGCTGGTCGCTTCAAAGCCGCCCTGCGCATTCTGCGGGCTGGCGCCGACAATTACCGGATGGATCGTCTCCGGCACGATGCGAATGATGAAGAGCGTAATCAACACAGTCACGAAAGCGAGAATGCCGTATACCGACATGAAGGCGCGGCGCTTGCCCGGATCATCAATGCCGGCGCGCAGCATCAGATAAGCGGCGTAAGTCAGGCACATGATGGCGGCCGATGTCAAACGCGGATCCCAGGTCCACCAGGTATTCCAGATCGGCCGCGCCCAAATCGAACCCGTCAGCAGATTGATCAGCGAAAAAGCCAAACCCACCTCGACGCCCGCCAGCGCGATCCGGTCCCATCTCTCGCTCTTCCGCGCCAAGTAGATTACGCCGCCGACGACCGTGAGACCGAAGGCGGTGAAGGCGCCAAAGAAGGACGGCATGTGAATATAAAAGATGCGCTGGATTTCACCCTGCTGGATGTCCGTGCCGGCCACTTTCAGCCCTAGCGCCAAGGTCCCTGCGAAGCCCAAAATCGTGACAACCGTCAAAACCCGCAGTAGTCGCGGCGGCGGGTTCGCTTCCATCCGCAGATCCGTCGGCAGCGACTTCGTCTTCTCCTCCACTGGCACCTCCGTATAATCGCGAAAATCTATAAAATCCTATCAACTAATCGCTGAGATTTATAGGATTGATACGTAAAGACGCCGCAGCAATCCGGCCCCTTATTCTCATTCTTCCAGGACGTATTCATAAAGCAGCAGACACAGCACCAGATAAATCACAGTGATAGCGGCTAGCATCCCCAACGGACCCTGCCACTCAGCCGCTGGCGCGCCGCTTAAGACGCCCTTGGTCGCGCGCACCGCTGTCAGCAGAAATGGCAGCGCGATCGGCAGCATCGCAATCGGCAGCAGCGCCTCGCGCGCCTGCGTCTGTACCGTCATGGTCGCCAGCAGCGTCCCAATCGTGGCGAAGCCGAATATGCCGAGCGTTGTCGTCACAATGATCCAGCCATCCAGCAGCGCTAATCCGTAGAGCGCCGTCATCAGCGGCAGTATTGCCAAAGCGACTATTAAGGTGAAAATGAAATTGCCCAGCAGCTTGCCGACGAAAATCGCCGCGCGCGAGATCGGCGCCAGCAGCAGCGCGTCCAGATTGCCTTGATCGCGCTCTTGCGCCATGCTGCGGTTGAATCCCAACAGGCTGGCGAATATCAGCGTCACCCACAGCACGCCGCTGACCGCTTCTTCCCGCGCTTCCCGGTCTAGCTCCAGCGCGAAGCTGAACACCAAGATGCTCAATAGCGCGAAGAGCGCCATCACGCTGACCAACTCCCGCGCACGCATCTCCGCGCGCAGGTCCTTGCCGATGATCGCGGCCACAGAGTTGATGAAAGGCGTCTTCATGCGCTGGCGGAGCGGTAAATCTCGCTCATATCGCGGCTGCCGGTAGCGTCGTCGAAAGTGATTCTACCACGCGATAAGACCAGAGCCCGCCCAGCGGACCGCGGCACCCGCTCCAATTGGTGCGTGCTCATGATGATGGTGCGCCCGGCGTCCAGCCCGGCGAATAGAATTTCATCCAACCGCTCGATCGCCGCTTGGTCCAGCCCGCTGTATGGCTCATCCAGAAGCAGGACATCGGGTTGATGCAAGCTGGCGCGGGCGATGCTCAAGCGCTGTTTCATTCCGCGCGAAAATGTCCGGACCAAGCTGTCGGCCCGCTTGCGCAAGCCGACCTTTCGCAGCAAGTCTGTAATGCGCCGGTCGCGTTCCTCGCGTCCGATCCCATAAAGCTTGCCGAAAAAGTCGAGGTTCTCGCGCGCCGTCAGATTTTGGTAGAGCAGCGGCTGATGCGTTACCAGGCCGATTTGCGCCCGCACCGCCATGGCCTCGCCCGGCATCTCCCAGCCGCCGACGCGGATCGCCCCTGTCGTCGGTTTGCTCAATCCGCTCAACAGGCGCAGCAGCGTCGATTTGCCGCTGCCGTTTGCGCCGAGCAATGCCACAAATTCGCCCGGCCGCACGTGGAAATTGAGGCCGCGCAGCACCGGCATTCCCCCGTAAGCCTTGCTCAAGTTCTCGACATCAATCAGCGCGCGCTCGTCACTCATCGGTAGGCTCCATCAGTTTCGCCAGCTTGGCTTTCAACTCGCGCCGCCGGTGGTGATAAAGGTCATGGTTGATCTGCCCCTGGTCGTGATCCGCCTCCAGCCGCGCCAGCTCACCCACCAGTTGATTAATC
>JAPOWK010000137.1 GCA_026707665.1 Chloroflexota bacterium
TGTTCCTCGAAGCGGATGTTGAGGAATTTCTCTTCGAATTTGGCGCTGGTGATTTCCAGGTGCTGTAGTTCGTCGGGCAGGACGATATTGCGGCGATAGGGACCGACGCTCAGGGTGATCTCTTCGCGCGATCGGTAGAGATCAAGCTGTTCCTTTTGGGCGAAGCCAATGGGCACGCGCAGCATCCAGCTGGAATCGCCGTCGAGCTGTTCGAGCTTGTGCACGACGCCGTCAAAGAGGCGCTCGGCCGGGTTGCGCTCGCCGTAGAGTTCATCGGCTAGGCGGCGCAGCATCTCGAGCCCTCCCATTTCTTCGCCGAAGAGCGGCGCTTTCAGAAGCGGCAAGCTGCCGAATGCTTCGCGCACAAATTCGATATTCTCGGCTTGGCGCTCTTTCCAGCGCTTGAAGAAGGGATCGGTGATCTCATCGGGGAAGATGCGGTTGACGAGGATGGCGTCGGTGGCGTAGTCGTAGAGATTGAGATAGGTGTAGGTGCGCTGGGTTTCGCGGATGACCATGCGCTCGGGATTGACGACCAGGCGGATGCTGGCGTGTTCCGGGTTGGTGAGCAGTTCGCGCACGCCATCGAGGGTGTCGAATAGCAGCTGCACCTGATCCCAGGCGTTTTCGGCGATGTCGATGCCGATGTCGTTTTTCTTGCCGCGAGTGAACAGTTTCTGCACCGGGCGAATGACGCTGTCGAGGCCGCGGGCGATGCGCATCAGGCGCTCGACCCACCAGCGCGTCACATCGGGCAGGCTGAGCAGGCGGATCGTCTCGGCGGTGGGCGCGGCGTCGACAATGAGCACATCGTACTCGTCGGCTTGAAAGTATTCGCTGATCCAGAGCAGCTGGGCGCCCTCTTCCAAGCCGGGGATGATGGTCACTTCGGAGGCGTTGACCTTGGCTATGCCTTCGCGATTGAAGAAGGCGCCGAGGTATTCCTGGATCTTGCCCCAGTATTTCTGCATGGAGTAACGGGTATCGAGCTCTTGCGCCCAGAGGTTGTCGGCGATCTGCATCGCTTCCGGACCGACCTCGACATCGAGGGCGTCGCCCAGGCTGTGCGCCGTATCGGTGCTGACGACGATCGTCTTCATGCCGAGCTCAGCGCAGCGCAACGCGGTTGCCGCCGAAATGCTCGTTTTGCCAACCCCGCCCTTGCCCGTATGCACAATGACGCGCATGGATTCACCTCGAATTGCTGTATCGATTAAAGCGTCAGATGATTTCAAATCCCATACCAGTATACGCAAGACAGGGGCGAAAGGTGCATTGGAATTCAGCGGGAACTGGCGCGGATTTCCAACAAGAGGGGCTTGACAGGGCTAGAACAAACAATCTAAACTCAACGGGAAGACCAATTTCCACGATACGAAGGAGAGAAGATCATGCGTCCAATTGTTCATGTCGAGATTGCCTCGGCGGACAATGATGTGCAGAAGGCATTTTATAGCGCGCTGCTGGGCTGGGAGGTAAATGAAGTCCCGATGGGCGATGATTTCACTTACGTCATGTTCAGAACTGGCGTCGATTTGGGCGTGGCGCTGTCGGTGGTGGGCGAAGGCATGAAGCCGGGCGATGTGATTCTGTATTTCCAGAGCGATGACATCGACGCTGATATGGCGCGCGTGCCTGAGCTGGGCGGGACGGTAATTCTGCCACGGCAAGAGGTGCCAGGTTTCGGCGTGCTTGGGATGTTTCTTGATCCAACTGGCAATCGGGTGGCGTTCTGGCAGGATACGGGTGTGGAATCGGGATAGGCGAACTCGACCAAGCGCGGCGGGCAGCCAACCCCACCCCCGAACGCCAGTGTCTACGCGGCGCGGCCCCCTCCCCGAGGCATCAGGGAGGGGGTGCGTCGCCATGTCGGTATCAGCAAGTTTGAGGCGGATTTCGCCAGCGTGATGCTCCATTTCCCGGCTGTCACAAAAATGATCCTGTGCTTCGGTCAGTATCGGACAAGCCTAAGTCCGGAAATAGAATAAGGCTCGATATGGCTGATTTTCCGCTCTTGAAGGACATGATTGACAGCCGACTGGTCGGGCAGATTGCTGATCGCATCGCGGTTATTCATCCGGCATTTGAGCGCGACGGATTCCTGCGGTCGGTGAGGGCGGAGCTTGATACGCTTGAGCTGAAGCAGCGCTTCGCTTGGGTCGCTGACAAGTTGCGACAATACTTGCCGGCCGATTATCCGGCGGCGCTGGCGATCCTCGTCGAGATACTGAATGACGCGGATGGCCGCTTTGAGCCGATCGAAGACGCTGGATTCCGCCTGCTGCCGATACCGACATTTGTCTATCGGCATGGGCTGGACCACTTGGAAGCGTCGCTGGACGCGATATATGTCATCACGCGGTATACATCTTGCGAAGGGGCGATTCGCCCGTACATCATTCATCATCCGGCGGCGACGCTGGCGCGTCTGCAGAAGTGGGCGCTGGACGAGAACGAACATGTGCGGCGCCTGGTCAGCGAGGGCAGCCGACCGCGCTTGCCCTGGTGGCCGCAGCTGACGGACCTAATCGCCGATCCGACGCCGACGCTGGCGCTACTGGAGCATTTGAAAGATGATCCATCGCTCTACGTGCGGCGCTCGGTTGCGAATCACCTGAACGATATCGGCAAGGATCATCCGGAGCTGCTTTTGGCGCGGATGGAAGCCTGGGCGATTGGCGCTGGTGACGAGCGGCTTTGGCTGATCAATCATGCGCTGCGGACGCTGGTGAAGCGCGGCGATCAACGGGCGCTGGCAATCCTTGGCTATGGACCGCCGTCGGTCGCGTTGAGCAATCTGAAGCTGGAGCCGTCGACGCTGCTATTTGGCGATGAGCTGGAATTCAGTTTCCGCCTGCGAAACCTTGACGACGAGCCGCAGAACCTGTTGATCGACTTTGTGGCGCACTTCCTCAAGGCGAATGGGTCAAGGGCGCCGAAAGTGTTCAAGCTGAAGAAGATGCGCTTGCCCGCCGGCGAGACCGTCACTATTGGCAAGCGCCTCGCCGTACGGCCGATTTCGACGCGTAGGTATTATCCCGGACGGCAGCGGCTGGAGATTCAGGTAAATGGGCGCGTGCTGGGCGGCGCCGAGTTTGAGCTTGTAATGGATTAGCGTTCAATGGCGTTCTTCATAATTCTTTTACCACCGAGGACACCGAGGGTTTAGAGGACACAGAGACGGCTATCTGGTGTATATCCCATGTGATAGTCTCTATTGATTGCGCATTGACGGTCAAACTTTCGGCAGTCTATACAATAAAATCAATGTGCAAGAACTAATCAACTGGAGAATGTCCCGATGCCTGCCCCACCCTCTGATTTATTCACGCCCGTTTCCCTTGATGGCGCCTATAACTGCGACCGCGCGACGCTGGATGAGCGTCTGACGCGGCGCGAGGACGATGCCTTTGGCGAGCAAGCCTACCGAGGCATTCCCTTTTACTTTGGCAAGGCGGGAGGGGCGAATGCGATTCTGCTGGATGGCGGCGAGGTCCGAATCGAGTCCGGCGGGCTTCAAGCCAGTTACCTGGTCTTCGCCCATATCGTCGAGGACAGACCGCTGGAATTGCCGGATGATCTGGCAGAAATCGAAGCGATTCAGCCCTGGGAACGAGCCATAACAGCAAATGACTTGGGCGATTTGGTCGCAGAATATGCGCTGCATTATGAGGACGGCACGAAAGCGACCATCCCGATTCGGCGGCGCTTCGCGATTCAGCAGGCGCGCGTCTACTGGGGCGCGAGCGCTTTCGAGTCAGTGCCGCATACGCAAGACACGGTCGTCGGCAGCGCTTCGGAGAACATCGATCTGGGGCGCGTACCCGCAGACATTTACGGGCGCGGCGAGACGAGGCACAGCAGTGGACGGGACGCCGCGGCTGAGCATATCTGGCTCTACGCCCTGCCTAACCCGGAGCCAAAGAAGCCAATTGGCGAGATTCGCCTCGCAAGCAAAGGCGAGCGCGCCCTGATCTATGGCATCAGCGCCACGCAAGTCGAAGCGCATCCGCTGCGCGCCTGGACGCGGCGCAAGCTGGCGCTGACGCTGCCGGATGGGCTGAAGTTTAACGCGATCGGCGAGCTGGATGGCGTCGATATTGACCTCGGCACGGTGATTTCGGCACGGGCGCAGCTGGACTATGACCGCGAGGAGTGGTTTGGATCGGCGACGAATGCGCAGCCGATGCGCTCGGACCAGGTGGCCATCATCGAATTCGCGGCGCATCCGCAAGCGAAGCTCACTCTGGAGACGACTGAAGGCGAAAGGCTGGCATTCGAGTTGGCCGAGACGGCCGGCGCATCCATGATTGAGGTTAGGGAAGCGCGGCAATTGGTGCGCGTCAAGGTGGTCGATGAGCGGGGACGCGAGGTGGCGGTACGCATTCATTTTCACGGCGCGCATGGCGAGTATCTGCCGCCGCGGGGCAATCATCGGTGGGTCAACGGCTATTGGTTCGAGGACAATTACGGCGAGTTCGTCAACAGCTTGAATCAATACGCCTATATCCCTGGGCATTGCGAAGTGGAGCTGCCGCTGGGCGAGGTCTTCGTCGAGATCAGTCGCGGATACGAGATACGGCCGATCAGGACCAGCTTCGAAGTATCGGCGGAGACCGACGAAGTCACCTTCACGCTGGAAAAGCTGCTGGATTGGGCCGAGCGGGGCTGGGTCTCGGCGGATACGCATGTGCATTTTCTGAGCCCGCAGACCGCGCTGCTGGAGGGCTCGGCTGAGGGAGTCAATGTGGTCAATTTGCTGGCGAGCCAATGGGGCGAGATGTTCAGCAACGTGAGTGATTTCGATGGACATACGACGCTGGGCGCGAAAGACTTTGGCGGCGATGGCGAATTCCTCGTGCGGGTCGGGACGGAGAATCGCATGCAGGTGCTGGGGCATATTTCGTTGCTGGGGTATTCGGGCGCGATGATCCATCCCTTATGCAGCGGCGGACCATCGGAATCGGCGATTGGCGACGCGCTGGATGTGAGCATGGCCGAGTGGGCGGAGGGCTGCATTGAGCAGAACGGTCTGGTGGTGCTGCCGCATGCGCCAAACCCGCAGGCGGAGCGCGCCGCCGATATCGTTCTCGGTTTGGTGCACGCGATTGAGATGATGAGCTTCAACCCCTTTGATACGCAGATCACGCCTTACGGGCTGCTGGACTGGTATCGCTATCTTAATCTGGGTTATCAGATTCCGGTGGTCGGCGGGTCGGACAAGATGAGCGCGGCTTCGCTGCTGGGCGGTATTCGCACCTATGCCCATCTCGGCGAACGCGAATTCAGCTACGAGAATTGGATGGCGGCGGTCAAGCAGGGCAATACTTTCGTGACCGTGGGTCCGCTCTTGGAGTTGACGGTCGAGGGTTTGCCGCCGGGGGAGCGAGTTGACCTGCCGGCTGGTGGCGGAACGCTGGATTTGTCATGGCGGGTCGAATCGGCGGCGCTGCCGATTGAAAAGGTCGAGGTGGTGGTTGGCGGCTTCGCTGTGGAGGCGCAATCGGTTGATGGGGCACTGGCGGCATCGGGCAGCTGCGCCGTTTCAATCAACGAGTCGACCTGGATCGCCTTGCGCGTGCGCGGCAGCCACGGGGGCCGCCGCGGCGAGATCGCGGCGCACAGCAGCGCCGTGCAAGTGCGGGTCGCTGGCGCGCGTCCCTTCACGCGGGAAGACGCGATAGCGGTGCTGGAGCAGATTGAAGGGGCGATCGCCTATGTGGATACGCTGGCGCCAAGGCCGGCGGCGCGTCAGTTCAAGAAGATCCGGGCGGCGATTGAAGCGGCGCACAATCGGCTGCATCAGTTGATGCATCGGCAGGGGATCTATCACCAGCACAATCCGCTGCATCAGCATGGGGAGCATTAGGTGGTTTTTCCACAGTCTCCCGCATAAGGTAACCCGGCTGACACACAAAATCGATGTCGCTCACCATGACTGTGTGTAGGGGCGACCCATTGGGTCGCCCACAATATAGAACTACGATTCAGACGGCGTATGTCGATGAGACCTGTCTATCACAACCCAATTCAAATTCATTCTACAAACAAGTCATCGTCTGCCCAACGCGCGGGATTATTCAAAATGTACGTTCGAATGTCATCGAGCGCGGACTCATTGCGAATGATGTGTTCGTAATAGTTGCGTTGCCAGATGGGCGTGGTCGGAGGGATTCCAAGTGCCCTGCTTTGCTTGGTCAGTGCGGACTTAAACTGTCCTACCGTCGCACCGAGCGATCCGGAAGGCAAAGTTGTCGAGCGCGATGTTCCAACCATTTCGCTAGCAGCGCCTTTTCTGCTGCGATGATGTCCGTTAATGCCAATAATCCCGTGCAAGTGATTTGGCATAACTACAAAAGCGTCAAGGATAGTATTGGTACGCAGGACGGGAATTCGAAGCCACAGTTCCTGAACGAGCGTTCCCAATTCGGTTAGAGTCATTTGACCATCCCGAACGTGTCCAAATATGCAAGCGTTTTGAAACGCACAAATGGTCACAAAGTATAAGCCGGTTTGGCTGTAGTCGTAGTCGCGCAGTCGAATGGAGCGGCGACTGAAGAATGAACGATCTGGATTCTGCATTTGGCGGGTTGCCGTATCAAGGAGGGCGACCCAATGGGTCGCCCCTACGAGTTTCGATGGAGCGCGGATTAGGACAGTGTCCGTCTTTCCAAGTCTACCTGCGGTTGTCGGAGGTGGGCTCGACGATGACGTTGACGAATTCGAAATTCTGTTTGTTTCGGGGCTGGTCGTTCGCGGCGAGATTGACCTCGACCAGGGTGACTTCCGTGCCCAGGCTCTCCAAGACGTATTTGGTGTGCCACTCGCCGGATTGCTGCACGTTGCGCAAATAGAGCAGCCGCACCTTGGGATCCATCAGTCGGAGCTTGAATTTGGCGCGCCAAAGACGCATGCCGCTGAGATCGTCGAGAAGCGAGCGGCGCTCCCCTTCGTTGAGATAAGCCATAGCCATCCTCATTAGCCGATCATTGCGAAATCTGGGATAATTGTAGCGGTCGAAGCGCGGCTTCACAACGGGATATCAGATGCAAACATTTTCCGTTTCCCAAATCACAGGATACATTCATGAGTTGTTTGATGCGGACCGTGTCCTGGCCGATGTCTGGGTGCAGGGCGAGGTCTCAAATTTGACCATCGCGCGTTCCGGTCACTGGTATTTCACCATCAAAGACGCGGATGCCCAGTTGCGCTGCGTCATGTTTCGCGGGGCGGCGCGGCGGGTGCGGATAGATGTGGGCGCGGGTGACGAAATCCTGGTGCACGGGCGGGTCAGTGTTTACGAGGCGCGCGGCGAGTATCAGCTCTACGCCGATCTGATTGAGGCGGTCGGCGGATTGGGCGATTTGCATCGTCAATTCGAGGCGCTGAAGGCGAAGCTGGACGCGGAAGGCATGTTTGACCCGGCGCGGAAACAGCCGATTCCCCCCTTCCCTACGCGGCTCGGCATCGTCACTTCTCCGACCGCGGCCGCCTGGCATGATATTCAGAATGTGCTGCGCCGGCGCTTCCCGCTGGTCGAGGTCATCTTGAGCCCGACGCTGGTGCAAGGCGCGGAGGCGCCGCGGCAAATCGTCATGGCGCTGGAACGGCTCAATCAGCGCATGGACATCGACGCCATCATCATCGCGCGCGGGGGCGGCTCGCTGGAAGATCTGTGGTGCTTCAATGACGAGGGCGTGGCGAGGGCGGTGGCGAGGAGCCGCATACCGGTGATCAGCGGCATCGGGCACGAGATCGACTTCACGATCGTGGATTTCGTGGCTGATCTGCGGGCGCCGACGCCATCGGCCGCGGCCGAACTGGCGACGCCGAATCGCGATGATCTGCTGCTGGATCTGGACCGGCTGCGGGCGGGCTTGTCGGGCGTCTTTGGCGCGTCGCTGGCGCAGAAAGCGCGTGACCTGGAGCGGCTGCAAAGTGGGCTGCGCTTCGTCACGCCGAGCAAGACGATTGGGGCGGCGCGGCGTGATGTGGCCGAGCGGCGCCTGCGGCTCAAGCGGGCGGGGACATTGAAGCTGGAGCGGCTGCGCGACCGCTTGGCGAGCGCAACAAGAGCGCTGGATCGCGCCAGCCCCGATCACATTCTGGCGCGGGGTTATGCGCTGGTCAGCGATGAAGGCGGCGCGCTCATCCGCCGGGCGGCGCAGGTCAGCAGGAATCAGCGATTGAACGTACAATTATCCAGAGACCGGATCAGAGTCAGGGTCGACGACTGATGGATGACATCGCGGGTCTGAGCTACGAAGAGGCATACGACGAGCTGGAAGCGCTGGTGGCGCGGATGGAGAGTGGCGAGTTGCCGCTGGAGAAATCGGTGGCGCTGTACGAGCGGGGGCAGAAGCTCTCCGCTCATTGTCAGGCGCTGCTGGAAGACGCCGAGTTGAAGATCAAGCTGGTTGATGAAGCGGGTCCCGCGGATTAGGTGGCTCGTCAGCGGATAGCGCGGATCATGATTGATTTCAGCCGGCTGCCGTCGGCGGCGGAGAAGAATATCTCGGTGCGGGTCAAGGGCGCGGCTGAGCGGGCGCTGCGGCGGGGGCATCCCTGGGTGTATGAGGATGCCATCCTGCGGCAGAGCCACCTGGGCAACGCCGGCGATTTGGCGGTGATCTACGATCGGGAGAAGAATAACTTTCTGGCTGTCGGATTGTACGATCCGCTGTCGCCGATACGCATCAAAGTCTTGCAGGCGCTGGAGCCGCTGCGCATTGATCGGGCTTTTTTCGCCGAGAAATTGAAGGCGGCGCAGGCGAAACGGAGCGCGCTGATCAGCGAGGGCACAACTGGCTATCGACTAGTCTATGGCGAAAGCGATGGCTTCCCGGCGCTGATCATCGACCGTTATGGCGATACGCTCGCGCTTAAGCTGTACACGACCGCCTGGCTGCCGCATCTGGAAGCGCTGTTGGGGGCGCTGGGGGACGCGGTTGTCTTCGACAATCTGGTCTTGCGATTGAGCCGCGCCCTGCAATCGGATCGACTGAATATCGCCAAGCTCTATGGATTGGAAGATGGGCAACAGTTGATTGGCGAAGACGCCGATGAGCCGGTCCATTTTGTCGAGAATGGCTTGCTGTTTCAAGCCGATGTGCGGTTGGGGCACAAGACGGGCTTCTTCTTTGATCAGCGAGAGAATCGGCAGAAAGTGCGCGAGCTGGCGCAGGGACGGCGCGTGCTGGATGTCTTTTCGTATACCGGCGGTTTTTCCGTGTATGCGCTGGCGGGCGGCGCGCGGACGATCACGGCGCTGGATGTGAGCGAGCCGGCGCTGGAGACTCTCAAGCTCAATGTGGAGCACAACGGATTTGACGGGGAGCTGATTCATGTGATGGCGGGTGACGCCTTTGCCAGTTTGATGGAGCTGATCCAGGCGCGGCGCAAATTCAATATGGTGATCGTCGATCCGCCCGCTTTCGCCAATAGCCGCGCCAGCATGCGCAATGCGGTGATGGCTTATCGGCGGCTTGTTGAGATGGCGCTGCGGCTGCTGGCGAACGATGGGATACTGGTGATGGCTTCCTGCTCAAGCCGCATCAATGCCGCGATGTTCTTCCAATTGGTGGAGCGCTCGGCGAAGGTGGCGGGCTTCAAGCTGGAGGTGATTGACAAGACCGGTCACGGTTTGGATCATCCGGTGGGCTTCCCCGAAGCCGCTTATTTGAAGGCGCTTTTCGCGCGCGTGACGAAATAGGCGCTGTTATAGAAAGTGATAGGCAAAGATTTTCACCACCGAGTTCCCCGAGCTTTTTTGAGTGCGCCGAGCGTTTTCCGATTGCCTCGACATCGACGAGCGACTCAAAGAGCCGCCCCTAAAAGGCTTGTCTGCTACTAAAGTGATGCGGCGCCCGATGGGGTCTACCCCCCTCGGTCCCCCCATATCAATGGGCTGAAGATTTCGCCGAGATCTGCATTCATCGGCGAATCTTTTGGCTGTGTCCCCGAATCCATTGAATTTAACTCCCCTCCCCGATGATTCGAGAAGGGGGCGCTCCTTTGCCACACCAGCGTACTGTAGAGGCGTTTCGCTGAAACGCCCGCTGACTTATAGGGTGGCGGGAGGCCGAGACAAGTCTCGCCCCTACATTTTCGCGAGCTACTGCGAGTCGCGGCGCATGAGGCTGAAGCTCTGCCCGCTCGGGCCGGTCAGCGGCTGGGTCGCCAGGAAGAGCGCCAGCGGCAGGACATCTTCGGGCTGCTTGAACCACTCCGCGCCGAATGCGCTATCGTCTGAACGATTGACCTCCGCGGTAATGTCTGTCTGTACCAGACCCGGAATCAACTCATTGACGCAGATATTGTAGGGGCGCAGCTCGGCGGCCAAGGCGCGGACGAACATCCAGGCGCCAGCTTTTGAGGCGCCGTATGCCGAGTGCGCTGTATCGACGACGCGGTGTCCCACGCCGGAGCCGACAACGATGATATGCCCGCCCTTCCCTTTCAAATCGGGGATGGCGAATTTGCAGCTGTAGTAAACACCGAGGAGATTGACGCGCAGGGTGCGCTCCCAGTCGGCGATGTCGCCCGCTTCGACTGTGGCGCGTGAAAAGTTGCCGCCGGCGTTGGCAAGGACGATATCAACCGGTCCGAAATGGGCGCGGGTTTCGGCGTAGAGGCGCTCTACAGCAGCCGCGTCGCCGACATCACAGGGGACAGCGATGGCGTCGCCGCCGGCATTGCGAATCGCGTGAACGGTGTCGTTGATTTGGGCACTGGTACGAGCAGCGCAGACGATTTTCGCGCCCTGCTCGGCGAATCCGCTGGCGATGGCTCGTCCGATGCCGCGCCCGGCGCCGGTGATGACGGCGACGTTACCGTCGAGTTGCTTGGTCATGATGGATCCTCGAATTCTATTGGCGGGCGACCGGCGGTGGGTCGTGTAGACACTGGCCGTCGGTCGCCCATACATGGCTTGTCCGGTACTGATTCATTCTTGCTCGCATTTTTCACCCCATCCCCCCAACCCCCTTCCCCAGCGAGCTACGGAAGGGGGAGCGATATCGCCACGAAAAAGGTCGCTCAATTTCTCAGAGACACAGCAGTTGAATTTCCCAGTTTGCGGCCGAGTCACCCTTCCCCAGTTCACTGGCGCGCGTAGACACAGCGCTACGGGAAGGGCCGGGGATGGGGTAAAACAGCGCTGGTAGTGGCGGGCCGGCAAGAGTCAAGGGATTAGCCCCTGCATGGCAGCAAACGTCTCACGAATGGTTCGAGCAAGGGGCGAATCTCGCTGATGTTGAACAGGTAGCCGCCGCCGAAAAAGATCAGGCCAGACAGGGCGCAGCCGCTGAGCGCCAGAGTTACGCCACCAGCGGGCATTGCCCCCGTCAAGAGCCACAGAGCAATGCCCATCAGCAGCGATAGCGACAAGCTGCCGCCGGCGCTGGAGAGAATTTCGCGGTCGTGAATGCCGGGCGTCGAGCCGAGCTGTCTCAGACGGCGGCGGATCAGCCACCACAGCGCCAACGCTTCGACGATGGTGGTCAGCGCATTGGCGAGCGCCAGCCCAGCGAATGCGCCGCGAGCAAGGCTGGAGGGATCGCCGATGAACTGGATGAAGATGAGATTCAGCGCGAGATTGCTGAGCATTGCGAGAGCGCCGGCGATTGCGGGTGTGCGACTGTCTTCGAGGGCATAGAAGGCGCGCGCGAGCACCTCTAGCAGAGCGAAGCCGGCAATGCCGATCGCGTAGAATCCCATTGCCCAGGCGACCGCGCTGGTGCTAGCGCCCGTCCATTCGCCGCGTTGCATCACGCTGACCATCGGCTCGCCCAGGACGATCAGCAAAGTCGAGGCGGGAAATGACAGACAGAGCACGTTGCGCATGGCGCGCGCGAGCCGGTCTTTGAAGCCATCATAATCGCCTTCAGCCTGGAGCGCGGCCAGCGTGGGAAAAACAGCCGAGCCCTGGCTCTGGGCGATGATGCCGAGCACGAAGAAGGTCAGCATGAATGCGTAACGGATGGCGCCGACGCTGCCAGCGACCATGGTATTGGCGAGCACGATATTGACGTGGAAGTTAATCTGCACGACAGCGAGAGCAAAAACGCGCGGACCCATCAGGCGCAAGACATCCAGCAAGCCGGGGACGCGCAGCGAAAGCAGGGGGCGCAGGCGCGTCGGCAGCTTGATGACGCCGGGCAGTTGCACCAGCAGATGCAGCAGCGCGCTCATGACGGCGCCGAAAGCCAAGCCCATGATGTTGAGCTCGCCGACCTGCCCCACATCCGGATGGGGCGAGAGCAGAGGCGCGATGAAGAGGGCGCCGATGATGATGCCGATATTGTTCATGCTGATGGCAATGGCGGGAAGCCAGAACGCAGCGTGCGATTGCAACAAACCCATCAACAGGCCGCTGATGCTGAAGATGAAAGGCGTCAGCATCATCAAGCGGATCATGTCGATCATCAACTGCTGTTCCTGGGGCGAGCGGTCGCGGTATAGGAGGAGCGTTACTAGCGGCGGCGCGAAGACATGCACGAGCAGGCCTAGCAGGGCGGCGCCAGCTGCCGACAAGGTCATGACAGCGCTTGCCAGGCGCGATGCCGCTTCCTGGTCAAGGACGCGATATTTGGCATAGATGGGGATGAAGGACGAGCCGAGCGCGCCACCGGCCACCAGCACGAAGACGGACTCGGGCAATTGCTGGGCGGCGGCGAAGGCGTCGTAGGCAGCGCCGGTGCCGAATTGCGCGCCGACCACCGCCAAGCGTAGCAATCCGAGCAGGCCGCTCGCCAGGAATCCGACGAGCACAATCAGCGCTTTTTCGATAATCTCTCGATTGTCCAGCGCGTTGCTTTGGCTCATTGTGATGCCTTGGCCGATACGTCTTGCGGCCAGCAAGGGCGACCCAAGGGTTGCCCCTACATCTGCCGGCCGATACGGGCGATTCACAGAATCGCCCCTACCGCTCGCGCCATAGACGGGCGACTCACAGGGGCGCCCTTACGCGGCTTACGCGAGCATGGATTGCCACTAGGCAGGGGCGGCGATATGGCTATAATATACCAGTTTACTTTATGGAAGACTGCCTCGGCGGTGTTGGAGAGCGAGGCAGCGAGGGACGAGAGATGCACGTTATTCTGCTCCAGGACTTGTACAAGCACGGGGTGGCGGGCGAAGTGGTCAGGGTGGCCGATGGTTTCGCGCGCAACTACTTGATACCCCGGAAGATGGCGGTGCAAGCGACGACATCGGCGCTGCGACAGACGGAGACGATTCGCCAGAATGTCGAAGCGCGCAAGGCGCAATACAACAACATGCTCAACGACTTGGCGCATCAGATAGATGGCGTCGAGTTGATATTCGGTCGGCGAGCAGCCTCAACCGGCAAGCTCTTCGGCTCGGTGACGACGCAGGAAATCGCCGTAGAGTTGGATCGCGTCACCAGCGTCGACATCAATCGGCGGCGGATCAGCCAGCAGTCGCTACGCGAGGTGGGAACGCATCGGGTGGCGGTCCGCCTGGGCTCGGAGATTTCGCCAACGCTGACAGTTACGATTGTGCCGGAAGATGACTTGCCGGAATTTCTAGCGGCGCGTGAACGGGGCGAAATGGTCAGCGCCGAGGATATTATGGCGGATGGCTTCCGATACGCAACTTCTGCCGAAGACGAAACGGAAGAACCGGCGGAAGGCGAGGCTGCGGCCGAGGAGCCAGCGGAAGAAGCGGCCGCCGTAGAAGAAACGGACCTCGAGATGGAAGTCTCGACGAGCAAGGAGTAAGGGTCAGACGCGTCAGCATCCCTGGACTGCCACGCAATACGGAAGATGTCGCCCCGTTAGCCACAGGATATACTGGACGACGGGGTTTTTTGATTGAGGGTCGTCATAGCTGATGGACGCCTACTCCCTCGGGCAGATTCTGCGTGAAGCGCGCGAAGCCAACGAGATCACAATTGAAGAGGCAGTCGCCGCGCTGAGGATTCGCCAGCCCTTTCTGGAAGCCTTTGAAGCGGGTGAATTCGAGATCGCCGGCGTGCCGGAGATTCAAGTCCGCGGGATGCTGCGGATTTACGGGCGCTTCCTCGACTTGGACGAAGAGGATGTGCTGCAACTATATGACCAGATGCGGCTGGCGCTGGAGAAGGGACGGCGACGGCGACGAGGACGGCGGCGACGGCGAGAAGAAGCGGCGGCGGAGCGCGTCCTCAGCTCGACCCAGCCGATGCAGGAAATGCAGTTGGCGGAGCGCCGTTCCTCCACATGCGGCAGTCTGCTGCGGCTGATGCTGCTCTTGCTGTTTTCGGCGGCCGCCATCGCCATCATCGCTTATGTGACGATTGAGCTGGTCGGCATTGAGAATATCATCGCGCCCGCAGGGGCTTCCGAAGCGACCGATGCGCCGCCGACGGAGACCGAGCGTCCGGCGCCGACAGAGACAGTCGCCAGCGCGCCGACTGTTTCCAATCGGGCGCAATATGGCGGCAGCGGCATCCTGGTCAGCGTCTTGGTGACGCAGCGCAGTTGGCTGAGCGTGCAGGTGGATGGCATCGAGCAATTCAGTGGCATCGCGGCGCCGGAGACACTGCTGGAATACAACGCCGTGAACGAAGTCAAGCTGGCGGCGGCCAACGCGATGGCGCTGGATGTGGTCTGGAATGGGCAGCAGCAGGGGCCGATCGGTGGGCGCGGGCAACGAGCGGATATCCGTTTCACGGCGAGTGAAGCGATTGTAGAATTGGGACCGGCCGGGGCGGCGACGCCGATTCCACCCACGGCGGAAGTAGAAGTTGTGGCAGCCGAAGTTGAGCCGGCGGCGACCGAGGGACCGAGCCCGACGCCGACCGAGACGCTGATTCCGAGCGCGACGCCGATCCCGACGTTGACCTACACGCCGTGGCCGACGATTACGCCGCTGCCGAGCGCGACGCCGACACCGGGTCCGCCGACGGAGATCTTGCCGCCGCGGGTGACGCAAGCGGGTCTGCCGCCGACGAAGGAGGGGGCGTGATGGCAGATAGAAACGAGATTGATTTTGACTTTGAAGCGTTGGAAGCCGAACTGTACAGCGGTTTGGCGAAGGCCTTTACGAGCCTGCAATTGGATTTTCCTGATGAGCGTTTTTGCGCCTTTACCCTGCATGTCTCGGAGTATTTCGAATCTGTGTCGATAGCGGCAAACACCGAACGCGGCCTCGAAGTTACGGCGAGGAAATACCGGAAGCAGTATCCAGAATACGCCAAGGTTAGCCTTCAAGAAACCATGGCATATTTTCGACCTTGGTTCGGCGACTTCGCATATTTTTCCGGTCGCAATATGCGTGCATATCAGACAATGCTTGATGATGTAAACGCCAGGATCGGCGAGTTTGTCCGAAAGTGCGACGCGCTAAACGATTACTACGAGCTCGAACTTAACGTGGGCTGGGAGCCTGCGGAGAACATTCTTGTTCCGCTACGGCAAAGAATCTTGGACATTTGCCAGCGTACAATGATCCGGCTGGACGAAGCCAAAGTGTATGAGCTAAACAACCAACGCGAAAATGTGACTTTGCAACTAATGCACGGTGATCGCGAACCAAGTGCGGAAACCGTTCGGAGGCTCAATCCTGAAGTCGTGCACAAGAGATATGTCAAGGAATACGAAGAGCACAAGGCTGCATACAAGGCTATCCACGGCGATTTTCCAGTATGGGGACAATAGAATCGGTGAAATCAGAATTCAACGCGGCAGGAGATTAGTAACCGACGTGCCAGAAGACAGCAACAAATACTACCTGCTCAGCCTGGGCTGCGCCAAGAACACGGTGGACAGCGAGAGCATGGCGCGGGTGACGCAAGCGGGTCTGCCGCCGACGAAGGAGGGGGCGTGACGGAATTTGATCTGACAATCGATTTCGATTTTGACGGGTTTGAAGAAGAGGTGTACGCCGCGGCGCGCGCGGTCTTTGCCAAGCTGCAAAATGACCGGTCCGACGAATTGTTTTATACATTCAATTTCTGCACTGGCGATGTGACGCAAGATGTAGTCATCTATGTGAACACGGAAGAAGAACTAGACCGTTTCGCGCGCAGCGAATTGCAGCGCGACGATCGCTATCTGGATGTGCCATTTGAAGATTTCAGAACATATTGGCGCTATCAGCCGAGCAGCCTCATGCTGATTTATGGCAAAAGCGAGGCCGAGTTTGCCAAGCGCTTCGCAAAAGCAAATGATATGCTGTGGGCGCTGAAGAGCCAGATTGAAGAAATGGAAGATGAATTGCTGGACGATGACGAATTGGACGAAGATGACTACTATGAAGCTTTGTTTGAGACGGTTTACGAGCCGATAGAAGAAAGGCTCAAAAGCGTACTGCGGCGTCTGGATAATGAAAGCGCCTTTGAGATCACCAACACGCGCAGGAATATACACCTGGGCGTGATGCAATCAAATTGGGATTACGACATGCTGCCCGGCCCCTTTGAGGATATTAACCCAACGGAGTCTTGCCGCAGATACGAACAGGACGCGGCCATTTTCCAGCGTGTGAATGCGATCCTCTAGAGCGAGAGAGACCCGGCAGTTTTAACCGTCAGCCAGGCGCGGATTTGGAGTGTGATGACAAAGCGAAAAAAGCGTAAACGCAAAGACAACTACTACCTGCTCAGCTTGGGCTGCGCCAAGAACACGGTGGACAGCGAGAGCATGGCGCAGGTGCTGCAGCAGAGCGGCATGCGCGGCGTCGGCGACCCGGACGCGGCCGAGGTGCTGATCGTCAATACCTGCGGCTTCATCAATGCGGCCAAGGAAGAATCGGTGGAGGCATTGCGCGAGTTGGTGGAGATCAAGCGCGCCGACCAGATGGTGATCGCGGCCGGTTGCCTGTCGCAGCGCTACGGCGATACGCTGGTGCAGGAGGTGCCCGGGCTGGATGGCGTCATCGGCACGCGGCGCTGGATGGACATCTTCGATCTCATCCGGCGGCTGCGCGGGCGCAAACATCCCGAGCCGCTTTATCATCTGCCGGGCGATGCCGATGTGGTCGGGCGCGATGAGCGCGGCGTGCTGCGTGCGAGCGTACAGGGCGCTTCGGCTTATCTGAAGATCGCCGATGGCTGCCGGCGTCCTTGCGCTTTCTGCGCCATCCCGCGGATCAAGGGCACGGCGGTGAGCAGACCGCTGGAAGCGATCGTAGCGGAGGCGGTGCGGCTGCAGGAGATGGGCGTCAAGGAAGTCATGCTGATCGCGCAGGACAGCACCGATTACGGTTATGACCTGGGGATGAAGAATGGCTTGGCGCATCTGCTGGATGCGATTGTGGAGGCGGCGCCGGGCATCCCCTGGCTGCGCATCTTGTACGCTTATCCGGGTTATGTGACGCGGCGCCTGATGGAGACGATGGCGCGGCACGAGCAGGTCCTGCCTTATCTGGATATCCCGCTGCAGCATGGCCACCGCGAGACTTTGAAGCGCATGAAGAGGCCGGCGAAGGTGGAATGGGTTTACGATACGATTGCTTCGCTGCGCGAATTGATGCCGGGGCTGGCCGTGCGCACGACCTTCATCGTCGGCTACCCGGGCGAGACTGATGAGGAATTCGCGGCGCTGCTGAAGATGGCGAGCGAGTTGGAATTCGACCGCGTCGGCGCCTTTCAGTACAGCTATGAGCTAGGAACACCGAGCGCGGCGCTGCCCAATCATGTCGATGACGCGATTAAGCAGGAGCGCTACGAACGCCTGATGGAGTTGCAAAGCGGGATCAGCCTGAAGAAGAATCAAGCGCTGGTCGGGCGGACGTTGGATATCCTCGTTGAGGGGCATGGCGCCGGTGAAGACGAAAATGGCGCGGAAACCGGCGATGTGATCAGCCTGGGCCGCAGTTATCGCGACGCGCCCGAAATCGATGGCTACGTTTTGGTGGAAGGCGAACTGCCGGTCGGAGAGATCGTGCCCGTTCGCATCACCGGCGCGACGACTTATGATTTAGTAGCGACGGTGGACGTCGGCGCCCCGGTCGTGATCGAAGCGGGTCGGGTATATGGCGCGGGGATGATTGAACCCCCACCCCAAACCCCTCCCCCATAAAGAGGGAGGGGCTTCGCGCGCCGAATTCAAGACTTGTAGCTCCCCTTCCCTAGCTCGCTGGGGAAGGGGCCGGGGGATGGGGTGGAAAAAGCCCGCTGGCATGACCCAGTGGGCGGACAAGCCTTACAATTTTTGAATCTGTCGAATAGACCTTATTGAGTCTTTACGCCGATCGCGATGCCATCGCCGACTTCGATGATGGTGCTGTCGAACTGCGGATGTTCCGCCAGCATCTGATTGAAGGCAACCATGGCGTGGTCGTCTTCGGTCTGCGGCTTAAAGATGTTACCTTGCCAAAAGGCGTTGTCGGCGATGACCGCGCCGCCCAAGCGAAGATTGTCCGCCGCCCATTCGAGATACTTGTGATAACTCCCCTTGTCGGCGTCGATGAACATCAGATCGTAGGGTCCGTCCGCCGCCAGCTTTGGCAGCACCTGTAGACCCGCCCCTTGCAGAACGGTCACCTTGTCCGCCAAGCCGGCGTGTTCGAAGTGGGCGCGCGCTACCTCGGCGTGGAGGCTGCTCACTTCAATGGTTATGAGCTGGCCATCGGCGGGCAAGGCGCGAGCGATGCAGATGCCGCTGTAGCCGGCGAGGGCGCCGACTTCGACGACGCGCTTGGCGCCGCAGAGCCGCACCAGCATTTGCAATAGCTTGGCTTCATTCGGCTCCAGGCTGATTTGCGGGATGCCGTGGGCCGCCGTTTGCCCCCGCACGTAGCGCAGCGTATCGTCTTCGCGCACGAAGAGTTTGTTGACATAAGCATTGCAGCGCTCGGCAAGATTTTGGATCATCTTCATTCATCTCCTAGGGGCAATTCATCTTCGGATTCGGTGTCAAACTGTGATTCCAGCTTCTGCGGCAGTTTATCACGGAATACGGCAAAGTGGTCCAGGTCGCGCACGACGTAGGAGTTGGGAAAAATCTTGCGGACTTCGCTGATCACTTCAAATTCGCGATAGCGGCGCGATATATGGGTCAAGAAGAGATATTTCACATTGCATTCCCGCGCCAGATCAGCCGCTTGGCGCGCGGTGATATGGCCGACCTGACTCGCGATATCGGCGTGTCGCTCGAGATAGGTCGATTCGATCACCAGGGCGTCGGCGTTTTGAACCGCGTCATGAATGTCATCGGTGCGCGCGAGATCGCCGGTGATGACGACCTTCGCGCCTTTGACGACATCGCCCAGGACTTCGTCGGGATGCACGAGGCGGCCAGCTGGGGTAACGATTGTTTCGCCTTCGACGAGTTGCCGTCTTTCGGGACCGTGGGGAACGCCAAGCGCTTCCGCTTTCTCGGCCATAAAGGGACGGCGCGAATCCTCTTCAAATATGTAGCCGTAACATTCGCGGCCCCGGTGCGATACGGGAAAGGCGCGGACGGTAAACTTACGTCCCTGAAAGAGAATCTCGTCGCTTTTGACGCGATAGAAATAGATGGGGACAGGCGGCGACTGTCGCCGGAAGATCACCTGGTAGACCAGGGCTTGCACGCGTTCGATGGCGGGAAGGCCGGCCCAAATGTGAATTTCGTCAAGCGCTTCCCAACGGCCGTAGGTGGAAAGCAAGCCGCCCAAACCGAGAATATGGTCGAGGTGAGCGTGGGTCAGGAAGATGCGGTTGAGCCGCTTAAAGCCGATGCCGCTCCGCAGAATCTGGCGCTGTGTGCCTTCGCCGCAATCGACCAGAAAGCGCTGCTCGCCCGCCAGGACCGCCAGCGCCGGCAAGCCTCGATAGACCGATGGCGCCGAGGCTGAAGTGCCAAGAAAGACGAGCTCGAACATTAGCCGCCACTTTCGTTGGATTCGGGCAAAGGCAGCACTTCAATGTCATAGAGGAAGATGCGGTCGCCATGCGGCTGGTCATCCTTCAGAGCAGGCAAACGAATCTGGTCGCTTTCTCGGTATGCGCCGACGGAGACGATATATTTCCCCGGCAAAATCGTTTCGCGCAGCTGCACCGGGGTCACTTGTATGAAAACATCACGTTCATGCAGCATGAGCGGGTTGACACTCATGACATCGCGGATGCCTATCGGCGTCACCGGATCAGCGAGGATGTGGTGCTTGAGGATGATATCTGGGAGGAACTCGCCCTCGACTCGCCAGTAAGTGATCACATCGACGCTATCGCCGGGCAGGAACTCGCGCTTGACATCGGGCTCATAGCCGAGCAGGGTCAGATTGCCGCCGAAGCGGATTGGAGGCGCAATTGGCGCCAGAGCGCCCATTTCCGGCGCATAAGAAAGCGGCGCGGTCGTGGTAAAGGCGCCGGCGCGATCGGCCAGGAGCTGCGCCGTTTCGAGCTCGATGATGGCGTTACGCGGGACGTTGCCCTTCACCGGCTCTCCATGCGACAGCCACTCCTGCAAATACGGGTGCACATCATCCTGCGCCGCGTCGTCAAAGAAGACGATACGCTGTTTCTCGCCGCCGTTGGCGAGCAAAAGGCTGCGGCTGCAATCCGCTTCATGAAAGACAAACTCGGAGCGATTCATCAGAAGCAGCGTCTTGTCGCTATCCCCAAGGCTTGGTTCCGGCTGGTTGAAGTCCCATGAGGAATTGCAGAAGACGACCGGCGTCTCGTCCCCGACTTTGTCGAGATAGTGGGCAATTTGCCCCAGCTCGCCACTCACAAGGGGCATCACGGCTTCATGACCGCGCCACTCGGCGACTAGATCGGTCCAGGTCCAGAGGACATTTATGATCAGCAGCGCCAGTACACCGGCGACAGCCATGCGGCGAAAGATGACGTCGGCGAAAATGGGAGCGCGAATCAGCGAATAAAAGCCCATGCCGAAGAATATCGCCAGTTGCGGCAGAATGACGGTCATGCGGGCGAAATTCGGACTGTCTTCCACGATGAGGGCGGCCGGCAGCGACAGGACAAACATGATGAGCAGCAACATAAAGCGCGGGCGGTGGCGCCGCAAGAGGCAGACAACGACCCCGACAATCATCAGCAGGCCACTGAAGGCGTCAACCAATGGGCGCCCGGGCAGGTTTTGGAGCGGATTGGCGTCGCCGTTGGCGATGATCGCCAGCAATCCATCGCTGATTGAGCGCAGTAGCGCGTCGTTGTACTGCGAGAGAATGCGCTGACCCGCGGAGTACTGCGGCAAATTGATGGAGGAAATCAAATAGGGCATGCTGATGATCAACATGAGCAAGATGGCGAAGCCGGTATAACTGCGGCGCTGCCGAAACATCAGATTCCGGATATAGAGCAAATGGGCGATATATGCCATCGCGCCGAGCACGATGAACAAGCTCGACGGATGCACATAGAAGCCGACGCCCAGGAGCGTGCCCAAGGCGGCAAAGGAGACAACATTGGAGGTGACGACGCGTGTCCGTCGATAGACCGGCAGAGAGCGCGCGAGCGCCAGCAGGGTCGCTGAAACGAGGAACAGGACGGTGGCATCGCTGGACACGGTACGCGCGAGCAGAATGCTGCTCATGTTGACGGTAACCAAGCCGGCAGCCAGGACGCCCACAATTGGATTGAACAGGTGGTTGCCGAGGGTATAAATGATCGCGACTGAAAGCAGGCTCAGCCAGACGGAGGCTATGCGAAAGCCGATGGTGCCTTCGCCTACGAACGAGGTCACAAAGGCGATGAAGACGTGGAAGGCGCCTTCGCGTCCGCCATCTTCGCCCGGATAGAAAACAAAGATATCGCCCTGCCGGACATTATCAACCAGTCGTATGTTGACGATCTCTTGATCGCTGAAGCCCAGCGGCAGATTCGCAAGATCGTATGTGCGCAGAAGAGCGGCGAGCAAAAGCAGGATGATGACCAAGAAAAAACTCATCCTGCTGGTCATCAGGGCGTGGCCCTTGACCAAATTGATCAACGAAGATTTGGCTGTCATGCTGTCAGCAAGTATACCTCAGATTGCCCGCCAAGCGCTTTCAATGAACGCAAATTACAATAGCCAGCCGAGCGGGGCAGTGGACGCGTGAAGCCTGCATATTCCAGGCTCATGTTGTTGATTCTGTTAATCGAAGGAGCCTCTGGCGGGGCAGATCGGCGCCCTGACTTTGCCGAGCGCGACGGGACCATCCGATGCGCGCGCGGGGATCTCGAAATCGCCGCATACCTTGCGCATATTGGCGACGGCGATATAGGCGGGCCGCGGTCCACTGCCATCGGGTTCGAGGATAGACCACCAGTATTCTTCGTCAGCCGGCTGCCAGGCGGGATCGGGCAGATAGATCAGCGTCATCAAGCCGACCCAGGGGCGCCAATTGGCGATGGCGTATTCATAGGCGCGCTGCAGAAAATCGGCTTGCTGCCGCTCGGTAACGCTGAACCATTGATAATCAGGATTCACGCGGTCGGTCGTATATCCGAATTCCATGATCGCCATTTGGCGCGCCTCGTCGCCGTAGCTGAGCATGATTTTACGCAGATCTTCGACGCGGCGAAAGGTAAACCAGCGATGCTTCGCTTCTTTATCGTCTGGTCCGATCTCAGGCGGGGCGTAACCCGGCGCGTGCACGCCAACCACGTCTACGTAGCGCTGAAAGCCATTGCGATACATTTGGTCGAAATAGATATCATCGGGCAAGGCGGCGTCATCGTTATTGCCGGTGGGCGCCAGACCGGCCGAGATCAGCGTCGCGTTTGGGTCGGACCGGCGGATTGCGCCGCTGCAGGCGGACAGCAATTTGACGTAGCCGGCCGGGTCAGGGCGTTTGTCTCCCCATTCGCGGCTGAGATTGGGCTCGTTCCAGATCTGATAGGCGCTGATCCTTCCCCGGTAGCGCTCGGCAATCGCGGCGCAGAAATCAGCCCAGCGGGACATATCGGCCGGCGGCGCGTCGCGGGCGTCAAGGGCGTCGGGCGCGCGCGCCCACCCGGGCGCCTGCCCCAGGCGAATGACGAGTTGCAATTCGCGGCGCTCGACCTCGTCGAGGATGCGATCAGCCTGCGTCCAATCCCAGATGCCGGGCAGCGGCTCGATATCGCGCCAGGCGAAAGTCTGCTTGACGTGGCTGAACGACATTAATCGGACCAGGTCCAGGTGAACGCCGGCGCTGCCCCCGTCCCACCACAAAAATGTGTGCACACCGTAAGTCAGCGAGGGAAAAGGCGCGTTGGCGACGGCGCTTGCCTTGAAGGGATCCCAGTGCGGCTGCAGGGCGCGCCACCCTAGCAGTGCGATAGCCGTCACCAAGAGGTAAACGAGCGCCAAACCCAGCAGCTTGTGGCCAGTGATGCCCCGCATATTAGGAATCCAAGCGAGCCAGATAATCCTGCTGCCAAGCCCGAATGGAATCGTAGGCGGGGCGGAAGGTGAAACCAGGACCGATCAATGAGTAGGGTACGTTGTCGTTGCTGATGGCGTAGCCGGCTTGAGGACCGAAGTTAAAGTTCCAAACAAAAGCCAGCCAGACGAAGCCCCAATCTTCCATATTTGTCATGGCTTTGGGGATCCATTCCGCCTGTTCCGCGAGCGTATTATCCAGGGAAAATTCAAAACCCTGGCGCGCCCCGCCAAGGTCTTCCGAGGAGGGCCAGCCAAACTCGGTCACGCAAAGCTTGGTGCCTCCCCCGGCCGCGCTGATGCGTTGGGCATAGCCTTCCAGGGTGCTGCGGAAGCTCCAGCTATGATGCTGGTTGGTGAAGGGACCTCTGAAGATGGCAGTCGGATCGTCGGGGATATCGAGATAGCGGTAATCCGGGCTGACGTTGTAGCCGTTGTGATGGGCGCCGACGCAGTCCGCCCAATCCAGCATGCCCGCTTCGATTTGGCGTTCCATGTATTTGAAATCGTCCACCGCCGATACGCCGTCGTCGATACCGGTTGGCGAGGGGGCGCCGCTAATGACAATGATGCCCGGTTCAAGCGCTTTGACGGTCTCGTAAGTGGCGCGCAGGAGCGCGACATATCTTTCCGCGCTGAGCCCGTGCGCCGAAGTCCATTCGCGATCCAGGTTCTGCTCATTCCAAACTTCAATAGCGTGGATCTGGCCCGGATAGCGAGTGAGGATTGCGGCAACAAAGTCGGCAAATGTCTGCGGATCGGCCGGCGGTCCGTGCCTGCTGAGGTCAGCGTCTGGCTCGCGCGCCCAGTCCGGCGCGGTCATGATGGAGAGCAGCATCCGGATATTGAATCTTTGGGCGCTCGGCATGACGAAGTCAAGCAGGCGCCAGTCTATTTCGCCCGGTTCCGGCTCCAGCTGTTCCCAACGCAGCTGCTGCTTCACCCAGCGCATGCCCAGATCGGCGCTGACCGAGCGATACCAATTGTCTTGATTGTCCGAATTGAAATCGGGCGACTGTTCCACCTGGATGCCGACCTCGTAGCGCGTCACCTCGACGGGCAGCGCGGTCGGTATCGGCGTCGGGGACGGCACTGGCGTAAAGGTCGGCTCTGGCGTGATTTCTTCCAGGAAGACCGGCATGGTCGGCTCGGGCTGCGTAGGCGTGGGCGAGAATGTGGGCTGGGGCGATGCGCTGGGCAGCACGACCATGACCTCTGTCGCTGCTTCCGCGGCCGTGGCAGCGGAGGCGAGGGGCAGCGGATTGCCCGAGCCGGGTTCAAAGCGCTCGGAGGTATAAGTAAAGTAGATGGCAAGAAACGTAACCATCACCACAATCAAGGTAATGGCGAGCCAGATAATGACAAAGCCGCGAATCTGTTTGTGTACCGCTTTGGTTACCACATCAGCTCCTGCCAGTCATCGCCTGCATAGAGCTTACATCAATCGGCGCCAGCGCGGGAGACATTTCGAACCGGCTAACGGGCGCCAGCGAGAGCGCCGCAAGCCGGGCAAGAGCCATCGGGGCGGATGATGGCGTAGCCCGCTTGCGGATCCGTCCCGTAGTGGGTGAAGTCGATATTCCAGACGATCAGAAGGCGGACCTGCCCGCTTTGCGAGGCCAGCGCTGCCGCTTGCGCCAGCCAAGCTGCCTGCTGCCCCACGGTGACGTCCTTTGCCCAAGCAAAATATGAGGGCAAGCCCGGGAAGCCATCCGATGACAGGTAGCCCAATTCGGTAAAACAGATGGGACGACCGGTGATGCCGTAATAGGTGTTGAGCATGCCGTAAAAGTAGCGGGTGTAATAGCCGTCTCGCGGATCGCCACTGGTCTGGTTCGGCGGGATAATGCCTTCGTTGTAGTGGGCGCCGACGCAATCCAGATAATTCAGCCCGCCGCCAGACACCATTTCGCGCAGCCAGCGGTCATCATTCATCACTTGGCCTGGAAACGCCGCTTCCGCGCCGGTGGGGGCGGGCGCAGCGCTAATGACCATCGTGGCGCCGTTGACTTGCTTGATCTTCTGATAGGCTCGTTCCAACATGCGCGCGTAAGCAACGCCGCTGATTTGGCCGCGGGGCCATTCTCGATCGAGGTTCGGCTCATTCCATACTTCAATGGCATCGGCGCCTTGAGCCGCGATTCGCTGGAGCCAGTCGGTATAGGCGTTGAGGTAGGCTTCGCCGCCCCGCGCCAGTTCGTCCGGGTCGCCGACGGTGCCCACCAGAATCTTGAAGCCATTGTTATGCGCCTCGGCGATCTTGCCGGAGACATCCGGGTGACTGTGGTGGTAAAAGCGCGACTGAATTTTCATCCAGGTCATGCCTGCGGAACGCATCGCCCCGACCGTACGCCCGCTGCCTGTGCTGAGGACATGCCCGCCGAGTTCAATGCTGATGCTGCCGGGCGGCGGCGCGACCGCTGCGTACCTGGGGGCAGCTGGTGTGCTGGCTTCGACAGGCGGCGGCGCTACGACGACGGCCGGACGCGGCACGGGCGTTGGCGTCGGAATCGGTGTTGGCGTCGGCGTTATGGTCGGCCGGAACAAGGGGATGACCGCCCCGCGGCGGGCGCTTTGGGCGCCAGCGTCGCCGACGGCAGCCCAATTGACGGCGTAATTGCCATCGGGCGCATCGAGGGTCAGCGCCAGGTCGGCATCCAGGCGGGTATGCACTTGGTCAAGCGTGCCCGCCTCCCCGTCGATGGACCAGCGCGCCCTTAGCTCTGCCGGCTGCACGCCATTTGTCTCGCCGGCCTTGAAGTCGAGAATGGCTTGAACGATTCCCGGACCGTGATCAGCGGTGAGCAGGTCGTCAAAGGCGACGCCGGCAATGGAAGCGGAGACCGCGCTTTCCAAGCGATGGCGCAATGCCGCGGCATCGGTCAGCCAAATGCGAGATATCGCTGTGGATGAATCATCTTCGTAATCAATATATGCGGTCTGAATGCTTTGCCGTCGGCCCGTCCGCGCCTTGTAGCCACTGAGCGAGGCGCGAATGACCGTTCCGGGCTCAATCGAGCCGGTTTGGCTGACGGCGTCGGCGCTGAGGATCACATCGCCCAGAGCGGCGAAGGCATCATGCCAGCCGATAGGGCTTCGCAAGCCGTCGACTTCGCGGACCGAACGGGCGCTCAAGCCAAGCAGCACTTTGTCTCTGGCGACGGCGCCGGTGATTTGTCGCAGGAGATCGTCCGCTGAGCCACTCTCGCCGCGAGTGAAGCTGAGCGGATTAATCAAGGGGCGCAACTGCAGGTAATCAGCGGCTTCGCCAATTGGACGCCAGTCATAGGCGGCGCTGGCCCAGGCGCCATCCGCGTCGATTTCGGCCGCGATGACCACGCCGAGGCGTAAGTCTCGCTGAGAAAGGCTCGCCGCCAACTCGGCAATGAAGCGCGCAAAGTCGCCGCGATGACGGTGCGAGAGGCCGCGATAATCGATGAAGACGCCGTCAAAACTGTTAAAGGCAGCCAGGTCGCTGATGCGATTGATGTGATGTTCGCGCAGATCCGGGCGCGAGATAAGCGTTTCGACGGTAGCAATATCGATGGCGCGCGGGTCGGCGAAGTTACGGATCAGCGGCATGAAGAGGTAAGGCGCATTCGTATCGCCGCCGGGCGCCAGGCTCCCGATCAGGCTGCCCGCCAGCGTGGGACGCAAGCCGGCCGGGCTTAGAATCGTCGCGAGCGCGGCAATCTCTGGATCGAGGTCATGCGTGACCTCTTGCGCAATCAGGATGATGGGCGCCGCCGGCTTAATCTGAAATGCCCCAAGCGCGCGCGGGACGAAATCAGCCGCGCCGAGCAGCAGGCCCCCGGCGTACTCCGACGGGATGAAGCGCCAATTTTCGCCGTTCCAGCCATAAATTGACAGGCGGGCGGGCAGCGGAGAATCTGGCGGCGGTTTCAATTCGATGCCCAGGCTCGCGGGGGCGTCGCCGCGAGACTCGATCAGAAACAGAGGACCGCCGAGCACTAGCGACTCGGGCAGCGATTGACGCGCTGCCGTAAGCCAGGGCGGCTCCTCGGGGTCTCGGCTGGCGAAGGCTTCCGCTGACATCAAGTCGAGCTTGACAGCGAAATCGTCCGCGGATGCGCCGGCGGGCAGGCTGAGACGGAAGCCCGCGTCCAGGGAGATGGCCGGTGTCTCGGCATTGAGCGGGATGTATTGCGCGGCGACGAGGCGGTCCGGCAGGTCAATTGGCGGCAGGAAGAGGCTGAGAGCGATGAGTGCGAAGGCGATGAACAGGGAGGTGAAGGCGACAAGCCAGCAGCCGAATCGGTGGCGTGGCGGTGCTGGCGGTTGGTGGGAGAGTGGCTTGGTCATGTCGCAGTTTCAGATGCCGGATCCGTTCTCAGCCCGCCCCACCCTGCGCGCTACCCACCGCATTCACCAAAATGCGCGCGCGGCTGCGCAGCTGCGATTTCGACCAGGTCCCATCGCCGACCAGCCAGGGGCCCATGCCACAGGCGACCGCGCCGGCGCGGATGAATTCGCGGGCGTTCTGGTCGTTTATCGCGCCATTGCACATGAAGGTCATGTGCCTAAGCGGACCGAAGACCGCCGTGAAATAGTCGACGCCAAGCGCGCCGATCGGGAAGAGCTTGATGAGCGGAACGCCCAAGCCCCAGGCGGCGACGGCTTCCGAGGGCGTCGCGGCGCCCGGCCCCATCAAGACGCCGCGTGCCATGACCGCTTTCACCACATCAGGCTGGAAGGCGGGCGAGACGACGAAATCGGCGCCGGCGTCGAGCACTCGCTTCGCTGATTCGACATCGAGCACGGTGCCCATGCCGACGGTGGCCGCGTCGCCGTATTCGGCTTTGAGGGCAGACATCGCCGCTATGGGCGCCTCCGAGTTCATCATCATCTCAAAGACGGTGATGCCCTCGTTCATCAGCACCTCGCTGACGCGAAGCGCGACATCGGGCGGAAAGGCGCCGCGCATGCCGGCGACGATGCCAGTGGATTTGATCGAATTCAGCGCGCTGTCACTGTCCATCTCTTTGCCCCGTCTCATGCTGCTATAATTGTATGCGATTCATCGCTTTATAGTGTCTTCAATGGCGGCGTGATTCAAGGGGAAAGGGAGAAGCGGCTGGAGCGCCTTTTGTCAATGAGCGAAAGAGAGAGCGAAATGATCCTGGTTGCCGCCGGCGCCTTCAAGCAGAGCCTGACCGCCGCGGAAGCCTGCGCCGCGATTGCGCGTGGACTGGAGGAGTCGGGTCTGGGCGCGACCGTCGAAGAGATGCCGATCGCCGACGGCGGCAATGGCACGCTGGACGCTTTTCTGGCGGGCGGCGGCGAACGGATAAGCCTGCGCGTGTTCGATCCGCTGATGCGCCCGATCGTCGCTGAATACGGCTTTATCGACGAGGGCCGGACCGCGGTGATCGAGATGGCGCTGGCTTCCGGGCTGGAGCTGCTGAAGCCGGCGGAACTCAATCCGCTGGCCGCGACCACCTACGGCACCGGTCAACTGATGGCCGATGCGCTGGCGCGCGGCGTCGAGCGGATCATCATTGGCTTGGGCGGCAGCGCCACGGTTGATGGCGGCATGGGCTGCTTGAGCGCGCTGGGCTTGGATCTGCGGGACGCCAGCGGTAAGGCGATTCGGCCTGGCGGCGGCGGGCTGGCGGAAATAGCGACCATTGACGCGCAGGGCTTGGACCCGCGCTGGCGGGATGTCAAGATCGTGATCGCCTCCGATGTGGAGAATCCGACGCTGGGCGAGCGGGGCGCGGCGCGCGTATTTGGACCGCAAAAAGGCGCCGACCCGGCGATGGTGGAGCGGCTGGAGCGCAATCTGAGTCACTGCTTCACAATCGTCCATGAACAGCACGGTAGTGATGTGCGCGCGGCCAAGGGCGGTGGAGCGGCTGGCGCATTCGCCGCTGGCTTGATGGCTTTTCTGAATTGCCGGCTGGAGCCCGGGATTGACCTGGTGCTGGCGCACAATCGCTTTCGCGACAAGCTGGACGACTGCAAGCTGGTCATCACCGGCGAGGGTCAGATTGACGCGCAGACGCTGGATGGCAAGGGTCCACTGGGCGTGGCGAAATTAGCGGCGGCGCAGGGCGTGCCGACCGTCGCCATCGTCGGCGGCTTGAATATCGACGACCGGCTGCTGCATGAAGCGGGGGTACAGGCGGCTTTCTCGATTGCGGACAAGCCGATGCCGTTGGAGGAGGCGCTGGCGAACGCGCAGGACCTCACGCGGCGGGCGGCGCTGCGGCTGGGTTATGTGCTGCGATTGGGGAGCTGGGATTGAGCGTCTGGCGCGGGCTGGGCGAGCCTTCTGTCCGCTCTTACGCCTACCGCGTTAAGACAAGCTAACCTAGAATGCCCGCTGGAAAGGGGGCGGGAAATGCGACGGATCGTCCTGAAGTTGGGCACGAGCGTGCTGACCAAAGGCAGTCCCAACTTGAATCGACAGCGCATGTTGGAGCTGGCGCAGCAGGTGGCCGCCCTGCATGAGGCCGGCTACGAAGTCATCATCGTCTCATCGGGCGCACAAACCGCCGGGCGCAGCCAACTGAACTTCCCTGATTTGGGCAAGTCGGTGCCGGCGAAGCAGATGCTCAGCGCCGTCGGTCAAAGTCATCTCATGCGCATTTATCAAGACCTCTTCGACATATTTGAGATCACGGCGGCGCAGATCTTGCTGACGCGCGATGACCTCAGCCACCGCGTCCGCTACCTCAACGCGCGCGATACGCTGGACACGCTCATTGAGCAGCGAATCATCCCCATCGTCAACGAAAATGACACGATCGCCACTGAAGAGATTCGGGTTGGCGACAACGATAACTTGTCGGCGTTGGTCGCCAGCGTGGTGGATGCCGACTTGCTGATCATCCTCACCGACCAGCCGGGCATTTTCACCGATGATCCGCGCAAGAATCCGGGCGCGGCGCTGATTCAAAATATCTCGCAGGTTTCGGACGAGCTGTTTGAGCTGGCCGGGGGCGCTGGCAGCGCGATTGGCACCGGCGGCATGGTCACCAAGATTCAGGCGGCGCAGATCGCCAGCCGCAGCGGCATTGAGACGATCATCGCCAGCGGCAGCGAAGAAGATGTGGTCAAGCGGCTGGTGGCTGGGGAGCAGCTCGGCACGCGGATTCAGGCGGCCAAGGACCGGTCGGAGAGTCGCAAGCGCTGGCTGTTGACAGATCGCACACAGGGGGCGCTGGTGGTGGACGCGGGCGCGGCAAAAGTACTGCTGCGCGGCGGCGCCAGCCTGCTGCCGGTCGGCATACGCGAGGTGCGCGGAGAGTTTGAGCGCGGCGCGACGCTGGCGGTGCTGACGCCCGACGGCCGCGAGATCGCCCATGGCCTGAGCAATTATCGCAGCGCGGATCTCGGTAAAATCCGGGGCCGCAAGTCGAGCGATATCGTCGACATTCTCGGCTACAGCTATGGCGATGCGGTGCTGCATCGCAACAACCTGGCGCTGCTGTAGCGCGGTGTTGCGCAGATTCACCGATCCGCGCCTTAACGTGTTAGAATCACAGTAAGTGGGATGAGGACAGAAACGGGATATGGAAGTCCAAAAGCGCCTCTATACCGTTGATGATGTTTTGGCGTTGCAGGGCTGGGACGGTACGCGTGACAGAAAGTATGAGTTGATCGATGGAGAACTCATTGAAATGTCGCCAGCGAATCTATTGCACCAATGGCTCGCCTTTGAGATTGCAGGCGAAATTCGGGACTACTTGAAGCAACATGATATCGGATATGGCGGTGTGGAAGGTGGTTTTTCCCCGCCTCATGATGTCCACAATTTATATGCGCCCGATGTTGCCTTTGTCTCCAAAGCCAGGATGCCTGAGCCGATTCCGCAAACGTTTGCCGGCTTCATGCCGGACCTCGCAGTGGAGATCGCCTCACCAAGCAACAGCAAACGAGAACTCCACGATAAAGCGGAATTCTACCTGAGCAACGGCACTGAATTGGTTTGGATTCTGTATCCCGATAGCAAGAGCGCCGAAGTCTGCCGGCTAGTAGAAGATGGACAACTCGCTATTCAGACGGTCAAATCGGGCGGCAAGCTTTACGGCGAAGACGTGCTGCCCGGATTTGAACTCGAACTGCGTCAGCTTTTCAAGGGCTAAGCGCGATCAGCCGCCCCGGGTTTTGGCGCTGGTCAGGGCGCGAAATCGGCTGCTGAAAAAGGCGCCCGCCAAGTATATCCAGTACATCACAAACAGCACGAAATACTCAATGAGGGGAATGCGGATCACTTCGTTCACCTGGTGCGGCTCGCGCATAACCAGGTACACGTATAGCGCGAGCAGTAAGAATGAGCTGTAGAATGCCTGCCGCACCCAGCGCTTAAGCCCCAGTCCATGCATTTGTGTGATCAGGAAGATTGCCGCGAAGCCGAAGAAGAACATTGGCCAGATGTCATTGCCTTGATTCAGCGCGACTTGAAAAGCGTGAGGCAAGACCAGGATCTCCAGCAAAAACATCCAGCGCTTGTTCAGGTGGACGCGCAGGAAAAACAGCGAGCCTTGCGTCATCACCAGCACGACATGAATAAAGCCGATCAAATGTCCCCAAGTGGGTATCATCGGATGAAACCAGAAGGTGTAGATGACGGCGAAGCTGAAGAAATAACCATGGTAGCGGCGGAGGCCATCGGTGAAAGCCTTGCGGAATTTGACTTTCTTGCCAAAGAATAATCCGCGCCGCTGGTTCTCCATGCCCAAAACGATGATCAGCATCAAGGCGACGGCAAACTGCGCTGTCCAGCTCGGCAGATCCTGCGCGATGCCATCGTAAAACAGCATCGTCTGGAAATAGTGCAGGATGATGAAAACGAAATTAATGCCAATCGCCCAAAGGTTTACCGGGCGCAGGCCGGTCTGATAGTCGCGCTTGCTGTATCGCTTTTGCGCGTAGGCGATCGTCGACCAGATGAATACTTGATGCAGGGCGAATCCCAGCCAGGCGGTTAGCTGCCCCCAGGCGGTTGGTTCCAACAGCTGCCACTCGTAGACAAGGCCATCTTCCGGCAGCGGGATGATCTCAAACTGACTGAGTAGGCCGCCCAAAGCAATGATTGCCGCGCAGAGCAGTACGGAAAACACCAGACTCCAATTGACGATACGTTCGCCATTCAATTGGGAAACGAGCATTGGCAAAACCCCAGCGATTCTATTGCAACCTGCCTGGCGCGGCTGTTTGCGCGACGGAAGTTAATTGGAGGAGTTTAATCCGTCAAGAGCTGCTAAACAAGATGGCGGCGCCTGACGGCATCAGCACGCCGCTCGGCGCCTGTCTTGCTTTCAGACGTGAACCGAGCACTCGCTGTTGCAATTCGCGCGCCGCTATAGTAAATCTTTAGCCGTGGGCGAAACCAAAGGAAACGATGCGCATGGAATTCATTGCCGAAGCGATTGACATTAAAGAGATTGGTCTTCGGGCGAAGGCGGCGGCCGCGGTCTTGGCGCGGAAGACCAGCGCCGACAAAAACGCGGCACTGCTGGCGATCGCCGACGCGTTGGAAGCGAATACGCTGAGCATCCTCGAAGCCAATCAGCAGGACCTGGAGTTGGCGGCGCGGAATGGCGTTGACCCAATTTGGATTCGCGATCGCATCAACCTGGAAACGCGCATGGCGGGCATCATCGCCGATGTGCGCAAGGTTGCCGAATTGCCGGACCCAGTCGGCGAGGTATTGCTGGACCGGACCTTGGACAACGGCTTGCAACTGGTCAAGCGGCGGACGCCCCTTGGCGTGTTGGGGACGATATACGAATCACGGCCGAACGTGACGGTCGATGTGTCAACGCTGGCGCTGAAGACGAGCAACGCGGTGATCTTGCGCGGCGGCTCCGACGTGCTTTACAGCAACATGAGATTGACGGACGTGATGCAAGATGTTTTGGCGGCGCATGACTTCCCGGCGGAGTCGATTCAGTACATTAGAAGCACGGACCGCCGCTACGTCAGGGAAATGTTGCGGCTTTACGAATATATCGACATGATCATCCCGCGCGGGGGGAATGGCTTGCATACCTTCTGCCGCGAAAACAGCAGCATTCCGGTGATCACGGGCGGTATTGGCGTCTGCCATATCTACGTTGACGAGGGCGCCCAACTGGATAAGGTTTTGCCGGTTCTGGATAATGCCAAGACTCAGCGGCCCGCCGTCTGCAATTCGATGGAGACGCTGCTGGTTCATCGGTCCATTGCCGCTGAATTGCTGCCGCAAGTCGTTGATCAATTGGGCGCGGCTGGCGTCGAGTTCCACGCCGGCGAACGCGCTTATCAGATTGTCGGCGACGACGAGCGTGTCTTGCCGGCGTCCGCGGAAGACTTTGACACCGAGTGGTACAACCTGACACTCAATCTGAAAGTGGTCGATGACGTGGACGAAGCGATCGCCCATATCGGGCGACACGGCACCCAACACTCGGACAGCATCTTGACCGAGACGGCGGAGCGCGCGGAGCGCTTCCTCAACCAGGTTGACTCGGCGGCGGTTTACTGGAACGCGAGCACACGCTTCACCGACGGCAGCGCGATGGGCATGGGCGCTGAGGTGGCGATCAGCACGCAGAAGCTCCATGCTCGGGGACCGATGGCGCTGAAGGAATTGACGACTTACAAGTGGATCGTCAAGGGCGATTATACGACTAGAGCTTGAGCGCCCGTCGGGTCTGCCGTGTCTCCAGGCATGCGGCGGAGATCTCCACCATGACCGCGAGCCATCCGCGCTCGAGAGCCGCGCTGGAAACTCATCTCTTTTTTGCGCGCCGCTTCGAATTGACTGCATACCAAAATGCGCTTCGAACATTTACGGTTCTTAGCTGGCGTTACTGTTTGAGAGAAAGCGCATAATCGTGTCGAGGCTGAAGCATCCACCATCGCGTGTTGACGCCGCGCTCGGGCATTGGCTTTGGGCTGTTCCGGCGCTGCTGATCGTGGCGTTGATCGCGGTCCCGGAATTAGACAGATACTCAACAACACAGGACGAGTTCCGCACGTTGATCAATGTGGGCTGGGTGGTTGACGGGCCGTATTCGCCGCTCGATGTGTTGCAATCGCTAGCGCGTCGGAGTGCTCAGCAGGCGCCCCTGTATTTTTGGCTGGTAAATCTATGGGGCAATTTTGTTCCGCAAGAAATCATGTTTGCCCGTATCGTTACGGTCTACTGCGGGCTGGTGTTTCTGGCAGTCTGTTTCCGCACGATCCGCGATTATGTCGCCCCGGTTTGCGGGTTAATGGCCTTGGCGATTATCGCCAGCAACGCGTTTCAAAATCTCTACATAACTTATGCGCGCATGTATACAGTTTTCTTGCTCACAACGGCGTTGGCGCTATGGATCTATCTGCGAATCATTCAGCGCCGCAGTGAGCCAAAGCGCCGCGATTATGCCGCCTTCTGCTTGGCTTGCCTGGCGCTGGCCGCCAGCCACGCCATGAGCTTCATTTTTTTTCTGGCGGTGGGCGCCTTTCACCTGCTGCGGGCGCCGAAGGGAGGGCGTTGGCTGCGCGTTTGCGGCTGCGTAGCGACTGCGATGTTACTGTTTGCGCCTTGGGCTTATGTCATGGTCTCCAAGGGCGCTCCGATTACCCGTACAATGGAGAAGAACCGAACTTCCCAAACGATAGAAGTCTTGCAAACTTGGGCTGAGTTGATTTCCAACGGAAGCCCGATCCTGCTTTTGATTCCGCTGGCTGGGCTTGCCCTCGCCTGGCGCTGGCGATATATCGGTCTCAAGAGCCCGCTTCTGCTGATATTCTACTACGTCGTAGTCGTGATGCTTGTCGAGGAAACGGTTGGTTTGTTGAGTGTTATACGCCTGCGATACCTGCTGCCGGGAGTCTATTTGCTATTGCTGTCGCAAGCGGCGGGTTTATACGCGCTTTATCGATATCGCCGCTGGATGTGCCTGCTCGCGCTGCTCTGGATAGTCGCCGGCCTCTCTTACCATTCCTACCGAACCGCGGACGGTTGGAGACCAAGCGGAAGAGACCGCTCGCTCAACATGGAACAGGCGCCATTTCACGCCCTAGGCCGACATGCCCGCAGCACAGGTGCCACGGCAGACATATACGCGTACAAGACAGAGTCGCGCGGATTGCTTGAAGGGCAACTGGGTATCACCCCCGTTAATCACTTCTTTGACATGGGCGCTGTGGATCTCTCCGCTATTCCATCTCCAAATGCACTGAAGGTTCAGATGTCGTGGAACTCAATCACCGCGCCATCGGTATGGATCTATTACCAAACTTCCGCGGTGGATACGGCTGAAGCCGAGGCTTTGGACCGCATCATGAAAAGCTTCCATTACACGCGTTGCCAAGAGTTGGACTTCGCGCTTGATACAGTTCTGCGCAAGTATTGGTGGAGTTCGCTGTCGTGCCGGGCGCCGCAGCCACAAGTGTCAGCGGAAACCGAGTTGATCAAGTATCAGTTTCTGGGCGCGCGTCTGACCGACAGCGGCGAGGCAATCGCCTTCAGCGACAAGTGGATGGCCCAGGCTGGCGCGGACGCGGCGCCGTACCAGATGTCTTATCAGCTGTTGAATGAAGACAGGGGAAATGTGGCGCAATTGGACCTGCCCTTGCGGCATGAGGGGAAAGCGCGGCAGTTCACGATAGACATTTCGCGCGCGCCAGCAGGGCGTTATAGTCTCGCAACAGTGCTTTATGAGCCGGCGAGTGGAGAACGGCTCAAATGGTCGGATGGCAACGAATTTATACCGGAGATGCTTATACTGGCTCATATCGAGCTCTAGCGGAGCTGGCTCTGGGGCATTGTAGAATGCCATCGCCGCCTACGGTTGGAATCGGCAAACAGCCGATAATCTACTTGACATTCTGTGGCGCGGCGCAGGATAATGTGTAGGTTGCAATGACAGGTTTAAGAGCGACGACGAAGACAGTCTGCATGGGCACGGTGACGTGCCTGCCGACTCAGGGAGCGGGTGCCAGGGACTGGAAGCATCCGCGGCGGCAGTTGCAGAATTCCCTTCCGAGCTGACGGGTGAACGGGCGACACTATCTGTGCCTGAGTAGTCCGCATCGCCGGCCCGGCGTGAATGGGCGAAATGAGTGCAGCGCTGGCAAGAGGCGCTGAATCAGGGTGGTACCGCGGGATCGTTCGCGCTCTCGTCCCTTGATGGACTGAGGGCGTTTTTTGTGGGAGGCGACTCCCGGTCGAAATGCGGAGCGAAAGGCGAAAGGGAAACGATGTCTGATTCTATTGTGGAGATTCGGCGGGTCGCGCTGGATGCGCTGCGAACCGTCAAAGATCGTGATGCGCTAGCCGATTGGCGCAGCCAGCACCTGGGCCGGCGGGGCGCGGTGAGCGCCTTGTTTGGCACGATTGGGAGGCTGCCACCGGAAGAGCGCGCCAGCTTCGGGCAGCGCGTGAATGCCTTGCAGCAGGAGCTCAACCAGGCATTTGAAGAGCGCGAGACCTTGGTCCAGAGCCATTTGCTGGCTCGCGATCTGGAAGAAGGCGAGATCGATATCAGCTTGCCGGCCAATCCGCGGGGGCGCGGAGGGCTGCACCCTTCCACCCGCACCCATCGCGAATTCCAAATGATCTGGGCTGATATGGGCTTCCAGGTTTATCGGAGCCGCGATGTCGAAGCGGACGAATTTAACTTCACGCTGCTCAACTTGCCCCCGCATCATCCAGCGCGCGATATGCAGGATACCTTTTACACGAAGGATCCTCGCGTTTTGCTGCGCACGCACACCTCTCCCGGGCAGATACGGGCAATGCGCGAGCTCGGCGACAATGGCAGCAAGCCGATTCGCGTGATTTTGCCGGGCATGTGCTACCGGCAGGAGCAGGTGACGGCGCGCAGCGAGATACAGT
>JAPOWK010000144.1 GCA_026707665.1 Chloroflexota bacterium
GCGTCAATGTTTCCTTGGAGCATTACGGGTATCCCTTCATGTTCAGTAAGGAATCGAATCTCTCTTAGTACAGGGTTGTGCTGCGCCGCAAGGTAAAACTTTAGTATGTCGGCTGGATCAATTCTGTTCTCTTCCGCCTCCTCAAAATCTGGTAGCTCGTCTTTAGCGCCTGTTTCATCTTTTCCGCGATCGGCGTCGTCTGTATCTTCAGCCTGAGAAGAGCCTTTGCTGCCTTGCTCGTCAGACTTCGAACTCGACGATTGCCCGCTAGATTTCAACCCGGGTTGATCTCCATGATCATGAACCGATTGAGAAGGCTGATCACCGCCCGGCGGCGGTGGGGGCGGCTGTGAGGAGGGCGGTGATGGCGGCGGAGGCGGGTTTCCAAAGTCTCGAAAAGGCGAGTTCGTCAAGTCTTCGGGCTTCGGTTTTTCTGGCTTGTCGCCGCTGTCAATCGGTGTCAGTTCAGGACGCAACATGTTCTCTCTCCCTGCTACACATCAACTCAGTCTGTGAATGCGCCGGTCGATTCGCCCTGTCACAAGCCATCTCCGCTGGCGCTACGCTTCGTTCAATAACTCACAATAAACGCATGATAGACTCTTTGTTCTTGTCTAGAGCGACTCTTTGTTCTCGCGTGTTGCTTTGCTTCAGCTAGCCAGCGCCGGCGGGAAGATGACCTCTTGGATGAGAGCATCGATGATCTGGTCGCTGCGCTGGTTCTCCTGCAGTTCGATCTTGGTCTGCGTTGAAGAGAGAAACTGCAACGCCCCCGTGCACAAGATCTTGACCAGCCGCTCGCCGTATTTGTTCACCGCCGGGTGCACCGATTCGACCCAACCCGACCAGTGGGTGCGCGTCGTCGTGCCGTCATTTGATGTCAGCCGAACCGGACGCAGGGGCTGGATCTTCCCCGCCAGCGGATTCGCCGTGTCCTCGTTCTCCGGCGAGAAGCGGCGGTCGCGATTGTCCAGGACCAGGCCCAGCGTAGAATTCTGTGCGATATCCATGAAGGGCTCGCGAAAGCCCAGGAACCAGTTGACCCAGACGGCGCGCTCGGTGACGATGTCGTCGCCGCTGAACTCCCCGTCTCGATCCCAGTCAATTGCGATTGTCCATGTCGTTGCCATTTGGGTTCTCCTCTTCAGTATCTCGTTTGGTCACATGCGACAGGGATTTTTGTCTTCAGAATTCAATTATCATCCTTTCTCAACAATTACGTTGAATCTCCTAAAGCATTTCTCAATTCGCTCAGATTCGTCATGAAACACGCTGCCCGAAAGACCGATTGTTAACTCGTTTGAGTTAATCGGTGGCAACACATGCTCAGCCAATTGATTTAACGTTCGCAAGTTTTCATCCGCATTCGGCAAACCGTCAAACAAAGGGGCAAAGCCTCTCTCAAGCCAGACTTGCGAAGAGCTATAAAGGCTAAACACATGTCCCATTTTGGGGTGCTTTGTCAAACATAATTCGATCACCGGCTCATATCGCCAGTCCACAAATCTGTGGCGAAAGGGGAATTGGGTGGACGGGCCAGAATTCACAACGAATGGATAAACATAGACCCGCGCAACATTCCTTTCATTGATCCAGGATCTGATTCCTGATAAATCAAAGGTCTGCAGCGACTGATCAATGAACGTATACTCGCCCCTTCGTGTCTCAAATGGTGAAAACTCGCTATGTTTTCTTCGTTCGGTAATTATCTGCTTAATCTCGACCAGATACTCCACATTGCGATTAGAATCAGGTACGATTGTGATCTCTGAAGGTTTCATGCGCATGTACTTGGAAAACCTGCCCAATATCGACTCGATAGCGTATCCCGATAAGAACCACTTGTCCGCGTTCTTAGATTGACTAAAGCTGCATATGGATGCGATCCCAATCTTGGAATCTGACAAAAGTGCTTCGATTATCGCTATCATGTCTTCGGAAGTTCGGAGATCTGCTGATATGCTCATGTAGGTTGCCATGATCATTCCTTTCTGGTATTCCTACAGTTCAACGGTGAAGATACCGTCCCACCATACCTCACCGTCTGGACCAAATACTTTTACATAAATACCGTCCAATTCGGGTAGAGCGGATTTCGTTTGCCACCCTACTTGCTCATCTGTGATCTCGTTCAAGAGTGAACGCTTATCAATATCTACTCCTTCTCTGGGTTTTATCTGAATATATATTTCCTTGCGGGTAGCATTCTCGGAAAATTGACTAGCCTCTTCAACAAGATGACTGCCAAAGTTAGCTTGTTTTCCGGAATGAACTGTAACTTCGCGTTCAATTCCGCCTGGCAATAGAATATCAGCCCCCTTTACTCCGGCACCTTTGACTTCTATTGCACCTTGAATTGCATCGTTAGCAACTTTCGCGCCCAATCTATCGCCATGCTCAGCGATCAGTTTGCGTGCCTCTGGAAGTGTACCTGCTGAGCCGCCTACAGGATTGGCAAAATACACTGGCATATTGTCAAGTGGGCCTCCACGCCGCGTCGCGCCAAGATCGTCCACCAGTCTAAAAGCATCGTCTATCCTGCTGCTCGCGAATGGAACGACGCCTAATATGAAGTTGCCAACGGCAGATTCAATATCCCCCTCGGACAGGGCATTAATGACGTCAACAGTGGTCAGCGCCCAGTCCAGTGGCTCGAACACCATGGAACCCACGGTCAAGCCCATGACAAATAGAAAACCGAGCACATCCGGTTCGCGATATGTGCCCTGCAAGCGATCCACGGCGTCCTGAGGCGAAACGCCAGCAACCTGGCTGTAGCTTCGAAACAACTTCGCCGCTAGAGGATCCTGATCGCTACCGCGGAGGGGAATGACATTATGAATCAATAAAGAATACAGCTCGTACTTTAAGTCGACAGTACTTCGGCTCTCTAAATGATCGTCCGCCGGAGTGATCTCAAGAAATTTGTAGATCACCGCCAACTGATTCTGTACGTGAGTTCTTTCGCCTTCAGCGCCCACGTTGAAGACTTCTGTATACGCTGTGGCGTCATCAAGCGGTATCGGTTTTGCCAGGGCCTGCAAGTCCGCAGCCCAAGCGTATTCTGCCTGAAGTTCGTGAAAATACTCATCGGATACAGCGGGGTTCTCCGAGGCCGCGCGCAATTCTCCTGCTATCTGGCGCAAGTAAAAATCTATCGACTCTTGAACCGTAAAATCGCCCCAGTTGACGGAGTCTTCATCGAACCCGTGGATGAGTCGTTTCAGCTTCGGAATTAGGAGGACTTTCTCTAAATCCTCCTTATCTGTAAGCGATGCGTCCCACTCACCCGGATCACTTTCCGTAAGCGAATACTGAATGCGCCTGTTGAGTTCTGGCGCTTCAGAATTGCCAGCGTCCGTAGCGACTTGTGCCTGATCGGACAGAGACTCTTCCTCTCCTGACGACGCTGCAAGCGACTCGGTCGGTCCCAGCCGCGTCGTGTACCAAGCTTCAACACCGGTAAGGTATTCATCCATACCGACATTGTGAGCAAGCCTGATGAATGCAGGCAATACATCCTGCTCTTCATCAGGTTCACAGCCGGTCATGATCTTTAGTCCCCGGGCGACGGCTTCGCGGTCAGCCGCGTACAAAGCCTCGCAGACCGCTGTCGTCTTGTCTTCGCTGCTATCGCGCGTCCCTTGCGCAGCGGCATGTGCGAACGGAACAATCCCGCTCGGCTCATCTTCAGGGGACCATTCGATATCCGGTGGCAAATCGGGTGTGGACGGCTGGCTCGAAGCCTGCTTCTGAGATTTAGTCTCGTTGTCAGACTTGTCACTGCCTGTATCATTTTGCTCGTCAGACTTCGAACTCGACGATTGCCCGCTTGATTGCGACCCGGGTCGATTTCCATGATCATGAGGCGATTGCGAAGGCTGATTACCGCCCGGCGGCGGCACGGATGGTGATGGCGCACGATTGCCTGGCGCCGGCGCGTCTTGATTCGCCTTATACATCGCCAAGTCATAAGCATTCGAGTCATGTGCATGTTCGAGCTGCTCCTGAGTGACGATGCGGCGGCGGTCATGATCTGTGCCGCCTTTCAATGGCTTGCGGCGAATGCGCTTGCGATTCTCCTCGGCTCTTGGCCGTCTGCCACCACCACTCATTGATGAACTTGCCATATCTCCACCTCGCTAAACATCAACCCAGTCTGTGAATAAGAGGGAACGCGCAGCCCGCCCTGTCACAAGCCGCTGCGCATCCCCTCTCGTCTACGCCAAAGCGCCAGCTACACCGTGCCCCATGCGGGCGCATCGCCGGTCGCCGG
>JAPOWK010000159.1 GCA_026707665.1 Chloroflexota bacterium
GCAATGGGAAGGTGCTAAGTTCGGCAGATAATTCTGGAAGATGAGGGTAAACACCTGATGGTAGCGATGCAAGGACGGCTTGCGGGCGACATCAGGTCATTCCGTTGACTGTGCCTCAGTCACTTTTTCTTGAAAGTCACGGAAGCCCAAACTGGCGTATTCGCTTCGGTTTGGGCTTTTTGTATGTAAGGACTGGATCATGACAAGGACAAACAGCAAGGAGAATGGTCAATACAAAGGCGCCAGCACGCGCTCGGTGCATGGCGGCGCGCCGCGTGACAAGGGCTTTCATGCGATGACGACCCCAATCGTACAGACGGCAACCTACACCTTTGATAGCACCGCTGACGTTATCAAGTTTCTTGACAAGAAGGTCTACGGTGGGGAGCTCGATCGCGAGGAATACGCGCGTTATGGCAATCCTTCCGTCTGGTCGATCGAGCGGCGGATCGCTCATTTGGAAGGCGCGGAGGACGCCGTCGTCTATCCGTCCGGCATGTCGGCGGTGACTTCGTTATTCCTTACCGTGCTGCGGCCCGGGACGCATATCGTGATGACTGACGATTGCTATCGGCGGACGCGGCAATTCTGTGAAACGACTCTGAAGAAGTTTGGAATTGACACCAGTGTTGTGCCTATGGGTGATAGCGCGGCTCTTGAAGCAGCCATCGTTCCCAAGAAGACGCGTTTCATCTTTACTGAGACGCCGACCAACCCCTATCTGCGCGTGGCCGACCTGCATCATTTGGCGGAACTGGGGGTGCGACATCGCGCGATGACCTTGCTGGATACGACCTTCGCCACGCCGGTGAATCTGCGGCCGCTGGAATTTGGCATCGACTTCGTCATGCATAGCGCGACCAAATACTTCGGCGGCCACAACGATGTGCTGGCGGGCGCCATCGCTGGCGGGGCCGGTCGAATCAAGGCGCTGAAAGACGCGCGCGGGATCATGGGCAACGTCATTGATCCGCATCAAGCCTTCTTGGTGGAGCGCGGTCTCAAGACGCTGGCTTTGCGCGTTCGGCATCAAAACGAGTCCGCGCTGGATGTTGCGCGATTTCTAGAGAACCATCCCAAGATTGACCGCGTCTATTATCCCGGTTTGCCTTCTCACCCCGATCACGAATTGGCGCGGGCGCAGATGCGAGGATTTGGCGGCGTCATCAGCTTTGAAGTGGCTGGAGATATAAAGACGACAAGCGACTTCATTGACCGGCTGCGCATTCCTTATATCGCGCCTAGCCTGGGCGGGACCGAGAGCCTGATTGAACAGCCGGCTTACTTCAGTTACTACGATCTCAGCAGCGAAGAGCGGTTGGCCGTCGGCATTAAGGACAATTTGGTGCGCTTCGCCTTGGGAATAGAAGATGCCGAAGACATCATTGAAGATCTGGAACGGTCATTGGAGCAGGTGCCAGCGCGGTCTGCTGTTGGTCAAGTATAAACGGACTTCTACGGCGCGTCCTCACCCAGTACGCGCAGCAATTCGTCGAAGTTGTCATCGACTTGCCGCATTCTGTTGGCGTACTTGGGCGAAAGATTCGCCAGTTGATCGGCATGATAACCGATGGTCGCTTCCGGGTCTTTGAGCACGTGCCCAGTCAAGATGCCGAGCACGGTGTCGCCGCGCTTGATGACGCCACGCTCGACAAGCTTCTTGGTCCCGGCTACTGAACAGGCGGAGGCTGGCTCGCAGCCGATGCCGACGCCATCAACGATCGCCTTGGCGTCCATTATCTGCTGATCGCTGACTTCTTCAACCACGCCGCTCGTCCACTCCAGGGCGCGAATCGCCTTCTGGAGATTGACCGGATTGCCGATCTTGATGGCGGTGGCGATGGTCTCCGCTTTCACTGCTTCAAACTGACGGAAGCCGCTGCTGAAGTGCCGATAAAGGGGATTGGCGCCTTCCGCCTGAATGATCGCCAGGCGTGGCAGCCGGTCGATCAGACCAAGCTCGAGCATTTCCAGCAGTCCTTTGCCGAAGGCGGAACTGTTTCCCAGATTGCCGCCGGGCACGACGATCCAGTCGGGGACCTGCCAGCGAAGCTGCTGAAGCGCCTCGAACATGATCGATTTCTGGCCTTCCAGGCGGAAGGGATTGATCGAGTTCAGCAAGTAGATGCCGAGTTCTTCTGAAACCAGCCGCACCAATTCCATATTGCGATCAAAGTCGGCGTCGATCTGCAGGCAGGTCGCGCCAAAGGCGATGCCCTGCGCTAGTTTGCCCAAGGCAATCTGCTGATTCTGCAAGAAGATAATCCCCTGCATGCCGGCGCGCGCTGCGTAGGAGGCCATGGAGGCTGAGGTATTGCCGGTGGATGCGCAGGCGACGCGTTCCATGCCCAGAATTCGCGCTTGGGTGACGCCGGTGGTCATGCCGCGATCTTTGAAGGAGCCGGTTGGATTTTCACCTTCATGTTTCAGGAAGAGTGTGTTGATGCCAGCGAAAGCGGCGACTCGCGGCAACTCATAGAGATTGGTATTGCCCTCCATGCGACTGACGATGGAGCGGTCGTCAATGCCGGGATAAACCAGTTCCTTGTAGCGCCAGACACCGCTGTTGTAAGGCTCAGCAAAGGTACCGAGGCGGTCGTCAAAAGTGTCGGATGAAATCGGCTTGCGCAAGGAGTCAAATTCATGTCGAACGTCCAGCAGGCCGCCGCAGGCTTCACAGGTGTAGATCACGCACTGGATTGGGTATTGTTGCGCGCAATTGATACATTGTAGACTGCTTGGCATTGCCTTCACCTCGCGCCGAAATCGCGGCAAGGATAACGACCTTCCATGGCAATTTCCAGAGCGGAAGCCTTCGCCCCGGCGACAGTCGCCAACTTGGGGGTCGGCTTTGATATCCTCGGGCTGGCGCTGGAAGGCATTGGCGATCGCGCGGTCGTCGAGTTCCAGGACGATCCCGAGATCGTGATCACGGACATTCAGGGCGATGGCGGTCAGCTTCCGCGCGAGCCGGAGCGCAACGTCGCCTCAGTGTCGGCGCGCGCTTTCTTGGATCACATCGGCGAGACGCGTGGACTGAGGATCAAGCTGGTCAAAGGACTGCCGCTTTCCAGCGGGCTGGGAAGCAGCGCCGCCAGTGCCGTTGCCGCGGTGATGGCGCTCAACAAGCTGGTCGGCGAGCCATTCGCGCGCGAGGAACTGCTGCCGTTCAGCCTGGAGGGGGAGGCGCTTGTCAGTGGCTACCACGCCGACAATGTGGCGCCTTGCTTGCTCGGCGGCATCGTGCTTGTCGCTGGCATCACGGTTGAGGCCATCCGACCACTGCCGGTGCCCGAGAATTTGCATCTGGCGCTGGTCACGCCTGACTTTCCCGTGCCGACCAATGAAGCGCGGGCGATACTGCCTTCTGAGGTTTCGCTGAAGACTTTAATTCACCAAACCGGCAAGGTCGCACAATTGGTTGATGCGCTGCATCGAGGCGATCTTGAGGCGCTCGGCGCCGCCATGGAAGGCGATACGGTGGTGGAACCGGCGCGCGCCTGTTTAGTGCCCCATCTAGCACAGGTGCGTGCCGCGGCAAAGCGGGCGGGCGCGATCGCAATATTCATCGGTGGCGCCGGTCCGACGCTCTGCGCCTTATGCGATAGCGCGCGGACGGTGCAGCGCGTCGCCGAAGAAATGAGGCGAGTCTACTGCGGTGCGGAAATGAAAAGCATCGCGAGGCATACAGTGGTGAATCATGTCGGCGCGAAAGCAATCGCGCTGGAATGAACCAGGCGCAAAGGAGATTGTGAAATTCTTGACAATCTCTCCGCGCGAACCTATACTTACAGCGTTGCAGTATAACCAAGCGCAAGTTGCAAAGATGCGACGGTTAATCGATTCGTGCGACGCAGATAAGAGCGCTCAGTCGATGGAATGATTACGCTGAGGCTATGACGGACCAGCATCTGTATTGGGACTCAGATTACGAAATAGTCTTGGCGTTGATGGAAACGTATCCGAATGCTGAATTGGAAGACATCGGCCTGGACGAATTGACCCAGCGGATAACTGCTCTTCCGGGCTTCGCCGATGATCCGACGCTGGTGAACGATGCTATACTCAAGGCGATATTGCGAGACTGGTATGAGGAGATCAGCGCCTAAATGGATCTGAATCTACAAGAGTTAAACCAGACCGAGTTTCCGGTCCCCGCGGAACTGGAGAATAATATCGCCATCACCAGCCTCAGCCAGCTTTACAACTGGGGGAGGCGCAATTCGATGTGGCCAATGCTTTTTGGCTTGGCTTGCTGCGCGATTGAGATGATCGCCACCGCCGCCTCGCGCTTTGATTTCTCGCGCTTTGGATTCGAAGTGATGCGGGCGACGCCGCGCCAAGCCGATCTGATGATTGTCTCCGGGACGGTGACCAAGAAGATGGTCGTGCCGATCGTGCGGTTGTATAACCAGATGCCGGAACCCAAGTACGTCTTGGCGATGGGCGCCTGCGCAAGCGGCGGCGGACCTTTCAAAGAGGGCTATAATGTGGTTTCGGGCATGGACAAATACTTGCCGGTGGATGTCTACGTGCCCGGCTGCCCACCAACACCGCAAGCGCTGCTTTACGGCATGATCGCTTTGCAGCGCAAGATAGACGGCCAGAGTATCGCCAATGGCGACGATGTGCCCTGGTATGGCGTTTCCAGCGCCGAGCCGACCCCGGTGCCGGTTTTGGGTCCGGATATTATTGATCCACGCCAAATGGATATGATTCGGCGGCAGGCGGAAACGGCGGCGGCAGATATGCCGAGCCTCGGCGTTCGCGAGTTGCCGGCGGCGACACAGCTGGTGGCGGCCAAAGTCGCGGCTGATACGACTACCGTAGCCGATGCGACTCCCATTTCCGAAGACGCGCTGAGTTTTGTCTTGCCATCCGGCGGCGCGCCCTGGGCTGAAGCGGAGGATATCCGTGAGAAGCGGCGTCTTCGCGCCCTGGCTCGAAAAGCGCTGCGAGCTTCGCGCCGCGCCGCGGTAGCGGAAGAGGAATAGACTCAGATGGACCAACCGGGATTGGCGCCCGAGAAACAGCTGGACGCGACTACGGTCGAAGAAGCCATCGCCTATCTGCGAAATGAGTATGCCGACGCGGTCACGCTGGACGATCGCGAGGGCTACGGCGGCGTAATCATAGAAAGCAAGCGACTGGTTGAAGTGGCGCGTGCCATTCGTGACGGCCTCGGTTTCGATTATCTGTCGAGCGCGACCGCTGTTGATTACCTTGGCGCCGGCGATCACCTGGAAATGGTCTATCACGCTTATCGGACCAGCGGAGGCGGGGCGCTCGTCTTCAAGGCGCAGACGGATCGCGAGCGGGCCGAGATCCCGTCATTGGTTTCAGTATGGCGCGGCGCCGACTTCCAGGAACGCGAAGCTTGGGACCTCATGGGCATCCGTTTCATGGGCCATCCGAATCTCAAGCGAATTCTAATGTGGGAAGGTTTTCACGGCCATCCTTTACGCAAAGACTGGCGCGAAGCCTATTACGAAGAAGATCAGAAGCCCTTTGACAATCGCTGGCCCGGCGGCCAGGTTTACCGCGTAGAAGAAAGAAATGTCTTCGGCAAGAATGTAACTTATCCGCCGGATATTGATCTCGGGCGTTTGATGGACAATTCCGAGACGGCGGTGTATCAGTCACTCGGCTTGGGCGTTGATGTCGAGCGAATCATGGACAAAGACGGCTTCGAGACGAATGAACTGGTCGTCAATATGGGTCCACATCATCCCAGCACGCACGGCGTGTTTCGCATGGTGCTGACGGTGGATGGCGAGACAGTGACCTCGCTTGAACCGGTGATGGGTTATTTGCATCGCAATCACGAGAAGATTGGCGAACGCAACACTTATCTGCACAACATCCCCTTCACCGACCGCCTGGATTACATCTCCAGCATGGGCAACAATCATGGCTATGTACTGGCGGTCGAGCAGTTGATGAGCCTGGGCCGTAAGTACAACCCGCCGACCTATCGCTGCGAGGCGCTGCGGGTCATGATGGTGGAGCTTAGCCGCATCGTGAATCACCTTTGGGCGATCGGCTTCTGGCTGAACGACATCGGCGCGTTTTTCACGCCTGTGCTGTATTTTGTGCAAGAACGCGAGCGCATCCTCGATTTCTTTGAGGCGGTCGCCGGCAGCCGCATGATGTGCAACTACATGCGTTTCGGCGGTTTGTTTGGCGATCTGCCTGAACGCCTCAAGAGCGTCAGCAATCTGACCAATGATCGGGTGCGTGACTACAATACGATGCAGTTTCTGACCGAGATGATCAATGAACGCATTCCGCGCACGATCGATGAGCTGGAACGCTTGCTGACGCAGAATGAAATCCTGATTGAGCGTTCGGTGGGCGTCGGTGTATTGACGCGCGAGGACGCGATCAATTACAGCGCCGCCGGTCCGCTCTTGCGCGGTAGTGGCGTGGCTTACGATATTCGACGAGCCGACCCCTACAGCATTTATCCCGAGCTCGATTTCGATGTCGCGGTCGAAGACGAAGGCGATATGTACGCCCGCTATCGGGTGCGCGTTTCGGAACTGCGCGAGAGCGTGCGCATCTTAAAGCAGATTCTGCCGCGTCTCGAAGCGACCGCGGGAGAGTCGATCTGGGCTGATGGCAAACCGGGCGCCTATGCGCCGCGCGTGCCTCATGGCGAAGCCTACGGGCGCGTGGAAAACGGCAAAGGAGAGCTGGGCTATTATGTCGTATCGGCCGGCGGCCGAGGCGGATCAGCCAATCCCTGGCGTTATCACGTGCGGGCGCCCAGTTTTATCAATCTTACGCCAATGGGCATTATGAGTCGGGGATATAAAGTGGCCGATATCGTCGGCATTCTTGGCAGCATCGATATCGTGTTAGGTGAGACTGACCGCTAGTTTTCTCGTTCGCGGGGACGAGCATCCGCGGCGGACAGGAACGGGGCTGAGTCTGACAGGGAGACACCATGTACGGAACTGGATTGGCAAAGGGTTTGTTGCTGACCTTGCGGCACTTTGTTGATTCCTATGTGGACGACATTCGTTACGGCTTCCGCAAGTATCATCACTCGACCGACAATTTCGCCATCCGCCAAGGTACTAAGACCAAGGGCGTGATCACGGTTCAGTATCCTGACGAGAAGGTGGCGGTGCCGGAGCGATTTCGTTTCGTTCCCTTTCTCATCGTTGAAGACGAGGATCATCCGACGCGCAGCGGCAAGGACTGGTGCACGAGTTGCGGCATCTGCGCCAAGGTCTGCCCGCCGCAGTGCATCTGGATCGTGCGCGGCAACGATCCCAATACCGGTCGTCCGGTGCCCGAGCCGGAGGCTTTCTTCATCGACATTGACATCTGTATGAACTGCGGCTTCTGCGCTGAGTATTGCCCGTTTGACGCGATCAAGATGGACCACGATTACGAACTCGCGAGTTATGACCGCACCACGCATCACATTCACGACAAGGAACGCTTGTCCAAGCCGAATTCCTATTGGCGCAGCATCGCTCCGACTCGCGCCTACGAAGAAATGCTTGTACGTGGCACTTGGGAGCATATAGACGTCGCGAAAGAAGCGCGCCGGGGCGCCGCTCGCTCTCGCCCAGCCGCTCCACCACCTGCGCCGCAGGCCGAAGATGCCGCGACCGCGGTGGCAAGTGAAGTTGCTTCGCCGGCGGAAGCCAGCGCGGCGCCCGCGCCGACTGCTGAGGGCGCCACTCCCTGGACGGAAGACGATGCCAAGCGCGAAGAACGCCGGCGCAAGGCGCTGGAGCGCAAAGCCAGACGCGCCGCCAAGCGCGGTCAATAGCGACCTGAATATGTGACTTGATGACGCTCGGCAGGTCCCGCCGGGCTGTCGTTTTTCTTTGGCGCATCCGACGACTGCGTTTTCATGATGTTTCGTCTTGGACGTTCACGCTGTATCGATCAATGGTATAGTTGAGTAGCTTGCATCAGGAGTATCGAGGCGGGACATGGCGAACATTGGCGAACAAGTGATGGCGGCGTTGAGTACGGTCATCGAACCCGAGCTCAACCGAGATATCGTCTCGCTCAATATGGTGCGCGATCTCGACGTGGCCGATGGTATCGCGGAATTCACCATCGTGTTGACAACCCCCGCTTGTCCCTTGAAGGACGTGTTCGTCGAGCGGTGCAATGCCGCTGTGATCGGCAAGGTCGCAGGAATCGAATCGTTGCGAATCCGGTGGGATGCGCAGGTGCCGACGGACCGCCGAATCCATGGCCGACTGGATGTGCCGATGAATAGCATCGTTGCAATCGGCAGTGGCAAGGGTGGGGTAGGCAAGAGCACGGTGGCGACCAACCTGGCTGTTAGCCTGGCTGACGCCGGCGCCGCAGTCGGCTTGATGGATGCGGATATTCTCAATCCCAACATCCCGCAGATGTTCGGCCTGGGCAGCGGACGCCCCAAGGTCCTCAACGACAAGATGCAGCCGCTCGAAGTTTTTGGCGTCAAGCTAATCAGCACCGGTTTCCTCACGACCCCGGACAAGCCCATGATCATGCGTGGACCGATGCTGCACAACGCAATCCGGCAGTTTTTCACCGATGTGGAGTGGGGCCGCCTCGATTACATGATCGTTGATCTGCCGCCGGGCACGGGAGACGCGCCTCTGTCGCTGGCGCAATCCTTCCCGTTGACCGGCAGCATCATTGTTACGCAGCCGCAGGATGTCGCTGTCGCCGATGCGATTCGCGCAGCCGCGATGTTTGAGCAGCTAAAGGTACCCCTGCTGGGCGTGGTCGAAAATATGTCAGGTGAATTCTTCGGCAGCGGTGGCGGGGAGAAGTTCGCCGAAAGCCGGGAATTGCCCTTCCTGGGGCGGATTCCCTTGTCAGCCAGTGTGCGCGAAGGCGGAGACTATGGTCGTCCCATAGTCATTTACGACGCCGAGTCCGCAGCGGGGCGCGCCTTTCGCCGGCTGTCCGAACAAGTGGCGGCCCGAATCAGCGTAGCCATGCTCCAAGGCGCCGACGTTATACCGATTAACATCGTCGGCTAAGTCTAGGACGCGCTCAGTCGTCCATGCCCATGACCTGAATCTCCTCATCCTTGTCGACCGGGTTGTAGCGGCCGATAAGCAGCCAAAACAAGCCGCTCGCCAAGACAGCGAGGAGGAATGCGAGCAGCGTCTCCTCGTGAAGATCGTTCTTGATGGAGGTGTTGTGGTGAATGATCAGAAGGCACAGGACGACGAAGGCGATCGAAAGCCGCCGTCGTTTTGGATCGGTGCGTTGAATCAGAACAAATAGAAGCGACACGGTGACAGTGATTAACGCTATGTAGTTCAAATCCATGCTTGGCTCGCTGCCGGACTATAGAATCTAGAAGGCTTGAAGCTGCCTGCCATTTGCAAGGAGCCCCCGAGACAGGTTGCGCTATTGTAGCATGTCCGCTCGAAAGGGAGAATGCTGATGCGGATAGAACGTTCCAGCCATGGCAACATTCTGGTCATCGAAGCGGGAGGACGGGTTGATCGGATCAGCGCGGGACAATTGGGGTCATTCCTGTCTTATGAGATTGATGCTGGCGGTCGGCATCTGGTGTTGGATCTGCAGCGCGTTGATAGCATGGGGCAGGATGGACTCTGGGAAATGATGAGCGCTTTGAAGCGCGTCCGGCGCGCCAATGGCGATTTGCGGCTGGCGCAGCCATCGGACCGGGTGCGAGAAGCGCTGGAGATGTCCGGTCTGGATGAGATTTTTCGCATCTATGAATCGCAGGCTGATGCGGTGGCGAGCTATTGAGTGGTAGCAGAGTTTCGCGCGCGTCGCCTGACGCATCTGAGATGGTGAAAGTCTAGTTCCGCTTCCAACTGTTGATATCGTTGAGGTTTACGAATTCCGGTCCCGGCGGCAGATAGTTGCCTTCGCATTCAAGAGCGGTTGGCGGCAGGTCTGTACGCGGCTGCAACAGCGCATTCTCGGGATTGAAGAAATTCCAGGTCGCGCGCGAAATCTCTTCCATCAATGGCCAGAGCTTCTCATAATCTTGAAACTCGGTTCTTTCCCATAGAAAGACGGAAATCACATAGTGGCGTCCATTCGGCGAATAGACAATGCCGGCATCGCCGACCGTATCAAATATCCAGCCATTCTTGTGCGCGATGCGCGCTTCCTGCGGGATGCCGCCCTGAAGCAGCCGTTCCAGATCGTTGGCGCTGGCAATCTCGAGCATTTGCCGGCACTCCTGCTGCGTGATCTGGTTTGCAGGCAAAGCAAAGGTTAAGCCCGAGTTGAATTCGGCGCAATCGTAAATCAGGCTGAAGAGCGTGCCCATGTCTTCAGCCGTTGTCTGATTAAAGGGGTCGGGTTCGGTGTCAAAGGCGGGGTTCGGCCTGGTCTCCGGCGCCTGGATCGAGCCGAGACGCTGCCCGGCTACTCCGAGGTAAAACGGCGCTGAGATATACGTGTTTGCGATGCCGGTCGCCAGGATGGTATCGGTGACGCTTCGGATTCCCGAGAATATGTCACCGCCGCCGATAATCTCCATGATTAGATTGGAGGAGGCGTTGTTGCTGCAAAGCATGGAATTCGCTAGAAGCCAGGCTTCGTCGGCGCTTGGCTCTGAAGACAGGAATCGATAGTAATCCAGCATGATGGGCAATTTGACCGTGCTGGCGCCGGAAAAAGCGACATCACCAAGAATATTGATCTCTTCGCCTGTCAGCAGGTCTTGCACATATATGGACGCGACAGTACCAAGACCGTCATAAATGAATCCGCGGCTATCGAGAAAATCGATAATGAGATCACGCAGCGCACGCAAATCTGGTCCCTCGTTGCCCTTGACGGCGATCGGGAGGGCAACGGTACGCTCATCAGCGGAGCGCAATGCGTCGTCCGCGGCGGCCATGGCGGCCCCCAGATCAAGGGCGTAACCGCTGGCGCCGGCATACACCGTTAAGGTTTGCAAATCGTAGTTAGCGCCGACCGGCGCTCTATCGTAGCGCAGGGAGATTTCCTGCAAGATCGCTTCAAGCGCGTTTTCCTGATAATCGGCGATTAGAGCGATGTCGCGGGCGACGGTCTGTTCGATACCCAGGAGGAAATCAAGAAAGCGGCGCCAGAACCCGCCGCCTTGCTCGCCCGAAGCCAGCGCGGCCGCCAGCATCGGTTCGCTGCTGATGCGCCAGCCCACCTGATCCGGGTGCAGTTGGATTGGATAATCCGTATCGCGCGCCCGGTAGAGCATGACGATGGGCTCGGCATAGTTTCGCTCCCAGAGGGCGACGGCGTCGCGCTCGCTCAGCCCACCGACATTGATACCAGCAACGCTTACTCCGGCGGGGAGCTGTTGCTCGCGCCGGCTGAACGCCACCAGTTCATAGACGAGCAAGGCGCTGGCCGCAACCAAGAGCAGCGCAGAAAAAGTACGAAGTATAGGAAAGCCGGAATCGCGACGCGAGCTTAAACTCGCTCCCATGCTTTGCCCCCTTGGATGCGCTCACTTGCACAATTGATGGCTTGGCGGTGAAAGCGATTGATTTCGGGCAGATCGTCCCGCGCCACCCAGTGGAAATCCAAGAGCTCGTGGCTAAGTTTCCCTATCGGGCTTAAAGCTTCGCAGTGGAATGCCAAGTCGACATGATTGGGCGCCGTCTTCGAACTGTGGACGACGCGCAGGACACGCGCATTCAACTGCAATTCTTCACTTAACTCGCGGAGGACGGCGGACGATGGGTCTTCGTCCTTGTCGGTCCAGCCGCCCGGCAGCCCCCAGGCAAATCGAGGATGATAGGCGTGTTCGACCAAGAGTATGCGACCGGCGCCGTCGAAGATAACAGCGGCAACGCCAATCGTGTAGCGCGCTTGCATCCGGCTGTAAACCAGATAGGGCATGCGCATGATGAAGGGAAATCTGCGGAGTAAATGTGAGATTGCGCGCGTCACCGTATGCTCACCGCTCATCTGCGGTCCGCTGTGAGTTTAGATTGACGATTCGGCGACGTCAACGGCAAACGAAGTGGCGTGCAGTTGAAAAGCGAGGCGGAAATGACCGCAGTTTTTCGCAAGTGCGCAAGTGACCCTTATGCTATACTGACTCGTCAGGAACAGCGCCTGCGACACGCGTGAGTTGAACGCGTCGAATTGTCTCTCGGAGATCAGATTCCGCGTATGCGCGTGCGGCTTGAGTTTCGATGTAAGCCGCGGGATTACTAATGGCGCCAACTATATGGACGGTGTGAGTTGTCAATTGCGACGCTGGATATTCTTAATGTCTTCGTCGAGTTTCCCGGTAGTCTGGTCTTTTTTCTGTTAGTCATCGCTTTGAGCCAGGGCTCTTTGTTTCTGGCCTTTGGCCATCGTTCCCGGTTTCCATTTGAGCAAGCGACGCGCCGTTTCGTCTTTGCGACCGGGGGCTTGGTCATTCTCTGGCTGATCATGCTGGCGGTGGCTTTCTTGTCACAGCTTACCGATTTGGAAGCCGACGCCATTATGCCCCCGCTGGAACGACTGGTGCAGGCGGTGACGCTGCTTATCCTGGCTTGGGCATTTCTAAGCGCGGATTTTCTCCATTGGCAGAATCGCTCCAACTTGTTGGTTTTCGCGACGACTTTCCTCTCGGCTCTCCTGTATGTTAACAGCGCGCGTGGCTGGCTGGCAGAATATGGCGGGGACCTGGCATTCAATTCCACCGAACATGCGTTGCTATGGTCGGGGCTCACGGCTGCGCTTGCGGCTACGGGACTGTTGCTCGCCGTTCTCAACTACAGGCACATTGTCGATGCGCCGCTCAAAGTTCTGTTCTTCGTCGTGATTCTGGCTGGCAACGGTTGGGATCTATACCAGATGAGCGAGGGCGCTGGTGCGGGCAATTATCTTGGCGCGACGCGGCTGGCATACCTGGCGAGTTTGATATTGCTGCCGCTCATCATCTATCGCCTGGCGATCGCGCTGCTGGAAAACAGCTTGGTGGAAGTGGTGCTTGCGGCTTCACAGCAGAGTTCAGCAGTGATGCCATCTCCCGCGCCGGTTGAGACGCCCTCAAGCAATGCGGTTGAGGCGCTACTGGCGGCGCCCTCATCCTGGAATTTCAGCGCAGCGCCGGTGCCGAGCGATCGGCGTCATCTGCTGAACGCCATTGGCTTGATGTTGGAATCTAGGGATGGCGCGCGCATTCCGGAGCAGATCGTCATGGCGACGCTGGAAACGCTTCAATTGGAAGTCTGCGCGTTATTGCGCGTGCAAGAGAACAATTATGCCGATGTGATCGCCGGCTATGATCAGGTTGCTGATCAATCCCTTGCCGGTTTCTCGCTGAATCTACATGAGCAACCGACACTGCGTGAAGCGGCAACGCGGATGGAGCATACGATTCTCTTCCCGGAGTATCACGCGGATGAACTACAGGATCTGTTTCGCCGGCTGAATATCGCCTCGCTTTGCAGCGTGTATGGGCAGCCGCTAACCGTTGAAGGCGAATTGATCGCCTTTATGCTGGTCGCGATGCCATACCGTCAGGCGGATTTGTCTCCCGACGAGTTAGAATGGCTGCGCGACATCAGCTTCATAGCAGGACATCTGCTTGCCTGGAGCGACGACGCCACTTCTTTCAAGAGCCTTTCCGAAGAACAAGTCTTGTCTGATATCGCTGAAAGGAGCGCTGACGCCACGGTCGACCGAGAGACGCTCATTGCTCATCGCCTGGAATTCGAGTCCAGCCTGGCACGGGTTAACGAACGCCGCGAGAACATCGTTCGCCAAATTGCTGACCTGTTGCGCCAGCAAGAAGAGCAACATGTACGTCTTCTTGACGCCTTGGCTGCAGGTGAGCAAAGCCCCGATGCGGCAAAGCGTCTGAACGCTACCTTTGATGAGCAGGCGCAACTGCGAGCAGAATCCGAGGCAAGCGCCCGCGCGCTGCTAGATGCGGAAACGATGCTGCGAGTATTGAACGCGGATAATGATGATGCGCTTGCGCAGGTCATTCGCGAATATGCGCACAAGGAGTACAATCTGCTGCTTACGGCGCGTGATCGTCTGCGCCGGCAAATCAACGCGCTCCTGGTGATGGGTCGATCGGTCGCTTCAGAGGGATACGCCACTATCTTGCAGACGCTGGCGGACGAATCCGCCCAATTGGAATTGGAGCGCGATCAGCAGCAGCGGCGGCTGGAATCGATCAGAAGTCGCATGGATTCGCTGGGAATCGACGCGGATGCAACCCACCTGACCCAACTGCTGATTCAACTTTACGCGGAACGCAAGACATTGACCCAGCAAATTGCAGCGGCGAATCAAGATCGGCTCAAGCTGCTTGATGCGCGTCAGAGGCTGATGGAATTGGAAGGTGGATCCAATGAGGACTTGGAAAGAAAGCTCAAGCATCTGAGCGCGGATCACGAACAATTGATGAATTCCCGCGAGGAATTAAGGCGAGCCACGCAAGACCTGCGCTCGCAACTGGAAAATGCGCAAGCTGAGAAGACGGCGCTTCAGACAAATGTGGAAGCACTGCAAGCCGAAGCCGAAGCGCGGGAGGACCGTCAAAAAGAGATGAGCCGACAAATTGACGGCCTCTCGGAAGAGCGAGACAACCTGCTCAAGATTCGCGACCAGTTCACAGCCAAAGTCAATGCGATGCTCACAGAAGAAGCGGCGCGCGAAGGACAAACCGATCTCAGCGGAGACATAGCCGAGCTGCAATCGTCCCTCCAGCGCTTGACCGCGCAACGTGAACAGCTTGCTATGGACTTGAGCGACGCGAGGACGGAATTGTCGGTCGCGCGCGAGTCGCTTGCCGGGCAGGAATCCGACACGGAAGTTGAGACGCATCCACATCAGCCAAACGTGCCTGAGTTATTCACGGGTATGCTGGATGACATGCGAACGCCGATGTCGTCGATTTCAGATTATATTGACCTGCTCTTGGCAGAAAGCATCGGCATTCTTGGCGCGGCCCAGCGGCAAGTGCTCACCATGATTGCGTCAGATATTTCTCGCATCGCGGCGATCATTGGCGAGATACAGAAACTTAGCAGCGAAGATGACTCGAGATTCGGAATAGAGCGCGGCAGAATCGATCTACTCTCTATTATCGAAGACGTTTTGCACGAGGCGGAAGCAAGCATCGAGGAAAAGGGTCACATGATTGAGTTGGCGCTGGATGATGAACTGCCGCCGGTCAGTGCCGATGGCGCCAGCCTGAAACATATCCTTGCCCAGTTTGTCTCAAATGCCAGCGCGGTCTCGCCTGCTGGTTCGCGGATCACAGTTTCGGCTCGGGTTGGCCCCCTCGACTTGGTCAATGGCGCCGATTCAGTTAATGCCATTGAGATCAGTGTGAGTGATAAAGGCGGCGGCATTTCGCTCGAAGACATGCAACTTGTATTTGCGCGAACATACCGGGCGGAGAATCGCAAGATCACTGGCTACGGCGATAGCGGCGTTGGCATGACCGTTGCCAGGGCCTTCGCGCGCGCACTAAATGGCGATCTTTGGATTACAAGTGAAGCGGGCGCCGGGTCCGCCTTTCACCTCGCATTGCCCCTGGAATTGGCTCCGTCAATTGAGGATTAGCCAATGCGGCGCAGTTTAGGCAATGAGCTGATCGTAGCTCTGCTTGCGGCGGTATCGCTTGTGATTGCCGCCGTTTTTGCTGTTCTGCTCTCCACCTCGACTTCTCAGAGACCGACCGAAACGCCCTCAGAAGCGACCTCGACATCTACGATTGCCGCCACGCCGCTGCAACCAACGAGGTCCACGGATATGGCGCTGGGTACTGATGCAACCCGTACACCGACACTAGCTGCGCCGGCCGACACAGCTCGGCCAGTAGCCGCCTTGACCGCAGATCGTACAGACCAGTTGACAGCCGCCGCCGCGACGGACGCGCCTATCGCGAGCGCGACGCCAATGCCGACGGAACTCCTCGCGACGGCGAGACCAGAAATCGCGCCGGCGAATATGACGCTGACCGCCATCCGCGCCACCCTCGACGAACGTCGGGCGCTGACTGCTGTAGGTCCGTCACCGACAGCAAGTCCGACAGGAATCGTCGCGACGGAGACTGCAAGTCCGACGGAAATTCTAGCAACAGCGAGGCCAGAAGTCCCGCCGGCGAACTTGACGCTGACCGCCATCCGCGCCACGCTCGATGAGCGTAGGGCGTTGACTGCTGCTGGGCCGTCACCGACGGCAAGTGCGACAGAGATCGTCGCGACGGCGACGGCGAGTCCTGAAGACGCGCGGGCGAATATGACGCTGACCGCCATTCGCGCCACGATCGACGAGCGCCGGGAGTTGACTGCTGTAGGTCCGCGACCGACGGCAAGACCGACGGAAATCGCCGCGACGGCGACGGCGGAAATCGCGCCGGCCAATTTGACGCTGACCGCCATCCGCGCCATCTTTGATGAGCGTCGTGTGTTGACGGTTGCTGGTCCGTCACTGACGGCAAGTCCAACAGAAACCGTCGCGACTGAGACTGCACGTCCGCCGGCAGTTCCGACGACGACGAGGCCAGAAATCGCGCCGGCCAATCTGACGCTGACCGCCATCCACGCCACGATCGACGAGCGCCGGGAGTTGACGGCTGTAGCTCCGTCACCGACAGCAAGTCCGACGGAAATCGCCGCGACGGAGACGGCAATGCCCACGGAAGCTCTCGCGACGGCGCTGCGAGAGGTTGTGCCAGCGAATATGACGCTGACTGCCATTCGCTCCACTCTAGACGAGCGTCGGGCGTTGACTGCTGCTGGTCCGTCACCAACGGCAAGACCGACGGAAATCGCCGCGACGGAGACGGCGGAAATCGCGCCGGCGAATATGACGCTGACCGCCATCCGCTCCACCCTCGACGAGCGTCGGGCGTTGACTGCTGCTGGTCCGTTACTGACGGCAGGTCCAACAGAAACTGTCCGGACGGTGACTGCAATGCCCGCGGAAACCGTCGCGACGGCGGTGCCAGAAGTTGTGCCAGCGAATATGACGCTGACCGCCATCCGCGCCTCGCTCGACGAGCGTAGCGCGTTGACTGCTGCAGGTCCGTTACCGACAGCAAGTCCGACAGAAATCGCCGCGACGGCAACGGCAATGCTCACGGAAGATCTTGAGACGGCGGAAATCGCGCCGGCCAATTTGAGGCTGACTGCCATCCGCGCCACGCTCGATGAGCGTCGGGCGTTGGCTGCTGTAGCTCCGTCACCGATGGCAAGTCTGACGGAGACTGCGAGTCCGACGGCAGTTCCGACGACGACGAGGCCAGAAATCGCGCCTGCCAATCTGACGCTGACCGCCATCCGCGCGACTCTCGACGAGCGTCGGGCGCTGACTGCTGCTGGTCCGTCACCCACGGCAAGTCAGACGGAGATCGTCGCGACGGCGACGGCAAGTCCGCCGGAAATCGCCGCGACGGAGACGGCAATGCCCGCGAAAGATCTCGCGACGGCGACGGCAAAAATCGCGCCGGCCAATTTGACGCTGACCGCCATCCGCTCCATGCTCGACGAGCGCCGGATGTTGACGGCTGTTAGTCCGTCACCGACGGCAAGTACGACAGAAATCGCCGTGACGGAGACTGCAACTCTGACTGAAACCGAAGCGACGGCGATGCCAGAAGTTGCGCCTGCCAATCTGACGCTGACCGCCATCCGCGCCGCGCTAGATGAGCGCCGGGTGCTGACTACTGTGGGTCCGCGACCGACGGCAAGTGCAACGGAGATCGTCGCGACGGCGACGCCAATGCCGACGGAACCCGTAGCGACGGCGACGGCGGAAATCGCGCCGGCGAACTTGAGGCTGACCGCCATTCGCGCCACTCTCGATGAGCGTCGGGCGCTGACTGCTGCTGGTCCGTCACTGACGGCAAGTCCAACAGAAACCGTCGCGACGGAGACTGCACGTCCGCCGGCAGTTCCGACGACGACGAGGCCAGAAATCGCGCCGGCGAATATGACGCTGACCGCCATCCGCTCCACCCTCGACGTGCGTCGGGCGTTGGCTGCTGTAGCTACGTTACCGACGGCAAGACCGACAGGAATCGTCGCGACACAGACTGCGAGTCCAGAAGTTGCGCCAGCGAATTTAACGCTGACTGCCATCCGCTCCACGCTCGATGAGCGTCGGGCGCTGACTGCTGCTGGTCCGTCACCGACGGCAAGTCCTACAGAAATCGTCGCGACGGAGACTGCAAGTCCGAAGGCAGTGCTTGCGACGGCGAGACCAGAAATCGCGCTGGCGAATATGACGCTGACCGCCATTCGCTCCACTCTCGATGAGCGCCTGGCGCTGACTGCTGTACGTCCGCGACCGACGGCAAGTGCAACGGAGATCGTCGCGACGGCGACGCCAATGCCGACGGAACCCGCAGCGACGGCGATGCCAGAAATCGCGCTGGCCAATTTGACGCTGACCGCCATCCGCGCCACGCTCGACGAGCGCCGGGTGCTGACTACTGTGGGTCCGTCACCGACGGCAAGTCCGACGGAAATCGTCGCGACGGAGACGGCAATGCCCACGGAACTGTTCGCGACGGCGACGGCGGAAATCGCGCCGGCCAATCTGACGCTGACCGCCATCCGCGCCACGCTCGACGAGCGTCGGGAGTTGACGGCTGCTGGTCCGTCACCGACTGCAAGTGCGACGGAAATCGTCACGACGGACACGGCAATTCCCACGGAAGTGCTCGCGACGGCGCGGCCGGAAATCGCGCCAGCGAGTATGACACTGACCGCGATCCGCGCCACCCTCGATGAGCGTCGGGCGTTGACGGCTGTAGGTCCGTTACCGACAGCAAGTCCGACGGAAATCGTCGCGACGGCGACGGCAAGTCCGACGACGGTTCTTGCGACGTCGAGGCCGGAAATCGCGCCGGCCAATCTGACGCTGACCGCCATCCGCTCCACCCTCGACGAGCGTCGGGCGTTGGCTGCTGCTAGTCCGTCACCGACGGCAAGTCCGACGGAAATCCTCCCGACGGCGATGCCAGAAATCGCGCCGGCGAATATGACGCTGACCGCCATCCGCTCCACCCTCGACGAGCGCCGGGAGTTGGCTGCGACAGGTCCAGCACCGACAGCAAGTCCGACGGAAATCGCCGTGACGGAGACTGCAACTCTGACTGAAACCGAAGCGACGGCGGGGCCAGAAATCGCGCCGGCCAATTTGACGCTGACCGCCATCCGCGCCGCGCTAGATGAGCGCCGGGTGCTGACTACTGTGGGTCCGCGACCGACGGCAAGTGCAACGGAGATCGTCGCGACGGCGACGCCAATGCCGACGGAACCCGTAGCGACGGCGAGGCCAGAAATCGCGCCGGCCAATCTGACGCTGACCGCCATCCGCGCAACGCTCGACGAGCGTCGGGCGCTGACTGCTGCTAGTCCGTCACCGACGGCAAGTCCGACGGAGATCGTCGCGACGGCGACAACTATGCCCGCGGAAGTGCTCGCGAAGGCGACGGCAGAAATCGCGCCGGCGAATTTGACGCTGACCGCCATCCGCGACTCGCTCGACGAGCGTCGGGCGTTGACTGCTGTAGGTCCGTCACCGACGGCAAGTCCGACGGAAATCGCCGTGACGGAGACTGCAACTCTGACTGAAACCGAAGCGACGGCGATGCCAGAAGTTGCGCCTGCCAATCTGACGCTGACCGCCATTCTCGCCGCGCTAGATGAGCGCCGGGTGCTGACGGCTATAGCTCCGTCACCGACGGCAAGTCCGACAGGAATCGTCGCGAAGGAGACGGCAAGTCCGAAGGCAGTTCTTGCAACGGCGACGGCGGAAATCGCGCCGGCCAATTTGACGCTGACCGCCATCCGCTCCACGCTCGACGAGCGCCGGGAGTTGGCTGCGACAGGTCCAGCACCGACAGCAAGTCCGACGGAAATCGCCGTGACGGAGACTGCAACTCTGACTGAAACCGAAGCGACGGCGGGGCCAGAAATCGCGCCGGCCAATTTGACGCTGACCGCCATCCGCTCCACGCTCGACGAGCGCCGGGAGTTGGCTGCGACAGGTCCAGCACCGACAGCAAGTCCGACGGAAATCGCTGAGGCGTCGACGGCTATGCCCACGGAAGTGCTCGCGACGGCGACGGCGGAAATCGCGCCGGCCAATTTGACGCTGACCGCCATCCGCGCCGCGCTAGACGAGCGTCGGGCGTTGACTGCTGCTGGTCCGTCACCAACGGCAAGACCGACGGAGATCGTCGCGACGGCGACGGCAAGTCCGACGGAAATCGTCGCGACGGCGACGGCAAGTCCGACGACGGTTCTTGCGACGTCGAGGCCGGAAATCGCGCCGGCCAATCTGACGCTGACCGCCATCCGCTCCACCCTCGACGAGCGTCGGGCGTTGGCTGCTGCTAGTCCGTCACCGACGGCAAGTCCGACGGAAATCCTCCCGACGGCGATGCCAGAAATCGCGCCGGCGAATATGACGCTGACCGCCATCCGCTCCACCCTCGACGAGCGTCGGGCGTTGGCTGCTGGTCCGTCACCGACGGCAAGTCCGACGGAAATCGTCGCGACGGAGACGGCAATGCCCACGGAACTATTCGCGACGGCGACGGCGGAAATCGCGCCGGCGAATATGACACTGACCGCCATTCGCGCCACTCTCGACGAACGCCAGGCGCTGACTGCTGCTAGTCCGTCACCAGCGGCAAGTCCGACGGAAATCATCACGACGGAGACGGCTAGGCCAGAAATCGCGCCTGCCAATCTGACGCTGACCGCCATTCGTGCCACTCTCGTAGAGCGTCGGGCGTTGACTGCTACTGGTCCGTTACTGACGGCAGGTCCAACAGAAACTGTCCGGACGGTGACTGCAATGCCCGCGGAAACCGTCGCGACGGCGATGCCAGAAGTTATGCCAGCGAATATGACTCTGACCGCCATCCGCGCCACTCTCGATGAGCGTCAGGAGCTGACTGCTGCTGGTCCGTCACCGACGGCAAGTCCGACGAAAATCCTCGCGACGGAGACGGCAATGCCCGCGAAAGATCTCGCGACGGGAAGGCCAGAAGTCGCGCCGGCGAATATGACGCTGACCGCCATTCGCGCCTCGCTCGACGTGCGCCGTGCGTTGACGGCTGTAGCTACGTCACCGACGGCAAGTCCGACGGAAATCGTCGCGACGGAGACGGCAATGCCCACGGAACTATTCGCGACGGCGACGGCGGAAATCGCGCCGGCGAACTTGAGGCTGACCGCCATTCGCGCCACTCTCGATGAGCGTCGGGCGCTGACTGCTGCTGGTCCGTCACTGACGGCAAGTCCAACAGAAACCGTCGCGACGGAGACTGCACGTCCGCCGGCAGTTCCGACGACGACGAGGCCAGAAATCGCGCCGGCGAATATGACGCTGACCGCCATCCGCTCCACCCTCGACGAGCGTCGGGCGTTGGCTGCTGTAGCTACGTTACCAACGGCAAGACCGACGGAAATCGCCGCGACGGCGACGGCGGAAATCGCGCCGGCGAATATGACGCTGACCGCCATCCGCGCCGCGCTAGATGAGCGCCGGGTGCTGACTACTGTGGGTCCGCGACCGACGGCAAGTGCAACGGAGATCGTCGCGACGGCGACGCCAATGCCGACGGAACCCGTAGCGACGGCGATGCCAGAAATCGCGCTGGCCAATCTGACGCTGACCGCCATCCGCGCCTCGCTCGACGAGCGCCGTGCGTTGACGGCTGTAGCTCCGTCACCGACGGCAAGTCCGACGGAGATCCTCGCGACGGCGCGGCCGGAAATCGCGCCAGCGAGTATGACACTGACCGCGATCCGCGCCACCCTCGATGAGCGTCGGGCGTTGACGGCTGTAGGTCCGTTACCGACAGCAAGTCCGACGGAAATCGCCGTGACGGAGACTGCAACTCTGACTGAAACCGAAGCGACGGCGATGCCAGAAGTTGCGCCTGCCAATCTGACGCTGACCGCCATCCGCGCCTCGCTCGACGAGCGCCGAATGTTGACGGCTGTTGGTCCGTCACCGACGGCAAGTCCAACGGAGATCCTCGCGACGGAGACGGCAGGTCCGACGGAATTCATCGTGACGGCGACACCAGGTGCAATTGCGACCGCGACAGAGCCGCTGAAGAAGACCGAACTAGCGCCAAGTGTCTCGCCAACGCCGACTCCGCTGCCATTCTATTTCGCCTATCTTGTTCCGACGCCGACCGCCTACCGACCGCTTGAAGACGATTTCCATATCGACTGCCAGGTCAAGCAAGATTGGGTACCCTATGAAGTAAGGGAGGGCGATTCATTGCTGTCGCTTGCGCTGTGGTCGGGAACCAGCTTAATGGAATTGCGCGACGGCAACTGCTTTGAGCCGATTCGCGGCATCTTTGCCGGGGAGGCTCTGCTACTGCCGCAACTTCCGGAGCTGCCTTTTGAAGTGCCTGCGTCCGACTTCTCCTTTGACGATGCGGCGGGAGCGACGGTTGGCTGCGATGACCGATCGGCTCGGATTGTAGCGCCGGCGCCCCGGCAACATGTGGAAGATGTCTTCGCGCTGATCGGCAGCGCTCGATTGCCGGATGGCGGCAAATATCATATCGCTCTGAAGCCGAGCTGGTCCGAAGAATACTTCCCGTATCTGGCCTCGGATCATGCCGTCCGCAACGATGTGTTGGGATTGATCAATACAGAGATATTCGGCGCGGGCGCGCACCGAATTCGGTTGACAGTACTTGATAACGACGGCAAGTTAATTGAGGGCGGCATTTGCGAAATCCAGGTACTATTTGGGTCACAGTGATTTGTGAGCGCAGGATAGGTGAAGGCAGAGTGTTGTCGGAGCCGAGTCTCCCGCTGCGGGGAGTTCAGGTATGATGCAGTTGGTGGCGCGCTGGCTATGTCGTGCGCTGACGTGCGTTGTTGCTTGCATCGTGCTGGTATTGGCGTTTGCCTTCCTCTGGACGGTGCTGCAGATTACCGCCGTGAACGATCAAGGTCGCTCGCTTGAGGGAACGACCGCGGCCAGGCGCGATGCTTATCGCGCTACCGCCACTGCGATCAACGTCGATCACGGGCGCGCCAGTTTGCGAGCTGGCGCTTCAATCGTCCTGCTGCAACTAGAATCAGACGGCCCCACGCAAGAAGAGCCGGCAACTGTAGTGGCCGCCTCGCCGACATCACCGGCACAGACGCCGGCTCCTGAGGACATCAGCCTGCCAAAGCTGCTGCTGCCACGCGACCCGCCCGAAGGAAAATGGCTGTCGGGAACGCAGGTGCCAAGCCGCGCGCCGGAAGCTTTTCGCGCGCACAGGCTGGTGAATGTCTTGCTATTGGGCAGCGACGAGCAGATGAGCGATGACAACTTCATCCGCACCGACACCATGATCGTGGTCTCTCTCAATGTGGAAACTGGCACCGTATCCATGTTGAGCTTTCCACGTGATCTATTTGTGTACATTCCCCATGGAAGAATGGGACGATTGAATACCGCCTTTGGGCTCGGCGAGAATCTGAATTGGGATCCCGGAGGCGGATTCGGTCTGCTGCGCCAGACCATCTTTTACAACTTCGGCATCAATGTGCACTACTACGCGAGGGTCGATTTCTCGGGGTTTGAGGCGATCATCGACCGTTTGGGCGGCGTCGATATCGCTGTGGATTGCGCCTACCGCGACTACTATCCGGTTGGAACTGCCGACGATCGAAGGTCCGGTTCGAGCGGCTATCGCCTGCGCACGCTGCCGGTTGGCTATTATACTTTTGATGGATTCGATGCCTTGTGGTATGCGCGCACGCGGAAGTATACCGATGATTTTGATCGCGGCCGCCGCCATCAACTGCTGGTTCGGGCAATTTGGCGCAAAGCGCGGGGCCAAGGCCTGGCGACGACCTTGCCGCAGCTTTGGCCCGAGCTGACCAAAATCGTCGATACCGACTTGCCCTTTGAGCAAATGCTCCGTTTGTTGCCAATTGTCATCAACCTTGATCTTGGCGATGTGCAGAATTACACCTTCCGCAAGATTTACCATACCAGAAACTGGACGACGCCGGATGGCTGGATTGTGCTGCTGCCAAATCCGGAAGCAGTTGCCGAGTTGATGCAGGCGCTGTATACGCCGCCCTCCAGGTATCAGGCCGCGCTCGCTGGTCCGCGCATCGCGGTGTACAACGCGTCTGGTGAGGAAAACTGGGATATTGTCGCCAGCGAGCGACTGCGCTGGGGCGGCTACAATGCAATTGCTTTGGGGCAGCTGGAGGCCAGCGAAGACTATCCCAGCAATCAGTTAATTGATCACGTTGCGGCGGAAAAAGGCAGCCTCGTTCCCGGAATCCTCCGAGCCTTGAATATGTCTGAAGATCAGGTAAGTCTCGAGGTCAGAGCAGATCGAGAGTTTGATTATGACGTGATCATCGGGCGGGATTATGAATCCTGTACCTTTGGCGTCCTGCCGCTTGATGGCTGAGGCCGCCTTCGCGAATTCGCGATGACGCTGGACCGGTCTCCTGGTGGCAACTGGCCGAATTTATGTTATGATATGGACGATGACGGGGTATGGCGCAGTCCGGCTAGCGCGCTTGCATGGGGTGTAAGAGGTCCCCGGTTCGAATCCGGGTACCCCGACTGAAGACAATCGGGCTCACCCATCGGTGGGCTTTTTCATTGGAAAGGATAGCGAAATGCAGAATCAGACGATCAAGCTGACCTCGCTCGCCAGTTGCGCCGGTTGAGCGTCGAAGCTCAGCCCGAGCGAGTTGGCGCAAGTATTGCGCCCCCTAAGCGAGATTTACAGCGGAGGCGATTACCCCCAGGTTCTGGTCGGCTTGTCGGAGCCGGATGACGCCGCCGTTTATCAGATTGATCCGGCGCGCGCGATCATTTCGACGACAGATTTTTTTCCGCCGGTGGTGGATGATCCCTACGATTTTGGCGCTATTGCGGCGGCGAACGCCTTAAGCGATGTATATGCCATGGGCGGGCGGCCATTGATGGCGATCAATCTTGTCGCCTATCCCGAAGATTTGGACAATGAAATTTTGACTGAGATTTTGCGCGGGGGCGCTGAGAAGGTCCGAGAAGCCGGCGCCGTAATCGCTGGCGGGCATTCCATATCCGATGCTGAACCGAAATACGGTTTGTCCGTCACTGGCGAAGTGGATGTTGGGAAGATTATTCGCAAGTCGGGCGCGCAGGTTGGGGATGTCTTGATTCTGAGCAAGAAGCTGGGAACCGGTGTCGTCACGACAGCGCTAAAGCGGGACATTGCTGACCCCCAACACGTAGCCGCAGCGGTTGAATCCATGTCGCGCCTGAACCGTACCGCTGCCGAGCTGGCGCAGCGGCATGGCGCGCATGCGATGACGGATATCACTGGCTTCGGCCTGGTCGGTCACGGGTTGGAGATGGCCAAGCTGAGCGGCGTTGACTTCCGGCTGAATATGAAGGCGCTGACGCTACTACCGGGCACGATCGATTACGCGCGTAATGGCGTTTTCCCCGGCGGCATGGAGCGAAATCGGGAATACTATAGCCAATGGCTTGTGGCTAACGGCGAACTCGCCGAATTTGAGCGAGGCTTGCTCTTTGATCCTCAAACTTCCGGCGGTCTCTTGATGTCAGTGGCGGCAGACCGGGCGACCGCGCTGCTCGCCGATATGCGTGCTGAGGGCGAAGACGCGTTTCGAGTCGGGGATGTCGTCGCTGGATCCGGAATCATTGTCGTGGTCAAGTCTGGCTAGCGTCTCACGCAGGGCGGCTTGCCTAAGGCGCAGGCGGAACACCGGCTAGACGGCTGCCGCGGGGGGAATCAAATCAAGATTCCTGCCGACTTTTTCAAAAGCAACTAAGGCGCGATCAAGGTGTTCTCGGCGATGCGTGGCGATATAGCTGGTGCGCAGCAATGCCTGGTTTGGCGGTGTGGCTGGCGGCACAACCGGATTGGTGTAGACGCCCTCTTCAATCAGCGCAGCCCAGGTTAAACCGGTGCGAAACTGCTCCCCGATCTTGACCGGGATGATCGGAGTCTGGCTGTTGAAGGTGTCGTAACCCAGCCGCTTGAGACCCTTACGCATATATTCGGCGTTTTTCCAGACTTGCTGCACATGCGTCGGTTCCGTCTGGATAATTTCCAGGGCGGCCAGAACGGCGGCGAGATTGGGCGCTGGCAAGGCCGCCGAGAATATAAGCGAGCGCGCGTGATGCTGCACATAATGAATGACATCAGCTGAGCCGGCAATGAAACCGCCGATGGAGGCGAAGCTCTTGCTGAAGGTGCCCATAATCAGATCGACCTGATCGGTCAGGCCGAAATGGGCTGATGTGCCGCGACCGCCACCAGCGACGCCGATGCCATGGGCATCATCCACCAGGATCCGAGCCCGATACCGCTTGCAGATTTCGACGATCTGCGGCAATGGGGCGAAATCGCCACCCATGCTGTACACGCCGTCAACGATGACAAGCTTGCCGGCATCTTCAGGAACGCGGCTCAAGACGCGCTCAAGATCCTCCATGTCATTATGTTTGAAGCGTTTCATCGTACCGCGCGACATTTGCACGCCATCGACCAGGCAAGCATGCGCGTCTTTGTCCAGGATAGCGACGTCATTCTTGCCCAGCAGGGCCGAAACGGTGCCCAGATTCGTTTGATAGCCGGTCGAAAACACCAACGCCGCTTCTTTGCCGACAAAGTCTGCCAATCGTCGGTCGGCTTCCAGATGCAGCTCCAGCGTTCCATTCAGAAAGCGCGAACCGGTCACGCTAGTGCCATAACGCCGGGTCGCCTCAATCGCCGCGTCCCGCACGCGCGCGTCTGTTGTGAGACCCAGGTAATTGTTCGACCCCAGCATCACAACATTTTTGTCTTCGAAAGTGGCGGTGGTGCCCTCGGAATCGCTCAAGGCGCGGAAGAAAGGATAAATGCCCATCTCCATCGCTTCTTTCGCGACAGTAAATTCCGAAAGCTTGTCGAATAAGTCTGCCACAATACTCTCCTGAGCAGCCCTCGGCGACGAGGACGATTATGTCTCAACGGTTATCTCGGGAGCGCTAACTTTCGACAATGCACGCCACCAATATAAACCGTCGCTCCCTGTCGCAGACTGTGGTGGCATGCGCCGTACCGTGCAGAGTCTAACAGCAGGCAGTAGCTTTCACAATGACCATTTGGGCGAACCGCAAGGCGTTCGTGAAAAACCTCACTTGCGCGGCAAGAGTGCGCGCGTGTACAATACAGTGGTTGCGTATAATGACTTTCGGAGCTAGATATGTCCAGCTTGACGATCCGCAGAATCATTGTCTGGGCTGTATCGATGGTCTTGGGACTATTGGTCGGTTACGGCATCATCACTGTCGGCTTCGATATGTTGCCGCTCTTCAGCGCTGTGCAAACGCCCCAAGGCGTATCGATTGAAGAGTACGGTGTCCTGTATTACCTGTTCACCTCGATTCCGATTGGGCTGGTCTTTGTGATTTGGCTCGACGCCTTCATGGATACGCGGATCTTGCCTGATTAGGCCAATCCCTCAATTTACCGATAGTGGATCCACCGGTTGGTGGATTCTTTCATTTTGGTATAAAGCCGCGCCTGCATCCATGATTGGCGAGCAAATGAGAGATGTGAATCATTCGCTGATAGATATTGCAAGCTGAGCGCTGTTAGATTGAGATTATGGAGAAGTCACCGAGTTCGGCGATACCTGGATTCTACAGCAAGACTCTAGCTGAGCGGCAAGCGATCGCGCGCGAGTGGGCTGGTCTCGAAGAAGGCGAGTTAGAGTCATTAAACGACTCTGGTTTGTCGTTGGGACAGGCCGATCTCATGATCGAAAATGTCATAGGTCGATACAGCTTGCCCCTTGCCCTCGCTACCAACTTCAGAATCAACGATCGCGACTACCTCGTGCCCATGGTCGTGGAGGAGGCATCGATTGTAGCGGCCTGCAGTTTTGCGGCGAAGCTGTTTCGCCACGGTGGGGGCTTCAGCGCCAGCGCTGACGAACCGATCATGATCGGCCAAATTCAATTGCTGGACTTGGCCGATATGGAGGCCGCGATTGGATCGATTACGGCGCGCAAAGCGGCGATACTCGCGCGCGCAAATGAAGGCGCCGGCAGCATTGTCGCGCGCGGCGGTGGCGCGCTTGACCTGGAGGTCCGTCCACTGCGCAATACGGACCTTGACGATATGCTCATATTGCATCTGCACTGCGATGTTCGCGATGCGATGGGAGCCAACTTGGTCAATTCCGCCGTTGAGCGTATCGCGCCGCTGGTTGAGCGTATCAGCGGTGGACGTGTTAATTTGCGGATTCTAAGCAACTTAAGTGACCGGCGTTTGGTAAGGGCGAGCGGGATGATTCCGCGCGAGGCGCTGAAAATGGCCGACGCGTCCGGGACGGAGGTGGTCCAATGGATCTGCGAGGCGGCCACTTTCGCCGAGGCCGATCCGTACCGTGCAGCCACACACAACAAAGGTATCATGAATGGAATTGATGCGCTGATGCTCGCGACCGGCAACGATTGGCGCGCGGTCGAGGCGGGCGCGCATGCCTATGCCTCACGGAACGGGCGTTATCAGAGCCTGACCACTTGGTCAGAAGACGGACTTGGCAACCTGCTCGGCGAGATCGAGCTGCCCTTGGCGGCCGGAATCGTAGGCGGGGCGACGCGGATTCATCGTGGCGCGCAGACGAACCTGAAGCTGTTGGGGGTAAAGTCAGCGCAAGAGCTGGCGCTGGTCGCTGCGGCTGTCGGATTGGCGCAGAACCTTGCCGCGATCCGTGCGTTGGCTACCGATGGCATTCAGAAGGGCCACATGCGGATGCACGCTCGTCAATTGGCGCTGGCGGCCGGCGCTGCCGAAGAGAACGCGCGCGCTGTCGCGGCGCAAATGGTCGACGAAGGCAATATCGGCTTGGCGCGAGCTCAAGATATCGTGTGCGCACAAAGGGAAAGGTCGTGACAGGAGATCCAATGCGGTTGATGAAATCAGATCGTGGCGTGGGCATTGTCGGCTATGGCGCTTACATTCCGCGATATCGGCTGCCGGGGTCGGAGATCGCCCGCATTTGGACGGGGGGTCTCGCTCCGTCGCCGGTTCAGGAAAAGGCTGTCGCCGGGATCGACGAAGACGTCGTCACGATGTCAATCGAAGCGGCGCGGAATGCGCTCGTCTGCGCAGCGATCGACCCGCGGCGAATCGGCGCCGTGTGGGTAGGCAGCGAAAGTCATCCTTATGCCGTAAAACCGACAAGCACGATTGTCGCCGAAAGCATTGGCGCGTCGTCGGATATTCTGGCGGCTGATTGGGAATTCGCCTGCAAAGCCGGTACGGAAGCGGTGCAGGCGGCGCTCGGTCTCATCGGCAGCGGAATGACGCAATACGTCTTGAGCATTGGCATGGACACGGCTCAGGGTCGCCCGGGCGATGCGCTTGAGTACACAGCGGGCTCGGGCGGGGCTGCTTTCATCCTGGGACCAGCAAAGGAAAGCTGCGCCGTTTATCAAGGTAGCTATAGCTACGTCACAGATACACCCGACTTCTGGCGGCGAGCGGGCGAGGTTTATCCGAGTCATGGCGACCGCTTCACCGGCGAGCCGGCTTATTTTGCCCACACGATTAGCGCCGCTTCGACCTTGATGGACATGATGCATACGAAGGCGGTGGATTATGACTTCGCCGTTTTCCATCAACCCAACGTGAAGTTCCCGGCGCGGGCCGCCAAGACGCTGGGATTCACACCGGATCAATTTGCCGCTGGCTTGCTCGCGAACGAAATCGGCAATGTTTATTCGGGTTCGTGCATGATTGGCTTGACGGCCATACTCGATATTGCCAAGCCGGGCGATCGCATACTAATGGTCAGTTATGGCAGTGGCGCCGGTTCCGATGCTTTTGACTTGCGCGTGACCGAGCGCATCACGAAAGTTCCGCCCGCCCGAAGGACCACGGCGGACTACATTCAACGGCGCCGGGAAATCGATTACGGAACTTATGTGCGCTTCCGCGACAAACTCAAGGAATAAGTGAAATGGGTGTATCCATCGTTGGCGTCGGCATGGTCCCGGTGCGCGAGCACTGGTCGAAAGGGTTGGCGGAATTGGCGGCGGAAGCGGGGGCATTGGCGCTGCGCGATGCTGACATCGGAAAAGTAGACGCGCTCTACATCGGCAATGCCTACGGCGCTACATTCAACCAGCAGACACAGCTCGGCAGTTTGCTCGCGGCGGCGCTCGGCTTGCCAGGCGTGGAAGCATACACAAGCGAAGCAGGCGATGCATCTGGCGGCGTCGCCTTGCGTACCGGATATCTGGCGGCCGCCTCGGGCGCAGCACAATCCGTGCTGGTTCTTGGCGTTGAAAAGGCGACCGATATCGTCGGTCCAGCGCGATGGTCTGCACGAAATGTCAGTCTGGACGCGGAAATTGAATCGATCAACGGCGCCACCTTGACAGCGATGGCTGGCTTGCTAATGCGCCGCTATATGTACGAATTTGGCCTGGAGCTGTCGCAATTCGAGGGCTTTAGCATCAATGCGCATCGAAACGGCTCGCAGAACGAATTCGCCATGTATCGCAACCGACTTCGGTCTGGCGCCTTCATCAAAGCGCCTATGATCGCCGATCCCGTCAGTCTCTTCGACAGCGCCCCGGACGGCGATGGGGCGGCCGCGGTCGTTCTCGTTAACTCCGAGCTGGCGGCGGATTTGGTTCCGAGACCGATATCCATTCGTGGCAGCGCGGTAGCGACAGAAAGCCTAATGCTGCAAGATCGCGCGGATCCACTTGCGCTGGCGGCGGTCGCGAAGTCGACGGCTCAATGTCTGGATCAGGCGGGGCTCACGCCCGCTGAGCTTGACGCGCTCGAGTTGCACGACGCTTTCACAATCCTGACCGCGCTTTCGTTGGAAGCGATTGGTGTTAGTGACCGTGGACGAGGCTGGGAATGGGCGCGGGCTGAGGGCGCGGGGATCGCGCCAAATGGAGAATTGCCCTTGAGCACATTTGGTGGGCTGAAGAGCCGCGGCAATCCGGGGGGCGCCACCGGAATCTATCAGGCGGTAGAGGCTGTACGCCAGCTGAATGGGCAGGCCGGCGAGAATCAAGTGCCCGACGCGCGCCACATCCTGATTCAGAGCATCGGCGGCCTGGGGGCGACAGTCGCCACGCACATCTTGAGCGTGCCGCCGGTCTGACCTGATAGGCTCTGAAAGTGTCAAATGCTATCAAGATAGATTCTGATAGGCGCCGGAACTTAGACTCAAAGTGGCAAGGAGTGCGAAACGGGGTGAGGAGCGGATCCATGCACGTAGCGAAACACTGGCGCAACCAGAAGCGGCGATATCGGCTCATCAGGAAGTTGGCGCGAAATGGAAACGAGGGCAGCCCTACCGAGCCGAAACGATCAGGCAGCAGATCCCGCGGTCATCAACCTGAAGTCATGCGGGTCAAAATCTTGTCATGACTTCGGGCGGAGCAGAATTTCCGACGGGTGTCGATCGTGCGTATGATTGCGGCGGCGGCGCGCGCGGAACCGTATTCAGCTACACACTTGTCCAGGAACCAGCCGCTGAATTCGAGTCGCAGGCGCCCTTTTACCTGGCATTGGTGGAGTTGGAAGCTGGAGAATTGATTACAGCCCAACTTACGGATGTCGACGGCGCGGTGGAGATTGGCGATGCCGTTGAAATGGTTACGCGAAAGTTGACCACGGATGGTCAACGCGGCATGATCGTGTATGGCTATAAGTTCCGCCCGGCGATGAAATAAACCGACGAGCGAGCAAATCGAAAAGAGCCACCCGACAGTGGCTCTTTTGCGTTTTGGATCGAGAAGGCAAGCACACTACATCGCCTGCTTGGCTTTTGCCTCGTAACTCAGCGACATCTCGGTATTGGTATCGAAGAGATGCATATTGTCCAGATTGAAGGTGATATCCATCGCTTCGCCGACGGTCGCATCGGTTCGAGGGTCGGTACGGGCGATGAAATTCTTCCCTTGATTTTCCAGATAGATGATCACCTCATTACCCATCTGCTCGACAACTTCGACATTGCAAACCATGTTCGCCGGGATGATGCCCTGCGGCAGGTAGTTGCTGTCGTCGATGTCTTCCGGCCGAATGCCGCATACCACTTCCATCCCCACATGAGTGCGGAAAGTGTCCGCTTTGCTGGCGGGCACTGGCAAGGTAAACGCGCCAACGTCCACAACCAAGCCATCGCCGTCTTCCTTGAGCGTCGCGTCAAAGAAGTTCATTGACGGGCTGCCGATGAAGCCGGCGACAAAGATGTTGTGCGGGTTGTGATACAAATTAAATGGCGAGTCGATCTGCTGCAACTTGCCTTCGTTCAGCACGCAAATGCGAGTCCCCATTGTCATCGCCTCGACCTGGTCGTGGGTGACATAGATGAAGGTCGTCTCCAGGCGCTGATGCAGGCGGCTGATGAAGGAGCGCGCTTCCACGCGGAGTTTCGCGTCCAGGTTCGAGAGCGGCTCGTCCATCAGGAAGACGGCCGGCTCGCGCACGATGGCGCGCCCGACGGCGACGCGTTGACGCTGACCACCGGAAAGCTGACGCGGTCGACGATCGAGCAAATGACCGATGCCCAATTCATTCGCCGCCTCGTTGACGCGTTCGTCGATGATCTTCTTTGGCGTCTTGCGCAGCTTGAGGCCGAAAGCCATGTTGTCATAGACGGTCATGTGAGGATACAAAGCGTAACTTTGGAACACCATGGCGACATCGCGGTCTTTCGGCGCGACATTATTGACAACGCGATCTCCAATGAGGATCTCGCCCTCGGTAATCTCTTCCAAACCAGCGAGCATACGCAAGCTGGTCGACTTGCCACAGCCGGAAGGACCAACGAAAACCAGGAACTCTTTGTCTTGAACTTCGATGGTCAGATCGGTAACGACGCGCTGATCACCGAAATCCTTTGAAACATGATTGAAAGTGACACCAGCCACAGGAACCTCCATTCGAATAAGCAGTTGGACGGCAATACTGGTAAAACTGCACAAATATCTTACTTGACAGCAAGATAAATTTATAGTGGCAATTATAGCGCGCTTTTTTGAATTTGCAAAATATTCCTTCAAGTGATATAGATTCGGTCTGTCACGACTCTTCGACTGGAGCGAGCATGCCCGATAATCCAAATGCGGAAATCGTCGCCATCGGCACAGAAATCTTGCTGGGGGAAATCACCGATACCAATTCTGTTTATCTGGCGCGACAACTTCGCGACATCGGCGTCAACGTCTTTTTCATGACGACGGTCGGGGACAATTTGGCTCGTATCGCCGATGCGATTGCGGCTGCTTTGGATCGCGCGGAGATCGTCATCACGACCGGTGGCTTGGGTCCCACGGTTGACGACATGACGAGACAAGCTGTTGCGGACGTCGCTGGCAAACCGTTGATATTTCACGAATCTCTGTACCAGGAAATTGAAGAGCGATTTCGCGGCTTTGGCGTCACGATGACGGCGAACAACCGGCAGCAAGCCTATCTTCCGCAGGGCGCGACCTTGATCGAGAACCCGGTTGGCACCGCGCCGGCCTTTCTGGTGGAATCGGAACGGGGCCTCGTTTTTAGTCTGCCGGGCGTGCCGCGCGAAATGAAATACTTGGTGACCGAGTCCGTCATACCGTATTTGCTGCGGACCTACGAGTTGGGCGTCATCGTGGCTCGTACGCTGCGGACAGCGGGTATCGGCGAGAGCTCGCTGGACGACAAAATCGGCAGAGACATTTTGAATGAGCGAAATCCAAGTGTGGGATTGGCTGCACATCATGGCGCTGTTGATGTGCGTATTACTGCCAAAGCCGACAGCCGCGCAAACGCGATATCGCTTCTGGACGGAATGCAGGCACGCCTGGAGGAACGAATCGGCGACGATGTATTCGGCGTGGATGACGCCACCCTGGAAGACGTGGTTTGGCAGCATCTGAAGACGCGCAACTTGCAAGTGCAGGTCGTCGAAGCGGGATTGACGGGCGTGATCAGCAAGGCCTGGAACGAGGAATCGGATGCGCTGCGGACGAAACACTATGACGACCCGAGTCAGGTCTTTCAGCGATTTGCCATCAGCCCGGCGGATCTTTCATTGACCGATATCGCCAGCGATGTAGCCAAGCGCATTCGAATACAGGAAGGCGTCGACGCCTGCATCGTCGTGCTCAGCTATCCAGAGCTTGATGAAAACGCAGATGTGGAGCAGGGCAGCGCGATCGCGATTTCAACCGCTGCGGAAACCCGCTTCCGCGGTTATGGATTCGGCACGCGCTCCACCCTGGCGCGGGAGTGGATATCGCGCTGGGGACTGGCTAGCTTGTGGCGGATGCTGCAAAACGAGCACGCCTGAGGCGAATGCTGACCGTCATTCATCCAGGCTTAACAGGGCCATGAAGGCTTCTTGCGGGACCTCGACTGAGCCGATCATCTTCATGCGTTTCTTGCCTTTTTTCTGCCTCTCCAGCAACTTCCTTTTGCGCGTGACATCGCCGCCATAGCACTTTGCCAGGACATCCTTGCGCAGAGCTTTCACATTGGCGCGCGATATGACCCGTTTCCCGATCGCTGCCTGCACCGGCACCACGAACATCTGCCGCGGGATTAAGGCTTTCAAACGACTCACGAGCCGCTGGCCCCGGTGATAGGCGTCATCCCGGTGGCATATCATCGCCAGCGCATCCACCGAATCTTCATTGACGAGCACTTCAACCTTGACCAGGTCGCCAGCGCGATATTGGTAAAACTGGTAATCGAGGCTGGCGTAGCCTTGCGTCACGCTTTTGAGCTTGTCGTAAAAGTCAATGATGATTTCAGATAGCGGGATCGCGAAATGCAAGATGACGCGGCTGGCATCGAGGTATTCGGTGGTTTCGTAAAGGCCGCGCTTCTTGAGCGTCAAGTCCATGACCGGTCCGATATAGGTCTGGGGCACGTAGATCTGGATCTTCATCCAGGGCTCATGAATTTCATCGATTGTGCTCTCGTCGGGCAGCAGTGCGGGGCTGTCGATCGAAACGATATTCCCGTCACGCTGCAAGACGCGGTATTCGACGCTGGGGGCGGTTGCGAGGATGTCCAGATCATACTCGCGTTCGAGTCGCTCCTGGATGATTTCCATGTGAAAGAGACCGAGAAAACCGACGCGAAAGCCGAAATTCAAGGCTTGTGAGGTCTCCGGTTGGTAAAGCAAGGAGGCGTCATTGAGTTGCAACTTTTCCAGGGCGTCACGCAGGTCAGCATAGTCTTCGTTGTTCGTCGGGTAGATGCCGGCGAAGACCATCGGTTTGACTTGCTCGTAACCCGGCAGCGCCTGATCAGCGCCGTTCTTTGCCAGGGTGATCGTATCGCCGACGCGGCATTCCTGTACTGACTTTAGACCGGTGGCAATGTAGCCGACTTCGCCTGCCCAGAGCTCGCCGGTAGCGCGCATGACCGGATCAAATACACCAATCTCGACCGGCTCAAAGCGGGCGCCGGTGGCAAAGAGCTTGAGCATAGTACGCGCATTGATGTGTCCGTCCACCACGCGAACGTAAGCGATGACTCCCTTGTAGGCGTCGTAGTGAGAATCGAATACCAGCGCGCGCAACTTCTCCGCCGAGTCTGTCGTCGGCGCTGGCACATCGGCAATCACCTTGTCGAGCACATCAGATATGCCAAGCCCGTTCTTGGCGGATATCCGCGGCAAGTCTTCGACTGGCGTTCCCAGCAGCTCCTTGACATCGTTGGCGACTTCTTCCGGCTGCGCGGCCGCTAGATCAATCTTGTTAATGACCGGCAGGATCTCAAGGTCCTGCTCCAGGGCGAGGTAAACATTGGATAGCGTCTGCGCCTCAATGCCTTGACTGGCGTCAACGACAAGTATGGCGCCTTCACAGGCTTGCAAGGCGCGGCTTACCTCGTAAGTGAAATCAACGTGGCCTGGTGTGTCTATCAGATTGATGATATAGGTCTGCCCATTGCGCGCGTCATACTTCATGCGCACTGCCGATGCCTTGATGGTGACGCCGCGCTCGCGCTCTAATGCCATACTATCAAGCAGTTGCTCTTGCATATCGCGTTCGCTGACTGTGTTGGTAAGTTCGAGCAGACGATCGGCCAGCGTGCTCTTGCCGTGATCAACATGGGCAATGATGCAGAAATTGCGGATATGCTCGATCTTCATCGATAGTCCGTGAACATAAGGCAGTTACGCCATTATGGAGCATGAGAGGAAAATGGAGTAGGGCAGGCTATTGATCAATGGCCGTAAGCGCGAGAATCTTGTCATGGAGCATCAGCGGTGGCGCGGCCGCTTGCAAGGACTTCAGCCACAAGAAGTATTCCACGTTGCCCTTCGCGCCAGTAATGGGCGAGCGCATCAAATCCAGGACGGCGAAACGATGCGACTCCGCGGCCGCAGCCGTTTCTTGCAGCACGCGCCGGCGGACCCTTGTATCGCGGATTATGCCGCCTTTACCAACTTCCGATTTGGCGGCTTCGAATTGCGGCTTTACCAAGGCGATGACATCCGCGTCAGCTGCAATCAGGCGGGCTACGGCGGGCAGAATCAGGCGCAGCGATATGAAAGAGACGTCGATGACGACGAGGTCAACGGGTTCGTCAAGCGATTCCAGATAGCGCGCATTGGTGTTCTCCATGGATTCGACGCGGCTGTCAGTCCGCAGACGATAATCGAGAATGCCCTTGCCAACATCAATCGCGTACACTTTCGCCGCGCCGTGCTGAAGTAGACAGTCGGTAAAGCCGCCCGTGCTCGACCCGATGTCGGCGCAAAAGCGGCCAGTTGGATCGACGGGGAAAGTTGCCAGAGCGGCTTGCAGCTTGAGCCCGCCACGGCTGACGTATCGCGGCTTCTGCTTCAGCGTAATGATTGCGTCGGGGCGGACCAGGGCGCCCGGCTTGTCTACGATATTGGCGTCTACGCGCACTTCGCGCGCCATAATCATGGCAGCGGCTTTGCTGCAGCTGATGGCGAGCTGGCGCTTCACAAGCAGGGCATCCAGACGGGTTTTCCTCGTTGACTTCAACCGTACACCATGGCGATTTCAATATTTGCATAAGGTTGGTCGGCGGAGAAAAAGAACTCGTCAGCTGCGTGGGGGATAAATCCATCCGCTTCGATGACTACACTGTAGAACGTATCAAATGCCAGAGGACGCGGGAACTGAAAGTCGCCATTGCGGTCTGTCGTGGCGAGGTCGAAGATCTGATCTTCTCTCCATTCAAACTCGCTCGCCGTATAATCAGCGCCAATTAACACGATGGTGATGCTGGGTATTCCCCGACCGGTCGCGGCGTCAATCACCCTGCCTGACAGAATCGTGCCTTCAAACCTGGCCAAGCGGTCAATCGGCAACTGGCCGATGCCGACGATTACCTCTTGTTCTATCAGTTTCAGATTATTCACCAGGAGTTGCAATTTATAGCTGCCGTCGGCCGGGTTCGCCAACGAAACGGTATAGTCCGAGCCCGATTCGACGGTTTGCCAGGGACTGGTGGTTTCGAAAAAGACTTGGTCATCCACGAGCCAGCGCAAGGTCCAGGGCGTGCCGGCCGCCATTAGATGCCAATCGAATAGGGCGTACAGCGCGGGAATCGACGTGGGAAAACTCGAGAGAGCGGTCGCCCGGCGCGCCTCTGACGGTGAATCCGCCGTCGCATGTCGGAGGCGAGTGAAAATCTCCGGCAATGGTCCTGCGGGCCGTCCGGAAACGATGAAGTCAGACGTGGCTGAGAGCGCGCCGTCGATGTACAGTTCCAGCCGGTACTTCCCGGGAAGCAAGCCGCCGTTCGGCGCGACACGGATGACCTTGGCGCCGTGACTTGCGTCCGACCAGCGGTTAGCGCTGCGCGCGACTTCGACGCCGCCAAAATACCAGATAGCCGACCAAGGACTGCCCAGCGGCATATTCGCATGGAGAAAGCGGGCGGAGGCAATGTCGCCCAGGGGCAAGATAGAGCCGTTGCCAACCAACGCTCCGCTTTGGTCAAGCGTCCCGAAGACGATGTCGCTGAATTGCGACCGGTTCAGGGCGCTGCCTCCTACCACGATACGCTGGCTTCCCACGGATGTGCCGTTGATAAGCAGCGTAAATTCGTATGCGCCATTGGCCCAGGCTTGCTCACGACTGCCGATATACCAGAGCCCGTTTTCGCGGCCGCTCCAGCGCACTGGTGGCAAGCTGAAAGTCGCATCCGGGATGCCGTCGCGGGAAACTCGCAATTCATAGACGGTTTCGGGCGTCATATTGTCGTAGTCAAAAAAGAAGAACAAGCTGTTTGTATTGTTCGGCATTGATCCCACGACGGTAGAAGGCGCCCCATCGGAGACAGACGGCGCGAAGAACAGCCGGGAGACGCGTGGCGGGTTCAAGGGCAGCGGTGGCTCCACCGGCGCGCTAACCAAATCCACGGTCAAGCCATTGCGGGCGCCGCGGATTAGACTCCGCGCGTGGCTTATCGGTCGCACGGTGCTCACAAAGTCTCCAGTTGGAACGCAGCTGTCGCTGGCATTCACCAGGCCATCGCGATTGGTGTCGGCGAAAAAGCGACAGCTTGCGGTGGCCGCCAATCCACTCAACGGGGCGCTGGTGGGGATGCCAATGAGCAGACCGGAGCTATTGTAGGCGCCGCCGCCAGACATGGCGCCAGGTATTTCGGCACGGGTCTTAAACCACGATGATCGCGCGCCGATTGGCTCGCTGATGAATGCGGTAACGGTACCGCGCGTCGTTGCCACCGCTTCATTTCCGAAGTCCGGGAATCCAGCTACGATGAGGGTGTCATCGAGGGACAAGTCATCTGAGCTGCTGATATCGGCGAAGGGCAAGATCGGCAATTCACTCCTGGCGATGAGCCTGCCATCCAATTCTCGAGTTATGCGAAGTATTGCGATGTCCAAGCCTTCATCAGCGCTGAATACTTCCGCCCGGTATTTGGGAATAGGCGGCTCAGACAAGTCCACATTGAGGGATACGATTAGCTGATCGCCATCGCATTGCCGGCCGGGCACAACACTATGGGCATTGGTGATGATCAAGCCGTCAGCGCTAATTAGGGTGCCGCTGCTCACGCAGTTGATGACCAGGTTATTGTTGACGCTCTTTGCCTGGTAAATGAAAACGGTCGCTCTCTTTATCCGGTCGACGTCGAGTGAGGTAGCGCTTTGCGTCCAAGCCTTGACTGAGAATAGAAGCAGCAAAAGAATCGCGCTGCAGCAACGTTTAGACATGCTGGCTCCAGCAGTCCATTAGAATTCCAGGTGCTGAATAAACCATCGCAATGTTTCCAGTTCGCGCTGATAGATTTCCGCATCGGCGCGAAATGAGACAACGAGCGCTTGTCCCCGCCGTATCGTCAGAATGTCTAAGCCGTTGACTATCGACGAAACACCTTCCAGGAACGGGCTGGAATCGCGCGCGACGAACGAATAAGACATCGAGACCGCCAGTGCGTCGTCGGCCAGAAGGTAGTCATCATAACCGAGAACCGTGTAGTCAGTCAGGACTTGCGACCGCTGGAGCGTCAACTGATCGAAGACGTTGCGCTCGCTGGTATCGCGCCCCACCGGCGCCGCGCTGACTTCGATAACTGTGTTGAAGCCGCGGTGCGCCATATCTCTTACTCGAAAGATGAACGATCCGGTTTCTTCAAGCAGCCAGCGCGCCGGATATTTGGCGCTGATACCCGCTTCAAGATTGTTGTATTCGCTTGCCAGATTCAGCGTCGACTCGCGCTGATTGAAGCCGAGAGCAAGCCCGGCGACGATTAGAATATAGGTAATGGCGATTGACCAACGCTGTCGCGCGGTGATCTGAACTGCAGGCGATCGACCGGTTTCAAATTCCATTGGGATTCCACTGACTCATGTAGGCTTCGCGTTCGCGCCGCTCCGAGTTGCTGTAGAGAAAGTACACAATGCCTAAGGCAAGTATAAGCGAGGCGCCTAGCAAAGCGACGGCGAACAGCGGCCGATCGGTGTTACCGGCTGTGCTTAGAGGACCACTCATGAATCCGCCAACCAAGCCCGTTATCAATCCGGTTGAAAGGGCCGCGACCAGGACATTGATCGGCAAGACCAAGGGATGCGCGTCGGAAAAGTACGATTCTATGATGCCCAATGCGATGAACATGCTGGACGCTAACTGAACGGTTACGTTTGAGAGCAAGTAAATCGCCGAGACATTCCAACTGGGTTCCAGCTGCCAAACCACAGCGAAGTTCAGAAAACCACTGTAGCCGAGCGCGCCGGCAAACGCGTAGGCGATGCCATCGGCGCGAACGCGCAAACCCTGCGGGTAAATGAGGTAGCGGAGCACGATGAATTTGAGCCCGGCATCGGCAAAGCCGGCCGTAAGTGTGTAACCTAGAATTCGTGAGAGTACCGACTGTAGCGGCAACCACTCCTGAACGCGAAAGAAATCTTGCACGAGCGGCAATCCAATGGCGGAGGCCGTCAAAGCCGAGACAACTGCTACTCCCAATAGACGCCTGCGTGGACGGGCTACCCGGGATTCCGGCAGCACGGAAACATACAGCCATAGCATCAAAGGCAAGGCAACAAGGGCAAATGAAAGCGCGCGATCAATCCGCGTTTCGAAGCGCGACTGAATGAACTCTCCGATCAAGACGATAAGCAGCAGGGCAGAAGTCAAAATCAAGAGTTGCAAAGCGAGACTGCGCCAAACTGGCAGAAACGAATATGTATCTGCCTGCGGAGGATTGGGTTGGACACGGGTTTCCGGCTGCATTAATCGGCGGCTTTTCTTCCAGACACAGTGGCGACCATCTATAATGTAACCTACGAAAACTCGGCGAGAATGTAAAGTGGCATTGCGCGACGTGACCGTGGCTCAAGCGGCGAATCTTATCGACGGCCGGCTAGCGCGACGGCGCGTTTTCGGTTGGCAGGCCTTCGTGGAGAAATCGGCTATATCATGGAGCGTCGCGGCGCCATCACGGACGTTCAGGCGGATTCTCCTTAGCGTAGTCGGCATTCTGGTTCTTGCGAGCTGCGGCGCGGCAGAGACAACCCTGCCATGTGAAGTGGACCGCCGCTGCCTGCGCTACGCCATTTCAGTGGATATCCCCGTACTGGATCCGCACGAAAGCAACTTGCCGGAAGCCGGCATGATCTTCCGCCAAATATACGACACGTTGATCTATCGAGACGATGAAAGCCGCCAGTTTGTGCCTGGATTAGCCACCGACTGGCAAGTTTCGCCCGATGGTCTCGTCTACACATTTCACTTGCGCCCAAATGTGGCGTTTCACGATGGCAGCGCGTTCACAGCAGAGTCGGTCGCGCGCAATATTGAACGCATCTTTCATCCCGACTCGGGATCGTCGCTGGCGAGGGAACTATTCGGACCACTTCAGCAATATGAAATCTTGGACGAGCACACCATTCGTCTGCGCTTGTATGAGCCCTATGCCGCGCTTTTGGACGGGCTGGCACAGCCCTATCTCGGGATCGCCAGCCCGGCGGCGCTCGAGCGATACGATAGACTGCGCTATCAATATCATCAGTCGGGGACCGGTCCCTTTATGCTGGAAGATTATTTGCCGGGCAAGCGCATTGTCCTCAGGCGATACGGGTCCTACTCGGTTGATTCAGCCAACTATGAGCCATTGAGCGGCGAAGAAATCGAGCGCATTGAGATTTCGATCATCGGCGAAAGCGACGCCGATTTGGTTTCGCTTTTGGGAATTTCTCAAGATGTGATCGATGACGTCAGCCCCGGTGCGGCGCAACGCCTTTCCGGGAATAGCCGTGCGATGTTGTTCCCGACGCAGATCCCCGGGCAGTCGGTGCAATTCGTCTTCAACACGAACCGCCGGCATCTCGACGATCACGCCGTTCGCTTGAGCCTTCTATTGGCGACCAATCGGATCGCCATCATCGACCAAGTGTACTTCAACACCTCGCCACTCGCTTGGATGCCCCTGTCCGAAAGCACCGGCTTTGCCCATACCGGCTTCATCGGGGAATACGAATTCGATCTCGTTCAGGCACAGGCGGCGCTGTCTGCGGCCGGTTATGCTGATGCTGATGGTGACGGCCTGCTCGACCTGGACGGCGCTACGCTTTCTTTGACGATGCTGGTTCCGCCGTGGGGGCAGCTTCCAGAGGTAGCGGCTCTGCTTCAAGAACAGTGGCGGCAGATTGGCGTGCGCCTGGTGACGGAGCCGGTGACGGGAGAATCACAACTCCAGTCTTTAATCCAATCTCGTGAATTTGACTTGCTCCCCGTTACCAACTATGGAATCGACCCCGGAATTCTCGGCCGCGTGTTTCTCGATCGCTCCCTGTACGCTTATGCTCGCGCCCAGCACCCAGTTTTGAATGATAAGCTCGTACGCGCCGCGCAAGAACTGGACCCAGCCCAGCGACGCACGCAGTATTACGAGATTCAATCGCTGCTGATGCAAGAGGCGCTGCTGTTGCCGATCCGCGAGGTTGTGCGCTTGCGGGCGGCCAGCGCCAATGTAGACGGTCTTCGCTATGATGCCTACGGTCTATACCCCTTATGGTATAACGTGGCGATCACTGCAAACTGAATCAGGTGTCCGCGCAGATCCGCGTACCGATCGATTGGCGATTGATAAGCAGATCGTACAATACATTATCGCGCCGTCCGTCCGCAATGATCACGGCGAGAGACGGGTGATCGCGTACAAGCGCGACCATCGTTTCAACCTTTTGCAGCATACCGCCGGTTACGTCGACGCCATGCGAACCAGCTAGCGCAGAGCGAACGTCGGCCAACGAGCTCGGCGTGATTCGAGGAATCAGTTCTCCGTTCCGGTCAAGCACGCCAGCCGTCTCGCCCAGGAGAATAATCAGTTGAGCGCGAAGCTTTCCCACCAGGTGCGCAAAGAGTGCCTCGGTTGACATGATCGTTCCGCCAATATTCTCGTCAAGGGCAATATCGCCATGGATCAGCGGAATCAGTTGTTTGTCTAGCGCCAAAGCCAGCGCGCGGCTGTCAAAGGATTTTATCCGCTTGTCGCTGGCCACGATTGTAGATGAGGGTTGGAATCGCATCGTTGGCACGCCCGCGGCGTGGAATTCGCTTTGCACCAGAAGGCTAAGTTCGGCAGCGACCGCGCCGACTCGAACGAAGCCCTGAAAATCGCGGTCGGTTTGCACGCCTTCAACAGTTCGATATTTCTGCGCTTCGAAATGTCCAAAGGAACCGCTTCCGTGTCCGATGATGAGGCGGATATGTTGGGAATGATCGCGAAGGTGAACAAACTGTCTCGCGATTCGGCGGACCCTTTCCGGTCGAAAAGACTTCGCTTTCGTTTTGTCCGTGATCAGCGATCCGCCGAGCTTAATCAGAATCGTCAATTTGCGATCCTTGGCCTGCGACCGTCAACATCACTTGCCTGGCTCCAGCTTCAATCAGACATTGCTTCACTGCTGGCGCCGTCTCTTCTTCCACGAGCGCGATGATATTGCCGCCACGCCCGCCGCCGGAGAGTTTCGCCCCCAGCGCGCCCGCGTGCAAAGCGGCTTCGACAAGATGGTCCAACTCTGGGCAGGACACGTTCAGCGCCTGCAGCAAGCGATGGTTCGCCGACATCAACTCACCCAGACGGGCTCCATTGCTGTAGTCGATGCAGTCCCTGGCCTCATTGACGATGGAGCCAATGTCATCAAATACGCGGGCAGATTGGGCTGGCGCCAGACGAACCTGCGTACGAACATCAGCGACCGCATCGCGCGTCAACGAGGCGATTCCGCTATCAGCCAGCAGAATCCAAAGCGGGTCAGCGAATTCAAGGAAGTCTAGCGAGCCCCCTTTCGAAAAGTATACCGGCAATTCGTATACGACTACGGTGTTGTCGATGCCGCTCGGCGTGCCATGATGCTCCTTTTCCACTTCGAATACGAGCCGATTCAAGGCTTCGTTTGGAATGATTGCGCCATGGAACTGGGCAATAACGCGCCCTATCGCAGCCGACACGGCGGCCCCGCTCCCTAGCCCACTTGCGATCGGTATATCCGACTGTACTCTGATTTCGCCTTGGAGGCTTTCCAGGCCGAAATATTGCACGGTCAAAGCAGCCATCAAAGCCAGTGGATCCGAGGATTCGATACTGCCTGTGTCAATCGTCAGCGGCGGGCGCGCCAGATCTTCGGCGATGAGTGTCAAGGGCGACCTCGTAGCCCTGAAAGTCGCGTTGGCGCGAATGCCGGAAAGGGGCAAAGCAATAGCTGGCATGCCATAAACGACGGCGTGCTCGCCAACAAGGATGGCTTTGCCTGGCGCGCTCGCTTTCGCGCTCATGAGGGTTTAGAACACATACAGGATTACGATGTAGGCAAGGGCTGCCAAGCCAATCGTAGCCTGCAGCGGACGGTCATTGAGTAGAACTTCGTCGGGCGCCCCGCCTCGTTCTTCTACATGGATCAGATATAAGTAGCGGAACAGACCATAAATCACGAAGGGAACCGTAATCAGCCCGAGGTTTTGCCCTTCACGAATCATCGTCGGCGACTCAACCGTATAGATGATGTAAGTTATCGTTGTCGCCGCAGTCACAATACGCAGCATGTCATCCAGCAATGGGAGGTTGTATTGAGCAAATGCGCGCCTCGTCGCCGCCGCGTCGTCGCCTAACGATGCCAGCTCCTGGCGGCGCTTTCCGATGACCAGAAACAGCGCCAGCATACCGGCCGACGCGTAAAGCCAGGGAGACAAGCTAACATCAATGACGATGCCGCCAGCGAGCAGCCGCAAGACAAATCCAGCCGCTACAACCAGTATATCTAGTATCACGATGTGCTTGATGGAATGCGAATAGGCAATCTGCACGGCGAAGTACACAATGACAAGCAAGGCAAGGCGCTCATCGAAATAATATGCCGCCAGCAATAGAAGCGGGATCAGCAATACAACCGCCGCCTTGGCCGCGGATGGGGAGAGTTTGCCGGAAGCGATCGGTCGCCGGCTCTTGACCGGGTGCGCGCGGTCAGCTTCCATGTCAGCCAAATCATTGATGATATACACGCAGCCGGAGCTAAGGACAAGTAGCATGCAGCAAACGAGTACGCGGCCCAGCAAATCCAACTCGAATAGCTGCTCGCTAAATACGATCGCGGGAAAGACAAAGAGAACATTCTTCGTCCACTGCTTGGGCCGCATCGTCTCGATCAGATTGCTGAGGGTTTCCAAGATACTCCCCGCCTGGTTGCCGGTGGACAGAGCCATCAGTCTAATGATATTGTCGCATAAATCCAGTAAAACGTCAGTCACAGTTGGAGATCGGCGCTGATGTATGGCTGATGACCCACGGTCGGCGACCGCTAGAGCGCATTCCAATATCGCCTTCGTCAAGTATTGGGGGAACCGGGATTATCGCCTGCGTCTGCCCGTCAGCTCGTCGATCAGCATGAACCTGGCCGACCTCCATACGACGACTACGGTCGCTTGGGACGACAACCAGGAACAAGACACACTTACTATCAATGGAGCAACGGCTGCCGATTCAGCCCTTGAGCGTGTCCGCAATCATCTGGACGTGCTGCGCGCGCGATTCCAGTCAAGGCGCCACGCGCGCGTTTGCTCGACCAACAACTTTCCGATGGGGACCGGAATCGCTTCGTCTGCGTCGGCCTTCGCGGCGTTGACGATGGCTGCCAGCGCCGCGCTTGGCCTGAAACTTTCGGAGCGAGAGCTTTCCATACTGGCACGGATGGGCTCAGGATCGGCTGCGCGTTCGATCCCGTCCGGATATGTCGAATGGCACGCGGGCGATTCTCATGAGACGTCCTTTGCGGAAACCTTCGCGCCGTCGGAACACTGGAAACTGATTGATGTCATCGCGATCGTTAGCCGCGCGCACAAGCGGACGAGTTCCAGCGCTGGTCACGAGACAGCTGGCACCAGCGTATTGCAGCCGGCGCGGATAAGCTCGGCAGCCGAACGCTTGCGCGCGATGAAATCGGCAATCATGCGTCGAGACTTCGAACAATTCGCGGACGTGGTCGAGGAAGACAGCAATCTGATGCACGCTGTCATGATGACCAGCGATCCTCCGCTGCTATATTGGGAGCCGCTCTCCTTCGCCATCATGAAGGCGGTGCGCCATTGGCGAACGGTGGAGAACTTGCAGGTCTGTTATACCTTGGATGCCGGACCCAATGTCCATTGCATCTGCGCCGCCAACGACGCCGAGGCGGTGGTCGCGCGCTTGCGGACGCTTTCGAGCGAGCTGGATATCTTACGATCATCGGTGGGTTGCGGCGCCTACATCTTGACGCCTGAGGGCTAGTGCAAATGGCATTCCTTGCGTCTCTTCGCAACTCGGGCGTATAATGTAGGCGAATCGAATCCTTTTGGAGGTTAGTGGTCTATGCTGGTTTACGCCGCCACAAGTGACATCGCGCTTGCCATAGCCGCTTTCGCGCTCGTTCTGATTCCGGCAGTCATCATTCATGAGCTGGGCCATTACATTGCCGCCAAACTGGTCGGTATCAATGTACTCGAGTTTGGCATCGGCTTCCCGCCTCGCGTCGGGCGCTTGTTCATGCTTGGCGAAACGGAATTCACCCTGAATCTTCTGCCGCTGGGCGGGTTCGTTCGCCCACTGGGCGAAGACATGATTGGTCCAGCCAGCGAGGATAAAGTAAAGCGAGATCGGGTCACATTGGAGCGGCGGCGCTCAGGGCTGGTGCGAATCGTATCGGAGCGAGAAATGCTGCGACTGCGCGGAGTAGACGAGCGCAAGATGATGTCGGTAAACGAGGCGCCCGCCCTGGGTCGCATTTTCTTTATGGCTGCCGGCGCGTTTGCCAATTTTCTCATGGCGCTGTTGCTTTTCTTTGTAGTCGCTCTGATCGGGCTTTCATTGCCGGTTGGCGGACTAAGCCAAATTGTAGCGATCCCACCCGGCTCCCTCTTTTACGGGACAGGCGCAAAGGTCGGTGATGCCATCGAAAAGATCAACGGGGAACGCTTCGCCGATTTTGTAGACTTTCACGAGCAACTGAAGGTCTATCAAGGGGAATCGATTCAGTTTTCGCTCATCCGACAAGATACAGGCGACGAGTATGAACTGAGCGTCAAGCCAGCTTTCACTGGGCGCTCCGGTTTCGTGCAGGTGATAACTGTGCTGGAAGAATCGCCGGCGGCGCAGGCTGGCATTCAAGCTGGCGACATAATTGGCCAGATCAATCATAAACCGATTGCGCCGTCGGGTAATCCGACCAAGACGCTACAGGAGGCAACAAAGGATTTTGAAGGCAGGCAACTGCCACTCACACTCAGGCGAGAATATGAAGACGGCTCGATAGAAGACATCGTTGTGGTGGTGGCGCCGCGCATTAATCCGCCTGAAGCGGAAGGGCGGCTGGGCATGGGGGTTCGATCACAATTCGGTCTGCGAGACCGTACCCGTTTCGCCAATGGGGGGCTCAAACATGAGTTGATCCCGCAGAGCATTCCCGATGCCATCTCCTATAGCGTGCGCACCACGGTGAACACCCTAGAACTTATCGCCTCGATTCCAGGTCGCTTGCTTGATGGGTCGCTCAGCGGCCGGGACGCGCGTCCCATCAGTATCATTGGCATTAGCAAGATCGGCGGAGAATTCTTGCAGCGCAGCTTGCAGGAAGGTCCTGGCATTATGCTGAAATTCATCGCGCTGATCAGTATTTTTCTGGGAATCAGCAACTTGCTGCCGATACCAGCGCTTGATGGCGGGCGGATCGTCTTCGTCCTTCTTGAAATGATTCGCGGCAAGCCGGTCGCCGCCAAGACGGAAGCGCGTATACATCAAATTGGCATTGTGTTGCTGCTGGCGCTGGGCGCCATTGTCATGATTTATGACTTGATTCATCCGCCGACACTTGGCTGAACAGGGGAAACTAGCGAATGCCGGCATTCGAAGAAGAAGCGGTTGACCTACCCATCCCCAAACCTTCGCTTGAAGACATTGCTCGCTCATTGCAGAATCAGGCGCTCTCCAATCAATCGGTCGTACCAGCGGCAATTGTATATGGTCTCAGCGATTTGACGGCTGCGGAACTGCGGACGCTTGAAAGGGTCTGGAATCCACTTCCAGCTGTCGCCAAGCATCGGGTGTTGCAGGCGCTGAATGAAGCCAGCGAAGCCATGTTTGAGCTCAATTTTCGCGAGATTGCCTTGCGGTGCCTTGAAGATGTCAGCGGCCTCGTACGCGCGGCAGCCATCGATCTGCTGTGGATTGACGAGTCAGCCGAGACCATGCGCGCGCTGATGAGAATGGTAGAGTCCGACCCTGACGCCGCCGTCAGAGCGCGCGCCTTGGAGCAATTGGGCCGATTCATTCTCCTGGGCGAATACGGGGATGTCCCGGCCGATCTCGCGGCTCAGGCGCGATTGCTGGTATATGAAATTCATAGCGATCCTGCGGAGCCGATAGAGATTCGGCGCCGCTCTTTGGAAGCGCTCGCCAATTCAAGCCACCCGAAGGTCAACAGCCTCATCGAGACCGCTTACACCGATGGAAACCATGAACTTAGAATCGGCGCCATTTACGCAATGGGACGAACCTGCAGCTCAATGTGGCTTGCCCAACTGTTGGACGAGCTTGAGAGCGCGGACGGCGAATGCGTCTATGAAGCCATCAGAGCTTGCGGCCAGATTCAACTGAAAGAGGCTACGCGGCGAGTCGGCGAGTTCACGCAAAGCGACGATCAAGAGATTCAAATGATTGCGATTTGGTCTTTGGGTGAAATCGGCGGCCGGCAGGCAATTGAGATATTAAGCAGCCTGGATGAAAATGTGACCGATGATGATACAAAAGCAGCGATTGACGAGGCGCTGGACGCGGCCGGATTCAGTTTGAGCCTCGCGTCTTTGAATCTGGAATCAGACGGCGATTGATCGCTGGCGCGAAAACCCTACTGGGCGAAGATCGTCTGGATTTTCATCGCCAGCCCCATATCGCCGAGGATTTTGAGTTTCCCCGTCATAAATGCCTGCATCGCATTCATTTCACCGGTGGCCACCGCGAACCAGTCGTCAGCGCTTGCTTTGACGGTCAAGGCCGGATCGCTCAATTCTCCAGGGCCAGTGGTGGCGGCGCCATCCGCGATCTTGATCCAAAAGTAGCCGCCATTGTCGCCACTCAGATCAAAGAGTATTGTCGCATTCATATCTCCCGCTTTCTCCGGGAGGAAACGATCCACCATTGCCGGAAACAAGCTCCTTACCTCTTCAGCGTTGGCCATTGCTCACTCCTTATATTGATGTCGCGATCCAGAATACTGAATTAGTATACAGGTGTTCAAAGGTACGCCCAAGTGCAGTTTGCCGACAGCAGGTTGATCTCCATTTCCGGTAGCATTCGGTTCCTTCCGACCGTGGCGCTGTTGCTTACAGTTGCCGCCCTGGCCAGTTGTTCCATGGCTCGGGATGTACCGGCGACGGAAGCCGAGCGCTCTGCGGTATCGGCACAAGCAAATGCGTCGCCGGTTTCATCATCGACGGCAAGCCTTCAATCGGCGACACCGTCAGGTTTTACCGTTCCTCTCAATCGCCAGACAGCTTCCCCCCCGGCAATTGAGAGAAACCTGGACGAATCCTCGACAGCGGTCGCCACTCTTTCCCTTGATGCCCCGGCAGCCGCAGCTGAGATCCGGGACGGGCAACTAGCGTCTCATACCGTCCAGCGGGGCGACACGCTCACACGTATCGCCGAACGCTATGATGTCTCTATCAACGCGCTGCTAAACGCCAACAACTTGCCAAATCCTGATTTTCTGGAGGTGGGGCAGGTCATTAATCTGCCACAGACGCCGGTGGAATATACGCCCGCGTTTCGCATTTTGCCGGATTCGCGGCTGGTTCGATCAGTGGATGCCTTTCGCTTCGACACCGATGCCTTCCTTCGCTCACAAGCCGGCATGCTGCCGCAGATCAACGTATTCACACCGACACGGCTTGCCGATGGAACGCAGCGCAGCGACGCCCTGACGGCGAGCCAGATCATTGAACGGGTCTCGCGCGAATACAGTGTGGACGCGCGGCTCCTGCTCGCGTTTCTTGAGTACTTTGCCGGGCTGGTCACCGCGTCGACAGAAGAGGAAGAAGCGCTGTTATACCCTTTTGTGGCGCCGGACGCTTCGACACAAACCGGGAGGAAGGGGCTGTACGCTCAGTTGAGTTTGATGGCGGACCGGCTCAACCAGGGATATTATGACTGGAAGTACCGTAGCAAGACGATTCTCGAAGCCGTCGACGGCAGCCGTCTTAACTTTCATCCGGATTTGAACGCCGCCACCATAGGCGTGCAATTCGCGATCGCGCAAATGCGAAGCCTTGAGCAATGGGAATCTGACGTCGGCGAAGCCGGCTTGTTCGAGACCTATCGACGGCTGTTTGGCGATCCATTCGAAGATGCCCATGAAACAACGGCCGCTGATCTGGTGCAGCCACTCTTAACGCTTCCATTTCCGCGCGGCGATGTATGGCGTTTCACGGGCGGATTCCACGGTGGATGGGGGAACGGCAGCGCCTGGTCCGCGGTAGATTTTGCGCCGCCGGACGAGGACAAGACCAGCTGGTGTTATACATCAAATTTCCCGATCACGGCGATTGCTCGTGGGATTATTGCCAGAATAGATGACGGCGTCATCGTGCTGGACCTGGACGGAGACGGCAATGAGGGAAGCGGCTGGACGATACTATATCTGCATATCAGCCCGCACGACGCCGTGCATGAAGGCCAGGTCGTCGACGCGGGCAACATCTTGGGATACACCTCCTGCGCCGGCGGCTTCAGCACCGCGACACATCTGCATATCGCCAGGCGCTTCAATGGCGAATGGATCCCGGCAGACTGCAATCGCTGCCCGCCAGGCGTTGCCGTCCCGCCATTTGTCATGAGCAACTGGAAAGTCCTTGGGCTGGGCAGTCAACTGTACCAAGGCTTTTTGGTGAACAACCTGGACAACCGCAGCGTGATCGCCGAGCAAGGTCGCTTCACTGATGTCAACGCGATTTCCTGGTGACTGGATCAGAATCCGACGGGTGCTTGCATCTTTGGCGCTTTGCGTCTCGGTCCTTCTGCCAGTTGCGTCTTCATACGCGCAAGGCGGCGCCGATGCGACCCCGGTGCGTGCTAACCTGGTCACCCCCACGCCAGAAAACGCGCAAGCGCGGGCGCCGACCATCACGCCCAGCTTTACGCCGACCCCGCTGCCGGCCGCGCGGCTGCAAGCGCTGCAGTCTGCCGGGAATGTGAATGTCCGCGCCCTGCCTGATATCGAAAGCGACTTGCTCGGCACCATTGCTCACGGAACGCTGTATCCCGTGCTGCGGAATTACTATCGCTGGTACGAATTGAGTTTCGAATTGTCGCCAAATGGACGAGCATGGGTATACGGCGACCTGGTGACAATCGAAGGCGATCCGGCCCTAATTGAGGTGATCGACAATCTGCAAGCTGTGGTCGCGCCGGGAAGTCTAGCAGCGATCGGCGGTGAGAACGCCGATCGGACAGACACCAATCCACGCACAATCGAAATCGCCACCGGTGAGGCTGATGCAGCCAGTGTGGTGGAAGTTATCGAGGCCACGCCGCTGCCGACATATACGCCGCCAGCGACTCAGCCTTCGTTTGTCCATCAACTTGAGGTGGTTGAAGCGTCCGAACCGCGCCTGCTTGATCTGCCGCCGCTGCTTCCAATCCTGGCACTGGCCGGTCTGGGATTTGTCGGACTGTTAATCAGTATGCTGCGGAACTGAAATGCTGTTCACTCTCGGTGACCGCCGCGCCTCCGCATCCTAGAACGCGAGTCTAATAGCTTCCGCAGGTCCCGCATCCCTGGCTCTGGTCGGCAGCGCCCTCATCCGAACCCTTGAAGGAGTGGCCGCAACCACAACTGGAAGCGGCGTTGGGATTATCAATGCGAAAGCCGCCGCCAATCAAACTGTCGACGTAATCAATGGTGGCGCCTCTGAGATACATCATACTCGTCGGATCAACCAATAGACGCACGTCGGCACAGTCGACCACAGTATCGCCCGTTTCTGGCGCCTCCTGAAAAGCCATACCATATTGCAACCCGGAACAGCCGCCGCCCGTCACAAAGACACGAAGCGCGTGATCAGGAATCTCTCGCTGTTCGAGCAAGCTACGAATGATGGACACCGCCGCCGGTGTGACATTCAATACGCTGCTATCGGTTACCACGCCAACTGTCTGCTGCTCGGCCAAAGCCATGACGTTTCCCTTCGCCTTTTGCGATCTGCGGTGATATTAACACAGTCAAGTAAATGTGTCAATCTTGTGGCGCCAATTCCAGATTATCCGATTCGGAGGGTTCCAAAGTATCGCGTTTGATGGTCCAAAACGGCACTGGAACGGTTCCGCTGGGATATGATGGGCAAACAGGCGTAGATTGCCAGCGAAATCGTTTGCCCTGTCTGTTAGTAAACACTATACTGATTTCCGTGCTAGCAGACATTGATAAGGGTGATAGGTCTTTACGGGAGAAGATTATGGCCAATCGCATAAGATATCGGGTTTTGCTCTTTTCATTGGTTGTGGTCGCTTTGCTTACCTCAGTGCAACCGCTCGCTGTCGCGCAAAATACGCCGCATTTGGTGGTAAACACATACCGGCTAAATGTTCGAAGCGGACCAGGCGTGAGCCATAATATCATCGACACAGTAGCAGGAGGTACGGTACTGCCCGTGATTTCGCTCCGCGTTGGCAGTGATTGGATCCAGGTCACCAGCCCTAGCGGGCCAGGTTGGGTTAATTCGTTCTATGCGGTGGCGCGTGGCGATTTCACCAGTGTACCAAACCAATTCACACCACCGAATTTGGGCAGCGGAACAGCTATCCCCGCGGGTGCGCCACATGTCGTTGTGAATACAGCCTATCTTAACGTCAGGACCGGTCCCGGAATTGGGCATTCGATTTTGACGACCGTGCGCGGCGGTACCGCGCTGGCAGTGACAGCCATCCAATATGGCGGCGTGTGGTACCAAGTAGAGACGTCGGCCGGCACCGGCTGGATCAACAGAACCTATACAGTCAAACGTGGCGATTTCTCCGGTTTGGCTCATACGGGCGAGCCGGCGGATACAGGTCCGCAGCCCTCCATTCCGGCAGGCGCGCCGTACCTCGTCATAAATACAGCGTACCTGAATGTTCGCACGGGCCCGGGAATCGGACACGATGTTTTGACGACGGTCCCTGGTGGAACTGAACTCCTGGTTACGGCGATAGACGGCGGCGGTGTATGGTATCAGGTCGAAACATCCGCTGGCACTGGCTGGGTCAATTCCAATTATGCGGTAGGCCGCGGCAGTTTCGCCGGTCTCTCGCGGACTGGCCAGCCGAGCCAACGTGAAGGAGCGCACCTCTCCGGTTCTACGCCGCGGGCAGTTGTTAATACGGCCTTTCTAAACATCCGGTCCGGTCCCGGAATTGGCAACAGCATCGTCGCGACCGTGCCGGGGGGTACCGTATTGAGAGTGCTAGGGCTTTCCAGAGGCCGCGGCTGGTATCAGGTTGAAGGCAGTTTCGGCCAGGGTTGGCTAAACAATTTCTACACCGTTTTCCGCGGCGACTTCAGCCAGGTAGGGGTTGTCAACTAGCTGAACATTCTATTCAGTCGACCTCGTCAGATATACAATGCACCCTGTCACTATGGCAGGGTGTTTTGATTGGAGCGCCGCGTATGTTGACAGCTGCCGAAAGAATGAAAACGCTTGGTCAACAGCCCAGTGATTCCGTTGCGCCGACATCGATCTTCGGAAGCGCCGCCGGTCTCGCGCACACGATTCAGTCCAGTGAGGGGTTTCGCATCGGGGTTTATCCCATTCTTTGCGCAGACATGCCCGAAGCCGCGATGGGGCTGGCTTCGTGCCTCTGTTACCTCTTGGAACAGTATCCGGACACCCGTGTATATCGTTGCTTCGCAAAGATTGACATCGCCGACGAAAACGCGGAAATCACCGCCTCCGATTACCAGTTCTCTCCTGCTGATTGGACACTGGATGGCTTGGCCGATAACGTAATTCTTGACGGCGCGCTCATAGCTGGTGCGGACGGCTATGATCTGCAGCTTGCAATCGATAAGAGCCTGTCGGCGAGCGACGTCGACAGCGATGCCCTGACCTATCACTTTGAGTCGCTTGCGGCTGTGACCTTGGCGCTGCCTGCCATCGCGGCGGAGGTCTACTGGAAGATAGCGGGGGAGGTGAACTCCAAAGCCATCCTCGAATATGATGCGCTTGATGCGGGCGTCGCCGAACTTGAGCAGGTGCTGGAAGCTGTGTTTGGTTGGAATCTCGATGTCTACCTGTACCTTTGGGATGTCGAGTGGGACGAGAGCGATGTTCGCGATCAGTACCTGGAGGTGGCTGACCTGTGTAACGCGAACCCTGGTCAATTTGCCTACTGGACTTTGGGCATGATGGCCAAGCAAGTGATGCAGCCGGGAATAGCAGAAATTGGCGAGCTAATCGTGACCGAGCTCGGACGCGCTCTCAGCCATGATTCTCTGGCCGGGCCCGGGGCTGCCGCCGCCGCTCTAGGTCTATCGCGGCTGGGCCAGGCTCAGCAAGCGCTATCGTTCTTGCAGCCGCGCTTGCGAGCGGGTGAACCGGCATCAGTATGGTGCGTCATGATTGAGATCCAGCTCAATGCCGGGGAGGTCGAAGCGGCCATCGAGACGGCCCAGCTTGCGCTCGAAAGCGGCTTGGGGGATCCCGCGCTTTTCTGGCAGTACGCCGAGCTTTTGATGTCCGCCGAGGTCAACAATCTGAACGTTGATGATGTGCTGCTGTTTGATCCGGATGAATACGATGAAGACGCCCATATGGCGGTCGAAATCGCAAACGCGCTTAAGATTTACACAGATGGCGTAAGGGACGACTTGGGAGCCCTCCAACTGGCTCTTACCTACATGATCGACGTGGCGGACGACGAACGATGGATCTACTTCGAGCGCCTGCTGCAACGAGACGAAGAAGGCTCTTTTGCCGGCGAGGTCCTGGATCGATTCATTGAGCTCGAAGACCACGATCGCGCCTACGATATTCTGGAAAGTCAACTCGATTCCAATGCTTATGCCTATGTGTTTCTAGCTCAGCTGGCTCTGGCAGATCTGGACAGCTCCTTGGCAAGCCAAATGGTTGAGGCCTGTCGCGCAGGCTTCGCGGAGATCGACGACAATCTGGAGTTGGAACTTCAACGTATTACGCTGCAGGCATCCTTGCCGTCTTTTGCCGAGCAATATGCGGAAACTAAGGTCATGCTAAGCGCGAATCGACCAGTGTCGGAAGACAAAGTAGAATCGCTGGAGCGGGCGATAGAGTTGGCGCCGAAGCTCGTTGACCTGCATTTGCTCTTGTCCGCCTGCTATCGCAGCTGGCGAGATGATGAAAGCGCTCTGGAAGTGCTGCGCGAGGCGGCAGAACAAGCGGGACCCGACCCGCAAATTGATTTGGGAATCGCGCGAATCCTGTGGGCGCAGAATAAACGCGATGACACTATATCAACCCTGAATGCCGCCCTCGAGCGCTTTCCCAACGATGTCTACCTTTTGATGCAAATGGCTTCCTGCTTGATCGAAAATGATCAGTATGAGGACGCTCGCCAGTATATTGCCTTGGCGGAGACGATTGCGCCCTCACACCGCGCCATTGGGCAAGTCCGCCAATTGATCGCGCAGAAAATGGCTTAGCAAGTCACGAGAGAGCAACCGGTAGAACTTGGCCTGCGGTACGCTCACGAATCTCAATTGCAAAGCGGTCCAAATCAGCTGCGATGAATCGGGCGATCACCAGGACCTGTTCGTCAAAAACTTCATCTTCGATCGTCCCATTGTGCGCGGCAATGAGGCGCTTGGCGAGATTGTAAAATGTGTAGGGCAATTCGAGCCCCACTGTCAGTCTCTGCACTTTCAACTCGGTCTTCAGCGCGCGCAGCGCCTCCTGCGCCGAGGTAGTGTAGGCGCGCACCAAGCCGCCGGTGCCCAGCTTTACGCCGCCGAAGTAGCGCGCTGTCACTAACAGAATGTCACCGATGCCGGCGCCCCGCAGCACCGAAAGGGTTGGGGGACCGGCCGTACCCGTCGGTTCGCCGTCATCGCTCATGCCTTCGGTGACCGAATTGCCAAAGCCGACGCGAAAGGCGTAGACATGATGATTGGCGCTCGCCAGCTCGGAGCGGAGCGCCGCCAAGCCTTGGCGGGCGCCAGCAACACTCGTCGCCAATTCCACGGTAGTCAAAAATCGTGATTTATTGATGACGATTTCGGTTTGGATTGATTCAGCTGGAACCGGGTAGCCGTCAGACATGGCGCTGCCGCGCAGGTTTGGCCCTGGCTACCGAACAGCGGGAAGGAGCGCGGTTGCTCTCGATTCGGGGAACGCTCCGTAAGTCGAATAGCATTAACTCGATATACATCTGTTTCTATAGTGTTAACATTAGATCGCCATGCGAATTAGGCGCAGAGTGGATCGTCCTTGTCCCAGCGGTTGTGCTTGATCTCTTCGACTTCGGCCAATCTCGCGCGCGCGGCAAGCCAAAGTTTCGCCCACTCGCGATAATCTTCAAGCGCTGACTCCGGGTTTGCCCGGCTTTGCGCGATGAATCCGGGAAAATGCGGGCGACCAGTCGCCTCGCCGATCGGGTTGTAGCGCAGGTCGAAGCTCCAGCGAAAGGCGTCGCTGTTGTTATCAAGGGACCCGTGTTTGCACATGGGATGGAAGAATAGAACGCCACCGGGATTGAGCGGCACAGGCTTGGCCTGCTCTTGCTCGATCATCGATTCGGGTATGCCGAGCTGATTGGTGACGGTGCAATGAAGGGCGATGCCTTCGCGGTGGCTCTTGGGCAGGACTTGCAGGCAGCCGTTTTCCGGCGTCGCTTCGCTAACCGCTACCCAGCAGGTCAACATCTTGGTTTCGTCAGCTTCGGGCAGCGCGACGCCATTGTCCTGATGCCAGCGGGTGGCGCTCACCAGCGCATTATCCACATCTTCTTTTTCGACGAGGCGGAACGGTGGCTTTATGCGCACATGTTGTATCGGGTTGCTGAAGATTTCGCCGCCGATGAGCGCCTCGACGGCGGCTAGCAATCGGGGGCTGCGCAGCAAATTGAAGACAGCCGGTCCCAAGTGAATGGGCGTGTCGGCGCGGATATTGCCATTGGGCAGCGCAATATCGAATGCCTGGTAATAATCACAGCCGGCGCGATACACCTCAACCAGACGCTCTTCAAATGGCAGGTCGCTGAATGCGCTCTCGAGGCGCCCCTCCGCCACCCACTGCTCCGCGAGCTCATCGAGCAGTTGCTGATATTCCTCAATGACCGGTTCAATATCCAGTTCGTAATCCAGCAGCCGATCCACCGCCAGATAGCCATCCTCTTGGAACTGCTCAATCTGTTTACTTGTTAACATTTCTTAAACCTCAGTTTTGTCTTGTGTCTCAATAACCGTGCAGACGAGCTTTCGCCGCCGCGGACCGTCTAGCTCCAACAGAAGTATACTTTGCCAACTGCCAAGGAGCAACTTGCCATCGACGATTGGAAGCGTCAAGGATGTGCCGGCCAGGGCGCTGGTGATGTGGGCTTCGGCGTTGGGCGCGCCATAGCGGCCATGGCTGAAAGGACGAAGGTTTGCCAGCCAGCTCTCCGCGACTTTCACCAGGTCGTCGCGCAGATTGGGCTCGTCTTCGCAAATGATGAGCGCCGCGGTCGTATGCATCACGTTGAAGACGGCAATGCCGTTCTTTGCCTCAGCAATCAAGGATTGGCAGATTGCCGTGACGTCGACAGCCTGTGTCTTGCGGTCGGTGTCTATCGCGCGCTCGGTCGGCATATCATCGTCACTGTGCCCATTCGGGCAACTTGTTCAAGAAAAAACCTCGGACGCGTACCATCCGAGGTTGCAGTGCCCCATAGGAGACTCGAACTCCTGTTTTGGCCTTGAGAGGGCCACGTCCTAGGCCGCTAGACGAATGGGGCTCGCCAGTCATTCTAGTCAATCTCGGTCAGAAGGTCAAGACGGCGCCAGGAATCCCATGCGTTCTTGCGCCAGTTTGAGCGTCGCCTCGGCGATTGCGCCTGCTTTCTCCCGCCCTAGCTTGAGTACCGAGTCCAGATAACCGGCTTCGTTCATCAATTCGTAGTAGCGCGCTTGCAGCGGTTCGAGCGTTGAAGCGACGCGATCGGCCACCGCCCGCTTGAGATCGCCGTAACCCTTGTCGGCAAAGCCGGCTTCAATCGCTTCGCTGGGTTCGTTCGTGATCGCCTGATAGATGGTCAGCAGATTGTTGATGCCGGCGCGTTCCCGCTCTTTGCTAAAGCGAATCTCGCGGTGCGAATCGGTAACCGCGCGCATGATTTTCTTGCGCGCCGCGGGCAGGCTGTCCAACAAGAAGACCGCATGGTTCTCCGCCGCTTCGCTTTTCGACATTTTCGCCGTTGGGTTGTCCAAGCCCATGACGCGCGCGCCGGCTTGGGGATTCATGACCGAGGGCAATGTGAAGGTATCGCCATACATGTGATTGAAGCGCTGCGCGAGATCACGCGTGAACTCCAGGTGCTGGTTCTGATCGTCGCCGACCGGCACCAAATCGGCATGATATAGCAGAATGTCGGCCGCCATCAAATTGGGATAATTGAGCAAGCCGGCGCCGATAGACTCCTGCGTTTGCTTGGCGGATTTGTCTTTGAATTGGGTCATGCGGTGGAGCCAGCCCAAGGGCGCCATACAAGTGAGCATCCAGGCCAACTCCGAGTGGGCGGGCACGTGCGACTGCACAAAAATCGTGGAGATCTCTGGGTCGAGCCCGGCGGCGATGTACATGGCGGCGCTTTCGCGTGTCTTCTGTCGCAGGTCTGCCGGGTCTTGCGCTGCCGTTATCGCGTGCAAGTCAACGACGCAATAGAAGCAGTCGTAATCGTGCTGCACCTCCACCCATTGCTTCAGCGCGCCGAGGTAGTTGCCGATTGTCAAGTTGCCCGAGGGCTGAATGCCGGAGAGCACGCGCGGTTTCTTGCCGTTCACTGCAGCCATATCACCTTCTACGTTCTAAAGACTCGATTTCGACGCGAGAATTTTAGCACTGCGCAACGCACGCTACAACCACGAAGGGAGACCTCAACGTTCCTTTAGCGCGCGCTCTATCTGCCGGTCTGCATCGCGCTTTGCCAGGTCAGCCCGTTTGTCGTAGCGTCTTTTGCCCTGCGCGACGCCGATCTCCACTTTCGCCCGGCCTCGTTCCAAATAGACCTGCAGTGGAATCGCGGTCATGCCGTTCTGGCGAATCCGCGTGATGATGCGATTGATCTCGCGTCGGTGCAGCAAGAGCTTGCGAGGTCGGCGGGGATCGGTATGCCCAAAGATACTCGCCTCCTTATAAGGCGCGATGTGCGTATTCAGCAGCCACAGTTCTCCCGCCTTTTCCTGGACGTATCCATCGCCGATATTGATATTGTGATTGCGGATCGACTTGATTTCCGAGCCCAAGAGCACGAGACCAGCATCGTAGCGATCCCGGACCAGATAATCGCGATGCGCCTTCCGATTCTTGGTGATGACTTTTCTGCCCTTGCTCATGGGGAACGATATCCGGCCTCATGCCGCGCCGCTGCGTAAGTTGCTGTTCGAATTAGGATACTGCCGCGAGCGGCCAGATTCAAGACAAGGGCTGCCAGGCGCGCTGGAACTCTTTGGAATCAATTTCTTCGTTGGCGAAGGCGCTGATTGTTGCCCGCGTGACCCCGACGATTCGCAGGCCAGCGTTCGTGTCGTCGCAATTGACGAGCCCGGCTGCGACCGCCTCAATATCTTCGGGCAAGTCCTCTTCCAAAGACACCACGGTGTTCAGCACGGTGGTTAGGCGATGGTTAAATTCTGGTCCCGGTATGGCGCATACGAAAATCACCAGAGTATCGCCCAGCCTGGTGGGCAGCATTCCGCTCTTTAGGGGAACGATCGTGAAATCTGTAATCATTTCAGCGACCGAACTGACGAAACTGGCTATGCGCATGGAGTCTGTACTGATCGTGGCAGTGGACGTGGGGGAAGCCATCGCAGTAGCCGTTGCCGTCGGTTTTTCGGTTGCGATGGGCGAAGGATCTTGCTCGATCATTGGCGCCGTCTCTTCCTGTTCTCTCTCTGCCGTATTCTTCTGGCTTGCTTCGGCAGCGGGTTCAGAGGTCGCCGTCGCCGCTGGCGGCGCTTGTGTAGCTTCGCTTTCTTGGTTGGGCGGGGTCGGCTCAATCGTAGATTCTGATATGACAATGACTTGAGGTTCTGGAGATGGCAAGATCCCTGAGAGCAACTGAGACAGATCAACAGCGCCAGACAAGATCAAGCCACCGGCAACGACAATTACTAACACGACCACGAGCAATGCAACGCGACCGCGTATTGACGAGCCGCTGGCTTCCACATCCACGACAGGCTGAAGGTCTTCCCAGTCGTCGACATCAGTCATTGTCGCAACGGCTGGGGAGTCCGAACCACTCGCCTCCAAGGCGATTAAATCAGGATCTCTTGACTGCGCCTTAAGGACATCCGCCTTCAACTCGCGCGCGCCGGGATACTTGGGATCGAGCTCCAGCACCCGTTCCAGCGCGGCCAAGCCAATAGAGGCATCTTGTACCGCATGCGTATACACCCACCAAAGATGGACATTATCCGCATCGTCCTGGAGCAGCGGCGCAAGGATCTCCTGCGCCTTCTCCGGTTCACCATTCTCGATTAGCGTAAACGCCTGCTGCAATATTTCTTTACTGGTGTCGCTCATATCTTGCCTTCATGACTTTGGCTCAACGCGCAAGCATCCATGATTCGACAAGATTGCAGCACGCTGCGCGCTGGCGATGCGCCGTGTAGTTGTTACGGTCTATTCCAGTAGCAGTCTACAGCCGCTTAATATTCGGCGCAACGAAAAAGCCCACCAACAATGGTGAGCTTGCTCAGCATGCCCTGAAGAGGACTCGAACCTCCACCCCGTTAAGGACACGGCCCTCAACCGTGCGCGTCTGCCAGTTCCGCCATCAGGGCACAGATTGCCACCAAGTATAGGCTGTTAGCCGTATATGTCAATGGCTCGCAGAGCAGCGCCCTCAGCTGAATCCATCTTGAGGAAGCGCTTATCCTGCCGTATGATGTGGCGTTAGTCTTTGCCCCTGGCCATTCGGAAGGTCTATACTTGATGCGCATTGCTCTTGATGCGATGGGAACGGACAATCGTCCGCTTAGCGATATCGCCGGCGGCGTGCTGGCGGCCAGAGAATTTGGCGATACCATCGTCTTGGTCGGGGACAAACCGATGATTGAGGCGGAGCTCAAAAATCACAGTATCAACAGCGCCAAGGTAGAAATCCTGCACGCGCCGAACGATATTGCCATGGATGAGAAGCCGACGGACGTGCTTAAGTTGGCGCCATCGTCTTCCATACATGTTGCGCTGGATGCGGTCAAGAAGGGCGATGCCGATGCCTTTGTAACGATGGGCAATACCGGGGCTGTGCATGCGCTCGCGACTCTGAAGACCTTGCGACGAATCCCCGGTGTCAAGCGACCGGTGCTCTCGGCGCTGTTCACGGTGAATGATCACCGCATGATTTTCCTCGATGTAGGCGCAAACACCGATGCCAAGCCGGAATGGGTGCAGCAGTTCGCCGTGATGGGCAGCATTTATGCCGAGCGTGTTTTGAGTTGTACCCAGCCGCGCATCGCCCTGCTCTCCAATGGCGCGGAAGAAATCAAGGGCAACTTGCTCATTCGAGAAGCGGCCGACATCCTGCGCCGCAGCAAAATGAATTTCGTCGGCAATGTGGAGCCGGTGCAACTGATGACATCAGTCGCCGATGTGATCGTCATGGACGGCTTCGTAGGCAACATCGTATTAAAGATGTTTGAAGCGACAACGCACTATGTCGCGACCTTGATTCGGCAGGAGTTTCGCAACGACGCCATATCCATGTTGGGTGGCGCGTTGGCTCGGCCCGCCTTCAATCGTATCAGGAGACGCGTGGATACTTCGGAAATCGGCGGCGCGCCGCTCCTGGGCGTTAACGGCGTGGTGATCATCGGGCACGGCGGGAATTCCGCAATCGGCATCAAGAATGCGATTCAGCAAGCGCGCAAGGCCGTAAAAGAAAATGTCATCGGGGCGATACGCAGCGGCATCGCCAAGGAAGCCTTGTGATCCGGAGCGGACCCGCATGGAAATGACGCGAAACGGTCGCAAGCGGGTGGTCATCACCGGTTTAGGCGTGGTCTCGCCCTTGGGCAACAAAGACAGCTTTTGGGATGCGATCGCCGCCGGCACATCCGGGATTCGAAAGCTGCAAAACATTGAGACCGAGCATCTCAACGTCAAGATCGGTGCCGAAATCCGAGACTTTGATTCGTCCGACACGATCCCGCCTAAACAGGCGCGCCGCATGGGGCGGGCAACGCAGTTCGCGATTGTCGCCGCCGTCATGGCAGTCAATGATGCTGGCTTGGCTGTCGAGACGGTTGGCGAAATCGGACACCGCGTCGCCACATTGATTGGCACGACGCTCGGCAGCTATGAGGTGGGCGAATCGGGGATAAAAGCCTGGCGGGACTCGGGATACAAGCGCGCCAATCCGATGAGCATTGTCAACGCCCTGCCCAATATGCCGGGTCACTATGTGAGCAGAATGCTGAACGCTGTTGGTCCGCTGGTCACGCCATCGGTCGCCTGCGCCACAGGCATACAGGTGGTCGGCGAAGCCTGCGACCTGATCCAACTGGGCAAATGCGACTTGGCCATTGCCGGGGCCGTCGACGCCGTGATGTTTGACTATATCCTGGCCGGCTTCAGCGCGACACGCGCGCTAACCCGCGACTACAATGACGCGCCCGAACAAGCCAGCCGGCCCTTTGACGCCAATCGCAGCGGATTCGTATTGGGCGAAGGCGGCGCCGTGTTCATCGTGGAAAGCCTCGAGCGCGCCAGAGAACGCGGCGCGAAGGTTTACGCTGAAATCCTGGGCTATGGCGCGTCATCGGATGCCTATCACGTCGCGGCGCCCGATCCCAACGGGGGCGGCGCCAAGCGAGCGATGCAATGGGCTTTGGACGACGCGAAAACGGCGCCGTCGGAGATCGAATACATCAACGCGCATGGATCTTCGACACAGGCGAATGACGCAATCGAGACCGCTGCGGTGAAACATGTATTCGGCGAATACGCTTATCGCATCCCGGTCAGTTCGACGAAAAGCATGATCGGTCACGCGATGGCCGGTTGCGGTTCGCTGGAGATTTCCGCCTGTTTGATGAGCCTCGAGCGCGAGCTTCTGCACCCGACCGTGAATTATGATACGCCCGACCCGGCTTGCGATCTCGACTACGTGCCCAATGAGGCGCGGCGCGTACCAGGCATACGGACGATCATGTCGAATAGCTTCGGATTGGGCGGTCAAAACGCCTCGATCATCTTGCGCAAGTTTTAGCGCCGGGATTAACGAATGACCCAAAAGGTAATCGTCATCGGAGGCGGACTGGCTGGCAGTGAAGCGGCTTGGCAACTGGCGGAACGGGGCCATCACGTGCGGCTCTTTGAGATGCGCCCGGTCAAAACGACAGGCGCGCATGTCAGTCATCGACTAGCCGAATTGGTGTGCAGCAATTCGCTGGGGTCCAAGCTGCCTGATCGCGCCACCGGCATATTACAGAATGAAGTTAAATTGCTGGGCTCGCTGCTCATGCGCTGCGCCGAAAACGCTGCTGTGCCGGCAGGCGGCGCCTTGGCTGTCGACCGGGCGCGCTTCGCCGACCAAGTGACCAGACATGTTGATGGACATCCCAAAATCGAAGTGCTCCGGGAAGAAGTGCGCGAAGTGCCCCTGACAAAACCCGCCATCGTGGCAAGCGGACCGCTCACCTCGCCCGCGCTAGCCGAAGACATCGGCAGGCTGACCGGCGAAAACTATCTGTACTTTTATGATGCGATTTCGCCTATCGTGCGCGCGAGCAGCATTGATATGAAGCGCGCATTTCGGGCGAATCGCTATGGCCGCGGTCAGGAAGAGACAGGCGATTATATCAATTGCCCACTGGAGCCGGACGAGTATTATCAATTCGTTCGCGCCTTGCAAGCGGCCGAGACCATCGAATTGCGCGATTTTGAGCGGGAGGACCCCAACTTCTTTGAAGGCTGCGTACCGATTGAGCAATTGGCGAAGCGCGGCGACGACACCCTTGCTTTTGGACCCATGCGACCGGTCGGGTTGACGAATCCACATACTGGTCGAAGGCCCTACGCTGTCGTGCAGCTGCGGCAAGATGACCTGGCTGGCGACCTGTACAACGTGGTCGGCTTCCAAACAAATATCCGTTGGCAAGCGCAGAAGGAGATTCTGCGATTAATTCCCGGCTTGGGGAGCGCCGAATTCATTCGCCTGGGTCAAATGCATCGGAATACCTTCTTGAATGCGCCTGCCCTGCTCGATAGCACGATGCGATTTCGCAACCGTGGGCAACTGTATTTTGCGGGCCAGATCACCGGCGTCGAGGGATACGTTGGCAATATCGCCACCGGATTACTGGCGGCCCTCAACTTGTCGCGACAGTTAGAGGGACTTCGCTCCTGGGTTCCCCCGCCGGATACGATGCTGGGCGCGTTGTGCTATTATGTGACGCATACGGATCCAAAGCGTTTCCAACCAATGAAAGCAAACCTGGGCATCTTGCCGCCCCTGGAGACAAGGATCAAAGACAAGGCGGCGCGCAAGAAAGCCTATGCCGTCAGAGCGGCAGATTCCATGATGGCGTCGCTGAGCGAAATGCAGGACGATGTGATCATGCCGCGAGTCAAAATTCACGAGCGCGAGATACTATGACGAATATTCCATTGACAAACGATCGGGAATCGGAGCGCGGCTACCTGGTTGGCATCGCCCTTCAGCATGAGCGCGCCCTGCTTTCAATCGATGATTCTCTGGATGAGCTCGCCCTCCTGGCCGAAACAGCCGGCATCAAAGTGGTCGGCAGCACCTGGCAAAAGCTGCGGAAAGTGAATCCCAAATACCTGATCGGCTCAGGCAAACTCCAGGAAATTGTTGACGAAGTGACGTTGCATGAGGCGACCGTCGTCATATTCGATGAGGAACTCTCTCCCCGGCATCAGCGCGAGTTGGAGAAGCATTTGGGCGAAGCGGTACGCCTCCTCGATCGCTCGGCTCTCATCCTTGATATCTTTGCCCAGCACGCCCGTACCAGCGAAGGCGCCTTGCAAGTCGAGCTGGCCCAATATGAATATCGATTGCCACGCCTGACTCGGCAATGGACGCATTTGGCGCGTCAAGCCGGCGGCGGTGGCGCCCGCGGTGGATCGGGCGGCGTCGGATTGCGCGGACCCGGCGAAACCCAATTGGAAGCCGACCGACGAGAAATCACGCGGAAAATCACAAAGCTGAAGAAAGACTTGGACCATGTACGCGCGCATCGCAGTCTCCATCGGCAGCGGCGACGAAGTTCCGGTCTGCCCCTGGTGGCGCTTGTGGGTTATACCAATGCGGGGAAATCTACGCTGATCAATTCGTTGACTGAGGCTGATGTCCATGCGGCTGACCAGCTTTTCGCCACCCTAGATCCGACCACACGCCGCGTGCAACTGCCAGATCGCCAAGAGGCGCTGCTCACTGATACTGTCGGCTTCATCCAAAAACTGCCGACGACGCTGATCGCGGCCTTTCGCGCCACGCTGGAAGAGGTGATTGAGGCGGACTTGCTGCTTCATGTGGTGGATGTCAGCCATGCCAATGCGGCCCAGCATATCGAGGCGGTGGAAGACACGCTCGCTGAAATTGACGCGTCCAGCATGCCGCGCGTCCTGGTGTTGAACAAGACCGACCAGTTAGCGGGACCGGTCCCTACGTTCAATCTCATTGATTCCTACCTGGGCACGGTGGCTATTTCCGCGCGGGAGAAGCAGGGTCTTGATGAGCTGTTGCAGGCGATGCGATCGGCGCTGTCCATGCAGATGACGTCGCTGGAAGTGGTGATACCGTATCAGACTGGTCGCGTCTATTCAGATCTGTACGACAGAGGCTACATCCAATCCGAGCAAACCGGAAGTGATGGTTGGCGTCTGACATTGCGCTTGCCTCTCGCCCACAGCGAAAGCTATCGCCGATTCGCTAGAGCGGGCAGCAAATAGCAGCGGAAAACATCACAATCTGTCGCGCCTAGTCCGGCAGTTGCACCCAGTAAATTTCGGGGCGATAGCGGCTGTGCAGGAATAGGCGCAAGTCGTCAGAGAGCGCTATCGCAAGTGGCGCCGGAATATCAGAAAAGACTACCATCTCCACATCTTGATTGCTGCAGCCACTTGCTTGGCAATGCGATGGCTCAATGCGTCCAACGACCCCGCGTGTGCCAAGGGCGTAGGAAAAATAAAGATAACCATCGGCGCCCATGACTAGATTTGTCGTGTTCTGAAGCCCTGATACAAGGCGTTTGACCTCGGTGTGGCTTCCATCGTCGTCAAATTGGAAGTACTCAATACCCCGTCTGGCGCTGCCGCCATTGGCAAAGTAGACGATATCGGCGTCACGGACGATGCCGGTCGGCGCGCGCAACGCGCTGAGTACCGTCTCTTGCTCACCGGCAGCCGACACCGAAATGATGGCATTCGCGCCGGTGTCAGTCACCAGGAAGGCGTCGTCATTCAGCCGTGCAATGCCCCAGGGCGCCGGCAATTCTGCGCTGACGCTAACGGGCGCGGCTCGGCGCTGATCCACCTTCCACAGCGTGCCGGTATCGGGATCGGGCACGAACAGATCAAAGCCGGCTTCTGTCGATTCGGCAATCAAGCTATTGCCGTTGCGCACGCCGAAGACGAAGGTAACGGTTTCGCCGCTGCGGTCGTCGATCTTGTATATCGTCCAGTCGCCATTACAAACGGTATACAGCGTATTATCGAACCAGACGAGACCGTTCGGCCGCTGCACGTTGCCGACAATTAATTCCAGATCGGATTGGAGGAAGGGGTTCTCCAACGCGTTCGGCCGAGTTTCAGCCTCCGCTGTCGGGGTATGCTCTGCATCTTCTGTTTGCGCCTGATGTTCTGATTCGCTTTGCTGAGCTGTTGGAGTGGCTTCCTGCGCGTAGCTTAGCGACGCCAGGGCAAGCAGAATAATGGCGGTAAGAATTCTCATTTTCTGTCCCTAATTGCGACGCCAAATCGACGCAAACCTCGCAAGTGCAGCGGAGGCATTCTACAACAGTTGAGAGCAGACCTCTAGCGAAATTGCGAAGGCGACGATTTGCAATCTGGCTTGAGATTGGGCGGAGGCGCGATTTGAGTATAATCAGAAGGAAATCGATTGCAGGTCCGCTGATTTGATAAACCCCCCTTCGCGTGCAAGAAGAGAGTTTGCAATTCTGCGTGAGCGCGGTTGACCCCATTTGCTGCCGCTGAGCGGTTGATGGCGCTAACTGGCGGCGCCTGACACGGCTCGACAGCCAGGAATGGGAACGGAACGGGAATGGAGCGCCAATCATCGCCGCGGAATCTTTTTTCATGTACAACCCTGGGCACAACCAGTGACAAATCCAAGGCGAGATAGCCAGTCGCCCTTGTTTGAAGCAGAAATCATCCCGGGCCTCGAGTCATTTGCTATTGACGAGCTGCATAGCAAGTTCGGCGCCAATGTGGCGCCGGTGAACCGCTTGCGCGCGGGTTTCATTCGCTTCCATTTCAGGGATCGGGCGCAGTTGCTGCATGCGCTGAGGTCGGTAATTGCGGTGTACCAGGTTCACTCTTTCGCGATTCCCCGACCCAAAGCCTTTCTCGGCCACGAGCATTTCGTCCGTTTGACCAACATCTTATCCGGAGCCGCGCGATCATTCCCTCGGCCTCCGCGGACGCTTGGAATCGGCACAGCCGGCGCACGCTCATCGGTCATGCGTCGTCTACTGCAAGAGTTGTTGGACAATCTAAATCTGGAGGCCGCCGACGATGGCAAAGGAGAGCTCTTCGTCAGGCTGCTTCCCAAGCGGGAGACGGCGGGCTGGGAATTGCTGGTGCGATTATCGCTTCGCCCGCTTTCCGCGCGCGAATACCGCGTCGCCAACATGCCCGGCTCGTTGAACGCAACCGCCGCTTATGCCATGACACAGGTCGAAGCGCTGAAAAACGAAGCCACTGTAGTCAATCTTTGCAGCGGCGCATCCACCATCCTCATTGAGCATGCTCTCATTCAGTCGCAGAATCAGCTTCTGGCCATTGATTGCAACGACGCCGCGCTAATTGCCGGCGAGCGCAACGCATCGGCCAGCGGCCTGGGGCATCGCATTCGTCACCTGCAGGCGGACGTGGGCCGGACGCCGTTGCCATCGCATACGGCGGATCGATTGTACGCTGACCTGCCTTTCGGTCATCACATCGGGTCACATGAGACCAACCGGCGGCTCTATCCGGCGATACTGCAAGAAGCGGATCGATTGGCGCGATCCAATGCCGCGTTTATCATTCTTACCCATGAGGTCAAGCTGCTGCGCCGCTGCCTCCAGCAGTCGCCTTGGAAAGCAACGCGCGAGACGAGAATAAACTTGCGTGGTCTTCATCCACGTTTATTTGTGCTCAGGCGAAACTCGACTAGGATATAAGATGGTATTTGCGCTGGAGCGCCCAAGGAAGCGAATGCTGTCACGGATTCTGTTGTACCTGCTTATTGCCTGCTCGGCGATCGCCTGCCGATCCGCGCAAGAAGAGAAGTCGATTGAGGTCGCCGTCATTGCCGATGGCCGCGAGACGACTTATAGTTTCACGCGCGATCTAACCGTTGACCAGGTGTTAACTGGCGCGCAAATTGAACTTGGCCCGCGCGACCGGATCAGCCACCCGCTGGTGTCACCCGTTATCAATGGCATGCGGATAACGATAAGACGAGTATCTGAGCGGGAAATCTGCGAGCGGGAAGGGATCGCCTATCAGCGGCTATTGCTGCCGAAGGAAGGCCTACCCGCTGGCGAGCGCGAACAGGGCCAGGCAGGCGTCAATGGCATTCGTGAGATCTGCTATCGCATGTTGCTGGAAGATGAGACGGAAGTGGATCGCGTTCAGCTGGGAAGTCCCACCGTGGTACGAGAGCCGGTCGATGAAGTCATCTATGTAGGGACGAGCAATACGGTCCAGCCCTTGGATATTCCTGGCCGTCTTAGCTATATCAATCACGAAAATGCCTGGACCATCACCGACGACGCAGCCAACAAACGCCGCCTGACTTGGGATCACAAGCTGGACGCCCATGTATTCCACCAGAAGCCAGATGGCGCGCGCTTGATATTCACAGGCGAGACCGATGAGACAGATGACTTCTTCAACGAACTCTGGATGCTCAATCTTGGAGACGAATCCGAACCCAAGCGCATGACGCCCACCGATGTACTAGTCGCCCTGTGGCGCCCGCGCTCTCCCAATGAAATCGCCTATTCTACGGGTGAGAGCAACCTCGGCGTAACCGATTGGAAGGCGCTGAACAACTTGTGGCTCATGAGCATCGATTTGGAAAGCGGGCGAACGCTCGACATAGAAGAGGTGTTGCCAGAATCGGGAGGCGGCCTATACGGCTGGTGGGGCAAGAATTTCAGCTGGTCGCCATTTGGAGACAAGCTGGCGTGGGCGCGGGCCGATGGCTTCGGGTTGGTGGACTTTGAAAGCAAGCGATTGACGCCCCTGACGCAATTTGCCGTATTTCATAGCGCAGCGACTTGGGTGTGGCTTTCGCCGCTGTCCTGGTCCTTCGATGGCCAGCTGCTTGCGGGAATCGTACACGGCGCGCCGCTCGGTGATGAACCGGCCGAGACTAGCCCCATCTTCGATATGGTTGTCGCCAGCGCAGACGGGCGGTTTGTCGCGCCGATCCGTCAATCAGCTGGTATGTGGTCGGCGCCCGCGTTCTCGCCCGATCTAGCGCCCCGAGGCGCGGAAAACAAAAGCGGTTACCTGGCATGGCTGCAAGCGCGCGAGCCGCAGAACAGCATGAACAGCGAATACGACTTGATGCTGGCCGACCGTGACGGCAGCAATCAGCGGCGGCTGTTTCCCGCGCCAGAAGAGCGGGGAATTCGCAGAAGTGACTTTGGCTCGCGAGCCGGCGACTACGTCTGGAGCCCCGATGGCCGATTCATCGCTCTAATCTACGCAGGCAACCTGTGGCTCATCGAAGTAGAATCGGCAATCTCGTATCAGCTGACCTTTGACGGGGAGTCTTCAAACCCCGTCTGGACGAGATAATGCGCAAACTCATTCAACTGATTGTTGCATTGATGCTGGTCACCGGTAGCCTGGTGGCAACCCTTGCCACTATTGATTTGCGCGACTTTGAGTTGCGTGGATACGTCGACCCGACTAAAGACCAAAATCTCCCATTCATGGTCGAGCGGCCGGGCGTCAACGTCGAATTAACACAGTACAGCGCAACAGAACTGGAAAGCGCGCTGGATCAGATCCGCGACGCCAGATTCCGCTGGATCCGGCAGTTTGCCTATTGGGATGCAATCGAATCGGAAAGGGGCGTGTATGATTGGCGCGCTTGGGATCGAGTGGCCGACGCGCTGCGCCGCTATCCGGAGCTTGAGCCGGTCGTTGTCCTGATGAATACGCCGGCTTGGGCGCGGGAAAAGCGCGGCAGTGGCGAATCAACGCGAACCGCCCCGCCCCATTCTCTGGCCGACTTCGCCGCATTCAGCCGGGTATTCGCCGCGCGCTACGGCGACGTGATCGACTTCTATCAGGTATGGGACGAGCCCAACCTCGGCGATGCCTGGGGCGGCGCTGATCCGCGGCCGGCAGAATATGTCGCTTTGCTCGCCACGGCGAAAGGGGCGATCTTGCATGCAGATCCGTCCGCGAGAATCGTCGCCGCGGGACTCGCGCCTACAGTCGAGACGGCCGGGCGAAACATCAGTGACATTCGCTACTTGGATGCGATGTATGCGCTCGGGGCGCGAGAACTTATGGATGTAGTCGCGGGAAAGCCTTATGGTCAGTTTTCTTCTCCATACGACAGACGAGTCGACGAAGGCCTGCTCAACTTCTCGCGCATTATCGCGCTTCGCGAAATCATGGTAGCTAATGGCGACGGCAAGAAACCGCTATGGGCGAGCAACTACGGTTGGAATGCGCTGCCCGGAGACTGGGGTGGCGACCGATCAATCTGGGGCGCAGTCTCGGAAGACGAACAGGTACAGTTTACCCTGGAGACGCTGGATCGAGTACATCGCGAAATGCCTTGGCTCGGTCCTCTTTTCCTGCAACATTGGCAGCCGGCGGCAGAGCCGACCAGCGCGCAGTGGGGATTCGCGCTTGTCAAGCAGGACGGCACAACTTCGGCGCTTTTGCGCGCGCTGCAAACTTACCCATACCCAAGCCTAGCCCGGGACGGCTTGTACCATGCGCGTAACAGACACGCCAGCTACAGCGGAGTCTGGGAATTTGGCGAGTTAGGCGCGGATATCGGTTGGTTGCCAACCAGTGACAGCCAGCTGTCCTTCGACTTTTTTGGCGTTGACGTCGCCATGCTCCTGAGAGAAGACGAATATTTCGCCTTCCTATATCCCACTGTTGACGGAGGGGCGCCCAACGCAATACAGCACGATGCGAGCGGCAACGCCTATATTTTCCTGCGCAGTAATTCGCGCGCGCCGGAACTGAACCTCATCCCGATCGCGACCGGCCTGCCGCTTGGCAACCACAGGCTTAGCGCGAGCACACATCAAGGCTGGGATCGTTGGTCAATTGCCGGTTACGCCGTCAGCTCCGGCGACCTATACGAACCGTACAATCGACAGATCGCGCTGGGCGCTTTCGCTACTTTGCTGTCACTGCTCGCCCTTCTGGTCGCTGCCGCAAGCGCGCCCTGGAAAGACTGGCTGCCCGGGCTGTCCAATCTATTTGCTAAACTCGGCGCCACGGCGCACTTGCTGATAACGGGCCTTACATCCATCTTCATGATGCTGGCCATGCTTTGGACCTGGGAAACACCGAAAGCCTCCATCTTTGTGCGCGAAGAAGTGAATATCGCGCTTGCGCTCCTGACTGGGGGCGCGCTCTATGTCTCCGAGAGCGTATTAATCACGCTGATTCTAGTCGTGATTCTCTTCATACAGATTTATCACCGGATTTCCAACGGTCTCATTCTCACCTTGTTCTGGGCGCCATTCTTCTTGACGCCTGTTGAGCTGTACAGCTACGCGTTTCCCCTGGTCGAGATCATTCTGCTCATATCTGCGGCGGCCGGCTTCACCAGATTGATGGTCGGCATTGGCCGAAAGCTGCAAATGGACAACGCCGCCTTCCCGGTCTTTTCTCGACGATCGCTGCGAAGTATCTCAGCGATGGACATTGCCGTCGGCGGCGTAGTGCTTCTCGCGGTCATTTCACTGTTTTGGACGCGACATCTGGACACAGCGACGACGGAACTGCGGACGCTGATAGTCGAGCCGGCGATCTTCTATCTGCTGTTGCGATTGGCGCGCCCAGACCGAAAAACCCTGGTCCGCTGCTGTCTTGCGGTCTTGTTCGCTGGCACAGTTGTCTGTTTGATTGGTCTCTACGACATTATCCTGGCTCAAGGGCATCTGCCGCTGAAGAGCGTGTATGGGTCACCGAACAATGTCGGCTTGCTGTTAGGCCGAGCGATTCCCCTGGCGCTGGCTCTGCTTCTCGTGAAGGTCGACTCGCGATTGCGCCGGTTTGCCTTGGGCGCTCTCGTGATCATGTTGCCGGCATTAATGCTGACGCAGAGTATCGGAGCGATACTTCTGGGTGTGCCGGCTGGTTTGAGCGCGGTTTTCATCGGGCGATTTGGGCGCAAGGCGGTCGCGCCTCTGGTTGCGCTCGCCGCGCTAGGCGCTGTTTCAGTGATGTTGCTGGCGCAGTATTCAGCCACAGTCGCCAACGCCCTAGACTTCACGAGCGGCACGAGTTTCGTCCGGCTGCGCTTATGGGAGAGCTCGATTGCCATGCTTCAAGACAGGCCGTTTACAGGCTTTGGGCTGGATCAGTTTCTGTATTATTTCGGCGGCGAGTATATACGGCCTGACGTGATATGGGACGCCGATCTCTCTCACCCGCACAACTTCATCCTGGATTTCTGGACGCGGTTGAGCGTGTTAGGGCTTTGCCTATTCGGGTTGATTCAGTTTCTGTTTTGGCGCGACCTGAATGCAATCATTGCGTCTTATCGTCGAGCCGACAGCTTGCTTTATGCCTTGGCGCTTGGTCTCAGCGGCAGTATGGCGGCCCTGCTGGCGCATGGACTGGTCGACAACAGCGTCTTCGTCATTGACTTGGCCTTCCTGTTCATGTTTCAAATCGCGGCCATGATGAGGTTGAAGCAACTTGCCTCGCCGACGGAAACATAAGGCCCGCGCGGCAGCCCGGCGATCGCATACACGCTTTAGAGGATTTGTGGTAATATTCCGTTAATTCAGCAATGGGAAGGCGATAGACTTTGCGCGTCTTGATCACTGGCGGCGCCGGGTTCATAGGCTCACATTTATGTGACCGATTCTTGCGCGACGGACATCGCGTGGTTGCGATGGACAATCTCATCACCGGATCGCAAGAGAATATCGCGCACCTCGCTGGCAATCGCCATTTCGAGTTTATCTATCACGATGTCAGCAACTTCATTCACGTGCCGGGGCCTGTCAACGCCGTATTGCATTTTGCCTCGCCCGCCAGCCCGATTGACTACTTAAAGTACCCGATACAGACGCTGAAAGTTGGCGCCCTAGGCACTCACAACGCGCTTGGTCACGCGCTGGCAAAAGGCGCGAAATTCCTGCTCGCATCGACATCGGAGGTTTACGGCGACCCGTTGACGCATCCGCAGAAGGAGTCCTATGCGGGCAATGTCGATCCGGTGGGGCCTCGGGGCGTCTATGACGAAGCCAAACGCTATGCCGAAGCCCTCGTTATGGCATATCACAGGCAGCATCAGATGGACACAAGGATTGTTCGCATTTTCAATACATACGGTCCGCGAATGCGTCTTGACGATGGGCGGGTGGTGCCGAACTTCGTCGGACAGGCGCTGCGTGGCGAGGCGCTCAGCGTTTATGGCGACGGCTCGCAGACGCGCAGCTTCCAATATATTGACGATTTAATTGAGGGCGTCGTTCGTCTGTTGCGGAGCGATTACGTGGAGCCGGTCAACATTGGCACGTCCAGGGAAATCAGCATCCTCGACTTTGCCAAGATCGTAAATCGCGTGGCGAACAATCGCGCCGGCATCGTGTTCGCAGACAGTTCCCGCATTGATGGCGATCCCCAGACGCGTCGACCCGATACGTCACGCGCGCTCGAAGTCTTGAATTGGCGGCCAAGAGTCGAACTGGAACATGGCCTCGAATGGACGCTTGAGTATTTTCGATCTGTTCTATCGCTGGCCAGCTAAAATGGTCTTGGCGCAATCCAAACGCCGCATCCATTGGTTCTGTATTTCCGCAGCATTCATAGGCGCAGTTTTAAGTACGATATTACCTCTGCCGAGTTTGTTGCTCATAGTCGCCGCGAGCCTTTGTCTGCTGCTAATTCCGCTTACGCCGCTCGCCACGTTAGTCGCGCTTTTGGCGCTCGCCCCTTTACGCGCGCTAATCGCGACCGAGGCCGGCATTCATCTGCCTCTTGACATCGGACAGATCTTGCTGGCGTTTTATCTCGCCCACTGGCTTGCCTTCGCCGTCATGAAACGTCAGCCGCTGCCCGGGATCCGCCGGGAGCCGGTGCTGCTTTCTGCAGTTGCGCTCTGCCTCGTCTTCGCCGTCGGCGTGTGGACCAGCGATGCCATCGGCAACTGGCTAACTGAATGGCTGAAGTGGGTGGTAATCGCCACGATGATTTGGCACCTGACCCAGGGCGCGCGATTCAACTGGCGCTGGCTGGTGTTTGCCGTTCTGGTCAGTGCCGTGGCCAATGCGGTCGTGGGCCTATACATATTCTTTGGCGGGAGCGGCGCCAATCACCTGCTTATCCTGGGACGGTTTTTTCGCGCCTTTGGCACCTTCGGCCAGCCGAATCCCTTCGGAGGCTTTATGGGGATCGCCCTGCCGCTCGCCCTGATGTGCGCAGCCGTCCAGTTGAGTCAGATCATGCTTGACCTACGCGCGGGCCGCCGTGTTGCTCCAGCGCGCCTTCTTCTGCTTGCGGCGTTGGCGTCGGCAACGGGCGTCATCGCCGCCGCGCTCTTCGCATCATGGAGCCGAGGCGCCTGGCTGGGATTCGCCGCATCGCTCATTGTCATGCTTGTCGCCCTGCCCAGGCGCGCTCTAAAGGGCATATCCTTGGCTTTGGCTTTGGCGGCGCTATTCTTCGTCTTGTGGTCGGCCGGTTTGCTGCCACAGTCCGTCGTTTCTCGCATCACGACCGCGGCGACCGATCTGTTTTCATTCAGCGATGTGCGCGGCGCCAATTTTACGCCGACGAATTACGCCGTCATCGAACGGCTGGCGCACTGGCAAGCCGCCATCGGCATGGCGCAAGACCACCCGCTTTTCGGCGTCGGATTGGGCAACTATGCCATTCGATACGAAGACTATCATTTGATTAACTGGGAAGCGCCGCTGGGTCATGCGCACAATCTGTATCTGAACTTCCTTGCCGAAACCGGCGTCGTCGGTCTGGCAGCCTATGTCGCCTTCTGGCTGTCAATATTCCGGGTGACCTGGAAAACACTCAAGCACCCGGACCGGGCTGCGCGCGCCCTTGCGGTGGGATTGCTCGGCTGCTGGACTTATATCGCCGTCCATAGCGTCTTTGATAATCTGTTTGTGAACAACCTGTTTCTGCATATCGGTGTATTATTGGCTGTATTGGCGATTCTCCATCGCCAAATTGCCGCATCGCTTGAATTGGATTGAGAATGTCCCACGCTGTGACGCCGGACGCGCCCGACCCAAGCAGATCGCATCATCATTTGAAGACGCCGGTTGACGGTCTCATTGCTGCCCTGTCGCGGAAAATCGGACGCGGCAACGCAAAGGAAGTCGAGCGATTTATCAAGTTTGCCTTTGTCGGAACTTTGGGCTTCGTCATTGATATTGGCGCCTTGTTAATCCTGCAAAATACCTTGCTGCCGCCGGAGAACGATCAGAACGTTCTCGTCGCCAACAGCATCGCCTTTATTTTGGCGGTCTGCAGCAATTTCATTTGGAACCGCGTCTGGACCTATCCGGATTCCCGAAGTTATTCGGTGCGGCGCCAATTGACGCAGTTCGCCATTGTCAGTGTCATTGGGCTGCTCATCCGAAATGTCTGGATCAACGGTACTTACGAGCAATTGGGACAGCTGTCTACCACCATTCTGAAGAGCGCGCTTTCTGACTATGCGCCGCAATTGATCGACCAGAACAAGCTGGGCACCACGATTGCCCTGGTATTCGGTGTGCTGATCGTGATGATTTGGAACTTCGTGGCAAATCGCTTCTGGACCTATAACGACGTCGAATAACGTGCACCGGATCGCACTGGATTATACCCCCGCGCTCAAGCAGACCGGCGGAATCGGGCGCTACGTGCGCGAACTCACCGGCGCCTTGGCTTCGGTTGATCAATCCAACGCCTATCGCCTATTCGCGGCGGGCTCGAAATCGGCGGAACTCCCTGATTTGCCCGGCGCGAACTTCAGTTGGAGATCGACTCGGGTCAGCAGCAAGTGGCTCGCGCGGCTCTGGCATCGAGCCGGCATTCCGCTTCCAATTGAGACGATCACGGGTCCTGTCGACTTATACCACGCGACCGATTTTGTATTGCCGCCAACCCGAAGCGGCACTCGTACCTTGCTAACCGTGCATGATTTGTCTTTCATTCGCGTGCCGACAGCCGCAAGCCCGCCTCTGAAAGCTCATCTGGACGCGGTCGTTCCACCATCGGTCGCGGAGGCGGATCATATTCTGGCCGATTCCGAAGCGACCAAAGCTGACTTGATAGAGCTGTACCAAACGCCTGGAGACAAGATCACAGTTCTCTACAGCGGTGTCAACTCCCGATTCCGACGCGTCGATGACACAGAAACGCTTCAAAGAGTGCGGCTCAAATATAGTTTGGCGAATAGCTATATCCTTTCCGTCGGCACCGTGCAGCCGCGCAAGAATTACAGCCGGGTGGTGGAAGCGCTTTCGGCTATCCGCCAATCGGGGTACGATCTCGTTTATGTCATCGCCGGCGGAAGCGGCTGGCTCGAAGATGAACTTGAGATGACAATTGAGCGCGAGGGCATGGGCGAATATGTTCACTTGCTCGGATTGGTTGACGACGAAGATTTACCGGCGCTGTATAGTGGCGCGCGCATGCTGGCGATGGTTTCGCTCTATGAAGGCTTTGGGCTGCCGGTGCTGGAGGCGATGGCTTGCGGCACGCCAGTGATCACCAGCAATCTGTCGTCGCTGCCCGAAGTAGGCGGCAGCGCCGCTTTGCTGGTCGATCCGCATGATTCCGAAGCCGTCCAAGATGCCATCCTCAGGCTCGAGGCGGACGCCGCGACCCGTACGCGACTGATCAAGGCCGGTTATCAGCAGGCGGAGAGATTCTCCTGGGCGCGGGCGGCCCGGCAACTCAAGGCGATCTATGATGAAATCCTGCGTAGTTGAAAGTCTTGCCATGACGCATTGGATCACCATAGCGTTCATCGGCTCGAAGGCACGGCGCCGATGAGCCAGCGAAGCATGTTCGACCCATACTACATAACCATGTTTGCGCTTATTGTCGTGGCGTTATGTGGCTATGCGCTGCCATGGATTGTCGCGCCTATTGGCTCCATGACGCTCAACGGGCATGACCTGGCGGAATGGGCGAGCCTCGTCCCGTCACAGCGCGCCACTTCGCCGCCGCTATTGGCGCCGCTGCTCATTCGCGTGCAGCCAATGATGCTGTCTTTGCTGCTGGGCGGCATCGCGACCGGAGGCCGGCGGATGGCGATGACAGCCGCTGCGATTCTCCTGCTCGCGGCCTCGCAATTGCCGCCATTCGAGTTTGTCTACGATATCAACAATTTGAATTATCGCCAGCAATTTAGCTTGGCGGCCTTCAGCCTGATCGCGGGATTATGCCTGATTCCCTTGCAGACGCGGAGACTGCCTGTGTTGATCACCCTTCCCATTGCTGCCGCCGGGCTCGTTGCCAGCGCTCTCGGGCTGTCAATGACGCTGGAGCTATACGGCGCGTTTGAACTCAATGCCGTTCCCGGCGCCGGGATCTGGGTCGTCGGTTTGAGCTATGTCGCCTTGATCGCGGTCGCGCTTGGCAAGATATTGAGCTGGCGCCGGACAAGACTATGATTGCAAGTATTTGGCTCGCTTCCCCAGCAATTCGGCGACCATGGTCATTTGCCCGACGTGGTAGGTTTCATGAAAATAAAAGTAGAGCAGGCTGTCGAGCACAGAGTTGCCAGCGTAGCCAGAGGGCTCGCCCAAACGCTCCGCTGGCATTCTGCCCAACCCGGCTACAAAGCGATCCTGGCTAACTTCAAAGAGCGTCATCAATTCCCCGACTGGCTTTACGCCCGGTCCCTCGGCGCCAACGGGACTGCTCCCATCGCGGTATCGCGCGCGAGACTCTTCATCCCAAACCTGCGCTTCGCCAAGCAGCTTCAGCGGAAATGAGCGTGAAGACAAGATATGGCCCAGTAGCCAATTGATGCTGTGGCTTCCTTCGTAGGGTTGCATCAGACTCTCGCTCGGGCTGAATTCCGACACTTGCTGACGGATGACCTCGGCCGTGTACGCAAAGCTCTTGATCAACGGCTTGCTACACATTTGCTTGCCTCATTGGCGTAATTCGCGCTTCCCGCCTGGTTGCCCTTGTTGGCGCCGGGCCGGCCTATGGACTGGCACGCGCCAACCCCGCTTGTAACGCTCGCCGCTACCAGAAACGAAAAAGGCAGCGAATGCTACCTTATCATTATTGCAAATTGGATATGCGGGATAATTCATTCCATATTGGACTTGATGTACTCGACGGCTTGTCCGACGGTCTCGATTCGCTGCGCGTCTTCGTCGCTTATCTCGCCGCCGAATTCTTCTTCAAATGCCATGATCAGTTCAACCAGGTCAAGCGAGTCCGCCTCAAGATCTTCGCGAAAGCTGGCGCCTTCCACGACACGTTCGTCTTCGACGCCCAAGAGCTCGACCACAATGCCCTTCACTCGTTCCTCAATCGATGCCATGTCTGCCCTACCTCCCGACTGAAATCTGACTCGCTAATTCACGAAAACTCATTATACCGAATTCCACGCGCCTCGCTAGACGATTCGCTGAGCGCGCAATGATTGACACTCCGCGGCATCATCAGTACGATATTGCGACGAAGCTTATGCTGCCACACTCTGAAATAAGGAACACCAATTCATGTCGAAAGTGACGGATCAGACAGCCACCGAGAGCCGAAAGCTGGATCACATTCGCATCAATCTGGACAGCGATGTGCAGTTTCCGCAGCTGACCACCGGGCTGGAGCGATATCGCTTTCTGCACCAGGCGCTGCCCGAGCTAAGCCTAAATGATATCGACACAAGGACGAGTCTCTTTGGCAAGACCTTAGAGTCCCCGATCTTGATCTCGTCTATGACCGGCGGGACCGAGATCGCTCAAAGCATCAACCGCAACCTCGCCCGTGGCGCCCAACAGCATCGGATCGCCATGGGTTTGGGATCACAGCGAGCCGCCCTTGAAGACCGCACGCTTGCAAGCAGCTATTGTATCCGCGATGTCGCGCCCGACATTCTACTGCTCGCCAATGTAGGCGCGGTGCAGCTGAATTACGGTTACGGACGGGAACAGTGCCAAGAGGCGGTAGACATGGTCGGCGCCGATGCGCTGATCCTGCACTTCAATGTCCTGCAGGAAGCGGTGCAGCCAGAAGGCGATATTGATTTCTCGGGCTTGCTGCGCAAAGTGGAGTCCATTTGCGCCGGAGTTAGCGTTCCGGTTGTAGCGAAAGAAGTTGGCTGGGGCTTTTCCAAAACGGCGGTGCGCGACCTTGCCAACGCTGGCGTCGCCGCCATTGATGTCGCCGGCTCCGGCGGCACCTCCTGGAGCGAAGTGGAATATCACCGGGCGCCAAGCGCCTTTCACGCCAGAGTCGCGCGCAGTTTCGCCGATTGGGGCATTCCGACTGCGGAAGCCATCCAGTTTGCCCGCCACGCGGCGCCCGATTTGCCGATCATCGCGAGCGGCGGCTTGCGCGATGGCATTGACATCGCCAAGAGTCTCGCGCTCGGCGCGGATATCGCCGGCTTGGCCAGCCCCTTCTTGCGCGCAGCCAGCGATTCCTTTCAGGCCGTCAACGAACTGATTCAGGAGCTTGCCGCGCAATTGCGCATCGCGATGCTCTGCACCGCCTCAGGCGATATCGCCGCGCTGAAGCAAGCGGAGCTTCATGTCATAACTTGATTTGGTCGACGAACTCTCGAATCACCCGATTGCTAAGCAGCCGTCCTGACTCGCTGAGGCGTACATTGTCCTTCGTGGCGATCAATAATCCGGCGGCCGCAAGCTTCTGAGTGGAGTCGTAGAAGGTGTCGACAATATCGCGGCCGAAGCGCCGTCTGAAGCTCTCACGATTGATGCCCTCTTCTGTGAGTCGCAGACCCATCATGATCGTTTCGTACTCATCGTCCGCTTCAGACACTTGCACGGTCTTCGCCAGCGCCGGAGTCAGCGACAAGAGATTATCGCCCGAGGCGCCCTTTTTCAACGCTGCAACATATCGCTGTGGCGACGCAATCGTTGAGTAGCGGCAGCCGCCATAGAATCCATGCGCACCCGCGCCGACACCGAGATACTCTAGGTTTCGCCAGTATTGCAAGTTGTGGTGACACGCTTTCCCGGGCCGACACCAATTGCTGATCTCGTATTGATCATATCCGGCAGTCGCCAGCGCCGTCGATGCGAACTCATACATATCGGCGAAGACATCATCGTCCGGCCGGGGCAATTCACCGGCGTCAACCTGCTGTCGCAAGCGCGTGCCGCCTTTTAACTCCAGGCCGTAGAGCGAAATGTGCTCCGGCCAGAACTGCAGCAGCGTCTCAACTGTTTGTTTCCAGTCTGCCAGCGTCTCTCCAGGTGAACCGAAGATCACGTCGAGATTGATGTTGTTGAAGTCCGCGCGCCTGGCATAACCCACGGCAGCGCCCACCGATGCAATATCGTGCCGCCGATCAAACATTCGCAGAATTGACGCATTGGCGGATTGCATGCCGATGCTCAATCGATTGAATCCCATGCCGCGCAAATCGCGCAAAAAGGCTTCGCTTAGGTCGTCCGGATTCGCCTCCAGCGACCATTCCGCATCGGCTGCGATACAGAAATCATTATTGACCTGACTAAGGATTTGTTCGAACTGGCGCGGGGCAAGAAGCGACGGCGTTCCACCTCCGAAATAGACGGTGTGAACAGGCTTGTTTTGGACATGGAGCGCAGCCAAGGCCAACTCAGTGCAGAGCGCGTCGACGTAGTCCGGTATCAGGTGCTCCAAATCGGTATAAGTATTGAATGCGCAATATCCGCATCGCACGGTGCAGAAAGGGATATGGATATAGATTGAGAGGCTGGATTCGCCTTGCGGCACGACAACTACCCGCCTGAGCCAATGATTGCGTCATTGTCATTGCTAAAATATAATTGTGCAAGTTGTCTTTCCCTAAAGGCGTTAACATTGGCCACTCGCGGGTCAACGCTGGTCAGGACTCGCGAGGGATGGTGCGGTCCCCAGTGTCTTCCTAATCGTCCCTTGGGCATTCGTGATGGACTTCCTCCGAAGATTGTTTGGTAAATCACCCCAAGTTTCGACGCGCGGCAGTTCGTCGCGGCGATCATCGCATGTGACCCCGAGTCGTACACAGCGCGTCAATATGCCGGTGAGGGAAGAGCCGCCGCTTCTATCGGAATTTGATGATGAGCCCGATCCGTCGGCTCAGGCGGCCAGCGCGACCGAAGCAGCGGCGCCCGATGTTGATCTCGCGTCCGCCGAAGACCTTGCTGACGTTGAACCGGATCAGGAGCTGGCCGAGCCCCATACTGATCCGCAAATGGACGTGGAGCCGCCTCCGCCCCCAGAAGATGAGATGGCCGCGCCGGTTTACTCAGAGTCGCCCCCAACAAGGATACCAAGCCCACAACCGATTCTGACACGTCAACGCCAATCCATGACCTACGGCATCGCCAGCGATATCGGGATCGTGCGCGATAACAACGAGGATGCCTGCTTCGGCATGCAATGGCATTCAATCACCGTGGACAACAGACCAGATTTCGGCCTGTTCATCGTCGCCGATGGCATGGGCGGGCATCTGGATGGCGAACGCGCTTCCGGCGTCGCCGTACAAACGCTGGCGGCGGAAATGCTCGACAGCATTTATGTGCCGATGCTAAAAGACTTCAAGGCCGGCAGCAGCCCGACCATCTTGGAAGCGCTCGTTAATGCGTCCGAGCGGGCGAATCAAGCCGTCATGAAGCGAGTGCCCGGCGGCGGAACGACCCTCTCCGCGGTTGCCATTGTTGGCAATCTGGCCTACCTGGCTCATGTTGGCGACAGCCGCGCTTATTTGGTTCACGGTGACCAAATCGAACAACTGACTACCGATCACACCTTGGTGCAGCGGCTTGTTGAGATGAAAGAACTGACCCTGGAAGAGGCGGAATACTATCCGCAGAAGAATGTTCTTTATCGCGCGATCGGTCAGAACGAAAAACTGAAAATGGAACGATTGATTCGTACACTGCCACCAGGCGCGCAGGTGTTGCTCTGCACCGACGGATTGTGGGATTTGGTTGAGCCGGACACGATCCGCGAAGTTGCCGTGGCTGCGGGCTCGCCGCAGGAAGCCTGCGATCGATTAGTGAGCATCGCCAACGACCGTGGCGGCAGCGATAACATCACGGTCATTGTGTTGAAAGTGCCGAGCGATGAAGCCTCCACCTAGAATCTGGCGGCCGACGAAGGCGTGGCTTAATCGACTCGCTTTCGCTTCATGCGACCAAGCCTGAGCGCGCCGAAAAGGGAGAAGCAAATGAATCCACGCCCCAGCATTCAACCCGCTCACAAGGGAAGGCGCATTCTGGTCGTCGATGACGAAAGGCGCATGATCGGCTTTATACGCATGAACCTGGAATTGGAAGACCACCTGGTGATAGAAGCGCACAGCGGCTTGGAAGCCCTTGACGCCATCCGAACACAGCTGCCGGACCTGGTGCTGCTGGATGTGATGATGCCGGAACTTGATGGCTTCGAAACACTGCGAATGCTGCGAGAATTCTCCGATATCCCGGTCATCATGCTCACCGCTAAGGGTGAGGAAAACGACAAGGTTTACGGGCTTGAATTGGGCGCCGACGACTATATCACCAAGCCCTTCGGTCCCCGCGAGCTCTCGAGCCGCATCAAGGCGATATTTCGTCGATTGGAGAAGCCAACGACCGACGAGGCGATCCTGCAAATCGACGATCGCCTCAGCGTAGATTTCAACCGGCGCGAGGTAATCGTCAAGGGCGAGCGCATCAAGCTGCGCCCGACCGAATACCGGCTCCTATACCACTTGGTCCGCAATGCTGGATGGACGATTCCTCACGATCAGATTCTGCAAAAGGTTTGGGGATACGAGTATCGCGACGAGGCGCACTATGTCCGCTTGTACGTGAACTACTTGCGCGACAAGATTGAAGAAGATCCCGCCGACCCGCAATATATCATTACTGAACGCGGCGTCGGCTATCGCTTTGTCGACTTCAGCAACTGAATGCTCGGGGCCCCGGCTAGTCCCAAAGAAATCCGAAGTCGATGTACAGGCGGGTATCCGCTGACGGCGTTGTTCCCTGATCCCGGCAGTCGATCCGGCCGTATTGGCGAAAGATGAAGAGCGACCGGTCGCGCCGCTTGAGCCGCTTCTTTAGCGAGTTCCACTGTGACTTGCTCGGTCCATCCTTGCCTTCGACCAGTTGAAAATAGCTACTGTCGAAGACAGCGCGGAAATGGCCGTCGTCGAATTCGAGCAACTGAAGCAAGGCCGAACCCTGGGGACCGGAAAGCGCGCTGTGAACAATGGAAGCGGCGTATCGGCGCTTAACCTTGCGAAATCGCGGCAAATCGTTGCGCATGTCGGCATGTCCTTTCGCGTATCTGCGTGCCTACGCGCAAACATTCGAAATGTGTTTTAAGGGCCGGCGGTAAGTTTGGCAGATGACAGATTGTCCCTTTTTCGATTATACTCCCGCCGTTGAAGAGGGAGGCGCCATGAGCGTAGTTGATGGACAAAGTTTCAAGAATATCCTGGCCTGTTGGACGGCGGGCATCACCGTCGCCAGCGTATCGGCGAATCATGATTGGCAGGCGATCACCGTCAATTCCTTCGCCAGCGTCAGTATGGTTCCGCCCCTGATTTGCCTGAATGTCGCCAATCGGCTTGATATCTGTAAGTACATGGCTAGCGAGCGGCATTTTGCCGTAAGCATACTCTCCGACAAGCAGTTGAAACTTGGCAAACGATTCGCCGGCTACTTCGACGATCGCCTTGAAAATCGCTTTGATGGCATGACTTGTGAGACGACTGAATTGGGCGATCCGATCATTCCGGATGCGATGGCTTGGCTATCATGCACGGTAGAAAAGCAGATCAATTTCGGCGAGAACAGCATGTTCGTCGGCTACGTCAGAGAAGGCGCCTGGACTGACGACAAAACTCCCCTGCTCTATCACAATCGTCGCTGGGGCATCTTCCAGGCGACCGAGGAGAAATGACCGGCTTTCAGATTTCCCTAGACTAGAGCGACCGCGGCGACGGCCGCGCCAACGATGCCGGCTCGATTGCGCAGTTGCGCCGGAACAACCTCCGTCTTGCATTGAATGTATGGAAAGAACTTCTGATAACGCTTGCTGACGCCGCCGCCGATAATGAAGAGATCAGGCGTAATCAGCGATTCCAGGTATTCAAGATACTCGGATACGCGCTTTCCCCACTGTTTCCAGCTGTATCCTCGCTCTTGCCGCGCACGGTCGGTTGCGCGCTCTTCCGCATCCTTGCCGCGAATGATGAGATGACCCAACTCCGTATTCGGTACCAGTTTGCCGTCAATAAAGAGCGAACTGCCGATGCCGGTGCCCAGGGTGAGAATCGCTACCAGCCCGTCGCGATCGCGGCCCGCGCCGAATTTCATCTCGGCAATGCCGGCCGCGTCGGCATCGTTGAGCACGATGACCGGGTTGCCGGTCGCCTTTTCCAATAAACCCTTGGCATCAGCGCCGATCCAGCCGCTATCGACATTGGCAGCGGTCATGGTTACGCCACGCCTGACAACGGCAGGCACGGTACAGCCGATGGCGGACTTCCAGTTGAAGTGAGCCGCGATTACCCCGACCACATCGGCGACGGCAGCGGGTAAAGACGGCTGCGGCGTTTCAATGCGCAAGCGCTCAGTGACGAATTCGCCGCTTGCGGTATCGACGATCGCGCCTTTGATGCCCGATCCGCCGATATCAACTCCCAACAATTTCATGTTATTGGCCCCCGAACCGCAATAGACCGCGCCGATTTTACCATAAGTTCGTCTTGCACTGTGGCGCCATCAGGCCCGAGAGTGTGCTCATTCTCCCCTTGCAATATCGGCGACGCCGCGTCAATCCGACGGTAGCCTGCGATTCGTATGCGATTGCCAGCTTCCGCCATGCAGCAAATTGAAGTATTTTCCGTTTTGCGCTTTAATGATGGGGGAAGCTCGACGATAAGGGGATACCGATGCGCCTTGTCAGTCTCGTATTCATGGCAGCGCTGTTCGCGATAGCGAGCCATTCAGTCTTTGCCCAAAGCGTATGTCCGCCGGGCGGTTGCGGATTATCCGCAAGCGCGATCGAAGCGAACCGCTGGCCCGATGTGCAGCCGCTTCCAGTTGACGATGCATTGCTCAACGATCGCCAGTATCGACAGATTCAAGGCAGCTTCAGCGTACATGCGGCGCCGAACAGCGTAGAGAGCGAAACCTACGGACCCGGCTATACATTCATGACCGTGTTTGAACAAAGCGGCGAATGGTCACAAGTTGGTGAAAATCAGTGGGTCAAGTCGGATCTTCTGAGCGACGCGATCGCGCCATCCCGTTTCGCTGGCGCGCTGCTGCCGGTTGATGCAACGCTGCCATATCCCGTCGCCTGGACGCTGTGGCATCTGCGAGGATCCAAGACGCCGGGCGGGCCGGAGGCGGCTGACAACCCCTTCCTTTATCGCTACACGCGCGTCTACATCTACACTACCGTCGAAGTAAATGGCTATTACTGGTACCAGATCGGCGCGAATCAATGGGTGCATCAGTTCAAAGTCGCCAAGCTCTTGCCGGTCCAAAAGCCGGCAGAAGTCGACACGGAAAAGTGGGTCAGCGTCGACTTGTATGAGCAAGTCGCGGTTGCCTACGAGGGCGACAAGCCCGTTTTCGCCACCTTGGTTTCGTCGGGCTTGGAAGAATGGCCGACCAACGAGGGCGTATTTCACGTTTATGTACGTTTCAAGCGTACACTCATGAGCGGAGCCTACGCCGAGCCCGACTTCTACTACTTGCAAGAGGTGCCATGGACGATGTATTTCGATGACCAGATCGCATTGCATGGCGCTTACTGGCACGATGGTTTCGGTTTCCGGCGGAGCCACGGCTGCGTCAATCTCTCGATCACGGATGCGCACTGGCTCTTCCATTGGGCGGAAAGTGAATATAACTACCAGGATGGCGATCTGGTCGGTCCAGCAGTTTACGTGTATTCGAGCGGCGTATACGACTGAGGCGCCCCGGCGAGCGCTTATGTCGCGTATGCGGATTCGGCTACTTGGAACGCCTCGATATATCCTGATACAGCCAAGAGTTCAGCATTCATGATGCTGCAGCCCGCCGCGCCACGCACCGTGTTATGGGACAGGGCGGCGAACTTGTAGCCGAGAATCGGGCACTCTCTCAATCGGCCGATGCTGGTCATCATGCCACGGCCGGCTTCGCGGTCGCGCCGCGGCTGGGGACGGTCGATTTGGTCCAGATATTGCAGCGGGTATGTCGGCGCGCTGGGCAAGCTCGGAATCGGATCGGCGGCTTGCCAGGTCGTCCAATCGTCCAGAATCGACGACAGCGCCGGGCCTTCTTCCAGTTCAACCGAGATGTTCACCAAATGGCCATCGATAACCGGCACGCGCGTACAAGTCGCGCTCACCACCATGTCCAATGTGTCGATATTCTCGCCGTCAAAATGACCAAACATTTTCCGAGATTCGGTTTCCATCTTTTGCTCATCACCCGGCACGTAGGGGATGATATTGTCAATCATGTCCATGGACGACAAGCCCGGATAACCGGCGCCGCTTATCGCCTGCTCGCTAACCAGGTGCAGCCGGCGAAGGCCGTATTTGAGCAGCGGCTTGAGCGACATCACGACCGGCATCACAGTGCAATTGGAATTGGCGATCAGCGCGCCGCTGGACCATCCGCGATTGCGCCGCTGGACGTCGACCAGACCGATGTGTTCGGCGTTGACTTCGGGCAATAGCAGCGGCACATCCGGCAGCATCCGATTCGCCGAGGCGTTGCTGCAGACGACATGGCCCGCGGCTGCCAAATCCAACTCGCGCGTGATCGCCGCTTCCTTGGGCAATGCCGAAAACACCAGTGGCGAGCGAATGGGATCATCCAGCGCTTGCACCGTAAGCTCGGCGACATCTGCCGGCGGGCTGTCGTTCAGGATCCAGCGCGCGGCCTCGGCGTAGGTTTTGCCGGCGCTGCGATGCGAACCGATGACTTCGCTCACGCGAAACCAGGGATGATTCTCCAATAATTGAATGAAGCGCTGCCCCACCGCGCCCGTTGCGCCAAGAATCGCCACATCAAGTTTCCGCATCGCCCTCTCCCGATTTACATGCCCACCGTGCCGGACCGTACAGCCGGGTACGAACCCAACATCTTGACGAACGATGTCAACTGCAGGAGCTGCGTCAGCAATTCTTGACAGCGCGGCTCATGCCAGTGCCCTTCAAAGTCGAGATAGAAGAGCGGCTCCCAGGGACGATTGCGCCGCGGACGCGATTCCAGCTTGGTCAGATTCAGGTCGCGCTTGGCAAACTCGCCGAGGCAGTGATAGAGTGCCGCCGGGCGGTTGCGCGTGGCGAAGACGATGGAAGTCTTGTTGTAGTCCGACGGCTCCGGATCGCCATGCCCCATCAAAAGAAAGCGCGTATAGTTGTATTGTTCGTCTTCGATCTCGCTCGCCAAGAGATCGAGCTGATAGAGTTCGCCGGCGAGGGTCGAGGCGATAACGCCAACACCGGGCTCCGGATTCTCCGCGAGATCCTGTGCGGCGCCGGCGGTATCGTACCAACCCACCGCTTCCATATTGTTCCGTTTCAAATATCGTTCGCATTGCATTAGCGCTTGCGGGTGGGAACGCACTTGCTTGATTTCCGTCAGGGTCGCGCCTCGATTCGCCAGCAAAGCATGATGCACGTGCAAGATCACTTCAGCTTGAATGCGCACATCGTGATCCAGCAGCAGCTCATAGGCGCCGCTCACCGAGCCGGAAAACGCGTTCTCTATCGGCAGCAAGCTGAAGTCGGCGGCGTTGGTTTGCAGCGCGTCAAAAAGGCAATTGAAATCCTGGCACGGGCAGGTTTTGACATTTTCGCCAAAATGCTGCCTGACCGCGATTTCCGAATTGGCGCCGGGAATGCCTTGATACGCGACTTTTATCATTCGACTACGGCTCGCTTTTGACACATTCGGCAAATCATAATCAACGAGCGCCGATATTTGAAGTCTCTAGTTTTGAGCTTCACAGCGAGTTGGCGGCGTGCAAATGCCGAAGGCATTTCGGACCTTGACAGGCTCGTATTCCGCGACAAATCTGGGGCAAATCCGTATAATATTTTGAAAGACCTTGTACGCGAGGAGAACCAATGACAAACGAACCGCGCTTCGACCCGATGAAAGAAATCCAGAACATGGGCGAACAACTTACCAAGGAAATCGAAAAGAGAATCCGCACCATTACCAGCAGCCAGGATGGTCTGCTGCTCGACATGTATGAGGCGGACGGCGACCTGCATGTGATATCGCAGCCGGTCGACGGCTTGATCAAAGACAGCATCGAGATCAGTCTCGAAACCAACATTTTGACGATCTCGGCACTGACCGAAGCGGAAGCGACGCCGACATCGGCGCGCTATCTGTTGCAGGAGCGGCGCTTTGGACCGCTGTCGAGAAGCGTCGAATTGTCGATTCCCGTGAAGGGACACGAAGCGCGCGCCAAGGTGGACGGCGGCAACCGACTCTTGATTACTTTGCCAATTGACGACAGCGTCTACGGCAACATCACGGTAACGCCGGTCGAATAGCAATTCTTCGACGCGCGGGCGGCGCCCAAGCAAGGATTCGGCTGGGATCACTCTTGATCGAGAAAGCGCGCTTGCGGCGAGTTGGCCAGAAAATCAAAGTCCCGCAGCATGTTAGCCTTGCGCTCACCATCGAGGAATGACAATTCGATCGCGCGCCGCGCCATTTGAACCAGACTTTCCGACGATAATCCGCAATCTTCGCGCGCCATGACGTATTCATCCAGCAGCGAGCTATGGTAGAGCGAGGGATTATCGCATGACAGCACCAGTTGCGCGTTCGCTTCTTGCAGACGCGCCGCCGGAATGTCCTGCGCCTTCTCCATCTGCCCGGTTTTCAAGGCGCGTGTCATCGAGTTCACAAGCGGAATCCCAGTTTCCACCACGTGATTGAGCAATGACGCGTCTTCAGCGAGCCGCCAGGCGTTGACCAGCCGGCCAGGCTGAAGCTCGTCGATGATTTCACGGATTTCGCTTGCTCCAGCGCTGTCGCCGGCGCTTGCCGCGGCCGGCAACTCTTTCTTGTGAGCGGTGGCAAAGGCGCGGTGAAATTGCCCAAGCGGTTGAGCGTCTTCCGGCCCAACGAGCGCAATAGCGACGACGTTTCCTAGTCGGCCGGCGCTGCCGCTCGCCCAGCGCGCGACATCATCACCGGCGCGCGGGTTGTCGCGTGGAATACTGAATATCCAGGACATGTCGACATTCCAGGCCCGCCGGGAGCGATCGCGCCCGTCGTTGAGCGCGTCGATGAAAGTATCGAAGTTCATTTTGGCGCTGCCGATAAAGTCGGATGGCGCTACGGCAACTTCGGCATAGCGAACGTTCTGTTTGGCAAGCGCCACGCCAATATCATAGACAACGAGCGCGATGTCTTCCGGATACAAAGCCCAACTGCCCGCAACACGGGCGATCTCATCAATACGCTTCGGGTCCGGATTCGTTAGGTGTTCCACCCATTGGCTAAAGTCGTCCATTTGCGCCGGTATGCCATTCTGATTCGCGATGAGCAGAAGACTTTCCATGCGCAGGGCGCCCGTCAATTGCAGGTTTAATTCAACTTTGGGCAGCGCTGTTATAAAGTCCCGAAATGACATATTCGTTTCCACTTTCGCCAGCGGCTGGGCTGTATTGGGAAGCTACAATGTGGGCCCAGCAAGCCAGCCGACATCTGCGAACTTGCTTAGCTTCGGTCCATGCCCAAGCTGGATTGCGCCCGTAAGCGGCCTAGTTCATCGCGATATTCGGCCGATGCCTGAATCAGCGCGGAGAATAGCGGGTGCGGTCGATTTGGCCGGCTCAAGAATTCAGGATGAAATTGGCAGCCCAGCATGAAGGGATGATCCTCCAGTTCGGTGATTTCCACCAGGATGCCGTCTGGGCTTAAGCCACTGAAGCAGACGCCGTTCGCGGCAAATACGTCGCGATAATCGTTGTTGAATTCAAAGCGATGGCGGTGACGCTCCAGGATTTCGCCACGCGCATAGGCTTGGGAAGCCAGCGAATTTGGCGCCAGGACACAAGGATATTCTCCCAGCCTCATCGTGCCGCCCATGTCGGTGATGGCGCGCTGCTCCATCATGAGATCAATCACTGGATAAGGCGTACTCATGTCAAACTCGGAACTGTTGGCGTCGTCCAGCCCCAAGACATTGCGGGCATACTCAATGCACATGACTTGCATTCCCAGGCAAAGGCCGAGATAAGGCACCTTGTTCTCACGCGCATATCTCGCGGCAATGATCTTGCCTTCAATGCCGCGATATCCAAAACCGCTCCCCACTATCATCCCGTCCAGCTCGTCGAGTTCAGCGATGCCTTTGCCTTTTTCCAATGAGCCGGAGTGAATCCAGCGGATCTCAACATCCTGGTTTTGCTGAATGCCGGCGTGCGCGATCGCTTCCTTGACCGACATGTAGGCGTCGTGCAACTCAACGTACTTGCCCACAATGGCGATGCGCAGCTTTTCTTTGGCCAAACGGCATTTGCTGACGATGTTGTGCCATTCGGTGAGATCGGGTGAATCGGCTTCGAGTCGCAATCGCTTCATAATGAACTCGCCCAGGCCGGTTTCCTCGATCATGAGCGGGACGGCATAAATGTTATCAGCCGTCTCCAGAGGAATAACCGCGTTTTCGTCGACATCGCAGAATAGGGCAATCTTGCTGATGATATCGTCGTTGATCGGGTGATCGGTACGCGCGATGATCACATTCGGCTGGATACCAATGCCGCGCAGCTCACGGACGCTATGCTGCGTCGGCTTCGTCTTCAACTCGTCTGTCGCGCCGATATGCGGTAAGAACGTGACATGAACATAGAGAGAATCACGCCGCTTTAATTCAGTGCGCAACTGGCGTAGCGCCTCCAAAAAGGGAAGACTTTCGATATCGCCCGCGGTGCCTCCGACTTCGACAATCACCACATCCGCGTTGGTCTGCCTGCCCACGACTTTGATGCAGCGCTTGATTTCGTTGGTGATATGGGGGACGACCTGGATCGTTCCGCCAAGGTAATCGCCCTTGCGCTCTTTCTCAATAACCGTTTGGTATACTTGGCCAGCGGTAACGTTTGAGAGTCGGCTGACGTTTTCGTCAACGAAGCGTTCATAGTGGCCCAGATCCAAATCAGTTTCAGCCCCATCAGACGTGACGAATACCTCCCCATGCTGATACGGGCTCATCGTACCGGGGTCGACATTGAGATAGGGATCGAGCTTTTGAATCGCGACTCGTAAGCCGCGCGCTTTTAGAATGCGCCCAATCGCTGCGACTGTCAGCCCCTTGCCCACGGAACTAACCACACCGCCGGTACAAAAGATGTATTTGGGCTTTGTATTCACTTGTCCGACCATTTCTCCACATCGTAAAAGCGCGAGACCAAGGTGCTTATCTCGGGCGCCCCGGATTCAGCGCGTCACACGAGCTGACGCAGTTCGCTCGCGGCCCGTTTCATATCGAGGAAAAGCAGTCCCAACTTTGCCTCTTCACTGGCCAAGGCAGTTAGCACGGCGTTCTCGTTCACCGCAATAAGCAGAACATAGCCAACCTCGCCCCGAATAAACACCTGGCTTAGCTCGCCACGTTGCAAGTCATGAGCGATTCGCTCGCCCAAAGCCAGCATCGCCGCCGACATCGACGCCACCAGGTCGTCGGTCAGCCCGTTTGGCAAACGCGAGGCGATCATCAACCCCTCGACACTGATAACGGCGGTCCCTTCCAGCTCCGGCGTCAGCGATTCCAGATCAATCAGGTGTCGCTCGATTAATTCTTCCCTGGACGCGCTCATCAATTGCACCAACGGTGGCGCCTCAGAACAAACCTATTACCAACATTGTACAACCACAGACTCATGATACTATCTAGTGGCGACCAAGATGAAATTCAACTTCTGATTGATGAATCCGTACGTGCGAAGCTGCCACACTGCAAATCGCTGAATTTCATTATACTCGCAATAGGCTGGACGGCAAGTTGCCGGGTGCGCGAATGTCAATCTAGCCGCATTCTTTAATCGATGATTCCGCTATACTAAGACTTGAGAATCGACTCAACTTGGAAGCTGGAGTATGAGTGAGCAGTTAAGAACGCAAAGCCCGGCGAGTCATGTGCGGCAAGCTACGGAAACGGTCAAGGAAATCACGGAGCGTATCGCGAACAGCGTCGGTCAGGTCATTTTAGGAAAGAATAACGAAGTCCGACTGACGATACTGGGCATGCTCTGCCGGGGCCATATCCTGCTTGAGGATATCCCCGGTGTCGGCAAGACGATGATGGCTAAGTCGCTCGCGCGCGCCGTCGGCTGTACCTTCAATCGCATTCAATTCACGCCGGATATGCTGCCTTCTGACATCACCGGCGTGTCGATTTTCAATCCCAAATCCCGCGAATTCGAGTTTCGGCCCGGTCCCATTATGGCGCAAATTGTGCTGGCCGACGAGATAAATCGGGCGACGCCTAAGACTCAATCGGCGCTGCTAGAGGCGATGGAAGAAGGGCAAATGACCGTTGACGGCGTCACCTATCGCCTTAGCAACCCTTTCCTCATTATGGCGACGCAAAACCCAATCGAATACGAAGGCACTTTCCCTCTGCCGGAAGCGCAGTTGGATCGTTTCCTGATTCGCATCCAAATGGGCTATCCGCAGCCGCAGGATGAACTGAATATCCTCGCCTCGCAGCAGTATCAGCATCCCATTCAGAATCTGCAGCAGGTGGTCACTTTGAAGGAATTGCTGGCCGTCCAGCAGTTGATTAAGGACGTCTATGTCGCCAAAGAGGTCCAGCAGTATATCATCAACCTGATTACCGCATCCAGGCGGCATGGCGATGTCTACCTGGGCAGCAGTCCGCGCGGGTCCCTGGCGCTATTCCGCACGGCACAAGCGCGAGCGGCAATGAGCGGACGTGACTTCGCTATCCCCGACGATGTCAAAGCCTTGGCCGAAGTGACGCTGGCCCACCGCATCATTGTGGGACCGGCGGCGCGTCTCAAAAATATCACTTCACGGGCGATCGTACAGGACATCCTGCAATCGACACCGGTTCCCGGTTCTTCCGTTCGTTAAGGTCTCATGCCCAACCGCCGCAACGCCTTATATCTTTTGGCGATTATCAGCCTCTTGACGGGCCTGTTCACCGGTCGCGCGGATTTATTCAACATCAGTTATTTGATCGCGGCGATGATGCTTTTATCGCTGCTGTGGACCTGGCTGTCGCTGCGCGGGATTGCCCTGCGGCGCGCCACGCGGACGCGGCGTTCTCAAGTTGGCCGCGTTTTTCAGGAATCCTTTGGCGTGCGCAAAACCGGCATCCTCCCCAAGCTGTGGCTTGAAATCAACGATCATTCGACCCTGCCGGGTCATTTCGCCAGTCATGTCGTACCTACTCTGGTCGGCAATCGCGAATACACCTGGGATGTGGAGACGGTCTGCGCGGTTCGCGGTGAATTCCAGCTGGGTCCGATGACCGTCGTCAGCGGCGACCCATTCGGCCTATTCCACTCGCCACGACGAATTGGGGCGACCGATCGGCTCATCGTGTATCCGATGACGCTCGAAATCAATCGCGTGATTCTGCCGGTCGGCTTCCTCTCCGGCGGAGACGCCCAGCGGCAGTTGACGCACCAGATTACGACCAATGCCAGCAGCATACGCGACTACGTATCTGGCGATAGTATGAACCGCATTCACTGGCGCTCGACGGCGCGCACCGGCAATATTATGGTAAAAGAATTCGAATTGGATCCGCTGGTAGATATTTGGCTTCTCAACGACTTCTCGTCCGCCTCGCTCAGCGAGGATGCGAGCGTGCGCCGAGTCGTCCGGACTGGTAATATCATCCCCAGTTCGACACGGATTCCGCCGTCGACCGAAGAGTATGGCGTGATCATAGCGGCGTCGCTCGCCAAGCATTTCCTCGATGATGAACGGGTGGTCGGTTACGCCGCTTACACACCTTATCGGCAGGTGTTTCAGCCAGAACGGGGCAGCCGACAGCTGACGCGCATTCTCGAGGCGCTGGCGTCGGCGCGCAGCACATCCAATCACTCGCTGAAAGATGTGCTGTCGTTGGAGACGCATCTATTCACCAGAGGAACATCGCTGATGATCATCACCTCAACGGTGACTCAAGATTGGATTGGCGAAGCGCAAGTGTTGCAGCGGCGCGGCATCCGTCTGATTTGTGTCTACATTAACCCAAATACATTCGGCGCCAAGAAGGATTCCAGCGCGATCCGGGGTTTGCTGCAACTGGCAAAGATCCCGACGATCGTTATCAGCAAAGACGATGATCTGGCGGTTGCACTGGAACAGCGGCCAGCTTAAGCGACGTTTTATGGAGAGGCACGGCAATGAAGAATACCTATGACACCATCGTAATTGGCGCGGGTGCCATGGGCAGCGCGGCCGCCTATTATCTGGGCAAACGAGGTCAGCGAGTCTTGCTGCTCGAGCAATTCGATATTGATCATCGCAGAGGCAGCTCTTACGGATATTCACGGATTATTCGCTATTCCTACGACCATCCTGAATACGTCGAACTCATGAAAGATACATTTCCGCTCTGGTGCAACGTGGAGGACGAGCTGGGGGAAACGTTGTATCACCGAACTGGCGGCATCAGCTTTGGACCCGCGGACGACAAATCTTTGCAGGCAACGATCAAGGCGGTAGAAAACGGAGGGATCGATTATGAGCTGCTTTCGATAGAAGACGCGCAGGAGCGCTTTCCGCAGTTCAGATTTGCTAGCGATTTCAAGGTGTTGTATCAGCCGGACAGCGGCTTCATCTCTGCGTCCAAGGCGGTGCGCGGGCATGTCAAACTGGCGCGCCGGCTCGGTGCTGTTGTGATAGAGAGCGCGCCGGTTGATCAGATTCAAGTCAACAGCAATAGCGTCAATCTAAGCGTGGCTGGCGACCGCTATTCCGCTGATCATCTTATTGTCACAGCCGGCTCGTGGGCGAGGTCTTTGCTAAACGAGACCGGGATTGATTTGCCGCTGACCACTTTGCGCTGCCAACTCAATTTTATGTCGCCGGCCGACTGGCGATCCTATGAGTCTGAACGCTGCCCGGTATGGGGCGCCTTCGTAAGCGAGCGTTTTCGCGAGACGGTATACGGCATCCCGTCGCACGACGGCTCGGGCTTCAAGATCGCCTTCCACGGCGGTCCACCCGTGGGCAGCCCAGACGAAATCGACTATGAGCCCGATGCCAGCAATGTCGAGGCGCTGCGCCCATTCATGCGGGCGCATATCCCTGGCATCGCTTCGGCGCCGGCGCGAGAAAGCAGAATCTGCCTCTATACGCAGACGCCCGACGGGCACTTCATCGTCGATCGCCATCCACAGTATCCGCATGTCGCTATCGGCGCTGGCTTCAGCGGGCACGGCTTCAAGTTCAGCACGATGGTCGGCAAGATGCTAACGGATATCGTGCTCGATGGCCGCACGCCGCATAATGATGTCTTGTTCAAAGTCAGTCGCTTTTCAGATTAATCGTCCACCAATGATAGGCGCCGATTCTCTGGAAGCCATTCGCATGCAACAGCGTTTCCGTCTCAAGCGCATTGCTCGGGATTACCGCGCCGATGACCGACGCATCACTCTGGGAAGCCTGGTGATGGGCATCTGCGACCGCTTCCCGGCTCAGTTCCCCTTCCAGCCACAAGCCGGCGTAGCTGAGCGTCTTTACTGGGATCAGATGCGCATTGTGAACATGCGAGCGGGATGCGACTGGCTGCGGATGGACGACGTACAACTCGAAGGTATTTGGGGACCTGGCAAATCCATGTCGGCGGCAAAGCTTCTGCATCGGCGCGTTGTCGCAGCGCACGAGCGCGCGTATCTGCCGCGCTGCCTCGTCCGTTACAAGGGCGATGCTCGCCGCCACCAATCTGTCGCCAGCGCCGCGCCTCTGCGCCTCTGGAGCGACCGCCAGCAAATCTAGCTCGAAGCGGCGTCCTCCCGTCGGATGAGGCGTGAAGAAGCAGCCGATGAAGCCAATGATCTCAGCTTCGTTAGTGGCGACAAAGGTTCTGCCTTCGGCTAGAATCCTGCGCACTCGGGGCGATGCCGCGTCAATGGAGGCGACGCCCGCTTCCGCCGCGATGCGCCCAATCGCGCCCGCATCTTCAGGATACGCGAGGCGGATCTGTACGCTCATTGATTTTTCGCCATGCGCGACCCATAATGAAACGCTGAAGCCTTGCAGTCCAGCCAGCATTATCGAGTGAAATCTTGTCAGTCGCAACTCCCGCGCGCCAACCTGTGGCGCTGAGCAAAAGGTATCTCTACCTTATCGCCTTCACCAGCGGCATGGCGACGCTTGCAATTGAACTTTCGGCTTCGCGATTGCTGGGCAGCGTATTCGGCAACAGCAATCTGGTGTGGGCAAATGTCATCGGTTTGATGCTGCTTTATCTGACCGCGGGCTACTTTCTTGGCGGTCGCCTGGCAGATCGTTTCCCGCGCGCGGATGTGCTGCTCCGGCTGATATTATGGGCGGCTTTCCTCAGCGGGCTGATCCCGCTCGTGGCGCGCCCCATTATTTCAAGGGCGGCGCAGGCTGTATTCGGCGCGGAAGCGGCGCTGGCGCTGGGTTCATTCATTGTCATTCTGATTTTATTCTCGGTGCCCGTTACCCTTCTAGGCACTGTATCGCCCTTTGTAATCCGCCTCGCCGTGACCGAGATCGCGGATAGCGGCAAAGTTGCCGGACAGGTCTACGCGATCAGCACGCTAGGCAGCTTGTTGGGTACGTTTTTGCCGGTCCTCGTTACGATTCCGCAAATTGGCACGACGCGCACCTTCCTTTTCTTCTCGGGCTTGCTGTTTGTCGTCGCCTTCGTCGCGCTCTGGCGAAAGCATCGGCGAGCCGCCATGCCCTACGCCCTGCTGCCGCTCATCCTGGCGCTGCCGGCCGGCGCCGTTCTCGGCAGTCCACTGCGTCCAGCGGCGCGCGGCGCCAGCTTGATTTACGCTGGCGAAAGCGCCTATAACTATATTCAGGTTCAGGAAGATTCCGAGGGCTATCGCTACCTTTATCTCAATGAAGGCCAGGGCGTGCACAGTCTATGGCACGAGACCGAAATCTTCTTCGGCGGGACTTGGGACTATTTCCTGGCTGCGCCCTATTTCAACGATGCGCCTTTTCGCGCCGACGAAGTTCGCTCCTTGCTCTTGATTGGCTCGGCGGCAGGCACCGTTGCGCGACAGCACGCGACAGTCTATGACGTTATCACTATTGATGGCATCGAACTTGACCCTGAGATTGTCGCCGTTGGCGCCGAGTTTTTCGACATGAATGCGTCGGCGATTCCGCAGCTCACAACGCATATCGGGGACGGACGCCATTTGCTCAATCGAATGGAACAACAGTACACGGTGATCGCCATTGATGCGTACCGGCCGCCCTATATTCCCTGGCATCTGACCACCGTCGAATTCTTCACCGAAGCGAGAGCTCGTTTGACGGAACAAGGGGTCGTCGCCATTAATGTTGGGCGGACGGATACCGACCGGCGCCTGGTTGAAGCGCTGTCACAGACATTGTTGGAAGTCTTTCCCAGCGTTCACGCGATTGACGTGCCGCAATCCTTCAATTCGATTCTGGTAGCGACCAATCAAGCAACGAGCGATTCCAACTTGCGCGCGAACCTGAATCATCCGGTCGGCGGCGGCGATCCGGTTTTGAATGACATTCTGGCCAACGCTGCTGAGAACATCGTGCCTTTGGGTGAGAGCGACATCGTATTCACCGATGATCGGGCGCCGGTCGAGACATTGGTGGATTCCATCGTGCTGGACTTTCTGCTGGCGGGCCGCGCCGAGGAGTTTCGGCTGGACAATGAATGATTCGCGCGCAATTCAGCATGTCGTCCGGCTGTATTTTTCGCTTGCTGTCCCGCTCTGGCTCGTTCTGGCGGGGGTCCGCTTGCTGCTAAGCGAGCAATTCCTGCATTTTGAATATCGGCGCCCGGGGTTCCCCACGGATGCCTATGGCTTCGACATTGAAGACCGCATCCGTTATGGTCCGGTCGCCCTCAACTTTCTCTTCAATGGCGAAGCTATAGACTACTTGGCTTCGCAGCGAATGCCGCGGGAGAAGTGCTGGAATCCGGCGCCCGGCGCGGCCGACTGCCCTTTGTTTAGCCAGCGCGAATTGCGGCATATGGCGGATGTAAAGCGTACAACGACCCTGGCGTTTGCGCTGGCGCTCATCAGCGCGTTCGTCGGCGCTTGCACCATGCTTGCCAGCCTGCAAAACCAGGGATTCCGTTTTGAAATCGCGGTCGGCATACAGCGCGGCTGCAAGCTCGCTCTTCTCTCGATAGCGTTCCTGGCTGTATTAGCCATAGCGGCTTGGGATCGATCATTTGACGCCTTCCATGAAGTCTTCTTCGCCGCGGGCACCTGGCGCTTTCCGTTTTCGGACAGCCTGATTCGCCTCTATCCGGAGCAGCTATTCATTGACGCCGCTCTGCTGATCGCCATCCTCGTATCGCTGTCCGCCGTCGCACTGCTGCGCCTTCTGATGGTACGTGACCGAACTCTATTTGTCTTCTTGAAAGTACAGCAAAAGTTGTGAACGACCTTAAGATGTGTTAACTTCGTTCGATTGCATCATTTGGTCTGTTTGATGTCGAACTTGGATTCCAACATGAATAATGGCATTTCGCGGCGACAATTTTTGAGTCATGGCGCGGGCTTTGCGCTAGCTTCGGTCTTGAGCCTCTCCGGAATTGGCGCCAGCGCCAACAGCGCCAGGATCATTCGGCATGTTTATACCAATGCTCGGAAAGTCAGTCTCACATACGATGACCTCTGGAGCGAATATTACACATTGCGCATCGGGCGCGAATATTACCGGCGCAACATCCGACTGACCTTATTCCCCGCCGGCCGCGCTGTACTGAATAACCTGGAACGCCCCAACCCCGGTTATGAAAACCTCTATCCGCGACTGCGCGATATGGGACACGAATTCGGCTGCCATCTCTTTACACACCGCGTCATTCGGGACTTCAGCCTGCAGCAGCTCACTGAAGAAGAAATGGAACCTACACTCCATACGATGCGGCGCGCGCTCGGTCCCGGTTTTCGCCCAGTGGGCATCCGGCCACCCTACGGGCACGTGACCGAGGCCGTGAAAGAATTGTCAACCAGCTACGGCATTCCCTTGATCCTCTGGGGGCTGGATTCGCAAGACGCGGTCTGCACAAAAGAGTACGAAGACAAACCCTGCGAATGCGCCGCCCAGGCGATGTTCGAAACTTTCGCGAGTGCATGGGGTCCCGGATTGCCGGAAGGAATCTGCAGCGAAGAGCAATGCGACAGGCGATGCGTAGATGTAATCTTAAAGAACTACGAGACCTATATGCGCCCGGGCACAATCATTTTGCATCATACGATAAAAACTGCTTTTCAGGCGATTCAGCCGACCCTGCGCTTCCTCCGCTCTTGGAATATGCAGCCAGTTCCTCTCTCACAGCTACTCACGCTCGCGTCCTGACGCCATCAACGCCTGGCTATGGCGCAACTGCCTCCTTGACGATGGATTGCGTCGAACAGCTCGCGCCGGCATTGCAGGACTATGGCTGAGATTCAAGCAGACTGCGGATGCCACGCCGGAATGGCAGCCAGCCCAAATGGCTATTCAGCATTCAATTATTCTTCGCAGTGTACTAAGCTTTAGGCAACAATGTGAAACCTGATCGCAGGACGAAGAAGGAGAAGAAGACATGACGATTCGCGTCGGCATCAACGGATTCGGACGCATCGGCCGGCAGGTGCTGAAAGCGATCCGCGAATATTACCCAAACGACATTGATGTGGTTGCCTTTAACGATCTGGGCGATTTGAATACCATGGCGCATCTATTTCGTTACGATTCCAACTACGGTGTATACCCTGGTTCCGTAGAGGCCACCGATGACGCGCTGATTGTGGACGGCGATGAGATACAAGCCTTGTCGGGGCGGGATCCAGCGCAACTGCCCTGGGGCGAACTGGGGGTTGAAGTCGTCATTGAGAGCACCGGTATCTTTACCGACAGAGCCAGCGCGTCGAAACATATCGCCGCCGGCGCGCGGAAAGTGATCATCTCGGCGCCCGCCAAAGGCGAAGACATCACGATTGTCCTTGGCGTCAACCAGGACTCGTATGATCCGGCGTCACACGATGTCTTGTCGAACGCGTCTTGCACGACCAACTGTTTGGCGCCCGCTGCCAAAGTCGTCAACGATGCCTTTGGTATCCGCCAAGGTTTCATGACGACCATCCACAGCTATACCAACGATCAGCAGATTCTCGACCTGCCCCATAAAGATCTGCGCCGCGCGCGGGCGGCCGCCGTAAACATGATACCGACTAGCACGGGCGCCGCACAAGCAGTTGCGTTGGTCGTTCCAGAGCTAAAAGGGAAATTTGATGGCATGGCTGTTCGCGTGCCGACCCCAACCGGCTCCCTGGTCGATTTTGTCGCGTCGGTCGAACGGACGCCCGGCAAATCCGAATTGATTGACGCCTTTGAAGAAGCGGCAGCCGGACCCATGCGCGGCTACCTTGATGTCTCGCACGAGCCGCTGGTTTCCACCGATTACGTTGGCAATCCGCATTCCAGCGTCATAGACGCACTGGCGACTGATGTGGCTGGGGACCTGGTGAAAGTCATCACCTGGTACGACAACGAATGGGGTTACTCGTGCCGGACGGCCGACTTAACCAAATTCGTTGGCGATCGCCTGTAGCTCAAAGGGCGGAATCAATGCCAAGGCGAGTGATATTCCTCGCCATCTTTGCCGTTGACGGAGCGCAGAAGCAATTCCAAGTAAGTATTGAGAAGTCTAATTCGCCACTATTTTACCCCATCCCCTGGCCCCTGGTTCCCCCCATAAATCCCCCCCGTTTGGCGGGGGGGCGTCCAGCGAGCTAGGGAAGGGGAGATCACTAGCGAGGCTGTTTTTCGCATGACTAACCTGGATCTATTGAGACATGAACAAGTTGACCGTACGCGACATTGAGCTGCGTGGAGAGCGCGTGCTCGTGCGGGTCGATTTCAACGTGCCGCTTGACGGTGTAACAATCACGGATACGACGCGCGTCCGCTCCGCGCTGCCGACGCTTCGATATATTCTGGACAGCGAGCCACAGGCTGTTATTTTGATGTCCCACCTAGGGCGACCCAAAGGCGAGCGCGTGAAGGAGCTTTCGCTGGCCCCAGTCGCGCCTGCCCTGTCTGAGCTGCTTGAATGCGATGTCACTTTCGCCGAGGATTGCCTTGGACCCCAAGCCGAGAGCGCCATCAATGACCTGCCGACCGGCGGCGTGATCTTGTTGGAGAATACGCGCTTTCATCCGGGAGAGACCGACAACGATCCGCGCTTCGCCGCGGCGCTGGCCGCGCACGGTGACGTCTTCGTCAACGACGCCTTTGGCACCGCGCACCGCGCGCACGCGTCAAACGTCGGCGTCTCGGCGCGCCTGACCGCCGTCGCCGGGCTTCTGTTGGAGAGCGAAATCAATTATCTGGCGACCGCTCTGGAAGACCCGGGGCGACCCTTCGTCGCGATTCTGGGCGGCGCGAAAGTCTCTGGCAAAATTGATGTGATCAATGCGCTCTTGTCCAAGGTCGACAAGCTCTTGGTTGGGGGCGGGATGGCGAATACATTTTTCGCCGCGCAAGGACGTGACATGGCGGATTCGCTGGTGGAATCCGAAGCGCTGGAGCTGGCGCGGAGCATTCTCGATGGCGCCGGCGCCAAGCTCGTCCTTCCAGTTGACCAGGTCATCGCGGACGGATTCACGGACGATGCGGATCAACGACAGATCTCAGCGACCAATAATGTGCCGGCGGGTTGGCAATCTCTGGATATTGGACCGGCGACCGTCGCCGCCTTCGCGCAAGCGCTGGCGGGGGCGAAGACGATCGTCTGGAATGGACCGATGGGTGTTTTTGAGCTGCCGTCTTTCGCTGCGGGCACATTCGCTGTGGCGCGGGCGCTGGCGGAAGAGACCGCCAACGGCGCGACGACTATTATCGGCGGCGGCGACTCGGCCGCGGCGATTGAGCAAGCCGGTCTGGCTGGGCAAATGTCGCACATATCGACCGGTGGCGGCGCCAGCCTGGAATTGCTCGAAGGCAAAGCTCTTCCAGGCATCGAATCGCTTTCGGATCGCTAGCGCTGGTCGACCTTCTGCATTCAAAAAACGCGCATTCCATTGGCGCTGCGTAAACTCCCGTTGTAAAAATGATAGAGTGGTTTTGCGTCACTTGAGGAGTAAATGATGGCGAGAATGCCGATCATCGCGGGCAACTGGAAGATGAACAAAACGCCGGGGGAGTCGGTCGCATTCGTCCGCGAATTGACGCCGAAAATCGCAGATTATGGCGAGGTCGAGCGGATTGTCGCGCCGACAATGCTCGCGCTATCGGCTGTTGCGGCGGCGCTGAGGGAGTCCCCGGTTCAGGTCGCGGCGCAGGATGCCCACTGGCAAGTGGATGGCGCCTACACATCGCAGGTATCCGCAGCCATGCTGACTCCCTTCGTCGATTACGTCATTATCGGCCATTCGGAATGCCGCGCTTTTCTCGGCGAGACCGACGAAAATGTAAACCGCAAAGCGAAGGCAATCCTGGCGGAAGACCTGCATCCGATCATCGCCGTCGGCGAGAGCCTGGCGCAGTACGAAGCCGATGAAACTTTGCACGTTGTCCGCTCTCAAGTGATCGCCGCGCTGGAGGGTCTCTCGGCCGGGGACATGGATCGTGTCGTGATCGCCTATGAGCCGATATGGGCGATCGGCAGCGGCAAGAGCGCCAGCGGCGAAGTGGCGGAGGACATCATTCGGTCTGCTGTGCGGGATACTATTGCCATGCTTCACGGGGACGACGCGGCCGAGTCTGTGCGCATTCAATACGGCGGCAGCGTGAAGCCGAGCAATATGGAAGAATTCATGTCACAGCCGAATATCGATGGCGCCTTGGTCGGCGGCGCTTCGCTCGATGTTGACGACTTCGCCGCACTGGTCGAAATCGCCGCGCGCGTGAAAGGAAGCTAATCTGCAAGCGCTGGATTTCCTTGCCCTCGTCTCCATTCTTGGCCTCTTGCTCGTCCTGTTTCGCCTAACTGAACGCTGGCTGCATCAGCACATATTCAAAGTCGGCTGGCTGCTCACCAACGATTTTCAAACCACCACGATTCTCTATTACATCTTGTTCTTGCCCGGCATCCTTTTGCACGAATTGTCGCTTTGGCTGGCCGCCGGCATTCTAAACGTACGTGCGGAGCGCGCCATCGAATTTCCGGCGGAACAAGAAATCGGCGAGCTCCGGCTGAATTTCATTCGCATTTCGCCGCAATCGGGCGCTATCCGTTATGCCGTAACTAAGTTGGCGCCGATTTTGGCGGGGCTTGCCTGCCTGTGGATAACCGCCGCGCGGATCTTCAGTTGGCAAGAGGCCGCCGCCATCGTCGCTTCCGGCAGCATCGACGATCTGGCGCGCGCTCTTTCCCGAGTGACCGCGACTGCCGATTTCTGGCTCTGGTTCTATCTGGCTTTCACGGTGGCCAACACGATGTTCCCGGCTCTGCAGTGGAAGCTGAGCGCGATCCAAAAAACCGTCGTTGTTGCCACGACTGGCGCGCTGGTGACCTTCGCCTGGTGGATTGGCAGCGGCATTGATGCGTCCTTCACGCAAGGAATCGAGAGCCTTGCCGGCAGTTTGGCGCTGGTCATGCTTCAGATGGCTCTCATCAATACGGCCGCGGTTCTCGCATTGGGCGCAATGGAGACCATGATCGAGCGAGTCACCGGCAAGAGCGCTACTTTTGCGGCGGGCAAGATGATTGCGATGTCACGGCAAGAGGCGCAGGAGCAAAAGGCGAGGCAAGAGCGCGAGCGACGGGCAGCTCGCCACGAACAACGAGCCAAAGTGTCAGACGAGGTGATTCGGTCAGTCTATGAATTGAACTTTCCGATTCCGGGACCGCCCGGGCGAGAACCAGTAAGCCGGAGCGCAGTCGCTGTTGTAAACATAAGTGAGAAGCCATCAAACCGGACGCCGCGCGACGAACCGTGGTCGAAGCCGACGAGCTTGCCGTCTCAAGCGTCGCCGCAGCTTGAGCGACCGTCGCCGGCAGGGCAAGCGTCAGCGGCAATCGATAACACCTCTCCCGCGCCGGCCGATCGGTCGCCTCAGTTGAATGAGGCACGCCAGCAGGCAGAAGGTGAAGCCGACCGACAAATGGCGACTGACGGCGAAAATGCGCCCTTCAGCCGTCCCTTTGTTAATGAAGAGCCGGGCGAAAGTGATCACGATGCTGGTTTGGACGACGCCGGGGATTTCGCTGGCGATAGCTATTTCCCGCGGCCATTCGCCTTGAAGACTCGTGCGGAGGATGAGCCTGCGATCAGCGACGTATCGCGAGCGTTTTCGTCTGCCAAGATGATGCAACATGACGAGGTCAAGACTACTGCCTCCCAGCCTCGGGGTTTCATCAAGAGGACGAAGCCGGCGCCGAAACCGTCCAGGCGTTCTGCGCAGAAGCCGCCGCGGCCGAGCGGCATTGACCTTTCGCGCGAGCCTTTGGACGAGGATGACGTCTATTTTGATGACGAAGACGAATAGGACGTTGCGCCGCCATCGCCCTGCAGCGCCGAGATACGCCCCACCGCGACAAAACCTATCGCAATGCAAATCAACATGAAGGCAAAGGCGATGAACTTGAACATCTGGCTGGTGGTCACCAGGGTCAGGAAACCGAAGAAGGCGCAAATTGAGTAGTATGCGAGCGCCATCTGCCGTGGCGTGAAGATGCCATTGTCCAACAGGCGGAAATGCAGATGTCCGCGGTCGCCGCGAAAGGGATTGTTGCCATGACGGACGCGGTTGACGATCTGCCAGCCCAAATCCATTAGTGGCAATCCCATGACGAGCAGTATCGTTGCCATTTTGGCGCCGCCGATGATGCTCAAAGTACCCAGCACATAGCCAAGAAACCAGGCGCTGCCGCCCATATAGAGGCGAGCAGGATAAAAGTTGTGGATCAGAAAGCCCAGCAGCGCGCCAGCCAATGCAAGCGGCAAGAGACTGATGCTCGTCTGCGGTGGAGACTGGCGGACAGCGCTATTGAAGAAGAGCACAAGCGCGGCAATCAAGGCGATGCCGGCAGCCAGTCCGTCCGACCCATCCAGGAGGTTCACGGTATTCATCATTAGCACGAGCCAGAACATGGTCAGCGCGACCGTCACAATCGGCGACCATTCCGCCGTTTGGGCGCCGGTGAAAGGATTGTTAAAAAAGGCGATAAAGATCTGAAAGACAATTGCGATCGCGGACGTGAAGATCTGAGCCAGGAAGATCTGAAACCAATTCAAGCCGAAAAGATCATCAATCAGGCCAAGACCGAAGATGGCTGCGCTGCCCATGACAAGACCGACAAGACGGAATACTTCGTATGGATCACTCCGTTCAATTGGGATGAACTGCGCCAGGATGACGGCGATTGTGAAGCCGCCGAAGATGACCATCCCACCCAGTTTTGGCATCGCAACCCGTTCCTGACGGCGACCGCCGGGCACCGATGTGACGCCAAAGCGCGTACTAAAGTGGCGCGCCAGGGGGACAATCAGCAGAGCCGCTGCCAGCGCTGTGTTAAAGACGATGATGAAGGCGTACAGCCGCAGCATCAGGTTCCGAACATTCGGTCGCCGGCGTCACCCAGACCGGGCACGATGAAGCCGATATCATTGAGCCGTTCATCCAGCTCGGCTACGTGTATCGGCACATCCGGATGGGCGGCAGAGAGCGCCTCGACGCCTTCGGGCGCCGCCAGGATGCCGAGGAATTTGATGCGCCGCGCGCCCCACCGCTTCAAGATATTGATGGTGGCAATGGCCGAGCCTCCGGTCGCCAGCATGGGGTCCAGCACCAGGCATACTTGTACAGTCGGCGCCGCCGGCAGTTTGTTATAGTACTCCACCGGACGCAGAGTCTCTTCATCGCGATACAGGCCGATATGCCATACCTGTACGGTCGGCAGCAGTTCCTGGATGCCGTCAACCAGTCCCAGACCGGCGCGCATGATCGGCACCAGGCCGATGACTTCGCTCGCTGCCCAGCCGCCCGCTTCACCCATCGGCGTCGTGACTGCTGTAGGCTTCAACTGAAGATCCTGCGTCGCCTCGTAACAGAGCAGCAGCGCCAACTCCCGCACCAGTTCGCGGAATTTGCGATGGTCGGTGCTGGTATCTCGCAACACGGTCAATTTGTGTTTGGCCAAGGGATGTGTCGAGACCTGCAACTGCATAGGCGTCCTCTCTGATCGGCGTGTTTTGAGGGTGACGAGCCGCCTCCCATTCTATAAAGCGAGCATTGAATCCGCAAACCACTCGTCTATACTGTCATGAAATCGTAGGGAAACCGACTAGCGCAATCGATGTCTGAGGATGGGCGCGTCGTCAGCGGGCGACCGAAAAAATCTGAACGCGACAATATCGCCCTGCGTCCACAGCGCCTGGCGGACATCGTCGGCCAAGATCGCGTGCGCGAAAATCTGAGCATTATCATCGACGCGGCCGCCGCGCGCGAAGAAGCGATTGATCACATCCTCTTTTATGGTCCGCCGGGCTTGGGCAAGACGTCCCTCGCTTATGTCATCGCCAATGAAGCCGGCGCCAACATTCGGGTCACCGCAGGACCCGCGATTGAACGTCCGGGCGATCTGGCTGCTATTCTGACGCACCTCAAACAAGGCGACATACTTTTCATTGATGAAGTGCATCGCCTGGGTAAAGCGGTCGAAGAGATCCTCTACCCGGCGATGGAAGACTTCGTGCTCGACATTGTGATCGGCAAAGGACCGGCGGCGAAGACATTGCGCTTGAACCTGCCGCGCTTTACGGTCATTGGCGCCACGACGCGGCTGGCGCTGCTGGCGTCGCCATTGCGCGATCGCTTCGGCGCCCGCTTCCGGCTCGACTTTTATGAGCCGGCCGCGATTGAAAGCATCGTCCTGCGCGCCGCGCGCCTGCTCAATGTCGAGATATTTGGCGATGCCGCGGTCGAGATCGCGCAGCGGGCTCGTGGGACGCCACGCGTCGGTTTGCGTCTCTTGCGGCGCGTACGGGATTACGCCGAGGCGCGGGCAGAAGGTGTGATTACCCTGACGGTCACGCAAGAAGCGCTGCAACTGATGGAGATTGATCGCTTGGGCCTCGATGATGTAGACCGGCGGATCCTCTCGACCATCATCGAGAAGTTCGGCGGCGGACCCGTCGGGCTGGATACGATAGGCGCCGCCATCAGCGAAGATAGAGCCACAATCATGGACGTTTATGAGCCCTATTTGATTCAGCTCGGCTTCATCGATCGCACACCGCGCGGACGGACCTGCACGGAGCACGCCTATCGTCACCTCGGCATCGCCTACCCCGAGGACCAAGTCGACAGCCAGCAGCGTCTGCTATGAATGTCGCCGACTTTGATTACGACTTGCCCGTAAGCTACATTGCGCAGACGCCGGCCGAGCCAAGAGATTCCTCTAAACTGCTGCGCCTGGACCGCAAATCAGGCGCGCTTTCGCACCACGTATTCGGCGATATCGTCGATATGCTGGGTGGCGACGACGTCCTTGTACTCAACAATTCGCGCGTGATTCGCGCCCGTCTGAATGCCATGAAGGCGAAAAGCGGCGGCAAGGCGGAGATTTTGCTTTTGAAGCCGCTGACGGATGTCCGCTGGCTAGCGCTGCTAGGCGGCAGAAATATAGATGAAGGCGCAACTTTGAATATCCCCGGGAGCGCCGCCACATGTACCGTCATCAACAAGCTGGAGAAGTCCCAGCGCGTAATCGAGTTCAGCCAACCGGTGCGCGAGCTGTTGGCAAAGCACGGAGAATTGCCGCTGCCGCCGTATATCCGTGAGCAACTTGACGATAGCGAGCGCTATCAGACCGTGTACAGCGAGATCGAGGGTTCGGCGGCGGCGCCAACCGCCGGATTGCATTTCACGCGGGATCTGCTCGACAAGCTGAAGCGGAAAGGAATCAAGCTGGCCTTCTGCACCTTGCACATCGGCCTCGACACCTTTCAACCAGTGGTGGCTGAGCGCCTGCGCGATCACAAGATTCATCGCGAATACGCAACGCTTGATGAACACAATACTAGGATCATTAACGAAGCCCGGCAGGTGGGCGGCCGGGTCGTCGCCGTCGGCACGACCGCAGCGCGCACAATTGAGACGAGCGCGATCCTGGCCGCCGGCGGCGATCCTTCCACACCCAGCTCAACTGCCCCGCCCGATAGAGAACGGCCTCTTAGGGCATTTGAGGCGGAAACAGGCTTGTTCATCTACCCCGGCTACCAGTGGCGCGCGGTCGATGCGCTGATTACCAACTTTCATCTGCCGCGCTCGACGCTGCTGATGATGCTCAGCGCCTTCGTCGGTCGCGAGGCTTTGCTGGCATCTTATGAGACTGCGAAACAGCTGAATTATCGCTTCTATTCCTTTGGCGACGCGATGTTCATCACTTGATGCGAGCCCGCCTTGCGCGCCACGAACTTGGACTTGACTAAAAGGTTTTGATTTGTTTACAATGCTCCCCGCCCTACCGAATTCAGTGGGGCATTTTAGGGCATGACCAATTTTCCCCGTGAGTGGAGCCCCTGATAGAACCTCTGCTGCGGAGAAGCCAAGTGAAGATTGGAGCAGTACATCATGTACGCAATCGTCCGCAGTGGCGGCAAGCAGTATCGAGCGGAAGTCGGCGGGATCATTGACGTAGACCGATTGCCGCAAGAAGTCGGCGAATCGATAGAAATCTCGGACGTTCTCTTGATCGCTAACGGTGACGACACCCGCGTTGGACGGCCGCAAGTCGAAGGCGCTTCGGTCAGAGCAACGGTGGTGGAGCAGTTCCGCGGCAAGAAAATCATCGTCTACAAGTATCGACAGCGCACAAATTACAGGCGGAAACAGGGACATCGCCAGTATTACACGCGGCTCCGCATTGAAGACATCACGCTGTAATTCCGGCTAGAGGAGGCAAATCAAAATGGCGCACAAAAAGGGCGGCGGTTCATCCAGCAACGGGCGCGACAGCAATTCTAAACGCCTCGGCGTCAAAAACTTCGGCGGCGAATTTGTCATCCCCGGCAACATCATCGTTCGGCAGCGCGGCAGCAAGTTTCACCCGGGCGATGGCGTCGGCATGGGCAAGGATTACACAATCTTCGCCACGAGGGCTGGTTTCGTCACCTTTGAAAAAATTCGCGGGCGCAAAGGGCAGAAACGGATTTCTGTTTACGATTCGCACGCGAAGACGGGGCAGTCCATCAATTAAGCCGGCAGCATAAGTCATTTGCGCGACTCGCATGAGCCGCAAATGCGCGGAGGAATCCATGAGAGAAGGCATCCACCCCGTATGGCACGAGACGCCGGTGCGCTGCATGACCTGCGGCACCACCTGGACGACCGGATCGACCGTCAAATCGCTGACGGTTGAGATCTGCTCGAATTGTCATCCCTTCTATACTGGCGAGCAACGCATCGTCGATACGGAAGGCCGCGTCGACAAATTCATGAAGCGCTTGCAGCAGCGCGACGAGATCCGCACCGCGCTCGACAATGCCGCGGCTGAACGCACGCCGCTCGATCTCCCAATCACCGAACTGGAAATCGGAGCGCGCTACACCAATATCCTCGAAGAAAATGGCATCGCGGTCGTCTCCGATGTGCTTGATCGCCTCGGCGACGAGGACGACGAGAACAGCATATTGGCGATTCAAGGAATTGGGCGCAAAGTCGTAAGCGACATGAAAAAGAACTTGCGGGCGCGCGGCTACCAACTAAGCAATTGACTGGAAAACAGACCGAATGGGCAAAAGTCAAGAAGACTCTTGTCTGTTATGTGTTCCCATCAGTAGTTCACGATGAACTTGATGTCGAGCGTCCTCCCCCGAACGCACGCGAGGATTCGAGGCAATGAAACATCATTCCGGTCGCATTGAAGTCATCTGCGGCAGCATGTTTTGTGGCAAGACCGAAGAACTGATTCGCCGCGTTCGCCGCGCTATAATCGCCCGGCAGAAAGTCAAGATCTTCAAGCCGAAAATCGATGACCGCTACGGCATCCAACGAATCACCAGCCATACGGGCCAATCGGTTGATGCTATTCCGGTCACGGCTTCTGGCGATATCCTTAAGCGGGCGAATCGAGATACGACGGTTGTCGCCATTGACGAAGCCCAATTTTTCGATGACGACGTCGTTAGCGTTGTGCAGCGGCTGGCGGACGAATATGCGATCCGCGTGATCATTGCCGGGCTCGATACCGATTTCCGCGGCCAGCCCTTCGGCGCCATGCCGCATCTACTGAGCATTGCCGAGGAGGTGATCAAGCTGCAGGCGATTTGCGTGGTCTGTGGTGAAGCGGCCAGCCGTACGCAGCGTTTGGTGGATGGCCGCCCGGCCGCCCTGGACGACCCAATCATACTGGTGGGCGCGCAAGAGTCGTACGAAGCGCGCTGTCGCCTGCATCACGAAGTGTTGCCAGTAAGCCGCTAAGCGCTTGCACCTGTTTACGTTGCGGGCACCGAACCCCACCCCCCGGCCCCCTCCCCGACGAGTCAGGGCGCGCGTAGACACTGCGCTTCGAGGGGGAGCTAAATGCGGCGGGATGCAAGGTCTATTGCGTTGGCGGCTGTCGTGCAGCGCGTGTTTCCAGTATTGATTTAAACCTGCGGTCGACGAAAATGACGGACTGGCTTGGCGAAGTGTCAGGCAAGCAGGCTCGGTATCTCTTCCGGATTGGCGGCGACGCGCGCCCCGGCCGCTTCCAGCGCCAGAATCTTTTCTTCAGCCGAACCCTCGCCGCCGTCTACGATGGCCCCGGCGTGGCCCATACGCTTGCCAGGAGGCGCGCTGAGACCGGCGATAAAGGCTGCGACCGGCTTCGTCATCGTGTTCTTGATGTAGCTTGCGGCGGCGATCTCCGCGCTCCCGCCAATCTCGCCGAGTAAGGCGACTTTTTCCGTCTCCGGATCGTTCTCGAACATCTCCAGTACATCGACAAATGTCGTGCCGATGACCGGATCGCCACCGATGCCGACAATGGTCGAAATCCCAATGCCATGGTTTTTCATGGCGAAGCCAACTTCATAAGTCAGGGTGCCGCTCTTGGATACCACGCCCACGTTTCCGGGCGTGGCAACCATCGCCGGGATGATGCCGACTTTGGCCTGTCCCGGCGTCATGACGCCCGGACAATTTGGACCAATCAGGCGCGTACCGCGGCCGCGGCAAACGGCGAGCACTCGCATCATGTCCGAGACGGGAATATGCTCCGTCAAGCATATCACCAGCGCGATGCCAGCGTCAGCCGCTTCCATAATGGCGTCGGCGGCAAAGCGGGCCGGAACCGTCACAAGGCTGACATCCGCATTGGTCGTCTCCACCGCCATGCGCATGGTATCGAACACGGGCGCGCCCTCGAACCATTCGCCGCCTTTGCCCGGCGTTACGCCACCAACCACATCGGTGCCATAATCCATCATCAGCTTGGCATGGAAGCCGCCTTGCCGACCGGTGATGCCCTGTACCAGAACGCGCGCGTTCCTATCGATGAGGATTGCCATATCAGCCCTGCTCCTTTACCGCAGCAACCGCTTGTTGCGCGGCCTCGGTCAGCGTATCCGCGCTCGTGATATTGGGAATTTGCGCTTCACTGATGATCTTGCTGCCTTCCGCTGCGTTGGTGCCTTGCAGCCGAATCACCATTGGCACATCGGGGTTCACCTCATTGTAGGCAGTTAGAATCCCATGCGCGACTTCATCGCAACGAGTGATGCCGCCAAAGATATTAAAGAGCACGCATTTGACATTGTCGTCCGACAGGATAATGCGAAGGGCAGCGGCCACTTGTTCCGGCGATGCGCCACCGCCAATATCCAGGAAATTCGCCGGACCAATGCCGTCCGCGTCGCCATATAGCTTGGTCATGTCCATCGTGGTCATCGCCAAGCCCGCGCCGTTCACCATGCAGCCGATCTGGCCCTCGAGTTTGATATAGGTGATGCCGGCTTCGCGCGCCTGACGTTCCGAGCTTGGCTCGCCACTGGTATCACGCTGCTTGGTCAGCGCCGGCTGCCGAAAGAGAGCGTTATCATCAATGATTACCTTGCCGTCGATCGCCAGCAATTCGCCTTCGCCCGTAATGACAAGGGGATTGATCTCAGCCAGCTCGGCATCGCTTTTGCGATAGCACCGATAGAGCCCATCCAGGATACTGGCAAAACTCCGCCAGTGCGCCCTTGGCATGCCCATGGCGCTTGCCAGAAACGTCATCTGATAATTCTGCAATCCCATTATCGGATCTATGTGCTCGCGAATGATGGCATCGGGGCGTTCGCGATTCAACTCTTCAATATCCATGCCGCCTTCCATGGATGCCATGATGAGTGGCATGCCGGCGGCGCGATCGTTGGTGACCGCCAAATAGATTTCCTGCCGAATATCAGCGCCGGGGTCAACGAGCACGCGTTCGACCGTCAGCCCTTTAATGTCCATCCCAATGATATGCTCGGCATGAATTCTCGCTTCATCCGCGCCGCGCGCGACTTTGACGCCACCGGCTTTACCGCGACCGCCGACGTGCACCTGCGCCTTAACGACGATGACGCCGCCCAATTCCTTGGCGATGGCATAGGCCTCCTCCGGGTTCGTCGCGACCTTTCCTTGCGGTATGGGAATGCCATATTCGGCAAAAAGAAACTTCGACTGATATTCATGCAAATTCAAAATCGATGGCCTCCATCACTCTTCGAGCTGGCAGTTCAGTCGATCACAACAATCTGCCAACAATTGCGCTTCCACCGCTGCCAGGCGAATTTTGCTACGCCAAGATCTATGCGCAAAAGACTATAGTCTACCCATGGTGAAACGTGAATAAATCGGCGCTAGTCCAAGACCTGAGCACGTTTCGCTTAAGCCAGACGGCGTGCGACTCGCTGTGGCTGGCGGCCCAATTCGACCTCATGTCGACTGCGCGCGGGCGTGGCTAGATTACGTTAACCTCGGCTTATTCTCAAGTGAGAATTCCGCAGCGTGGAATGCCGTCATTTTGCTTTGTGCGCTATGCCAAATCTGAGTAGACTATACAGAAGCGCGACCGCCACTGAGCTATGTTTCACGGTAACAGGAGAAGACGATGAAAAAACGACTGTCGATCATTTTCATCACGTCGTTGTTGCTAATCATCAGCATATCATTCAGCCAAGACGACACCGTCACCAACCTTCTGGAAAACGGCGACTTTGAAGGAAACTTTGTTGAATTAGATGGCGCGGACCCGCGGAACGTGGCCGAATCCTGGACGCCCTGGCATATCGCCGCATCGGATACAAGCCCGTCCTTCGCCAATCACAATCCGAATTACGATGAAGAAACGGACCGGATCCGGCTAGACGAAGATGGCAAGGCGCAAAAATACTTCACGCTATTCGCCACGCATCAAGGCGGCATTTATCAAGAAGTGGATTCGCTGACGAGCGGCACGACCTATCGCTTCAGTATTTATGCCTATGTTTGGTCGTCCAGCTTCGAGGACATTGATGTCAGTGAAGATCCCGGCGATGTGGTAGTGCGCGTCGGCATCGATCCAAACGGCGGCACCGATGGCGCCAGCGAAGACGTTATCTGGTCGACCGCGGCGACTTTCTTTTATGACGCCTACCGCCAATACGCGGTGATTGCGACGGCAGAAAGCGCGAGCGTCACCGTGTTCGTGGAATCGACAGTCGGCGAACCGCGCGCCAACACCTACATATATTTGGATGATGCCGTGCTGGAGGTCGCCAGCGAAACGGTGGTGGTGGTCGAACATACGCCGACCCCCGAAACCAACACGGGGCTGGTAAATGACACGGCGACTCCAACGCCTTCGCCTTCCCCAACCGAAGATGCGCAGCAAGGCGGAGCCACTGGACAAGAGGGCGGTAGCGAACCGCAAGATGCGACAGCGACACCTACCGCGACACTGACGCCAACTGCGACGGCGACCGCGACGGCAACGCCCTTGCCCATTCCAGCGACGGAGGAAGCCACGGCGACCGAATCTGGCGAGTTTCCTGATACGGTTGTGCATATCGTGGTGGCCGAAGACACGGTCAGCGGCTTGGCGCTTCAGTACGGTAGCACGGTCGATGCGATACGGCGCGCCAACGACCTGGACGAGTCCAGCCTGATCGTCGTTGGTCAACGGCTCATTATTCCGGTGAACTTGCCGCCCGCCTCAGCCGTGGCTGCCACCGGTACCCCAGACTCAACCTTCACTCCAGCGCCAACGCTAACCCCAACGTCTACGCCTACTTCCACCCCCACCATAACGCCATCGCCGACAGCGACCCCGATAACATACCAAATCCAGCCGGGCGATACCTTGGTGAATATCGCGCAGCAGTATGGCACGACCGTGGACTTGTTGGTTGCAGCCAACAACATTCCGAATCCGGACCAAATATCGGTAGGTCAGATTTTGCTGATTCCGACTGCAATCCCGCCGACGCCCGCCGGCAATCTGCGTCCAACGGTCACCTTGTTTCCCACTGACGGACCGACGTTGGATCCGGCAGTAGCCACCGCAGCGCCGCCTTGGTACACCATTTATGTCGTGCAAGTCGGCGACACGCTAGATGAGATCGCGCGCGAACATGGCACGACAGTCCAGGCATTGGTGGAGCTCAATGACATTGCCGATCCAGGCAGAATTGATCCAGGTCAAGAAATCAAAATCCCCTCGCCCTACCCGACGCCTACGCTCACACCAACAGCTACGCCGCAGCCGACTTTCACGCCGCTGCCAACGGATTTTCCAGTAACTTATACCGTCCAAACGGGCGACACGCTTTACATTATCGCCGCGCGTTACGGCGTCAGCGTCGTTGAACTGGCGCAACTCAACGGCATCACCGATTACGAAAACCTGACCGTTGGCCAGGTATTGACCATCCCCAGCTGAGCCGAGTCAGGGCGACAAACGCGTTCCGACCAAAACTTTGGAATTGTGGCTCGCGCAAAATCAGGCGCGGGCTGCTTTTTTCAACGGGCGGGTTTACAATTCGGCGACTGGCTTATGGGGCATACCGGCAAAGATCTTCTTCGCCAATGATTCAGCGTGATATCGTCATACATGTCCGCTTAGGGAAGCCGCAACAACCCGAGCTATTGAGCGCGCAAGGCTAATCCAACTGCCGTAAGATGGACTGACATACTGGTGAAGCTCCTATGCCAGCGAACGACATACTCTATGTCAAATCAACGACTCGCGTGCCCTTGGGACAGTCGAATGAGCGAAGGCGCAAAAGGATGTCACTTGAACAAGTCATTTGCAAATTGTCTGGTATTGCTATTGGCATTTCTCATTTTCGCGCCGACCCCGCATGCCGCTCAAGAGTCAAGCGATGGGGCATTCACCGTGCACGTCGTACAGCGTGGCGAAAATCTGTTTCGAATCGCGCTGAAATACAACCGATTCGCCGAAGACATTGCTGAAGCCAATGGCATCACCAACAACGACACGATATCCGTCGGTCAACGTCTGATCATTCCGCTGGCGGCGGATTCGCCACAGCAAGGTATCACGCACGTCGTTGCCTCAGGCGAGACGCTCGCCAGTATCGCCGCAACTTATGGCAAAAGCCTGGCGGAGCTCACATCGCTAAACCGGCTGGCCTCGGCCGATCTCATTTATGTTGGCCAGGAACTGACTATCGTCGCCGGTGATGACGAAGGGGCAAGCGAACTGTCAGACGACACGCCATCCAGTGCGCCGACCGACGGCCAGGTTTCGCCTGTGCCGACAGCCCTTCCCAGCCAGGGAATCCATCATTCGTTTTCACGTTCTGGTGATCCAGCCACTGTCTTTATACATACGGTGAAATCTGGCGAGACGCTGTCGGAAATCGGGCTGCGCTACCACCAGACGATCGATGCCCTAGCGCGCGCCAATAATATGGCTGACCCGAGCTTCCTCAGTGTGGGCCAGCGCCTGACCATACCCGGCATCCTGCTGCCACAATTGACGCAAGAGCTGCCAGAATCCGTGGTGGCTTTCACCATTGATCCGCTCGTTTTTGAGGCGGGGCGCAGCGGGCGAGTCGAACTGCTCACCAGTGAACCGGTGACGATCTCGGGTCAATTTCTTGGGCGACAGCTGCGGGTCATCGAGCGCGAAGCGGGGATGCGCCACAATATACTCATCGGCATCCCCATGTTCACGAAGATGAGCGCCTACCCCCTGACGCTCGAGCTCACCGATGACTTGGGGCAGTCCCACCAGATCGCCGCCAACGTACAGGTAATCAGTGGCGGCTACGGTCGTCAAACGATCAAGATCGCTGACAGTGAGTTGTTGGCGCCCGCGGTAGAAGAAGAGGAGTTTTCTCTGCTGGCCCATGCGACCGCCGGCTTCAGCCTCGAGCGTACCTGGACCGATGGGCTGAGCTTGCCAGCGGCCGCCCCCATCAACGCCGTCTTTGGCACGTTGCGTTCTTACAACGGAAGTCCTTTCAATCGCTACCACGGTGGCGTGGACTTCGCTGGCGCGCCTGGCACGTCGATCCTTGCGGCGGCCGATGGAACTGTGGTCATGGTTGATCGCCTGCAGATCCGCGGCCACACGACCGTTATTGACCACGGTTGGGGTCTGTTTACCCTTTACGCGCATCAAGACGAAACGCTGGTCGCGTTAAGGGCGGAGGTGAAATCGGGCCAAGTAATCGGCACGGTTGGCTCAACCGGACGGAGCACAGGACCGCATTTGCACTGGGAAGCATGGCTTAACGGTGTCAACGTCGACCCAATGCAATGGGTGGAGGAAGCCTTTCCATGACCACGTGGCGAAATCGCGCGGACCGGCTAGTTGACGTAGGCGCCGTCCAGGGCTTCAAAGTCTGTGAAGAGAAAGTGATCATGATAATAGTGTATCCACAAGAATGACAGAATCGCCGTGTAATAGGCGATGTCAAAATGGCTGTTGCCGTCAATGCCGGGTCGTACAATCGCAGCCAGCACGTACACTAGCAAGAAAATGAGAGCGGAACCAATGAGCAGAGCGGCGCTAAAACCATATAGAGCGCGCGCGTCTTTCGTGCGCCGGCTGTAACGGGCGACCAGAGGCGCGTCTTTGTCCAACTCGCCAGCCATTTGGCGTATCTTGATGATATAGAAGGTGATCGCCAGGTACTGGAAGGAGTGCCAGGTATTTAGCCCCTGAAATGCGGTGTCAAGATTGGGCAGGAGCGGCGTGAAAAAGGCCACCAGAACGGTGAGACTAATGAAGGCGAACTTGGGCAGGTTCAGCACACCGTGATAATACTCGTAAATGGTCTTGACCACGTAAGACAGCAGCGCGCAGCTAAAGACAACGGACACCAGGATAAAGAACCAGGGATTGCCCGGCTGCTGGAACAAATCGGGGATTGCTTCGCCCAGATCATTCTGCCCAATTTCAAAAGCGCCCTGGCTGATTTTCCACATCGCAATGGGAAAGAGGCTGGTCAAAACGATAGCGTAGTCAATGAGGCGAGAAATTGGACTCAGTGTGCTTCGGCGCACGAAATTGGCCTCTTTGTGATTGTAAAGTTCGACTATATATGTCACCTGATGCAAGACGTGCAATGATGCCCAAAAGAAGAAAAACGTCAGCATCAGGTTCAAATTAAGAAATGCCAGCGAAATCACCAGGATCGGTATGATGATCGAAGAACGAACCAGCGTCGGATAACGCTCCTTGAATCGTTCATCCAGACCGGTGCGCAAAAAAGTCGACATCATGTGCGGACCGCCGATTGCGACCGCGACGAAGGTATTCACCAGGTTGCGACTGATATCGTCTTCGAGCCCCAAGTGAACGCCGAGCAGGTACATCAAATACGGTAGGGGCACGACAACTACGCTGAGCGTAATGAAGAACAGATCCCAGCGTTTATTCCGCAGCCAATAATTGCTCTTGTCAATTTCAGCCGAATAAAGATCGGAGTTAGATAGCGGGAACGCAGTGCTGGCCATGAAGAATCTCCAACGCCGTTAGCTCACCCAATTATACAAGATTTATTTAGCAACACAAAGTAAATTTTCCGATAGAACGCTTTGTCGCGGGGAGGCAATCAAGGGAGGAAGCCGAACCACTGGCAGAAATTCGTTGGATTCTGGGCACAGTTTTCGGGCGCGTTCAGATATAGAAAAGTAAATCCGGCGCAAGCGAACAGTCCGCCGATGAGCAGCGCACAGCCGCACCAGGCGACTGGACCACCCTGCAAGATCTCGACCATGACCTCGATTAAGCCCGCGATGACATCGAATATGCTGCTGACCGCCTGCAGCAGGAAGCCGATTACAAAAACCGCGACGCAGAGCAATGCGCATCCGACCGCGATGAATGGCAGATGCGAAGGATCAATGTTCTGCAGCAGGTTCATCATCCCGCTTCCTTGTTGCGGAGCTGCATCCGGGTGGGCCGCCTAGCAGAACCCGCCGTAGGTCGTGACGAATTCCCAGTTGGCATCCGCGTTTTGTCGCCGATAGCAGTCGCAGAAACTGACATTCTGATTGCCACCACTGTACTGCCAAAGCAAGAATCGCACTGCCGTTTCCACGCAGAGCATTCCCCCATCCCCTTGAGAATCCGCTATCCAGGAGTTTTCGATGCGCAGCCCTCGATCTTCACTTTCGCTAACCAGCGATACCAGCAGGAGCGGATGCGCATGAGGCTGCGGAATATCACGATGACCCAGGCGAATCTCGCCATTTGCCGCAAGATAAAAGAGAGAGCAAGGCGTCAACAAAAGGGCGAACCAGAATAGCAAGACCAATCCACAGCCCAACCTTCGCGCCCTGCGATATCTTGGAGCAGGCGGCGTCCCATCGCTTTGAGACTCTGCCTCCAATTGGGCGGCAGCCGATGGCGCTGTCGATTCAGGCATTTACTGTCCTATCGTATGTACCCTGAACTGCACGCAGATTCTCGCAGCCCTTGGTTAGCGGCATTCAGCTTCGTTCTTCATAAAAGCGCAGCACGATATTGTCAACAGCATCATAGCTTACATGCGCGTTCATAGGCGGCTGATCATCTTCCATGGCGAAGATCCTGGCGAGCAACTCGGGCAGGTCTTCAACTAAGTCAAGTTCAAACACCTGGTCTTTCGCAATCCATTCCAGCTGGCCTTCTGGGCAATCTTTGCGCGCGTCTCTCGTATCGCTGATCGCCGTGTAGACAAACAGCAGGATTCCCGTCGCTCCACCCGCATCAATATTGTGAATGCTGCGCAGACGAAGCGAATGCACATACAAGCCGCTCTCCTCCACTATCTCCCGCAAGGCGCCGCTATAGGGGTCTTCATCGCGCTCAATGTGACCGCCCAGGCCATTATATTGATTGGGGAAGATTCGTCTGTGAGCCGCTCGTTTCATGAGCAGCACATCGTCGCCGTTCATCACAAAGGACAATGTGCGCGGCAAGGTCAGCCAGCGAGCCTCAGTCAGTTCCGCGCCTTGTTCGCTTGCTCCCATTTTCGAGCTCCTCGGCATTCGCGTGTGCCTCGTACAGTTGTCCCTCAGCCACCTTAATGTTAGGCTATGCCTGTAAAGGGACATTTTACTCGATACCGCGATGATTTCGAATCCGGTCAGTGTGCCACCGCCAAACCTGCGCATTGTAGGCGTTGAAGAAGTGCTGCCGCACGAAAAAGGCGATTTTCAGCGGTCGCAGCCGCTCATGGAACGCTTGAAACGAGCCGAATATTTTACCAATCCGCCCGTTGTAGCGGACCTCACTAGCGATAAATATATACTGATGGACGGCTCCAATCGCCATATTTCGATGAAGTCTCTCGGATTCGAGCACATCATGGTTCAGATCGCGGACTATGAATCCGACTTCGTTGAGCTTGGGGTCTGGCAGCATATCGTCGCTGACTGGGACGCCCAGCGATTCCTGCGCATGCTGGACGACCTGGATCACATTGAGGTGAGAGATGGCTGGGATTCGCTTGCGGCGGCGCAGGTGCTGCTTCGCGGAGGTCCCGTCTATGGTATTCACGCTGTCGTTGACAGCCTGGCGCAGCGCAACGCCACTTTGCGGCGCGTGGTGAAGTCTTATCATAGCAATGCAGCGCTCTATCGCACACCGCTCACGGATCCTGGTCTGATCTGGTCGCTGTTTCCCAGTGGCGTCGCGCTGGTCATGTTCCCTCCCTATCAGCCGCAAGACATCATCGACGCGGCGCTGCAAGCCGCGTACTTGCCGCCCGGCGTCAGCCGCCATATCATCCATGGCCGCGCGCTCAATCTCAATTATCCGATGGCGAAATTGCGCGCGCCGCTGTCGCTCGCCGCGAAGAATGAACAGCTGCAAGCATGGCTGCGAGAACAATACGCCAGGCGCAGCGTCCGCTACTACGCCGAAGGGACCTATCATTTCGATGAGTAATTTCAGATGAGCCAATCGGTCGACGACGTATTGCGCAGCGCCAGCCTGTATAGCGACGGACAGCGGTACCGCATCCTGAAACTGCCGCCGAATGCGATCACGCTAGCCGCCGGCCTGGTAGCGGAAATCGGACAGCCCTTCTGCGCCTTCATCGTGGACAAGGACGAAGTGTCGGTGATAATTCCTGCAGGAGCGGTAGCGGCCTTCGACACTCGACTGCGCGCCGCAAGCGTGAGCGCTGAGACATATCGCTTGATCACATTGGAGGCAGTACTGGATCCGGTTCTCGTTGGCTTGCTGGCGCGGATCACTGATGCGTTGGCGACAGCCGGGATACCGATACTGACATTCGCCGCTTATTCGCGCGACCATATCTTTGTCCCGCAAGACGACTTCGACAAAGCCATTCTTGCGCTGCAGACTCTACAAGGGCAACGAGCATAGACATGGAAATCAACCTGTTCAATGACGCCAGTCTGGCGCCCCAGCCGCGACATAAAGTCAGAATTGAAGACTTGAAAGTCGCGCCCTATAGCGATCGATTTCGCGTCAAAGTCAATCTCAAGCTGACGCCTTTTCAAGAACGTCCCAATCTCGCAATCACCGCGCGCCGGTCCGATGGACTGCTGGTGAGCGACCTGGACGTCATCGCCACGATGCATTTCGACAATGAATTCACCATGCACCTCCGTGGAATCGACGACCCCGAAGGCGACTATACGCTGACCGCCGAACTGTATTACGAGACGCGGAATCCGCCGCAAGATAAGCGCCAAGTCGACATCGCAATTCCTGCGGTAACCGCGTGATGATGAAGGCAAGGATTTCACATACGGTCGCGCGAAAGATTGCGGACCATGCGCGCGGCCAGCTGCCTAACGAAGTCTGCGGGTTGCTCGCGGGAAGGGACGCTCATATTCTTGCGGCGCATCCCTTGCGGAACGTGGCCGATTCTCCCCAGTCGCGATTTCAGATTGATCCGCGGGAGCAATTGCAGGCGTTAAAAGCGATAGACGGGGCGCAGCTTGACTGGATCGGCGTCTACCACTCGCATCCGCGCAGCGCGCCGATTCCCTCGCAATCGGACATAGAGCAATGCGCCGATAGCGGATTGCTCCAGCTTATAGTTTCGCTTGAGCGACTGAAACCGCAGCTGAAATTATGGCGGGTCGACCGAGATTCTGTCTTCCCACTAGAGCTGGTGTACGAAACGGATAATACGCCAGTTGATGAGCTGGCCCTCTCCCCTTCGCAGCAAGCAGCCATTGTGCTTGTTGCGTTCGCTGCTGTTCTGATCTTGCTGATCATCTCGTTTACGCTGCTGCCGCCCGCCCCCGAAATCAGACCGGCGTCTTAATTGTCTGGGAGTCGCAAAAGGTGGACGCTCTCCTGGCAGCGCTATTCGGTCTCATAGCGGGCGGAGTCGTGAATGCGCTGGCCGACGATCTGCCGGCGGGCCGAAGGCCGAGGCTGCCACGATATCCCGACGGAACCCCACGCCCGGTCCGCGCTTGGCTGGGCGTGACCGCCTTCGCGCTGCGGCTACGCTGCGCGTCTCCGTCAGCCATTGACAAGTCAATCGACGGTTGCCAGCGGCAAATGCTGTCATGGCGCTATCCGCTGGTGGAGCTTGCACTGATGGTTTTGACGATTCTCACCTATGCAGTCGCGAGAACCCGGCTTGACCGGTCCGGCGAGGAGACGCTGATTTATCTGGCTTGGGTCGCCTTGTTCGTTCTGATTGCCGTCATTGATCTGGAGCATATGCGCATCCCGCTGGCGCCGCTTTTGGCTTGCGTCTTGCTTGCATTCGTCGGCGCGACCGCATTCCCACAGGCGCTTCCGCCCTTCGCATCCATGCTTGCGGGCGCCTTCTGTGCCTTCGTATCCTTCGCGCTTCTTTATCTGGGTGGGTGCGCATTCGCGCAATTCGCGGCGAGCCGCCAACATCCTAGGCCTGCATTGACCGCTCTTGGACGTGGCGATGTCTACCTAATGACTGTGGGCGGGCTAATCGTCGGGTTTCCCCATGTGCTCGTCTTGATGGCGTTGACGATTCTGCTGGGCGGCATCGGCGCGGCTGCCTACATGCTGACCAAGAGCCGGTCCGGCGGCTACCAGCGTTTCAGCGCCATACCCTACGCGCCCTTCATTTTGGCGTCGGTCTATTCCATTTTGCTGTTACGCGGTGAATTGAGCCAGCTGATCTTCGGGCTCTAAGTGATCCTGCGCGTCGTCGAACTTGGCAATTACGCCGCCGCCGAGGCAGACATCGCCTCGATAGGCGACCGCCGCTTGCCCTGGCGTGATATCTCGCTGGGGCTCGTCGAAAACAACGCGCGCCTGGCCACCATCCATCGGCTGAATCAACGCGCCTTGCGGCTGTGATCGGTAACGAATCTTGACCTCAGCGCGGAAAGCCGCAACTGGCGGGGCGCCGCTAATCCAGTTGAAGCGCTCGGCGATTAGCTGGTCGCGCCCGAGTTCAGAGCGCGCGCCGACGACCAGCGCATTCTTGAACGGGTTCATCGCCAGGACATACAGCGGCTCATGATGCGAAATGCCGAGCCCTTTGCGCTGCCCGATTGTGTAATTCGACAAACCCCGGTGTTCACCCAAGACAGCGCCTGCCGTCGTCACAATGGGTCCCTTGATCATCAGATCAGGGGCATGCGCGCCCAAGAAATCGCGATAGTCCCTGTTGCCAAGAAAGCATAAATCCTGACTGTCTTTCCGGTTGGCAAGATCCAAGCCCAGCTCGATCGCGATTCGGCGAACTTCCGCTTTAGGATATTCACCAACCGGAAACCGGGTTTTGGCTAGCTGCTGCTGCCCCATGACACTGAGGACATAGCTCTGATCCTTGTTGGGATCCAGCCCCTTCATCAATAGCCGCTTTCCCGCGGGATCGTCGGCGATACGCGCGTAATGGCCAGTCGCCAGGTAATCCGCGTCCAACGCGATCGCGTGGCGTAGCAGCCAATCGAAGCGAATGTGCCGATTGCACTCGAGACAAGGATTCGGCGTGAAGCCCTCGCGATGCTGATCAATGAAGTACTGTACGACCGTGTCGCGAAATACCTCTTTGCTGTCCAGCACATAGAAAGGAATGCCGAGTTTATCAGCCACTGTCCGCGCGACGATCATCTGATCGGGCGTACAGCAGCGGTTATGTTCTGCGCCGCCAAGCGCCTCATCCGACCACAAGCGCATCATCATGCCGATGACATCGTAGCCGTCGCGGACCAGCAGCGCCGCCGCTACCGAGCTATCGACGCCCCCGCTCATGGCGACGACGACGCGGGTATCGCTCTTGCTCATGTGACGATTTCTCGCTTCAGTCTGCGCAGTTTGCCCACTGCTTCAACCAGGACATCCAGAGCATAATGTACGTCCGCTTCTGTCGTCTGGAGGCCGACTGAGAGACGCAGACCGCATAAGGCCTCCTCGGGCGAATATCCCAGCGCCAACAATACATCCGATGGCTCTGGATTGCCGGTCTTGCAAGCGGAACCGCTGCTAGCGGCAATGCCATTCAAGTCTAGATGCATCAGCAGCGCGTTCGCTTCTACGCCGGGCAATACAAAGCTGGCGTGTGATGGCAAGCGATCAGCGGGATGGCCGGTCAATTGAGCGCCGGCTATGCGCGAACAGAGGCCGTCGATCAGCTGGTCGCGCACCTTGCGAAAATGCGTCAGACGTTCCTTCGTCTCCGAATAAGCCAACTCCAGCGCCGTTGCCATACCAACGATGAAGGCGGTATTATGCGTGCCCGCTCGCCGCCCGCCTTCGTGACCGCCACCCGTGAGCACGCTGGGCAATTCGATGCCATCCTTAACGTATAGGACGCCGATGCCCTTGGGTCCGTAAAACTTGTGCGCTGAAAGGCTCAACATATCGACGCCTAGTTGCTCGACATTGAGCGACAGCTGTCCGCCGGCCTGCACCGCGTCGGTATGGAACAAGACGTCGTGCTGACGCGCTATCGCCGCCAGCTCGGCCAAATCGTTGACGCTGCCCACTTCGTTATTGGCGTAGATGACGCTGGCGAGCGCGGCGCCGCGCCGGCAAGCATCAGCGAAGCGGTCTGGCTTGACCAAACTATGTCGATCGACTGGAACGACAACAGGCGTGGCATCCAGCAGACTGCCCAATTGCAATACGGTGTTGATAACGGCGCTGTGTTCGACCGGAGACGTGATCAAGCGGGTCGGTCTGGCCTGCTGGCTGGCTAGCCAAGCCGCGCCGCGAATCGCCAAATTGTCACTTTCCGAACCGCAGCTGGTGAAAACGATTTCTGATGGCTGGCAATTGAGGATTTGGGCGACGCGCGCGCGCGCCTCTTCTATCGCATTTTCGCCACGGCGGCCTTGGCTGTGGCTCGAGGTCGAATTGCCGTAGACCTCGCTGAAGTAGGGCATCATCGCATCGATCACCCGGGGGTCAACCGGCGTTGAAGCCGAGTAATCGAGGTAAACTTCGCGCTTGATTGTCATGGCAACCGTTATCTCTCAGCGAGTCCCCGGCTCGAATTCATTCCGTGCTCTATGGTTAATTGGACCTATTAGCGCTCGCTCATGCGCCATTTTATACCAATCAAGCCGCCTTCTTCAATGAACAGACTCGGCTTCTTGCGTCGCCAAACTGATTGCGCAAGCTGATGGCAGTTGAAAATGGGACGGCGGCTGTACTATGATAATGACTCAAAATTGCTTGGCAGCGCAGACGATTGTGCTTCGGCAAACCAAAAGCGGAGGTTGTTCTTGATGCCAACAATATGCAAGGTGCGAGGCCGCGAAGTGCTTGACTCGCGTGGCAACCCCACGGTAGAAGTGGACGTGCATCTGACGGATGGCGCGCTGGGCCGCGCAATCGTCCCTAGCGGCGCGTCAACCGGCGAACACGAGGCGCTCGAGATGCGCGATGGCGACAAGTCGCGCTATTTGGGCAAGGGCGTGCTGAAGGCGGTCGCCGCTGTCAATGAGTCCATTGCGCCGGCCTTGCTTGGTCTGCCACCCTTTGACCAAAAGGCGCTGGATGAACAGATGCTGGCGCTCGACGGAACGGCAACAAAAAGCAAGCTTGGCGCCAACGCCATCTTGGGCGTGTCGATGGCTTTGGCGCATGCCGCGGCCAACAGCCTGGGTATGCCGCTGTACGCATACCTGGGCGGGATTCACGCGCATTTGCTGCCTACCCCGATGATGAACATTATGAATGGCGGCAAACATGCGCTGGGCAGCACCGACTTCCAGGAGTTTATGGTGATGCCGGTGGGCGCGCCGACCTTTCGCGAAGCGCTTCGCTGGTGCACTGAGATCTACCATCAGTTGAAGGAAGTCCTGCACGAGCGAGGCTATCAGACCACCGTCGGCGATGAAGGCGGTTTCGCGCCCAGCTTGGGCAGCAATCAAGCGGCGCTCGATCTGATCATGGAAGCCATAGACAAGGCGGGTTATCGCGCCGGCGACGAAGTATGCATCGCATTGGATCCGGCCGCTTCAGAATTCTATGCGAATGGTATCTACAATCTTGAAATTGAGGGACGTCAGCTCAGCGGCGAAGAGATGGTCGCCTTTTGGCGCGACTGGTGCGAGCGATATCCGATCATCTCAATCGAAGATGGGCTGGATGAAAATGACTGGGACAACTGGTCCCGGCTGGTAGCGGAGGTCGGCAATCGCGTGCAGATCGTAGGCGACGACCTGCTGGTGACCAATGTAGAAAAGGTCAAACGGGCGATAGATGAACGAGCGGCGAACGCGCTGCTCTTCAAGGTCAACCAAATTGGATCGCTGACGGAAGCTTTCGCCGCCGGGCAGTTGGCGCAGCGGCACGGTATGACAGTGGTCACCAGTCATCGCAGCGGCGAAACCGAAGACAATACCATCGCCGACATCGCCGTCGCGATGAACAGCGGGCAGATCAAGACCGGCGCGCCGGCCCGCACAGACAGATTGGCCAAATACAATCAGTTGCTGCGCATTGAAGAGCAGCTTGGCGCCGCCGCCCAATACGCCGGAATGGCAGCATTCACCAACCTCAATCACGATGTAAAATAGCCGGAAGGCTTCAAGCATGACGAGCATAAGAATCGCTCCGTTGCGCCGGCGACAAGCGGAATCACATTCGAGAGGGGATGCGCGTGCGTCTCAGGCTGGATAGCAAGCTCACCAAAATCGTCGCGACTATTGGTCCCGCATCAAGTGACCCCGAGACACTCCGCGCCATGATTCGCGGCGGCATGAATGTCGCGCGCATCAACTTTTCACATGGTGATCACCAGGCACATGGAGAGACAATTGACCATGTTCGCCGGCTTGCTGGCGAAGAAGGAACCGTCGTCGCCGTATTATGCGATATACAGGGTCCCAAAATTCGTATTGGGGAATTGCAGCAAGAGCCGATGATGCTTGAGATTGGCGACCGCGTTACGCTCACGCTCGACGATATTGTCGGCCGAGACGGACTCGTGTCGCTGCCGCATCCGGAATTCCTGCGCGATATCGAAGCCGGAACCACTCTGCTGCTCGATGACGGCAATCTGCAATTCAGCGTGCTCGAAGCAGACGGGCGCAACCTCGTTTGCAATGTCGTGGTTGGCGGTCCGTTGAAGTCGCGCAAGGGTGTCTCGGCGCCGAACGCGCGTCTGACCTTGTCCGCCATCACTGAAAAGGACCGGGCGGATATCGAGTTCGCCTTGGCTAGAGATTGCGATTATATGGCGATGTCGTTCGTACGCTCGGCGGATGATATTCGCGAGCTCAAGCGATTGATGCAGCAACTGGGCCGGCGCTCCGCCGTCATCGCAAAGATCGAAATGGGCGAAGCGCTGGAAAATATTGAGGAGATTATTGCTGTCTGCGATGGCATCATGGTTGCGCGCGGCGACCTCGGTATCGAAACGCCCGCGGAGGAAGTGCCTTTTCATCAGAAACGAATCATCAAACTCTGCAATCTGGCGGCGAAGCCGGTCATCACGGCGACGCAAATGCTGGAGTCGATGACCGAGAATCCGCGTCCGACGCGGGCCGAAGCAAGCGACGTTTACAACGCCATTTTGGACGGCACGGACGCGGTCATGTTAAGCGCCGAGAGCGCCAGCGGCAGTTATCCAGTTCGGGCGGTGGAGGTGATGAGCGAGATTGCTTCCATTGCCGAGAAGAACCTCAGCTATCGATCTCCCGCTTCGCTCAATCAAACGCATGGCGGCGAAGTTCGAGAAGACATTTCGGATGCTATCAGCAAGGCGACAACCGAGATATCGCAAGCCATCAAGCCGAAGGCGATTGTGACGACAAGCATGTCCGGATACACGACGCGGCGTGTGGCAAAAGAGCGCCCGGGCACACCAATCCTCTGCATGACGCCGAATACGAAGACGCAGCGTCGCATGGCGCTGGTTTGGGGTGTCACATCGCTGCAGGTTCAGGAGTTCACAACCATCGACGAGATGATCAGCATCATCGTGCGCACAGCGCATGACAGGCGTCTGGTCAATCGCGGCGATCGGCTGGTGATCATCGCCGGCGTCCCCTTTGGAATCGACGGCCAGACCAATCTGGTTAAGATCCATACCGTTGGCGAAGAAGGCGAGATTTAACGAAATTCACTCGCCGGCATATCGCGCGGTATCTACCTGGACAATATATCACTTCACGCTAGCGGATCAGTGGCGTTCCACTTGTTGAGAGGCGACCCATTTGGCATCAATCGGCGCCGGCTCGCTGGGTTTGACGTGGCGCGAGCTTGTGGCAATGGTGCCATCCGAGGTGTAATTTACTTGGCTGGTCGTGCAATGCGGGCAAATATTCCAGGTCAGCTCGAGAAGGTAATCGCAATTCACACAGGCTTTTTTCAGACGATGATGACAGTTTGGGCAAGCCTGCCAATCATGCTGCACGCGCTGGCCGCATCCAGGGCATGTCGGACGTTCTTCAATTTCTTGCAGCAGAGCCTCTTCTTCCAGCGAGCGTTCATACGTCTCTGAAAGTGTGGCGCGGGGCCGCAGCAAGATGTATATGAATAGACCGGGTACATTCAGCAGTGAAACAATGATGGCGACCAACAACTGCGCTAACGGGTCGCGCGATCGAGAGCGCATGTCGCGATAAGCCCAAATGACCATCGCCAGCCAAAACGCGGCCAGCGTCACCACGACAAATACAGTCCCAATCAAAAGGATATCGTCGAAACCCTCAGGCATGCGTCAGTCTCCAGAGCCGTTCGTCAGAGGCGCGGACCGTATTCGCTAGCCGCTCGCCGCCGCTACCGACGAATCGACCGCTAGCAGCATCATCTCGCTGACCACCGTATCAAATTGGTGACCCGAAGCGTAAAACCGGATCGCGTTTATGAAGGCGGGCCGGCGATCCTCCGCGATCAAGTTGAGCAGATTCCCCGAGTCAAACGTATGCCAAACCGATGGGTTCGCGTAGACATGTTCCTGCAGGCAACTGGAGCAAATTTTCTTGTGCGTCCCCGATGCCTGACCTTCATAGTAAAAGCCGCGAAACCAATTGCCACGACTATTCAGCGGCGAATCATCCATGGTGTACATGATGTGCAGCATCAACGGGCACTCGCTGCCCGCTTTGCCGCACAAACTGAGCGACTGGAAATTCAGGCTGAATGTGGCGAGCACACTTAATGAATCCAGCGTTCGAACGTCCAAGCCCTCGCCCTCAAATTCCTGAACGCAAGAAATCTCACCGTGGCTGGTGGCATTATTGTAACGCTGCAAGTTCACGCCAAGGCGGCCATTGAATTCCACGACGGAATAAGAGCCAGGTGGGCTTTGGCCTGGCAGCCGGCTGCAATCCCAATTCAATGGCTCGCCGGGCGAGTACAGTTGATCTGCGCCCGAGCTATGCAAGCTGAAGTCGCCAGTTGTCAACAGGTTGGCGGTGTCATCCAGCGTTCGAACGCTTCGATTGCCAATTCGGACCACCAATTCTCTGCCCGGCTCAACCCTATTGCGCTGATTGGGATCATCATCAAAGAACGCGCTGACCGAGCCCGCCAGATTCAGAAGCCGTACTTCGTCTTCAGAGACGCTCACGCGATAGCGACCCTTGGTAACTGACTGAATGTGAACACCCTTGTCCGTATTGAGATCATCGGTATAGATGTCCATCACGAAGGGATTCGCGGTAACAATGACGTCGAGTTGTCCTGTCAGTCGCGAGAATTGCACGCGCTGAGGATCCTGGCTCCAGTCGAATCGTGGGCGAATTGCGTGGTTGAAGGTGACGAAAGTGTTCCCCTGCAATGTTACGGCAGCCAGCAGCTTGGTCAAGTTGCCTTCGTCCTCGGTATCATCGCGAAACTGAATTGTCGCCTGCGAAAGTGAATCCGTGCTGACACTGGTGGCGGTGTTGGTCAATTCTTCGCGACTCCGCTCAACAGTCTCCCGCAAGTCGGCGCCGGTTATGCCAACGGTCCCTTTGGAAACGTGCAACATAGCGGAAATCGGCACAGTCGAGCGAAACAGGTAATGATAGACGCCAAACGCACCCGTCAGCGTCGTGGTGCAAAACAAGGCAAAGGCGCAGAGCAGCACGATCCAGGCGGTTCGTCCGGGAGAATGAGCGCCGCCAAAGTCGTAGTCAAGGTCATTGCTTGTCGCGGCTTCAATGATCTGTTCCGCCTGCTGCGTGATATCCACCTTTTGCGTGCTCAAAACAGCGTCCGAGACTCGATTGGCAGGTTCATTATATCATTCGCCAACTCTTTTGTCGCCGTGATTATGCGCTATAATCCAGGCACATCAGCCAGCGGCGGCGAGACGGAGGAAGGACCACAATGTCCGGTCATAGCAAGTGGTCGACGATCAAGCGCAAGAAAGGCGCTGAGGACGCCAAGCGCGCCAAGATATTCACGCGCTTGGGGCGCGACATCATGGTCGCCGCTCGTGAAGGCGGCAGCGATGAAAACGCCAACCCCAGGCTCAAATTGGCAATCGCCAAGGCGCGCGCCGCCAATATGCCGAAGGACAATATTGAACGCGCGATCAAGAAGGGCACCGGTGAAATCGCCGGCGGCGAAGTCGTCGAAATGCTCTATGAAGGCTATGGGCCTGAGGGCGTCGCCTATATCGTCGAGATCCTCACTGACAACAAGAATCGCGCGCTGGCCGAGGTCAAGCATGCCTTTAGCAAGCACGAAGGCAGCCTGGCGACAAATGGCGCGGTGATGTGGCAGTTTGATCAAAAAGGATACATCACCTTGAAGAGCCAGGCGGATTTCGACACGGTGTTCATGGAAGCGGCGGAAGCGGGCGCTGAAGATGTCGTTGACGAAGAGGGCATCATAGCGGTGTACACGGCAAGAGATGACTTCGCCGCCGTCGAGCAGGCATTGACCGCAGCCGGATTCGAATTGGAAGACCGTGAATTGCGCTGGTTCCCGCAGAATGAAGTGCAGGTGCCAACCGGCAAGGCTTTACAAAACTTGCGCCTGCTGGAACAGTTGGAGGATGCCGATGACGTGCAGACCGTATCCTCCAATCTGAACATTACGGACGAAGCGCTAGCCGCCTTTGGCTCCTAATATGCTTTCTCTTGGCATTGACCCGGGCACAGCATCTCTCGGCTATGGGCTCGTTCGAGAGCATGATGACGGCTCGTTGACCTGTGTGCATTACGACGTCATCCGCACAAGAGCCGATACCCCGATGCCCCAACGACTGAAGCAGATACACGATGAGCTTGTTGTCATAGTTGAGCGCTACCAGCCTGATCGAGCCGCTGTCGAGGAGCTTTTCTTCGCTCGCAATGTGACAACAGCCATCACCGTGGCGCAGGCGCGGGGCGTGGTCTTGCTCGCGCTGCAAAATGCCGGTTTGCCAATCGCGGAATACAAGCCCAACGCGATCAAGCAATCGATCACTGGCTACGGCGGCGCGGACAAAACGCAGATGCAGGAGATGGTTCGGCTTCTCCTGACGCTTGACAATCGACCTCGGCCCGATGACGCGGCTGATGCGCTGGCGGTGGCCATTGCCGATTTGCAACACTATCGACTTGCCAGTTTCAACACCGTGTGAAGCGGGCGCTCGCTTATGATCGCCAATATAGAAGGGCTTCTCGCCAGCAAAGCCTCCGATCATGTGGTCATTCATGTGGGCGGCATCGGCGTCGAAGTCTGCGCGCCCTTCAGCACAATCGAGAAACTGAATTCAGAGCGTGTCTTCTTGCACACGCGGCTGGTCGTTCGCGAAGATTCTTTGACCCTTTACGGATTCGCCACTACCGGCGAACGCGACCTGTTTGACGCCGTGCTCAAGATAAGCGGGATTGGACCGCGACTGGCAATCGCCATGTTGAGCGTCTTGAGCGTCGACAACATACGCAGCGCCGTCGTTCATGAACGCGCCGAGATCATCAGTCGCGTTCCTGGAATCGGCAAAAAGACCGCCCAAAAGATCGTGTTGGAATTGCAAGACAAAATCCCCTCAACGCTGGAAACCATTCCGCTGGGCGCCGACGGCGATACAAACGCCGATGTGATGGATGCGCTAACAGCGCTCGGCTACAGCGTGGTCGAAGCGCAGACAGCGATTCAGTCGATCCCGCTGGACGCGCCCGACAGCGTCGAAGAGCGCGTCTTGATCGCGCTGCAGAGTTTGGGTGGCTGAAGTCTAATGACGCGACAAGTCGCGGCGACAAAGCGCGGGGGTATTGCATGAAGGAACTTCTTATTGGCAAGCGCGTTGACGTCCTTGACAAGGGCTGGATCGAGCTGGTCGATCTGATGCCGCATCCCGACTCAGACGTGACCGGCGACCTCGCCATCGTCAATGCGGCGCGGGTCAGCTTCCTCGGCGAGAGCAAGGGACCGGAGCGCGACAAGAAGCTGCTCTTCTATCTGCTGCGCCACCGCCATACTTCGCCCTTTGAGATGGTCGAATTCAAGTTTCGCGTGCGCGCGCCGCTGGTCACCTGGTGGCAATGGGTCCGGCATCGCACCTGGAATATGAACGCCCAGTCGGGACGTTACACGCCCTTTCAAGAGAATGATTTCTACGTGCCCGATCCCTGGCGCAAGCAAAGCGCGGACAATAAGCAAGCCAGCGAGGGCACGCTGGAATCAGCCGAAAGCGATGAACTGACTCGGAAGCTGTTGGCGCACTATGATGAAGGATTTCGGCTGTATGCGGAGGCGCTGGATAAGGGTGTCTCCAAGGAAATGGCGCGGCTATTCTTGCCCGGCTTCAGCGTTTACTATACCTGGGTGACGAAGATTGACGCTCACAATCTGATGCACTTCCTTCGGCTGCGCATGGCGCGCGACGCGCAATACGAAATCCGCGCCTACGCGGCGGCCATTTATGAGCACTTCTTCAAGCCCGCCCTGCCCTGGACGGCGGAGGCATTTCGCAAGTACATTTTACAAATCGATAGTTAAGTTTCGCGACTATTCTTCGATTTCAATCGCATCCGGTCGATTGATGAGGAAGGCGGAAGACCGCTCGAAATAATCGTCCATCATGGCGCGCGCCGGCTCGTCGATGCCCGTCTCGTCGATGGCGGCGCGCATATGCTCGAGCCAATGATCACGCGCCTGCCGATCAATGGCGAAGGGGAAGTGGCGCATGCGCAGGCGGGGATGCCCGCGTTCCTCACTGTAACGTGTTGGTCCGCCGAAGAATTGCACGAGGAATAGAAACAAGCGGCGCTTGGATTCCGCCAGGTCAGCCGGATACATCGGGCGCAGGATAGGGTCCGTTTCGACCTTGTCGTAAAAGGCATCCACCATCAAGCGCAACGGTTCTTCACCACCGAGCAACTGATAAACGCTTTGCGGCTTGAAACTCATGCGACTCGCTTTCCGGCGCTGGGCCCAGTCTAACATGTTCTCCGGCGCCTGCCGCTTTCAAATTGTATCTGCCGTTCTGGCGCGCATACAGCGAGAAACTTTGACTTTACATTCGACGCGCCGATTGTACAATCCATGCGTTCACTCAGGCTTTTAGCAAGGATGCCGCGACTATGCGATACATTATGAGATTGGCGAGTTTTCTCTCGCTGCTCCTATTGACGATAACTCCCGGTTTGGCTCAAGAATCAGAATCGATTGATGTCATCGGCTCCGGAATCGTCAATCGACTGATAGAAACGTTTGCCGAGCAAGGCGAATTGGCGGCGCTAGATATCAGCACAATTGGCAGCGCGACCGGCATCGACAGATTCTGCAACGGCGACATCGATCTCGCGACCGCGATACGACCGATGACCGCTGGCGAAAAAGCCATCTGCGGATCAAACGAAGTCTTCGTCAGCGAGCTCGTGATTGCCCATCATATTGTCGCCTTCATCGCCTATCCGGCGGCGCCGCTCGAATGCTTGTCAGTGGCAGATTTGGAAGAGGCGCTCAAGCCGTCAGCGAGCGACCAGGTTCTGGATTGGTCCTTATTCGACCCGGAACTGACCGACCTTCCACTGACGTGGATTGTGCCGCCCGATGATCGCGTCGATTACTTGGTCGTTGACAGCTTGGTCGCCGGTGACGGCTTGCGTAGCGATGTCATGGCTTATTCAGACAGTCAGGCGGCCGTCGACTTGGTCGCGGACACCGCGGGCGCGCTCGGCATCGTGCCTTGGTCACAAGCGCTGCAAGACAACCCGGCGGTGACCCTACTGGACTTCGACGGCGACGACAGCGGCGCCTGCGGCAGCCCATCGGCGGTCAACGTCGAAGCCGACAACTATGAAGCGGTTCTATCGATGGTTCTCATCGTCAATCGAGACCGGCTCGGTGACAATGAAAGTCTTATGGATTTCATGCGCTATGTCACCGATAGCGGCAACGCATCGTTGATTTTGACCGCTGGCCTGACGCCACCGAGCGAAGCCACATACGAGTTGAACGCGAAACTGCTCACCGACGACGGGACCAGCGCCGGCGCCGCAAGCTTCCTGGTGCCAAGTGGGCTAAGCGGCAGCGTTAGGATTGTCGGCTCGGCCAACGCTGCGAGCGTGATAGAGCGAGTAGCCAACGCGCTTACTCAAGACAATGGAAGCCTGGAGATCGTCCAGGACTTCGCCGGACGAGGCAACGGACTGGCGGCGCTATGTGCGGGAGAAGCCGATATCGCGCTCCTGGACGCCGACTTGACCGATGGCGACCTGGAGCCATGTACCGCCAGCGGCATCGCCACCGTGCCGACAGCACTGGGATCACAAGCCACCATATTAATCGGCAACGCGGCCGATGAGCATACGCGCTGCCTGAGCACCGAACAGATCAACCGGATATGGCGCGCCGAATCAGCCGCGACTGTGACCCACTGGTCGGATGTCGACCCATCGTTTCCCGATTTGGACATGACGCTATTCGGGCTGTCGCTGCTGGACCAGACTACCGATATATTGCTGCAAACCGCCGGCGAAATAACCCCGCCGATTCGCCGCGATACGGAGAAAGATTTCAGCCCCTTGTATCGCGCGGCCGCGGTCGGCAATGTTTCCGGCGCTTTGACCTATATGGATTGGACCGATTATCAGCGTGTGCTTGAAAATGATCAGGCGAATATCCACGTAGTCAAGGTTGATGCCGGCGCCGGCTGTGTGGCGCCCGCCGCCGCGAGCATTGACGACGGCAGTTATGCGCTGTCGCGCCAGGCGAGCCTGCTCATCCGTCAGGAGTCACTGTCTGACATCAGCGCGCAGTCTTTTCTATGGACGCTTTTTGACGCCGAAAATTGGCCAAATGTCGAACAGGAAGGCTTCGTCGGGCTTGCGGCACTCGAATTACCAGGCTTGCGTCTGGAACTGCAAGGCTGGTTCGCCGAATCGGAAGCCATGTACGCGGCAGCCGACGCTACAGACGAATCCGCAGAGAACAGCGAGACTACGGGCGACGAAGCCGGCTCCGGCTAATCTTACGGAAGCTGGAATATGAGAATAGCCGGCTGATGCGAAATGATACGGTCGGCGACAATTCGTGACCTGCAAAACCAAGCTATGATATACTTCGTCGGATGCGCGCGTCGTCCAGATCGGAGCCCCCTATGCGTGGCGAACTCATCGCCTTTGACCTCGAAACCACTGGACTCGATGCGGCATCGGATGAAATCATCGAGATCGGTATCGCCCGCTTTCGCGACGGCGAACTCGTTGATCAGTATCAGTCGCTAGTCAAGCCGACGAAGCCAATCCCGGCCGAGATCACGCAGCTGACCGGTATCGACCAGGAAGACGTTGAGAATCAGCCGCGCATCCAGGAAGTCCTGGCAGACGTGGCGCGCATACTCGAGGATCTGCCGCTTGTCGCGCATAACGCGCAGTTTGATGTTTCCTTCCTGGGCAAGCACCTACCGCTCGATGCGAATCTCGCCATAGACACCGTTGAGCTCGCCTCGATCATGCTGCCTTCCGCTCCACGATACAACCTTGGCAGCTTGTCTGAAGTCATGGGGATTGAATTGGCGCGCGCCCACCGGGCATTCGATGATGCGCTGGCGACCGGCCATCTCTACTGGCGTCTTTGGGACATGGTTTGCCGACTGCCGACCGGTCTGGTCGCAGAAATCATCGCCGCCAGCAATGGGGTTACCTGGCATTTGCGCGAGGTCTTTCAAGCGGCTTTGGCGGCGGGAATACAGAACCAGGGCATGACCCGCGCCCGCGAGCCATTCGCGGCCGAGAGCTTGAAAGCACCGGCGCTAGATATCGCGCAGGCCGGGCACAAGCCCTTGAGCTCAGCGGCTGTCGACCAAGTCTTCGGCGAGGGTGGCGAGTTAGCGAGCTGCCACAGCGCCTACGAAATGCGCGAGCAGCAACTGCAAATGGCGCATGAAGTCACGCGGGCGTTCAATGAGGGCGAACACCTCATGATCGAGGCGGGCACCGGCACGGGAAAATCAATCGCCTATCTCGTACCGGCGGCACTTTGGGCGGTGTCCAATGGGCAGCGCGTGACCGTTTCGACAAACACAATCAATTTGCAGGAGCAATTGCTCCAGAAGGACATACCGCTCGTTCGTCAAATTGTCGGTGACGAGCTGCAAGCCGCGCTGATGAAAGGCCGGGCCAATTATCTCTGCCCGCGGCGGCTGGCGACCCTGCGACGGCGCAAACCGGCTAACCTGGATGAGCTGCGGACATTGGCCAAGATACTCGTTTGGCTCGAAGGCAGCTCGTCGGGCGACCGCGGCGAGATTAACCTGCGCGCCGGCGAGTGGACGGTGTGGTCGAGGTTAAGCGCGCAAGATGAGGACTGCACCGCCTTTCGCTGCTCCAGCGAAATGGACGGCGTTTGCCCCTATTACAAGGCGCGCAAACGAGCGGACACGGCGCATATCTTGATCACCAATCACGCGCTCTTGATTGCCGATGCCAGAATTGACAATCGCGTTTTGCCGGATTATTTCCACCTGGTTGTCGATGAAGCGCATCAACTCGAAGACGCAATCACTGACGGCTTGAGCCGCCGCATTGATCAGCAGCTGATCATGACGCGCCTGCGCGAGCTGGGAACGGCGAGGAGCGGCGCCTTCGGCCTCTTTCTTGCAGCTGCGCGCGACCATTTTCCCGAAAAGGATGTGAACCGGCTCGAGACTTTCATTGCCAACATCAGCGCTGCCGTAGAAGAGATGAAACGAGAGATTCGACGTTACTTTCGCGCTCTTCATGATTTCAGCCAGACCAGCAATATCGGCGGGCGATATCCCCGGCGGATGCTGAATTCGCATCGGGACTCTGGCAGCTTCGTCAGCGTGCAGTCAGCCTGGCGTCGTCTCGCCGAGTACTTCCTGGCCGTGACCGACTCCCTGGAGCACTTGTACAAGGCTTTGCCGCGGTACGAGCAATATCAGATGCCGGCTTTCAATGACTTCAGCAGTGAGATTCGGGCGAATTGGCGCTTTCTGGCAGAGGTCCACGAGCAGCTGGAACACTTCACCAACGATCCTGAGGGCAACGCCATTTACGCCATCACCGCAAGAGAAAGTCCCGAACGGCTGCAAATCCACATAGCGCCTCTGCACGTCGGTCCCATGATGGAGGAATTTCTGAATCAGCGCCTGGAAAGCATCGTCCTCACCGGCGCGACTTTAACGACTCAAGGCAACTTCGCACATATCTCGGAACGACTGTACACGGAGGACTTTCGGAAAGTATCGCTGGGTTCGCCCTTCAATTTCAAAGCGTCAACCTTGCTTTATCTCCCGACGGATATGCCCGAACCTAGCCAGCGCCATGATTACCAGCGCATGGTCGAGCGCGGCGTCATCGAATTGGCGGCCGAGCTGCAGGGCCGCGTGATGGTGCTGTTCACAAGCTACGCCCAATTGCGGGAAACATCGCGCGCGGTAACGCCCCGCCTTGGGCTTGGCGACATCACCGTCTTTGATCAGAGTTTCGGCGGCAGCCGGGATGCCCTTCTGGCAGCTTTCAGAGAGACAGAAAGAGCCGTGCTGATGGGCACGCGCAGTTTTTGGGAGGGGGTTGATATTCCCGGCGATGATCTTAGCGGCCTCATTATCGCGCGGCTGCCCTTCGCTGTTCCTTCGGATCCCGTATTTTCCGCTCGTTCCGAGACCTACAGCGATGCTTTTCAGCAATATGCCGTACCCGATGCCATCCTGCGCTTTCGGCAGGGATTCGGCCGCCTGATCCGAAGCCGCAGCGATCGTGGTGTAGTCGCCATATTTGACAGCCGGGTCATCAGCAAGCGCTACGGCGGCGATTTTCTTGAATCGCTGCCGGATTGCACAGTACAATATGGTCCCTTGGAGAACCTGCCACCGATCGCGTCCGCCTGGATCAACGAGTATTGAGAACGGACAATGAAAACCCCTGCCGGTCGCGAATGCCCACATTACTATGCCGACCATAATCGGCACACGCGCGACATTGAAGAATGCCGCCTGGCCAAAAGCAATCCCGATTCCGAACCATGGCACCCGAAAGATTGCGTCAAATGTCCCGTTCCCGACATTGTACTGGCAAACGCCAGCCCCGATACGCAGCTCATCCTCACCATCAAGGCCGGATTCCTCGGCTTTGCCCGCCGGGTGGAAGTTGAAGCCATCTGCCTGAAAAACGGCGAAAAGGTGGATCCCTACGTCGGCTGCCCGGATGACCATCCTGGATTGGATATCTTCCGCCAAGCCCTGGAAAGCAGCGATGATTAAGGCGGTCTTGCTCGATCTGGACAATACGCTGCTGCGAAATCCCGATCGCCGCTGGGTCGCTGCCTTTCGCCAAGAGTGGGACCGGCATTTTGCCGAGCGCCATGGCCTAAGACAGGCTTCCAATGCCCTGCGCCACGCCATTGGGCACTTGAATCGCGAGCCGGCAAGCTACCGCGCGAACGCGGAAACGATTCTTGACGCGCTTGCTGTTGAGTTGCCCATGACGAAAGCGGAACTGCGCGGCGCCGTCGCCGGCTTTTATGCGGAAGACTATTCCCGCCTGGAAGCGATCACAGCGCCAATAGCTCTCGCCGAGGAGTTGGTGCAAACCTTATTGGAGCAAAACCTCCTCGTCGCCATCGCGACAAATCCGCTATTCCCCGAGGCGGCCACTCGCGCGCGAATTGGCTGGGCGGGCTTGTCCGGCTATATATCCGATTTCGCCTTTATCACGCACAGCGAGAACATGCGCTTTGCCAAACCGAGCGCCGCTTATTTTGCCGAGGCGGTAGCCCGTGTCGGCGTCGAACCAGATGAGACATTGCTGGTTGGTGACAGCGCGCAAAACGATATCGCGCCCGCCAGCGCCATCGGCATTCACACCAGGCAAGTCAGCAGCGAGGACGAACTTAGCGCGATCTACCGACATGTCCGCGAGCCCGGTTGGCCGCTCACATACCTGCCGAGCCCACTTCAACCGAGCATGATCTTGCCGCAATTCATCGGCAATATCGCCGCTCTCTACGGGCTACTGGCTGAAGTCAAGCCGCATCAATGGCTGCAGCGGCCCGACCCGGATGAATGGTCGATTCTGCAAATCCTGTGCCATCTTTGGCAATCGGAAGCGCCGGTGCATCGCGCGCGACTGCAAGCGATCTTCGAACGAGACGATCCCTTTGTCGCCGCGCCGCCGCCGCCAGGACCCGATATTCCGCCCTGCCACGACGATGGCTATGAAGCGCTCTACTGCTTCCAGCAGGAGCGCGAAGAGACGATTCGGCTGCTATCGGCTCTGACGCCGGCACAATGGGAAAGGACAGCAAGGCATAGCATCTTCGGCTTGACCACACTATTGGAGATGGCGCATTTTACGGCGCAGCATGACCGCCTTCATATCACGCAGCTTTGTCAAACTTTGGGAAAGTGCGCTGAATGAAACCGGAGGCGTCGCGATTGGCGCTGGCGCTTGGCTCGGCGCCGTTTCGACATATTAACGAATCACGTTGACTATTAACGTACTTACAGTACAATACGTTTAGATAGTTCTGAACTTCACAATTGGTGATTTGGAGTCCAACATGTCTGGCGCACTTTTCGATCAAGTGAAGTTGAGTGAAATGCTGGACGAGGGAATGGCAGCTGTAGAGCGCGCGATGGCCGAGGTGACGGACAGCAATGTCGAGATTCTGCGCGATGCGAGCCGCCACATACTGAGCGCCGGCGGCAAACGTATTCGACCGCGACTGCTTCTGCAAACCTATCTGGCGCTCGGCGGCCGCGACTTGGACAAGGTAGCGCAGCCCGCCGCCGCCATCGAGCTGATGCATACCGCCAGCGTCGTGCATGACGATATCAACGATCACGGGACACTTCGCCGCGGTCGTCCGTCGGTCAATGCGCTTTGGGGGCGGACCTTCGCGCTCTTGACTGGGGACTTTCTATTCACCGCGGTTTATGAACTGATGGCGCCCTACCATGATCTCAATATTGATCTTGCGAACGCGGCTACAGCCTTGGTAGAGGGAGAGACGCTTCAGGCGAGCGCCGTGAAAAACAAGACATTCACGCGCGAAGCCTACATGGAGATCATCGCAAAGAAGACCGCCGCCCTATTCCGTGCCGCTTGCTCGATCGGCGCCAAGCTTGCCGGCGCCAATCCACGGGAAATCCGCGTCTTATCCGACTTTGGCTTCCAGCTCGGGCTTGCCTTTCAGATTGTGGACGACATCCTGGATCTGGTGGAAGACGAAAGCAAACTGGGTAAGACAAGCGGCCTTGACATCACGCAGGGACGCGGCGTCGCCGTAGCTTTGAGCGACGCCAACGGCAATGGAAATGTGTCAGGCGAGGATCCGCTAGATGAGATCCGCCGCAAGATGATGGAAGGCGATACCATTGAAAAAGCGCGAGAACAGGCCGCCAGCCTGGTTGAGAGCGCGATTACGGGCTTGGCCAATCTGGAAGAGACCGACGCGAAATCAGCGCTGATTGACCTTGCGCAGCAGATTGTTGAAAGAGACCGCTGAAAACCACCTCATGAAGTCGCCGCGAGGCTCTTTTCACTTCGAACCTTGCCTGTCTGTTTGAGAGCTAGATTTGTTAAGGCAAACGATGAAAGTGACTAGTGTCCGCCAACTGCGAGCCATTGAAGCGGCCGCCGACCGCTCGGTAATCAGCTACGAGCAGATGATGCAAAATGCGGGCGCCGCCGCCAGCGCATTGCTGCAGCGGCGCTGCGCGATCTACAGCGCGACCAAGATTGTGATTCTGATCGGCAAAGGCAACAATGGCGGCGACGGTCTGGTCATGGCGCGCGATCTGGCGCAATCCACAGACGCTTCTATCAGCCTCTACTTGCTGGAATCGCGAGACTTCAGTGACAAGAACTACCAAGCTGCGCTTAGCGCTGGGCTCAAGCTCACCATGGCGAATGAAGAAGGCGATGACCAAAGCCTGACCCGCGCCATCATAGATGCCGATATCATTGTTGATGCCGTACTCGGGATCGGCGGGCGCCCGCCACTGCGAGGCAAGGCGTCCAAGCTGCTGGAAACGGTAAATGAATGCTTGCGTCGGCGGGCAGCGGACGCGGAAAGGCGCCACGATGGCATTCCGGGATCGGCTCGCGCTGCACACATGGAGCGGCGTCCATTCATATTGGCGGTAGATTGCCCCAGCGGAGTCGACTGCGACACGGGCGAAGCCGATGACAACGTTATCGCCGCGGACACGACCATCTCGTTTATCGCTGGCAAACCGGGTCTCTTTGCATTTCCGGCTGCCGGTTTCGTGGGTGACCTGGAGATTACAGCGATTGGCATCCCGGCAGATCTTCCCGAATTGGAACAGGTCAAAGCGACAGTCGTGGACAAGCGCGTCGCGTCTTCGCTCTTGCCCGCCCGGCCACTCGACGGTCACAAAGGGACTTTCGGGAAAGTCATGGTCGCGGCCGGCTCGTCGCGCTACATCGGCGCAATCGCCCTGGCCGCGGAATCTTCCTATCGCGCTGGCGCCGGTCTGGTGACGATCGCCACCACGCGCCGGCTCTGCGAAATCCTGGCGAGCAGCCTGCGCGAACCAACCTGGCTGCCCCTGCCGGAAGCGGACGGCGCCATCGCCGAGCGCGCCTATGATACGGTAGCCGAGAAGGCGAGCGCTTATGACGCCCTGCTCGTCGGTTGTGGGCTTGGCACGCAGGACAGTACTAGGGAATTCCTGCGCCGACTGCTTGCGAGCGGCCCGCTGCCCTCACTTGTCCTGGACGCCGACGCCTTAAACCTCTTGAGCCAGGACACGGATTGGTGGGCGAGCTTGCCGCCAGACACAATCATCACGCCTCACCCCGGCGAATTGGCGCGGTTGACGAGCCGCAGCGCGCGGGAGATTAACGCAGACCGCTGGGCAGTAGCCCGGCAATGCGCTGAAGCCTGGAGCGTGGTAATGGTGCTGAAGGGAGCGCATACGCTGGTGGCGGCGCCGGACGGGCGAGTCAGCGTTATACCATTCAAGACGGACGCCCTCAGCACAGCTGGCACTGGTGATGTGCTCGCCGGATTGATTGCCGGCTTGCGGGCGCAAGGGCTGAGCGCCTTCGACAGCGCCCGCCTTGGCGCTTATGCGCATGCTTCAGCTGGCGCAATCGCGGCCCAATCAGTCGGCAGTAGCCGCAGCGTCATCGCCGGCGATGTACTGTCTTCGATTGGAAAGTCATTCGCGGCGCTGGAAATGCCTTAGCTTCTGTCATTCAGGCGCGCTTTTGCCAGCCGCTTGGCTTCTTCCAGGCTTGCTTCCATCTCCACTTCGGCGGTGCCGGCGCCGAACTGAGTCAGGTCTTTCCGCCTGACGGAGCCTTTCTGTTTGATATGAAGCAGAGCGTAAAGGGCGCCGATTACGATGCCGAGAAGGATGCCGACAAAAGCTACGCTGTCATCCAGTTGAGGACGGTTGAGTTTCATCCTGATGGTCCGGGATCGGCTCTTTCGCAGAAACCAAAGCGCGAATGCGAATCAATTCACGCAAAAATGCGAGCAAACCAGAGAGAAAGCTCTTGATCTGAATCAGTGGATCGACGGCGTTGCTATTGATAAACTGTGCCGTTGCCTTGCTCAGGCGCGTCGTTTCCCTGGCATTGTCCAGAATGGGTTGGACTTCCGTTTTAAGCATGATCAGAAAGCCAGCAGCTTGCAGCATCAGAATCGCAAATGCTGTAATGATCAGCATGAATTCCAGGAGCAAAATCAATAAAAATACATCGCGGAATATCCGGATGAGTGGCGCCCACGATTCCGCGTCGATCAGCGCTACAGTTAGCGCGGCCGCAATTAGAACCAGGATTACCAGGATTCCCAGAACCGCTAGAACTTTTATCAATCGAGTGATCTTGGGACCAGAGGAGTCACTTGTCTGCACCGCATTGCTGCGGCTGGCGCCAACTTCGTTTGCGGCCATGGTTAGCGCCGAGTCACCGGCGTCGTTGATTCCGCAGTTAGAACATGCGCGAATATCAGCAGAGCGACCGCAGTGACTGATGCGGGCAACAAGTGTATGACGCCGATGCGCAACAGGTTGATATCCAAATAACCACCGATATATTGTCCCAACAGAAACCCAACCCAACTCGTGACAACAAACAGCACCATTCGGCGCGCGTTTCCGCCCAGGATGACGTGAAAGCCAAGACCATACATAGTGGCGATTATGAAGGCGAAGATAAACACAGGGTTTGGCATAATAGTTGCGAATCAATTAACAGGTGTTAAAATCCGATATTAGTGTAGCATAAAGCTCGCGTCCAGTCACATCTCCGCGGTCCATAACATGAACGTCATCGACCTCGAAATACTGATTCCAGCATCACCGGAATTCATTTGGCGTTTCATGGGGGACCTTTCCGCGATCCCGCAATGGTACCAAGAAGTCGTTTCAGTGTCGTTTCTCTCCACACAGCGAGAAGGTCGCGGAACGCGCTGGCGTCACTCCACCGTAAAAGGAAATGACGTTATCGTAGAGATTAGCGCCTGGTACGATACGCTGGGCTATGAGTATCGAATCGTTGACGGGACTAAATTCATCGACAATCAGGGGCGGATTCGCTTGCAGGAGGTCTCGGACGGCACGCTGGTTCGCTGGACCTTCCAATATGAGCCGGGCGGCATGCTCGGCGGCATTCGCAACGCGATGCGTCTTAAGCGAAGCACAACCAATCAGATCCAAGACAGCCTGAGAAACCTGCACCATTTGATCATGCAGGAGTCAGGCGGCATTTCCACGCACGAAGCGAAAGCGACCATGCAAGCTGCGCCAGATGTGTCCGAGCGATTGAGTTATCGGCCGCGGCACCCGTCGACATTTCAAGACGTCGCCGAGGACGATGCAATCGAAGATGACACAACTTTATCCGAGAGATTTCCGCTGACTTACGATCTGGAGTTGGAGCCCGAACCGCTACCGCAGTTGGTCGAAACCGATACCAAACCAAATCCTGTGGTTTTGGGCGCCGGCGACGAGCTAATGCCGGACGAAGTGCCCGAACCCCAGCTGGATGATACCAGACCGGTGGAAGTCGAAACCTTGCTGGCCGAGATACCTCCGCCTGAAAGTCCCAGTCCGCAACCTGAGGCAGAATCCATCATGGCGGAGCAGCCGGCACAAGAACCCATCATTGCTGAGCAGCCGGCGCCAGAATCCATTTCTGACCTGGAGTCATCAGCGGATGCTGTAACGGTCGAGCCGCCCGACGATTCGTCGCAACTTAGTGTATTTGAAATCTTTGGCTTGCAGAAGCCAAGCGAAACGAGAGCGGGGGCGGAGGCGTCGCCCGGCGCCACATTGAGCGAGGCTCAGCGACCGGACTTCCGTCAAAGCGCGCCGCTTGACCCGAGGCTACACGGTCTGGCGGAAAACCGGGAAGCGCAAAAGGGCTCGACACAAGCTGACGTGCCCTGCGCTAGCGGCGCGCCCATATCAGGTTGGCGGCGCAGCGCCCGCAGAAACAAGTCGCGGCTCAGAACGCATACCTAGCTGCAAAAATGCCAACTTGAAAACGCACTTGCCGGCAATCAATGAAGACGGAAAAGCAAAGCGCCCGCTCTTGGCGGACGACGGTCAATTCCAAATCTTGGGTGGATGAAGGGGCTCGAACCCTCAACCGCCTGAACCACAATCAGGTGCTCTGCCATTGAGCTACATCCACCATAGTCGCAATGCAATATACCATGCCGAGCGCCGATAATCCAGCCTCATATCGGCCTAACTCATCCCCAAGCTCGATGTGGTCCGCAGAGCCCAAATGGGCGACAGACCAAAGTCCTCAGCGCTATCCGTCGCCCCGTTTCAACTGACACTGTCCACTGGGAAGAGACCTGAAATCTTTGCAAACTGGCATTCTGTACGATTGTGTCGTGTCGAGAAGGGTTTCTTCGCCGATGGTCTGAATCATGAGGACTCCGGCCTCTTCTGTAGCATGACGATTTGAACTTGACTTCTCTTGCAGTCAACAACCTCGATTTGCGCGTCAAAGCCATTTTCGCCGAAGAAGGCATGAATATAATCTTCACCAAGCAATGCACTTTCCTGGCCCGTCACTCGATAGATTCCTCGAATCAGCGCTTTGACCGGATCGCCTCCGATTAGCTGCCCAGATAAAACGAAGTCGGCACTACCGTCTGGTGTGAGAACACGCTTCAATTCGGCCAACATGTCCGGTTGAAATACAAAAGAGGTTGGGAACGTGCATACAATCGCAGCAAATGACGACGACTTCAACGGCAACTGGCATACATCCGCGCGCAGTATCGGCGTATGAAGTCCCTTTCGCCACAATTTGCGCTGTGTGATTCTTCCCATAGTGGGCGAAAGGTCGAGCGCGACCGTTCGATAGCCCGCCTCCAACAGGTCGACCTGCAAATCTCCCGTGCCATGAGCCAGCTCTAGAACTGTGTCATATTTTGGTAGCCCCATTATTGGGAAGAGGCTACGTTGCCAGCAGCGCCACTGACCGAGTGAAACGATCCGGCTCACAAGGTCGTAAGTGAAGGCGCATTCGTTGTAAAGCAGTCCAAATCCGAAGCGCCGCAGCCGGTTCAGCATTGTCTTAGCGCGCTGATGATCTTGCCCGGCGCGTCGGTGATGATGGCGTTGACGCCGAGGTCTCGAAGCTCGATCGCGCGTTGCCGGTCGTTGACCGTCCATACATTGACGAAGTAGCTCTGCGCCCGCGCCCAATTCATATAACCCTCATCAACCATGTCATGCCGCGGGTGACGCGCTTCGTGCCACAATTTTTTGAGCGGGAGATAATGCTCGGCCGGCATGTCCGGTTGATAGAGAAAGCCCATCATCACCGTGGGCATCATGCCTCGAATGCGCCGAAGCACCACCGGATCGAAACAGGATACGATAATTCGCTCGCGCATATTGTGGCGTCGGATGCATTGGGCGAGCGCCTTCTCCATACGGTCTACCGAATCACGGGAAGACTTAATCTCGATGTTGATGAACAAGGCAGGGCCGAAGGCGTCGAATACTTCGTCAAGAGTTGGGATGGTCTCACCGGCATATGAATCGGAGAACCAGGAACCGGCATCCAAGCGCTTGACTTCCGCCAACGTCAAATCGGCAACGGAACCAAGCCCATCGGTCGTTGCGTCGACCAAGTCATCATGTATGACAACGAGATGACCATCGCGCGAAAGGCGTAGATCAAGCTCAATACCGTCGGCGCCCTCGGATCGAGCAAGTTCAAAGGCTGCCAGCGTATTCATGGGCGCCCGCGCCATCGCGCCCCGATGGCCAAATACCAGAGTCTTTCCCGAGTTGAAGGCTTCGCGGAGCGTGCGGCTGCACATGTTGCAGATTGGAGACTGGCTGACTAAACGAAGACTTGCAGGTCGTCGCCCATAATTCTGACCTCAAACCAGGGCACATCAATCTCGGCCGGGCTGCGCGTCGCCTTGCCGGTGCGAAGATCAAATCGCCCGCCATGACGCGGACACTCGATTTCGTGGCCGCTTAGCTTGCTTGGTCGATCTTGCAGATCAAAAGCCAAGACGTTGCCATCATGCGTGCATAAGTCTTCAATCGCATAAATCTTTCCACTGACATTGAAAACGGCAATCCAACGGTTGTTGACACCGAAGACTTCCCGTTGTCCCGGCGGCAATTCACTGACGGAACACAAGGTCACCCACTCAGCCATCGTCGCTTCCTTCCGCCTCGATTCGCAGCCAATGTTCGTTGCCAACCGTCCCGTAAGCGCCGACTACCAGCACTTTCAGCGGCAGCAGCGCGCACTTTACTCGATTGATGCTCAAGCGCAGACCAATATTGTCCAACAGCTGCTGCTTGTGGGTTTGTCGCGCTTCAGCGAGCGTCAGGCCAAGTAGCTGCTCGCCGAACATGGAAGCCGCCGCCTGACTGATCGCGCAGCCTTCGCCATCCCAACCGACCTCGGTGATGATACCGGCCTGATCCAAGCGCAGGGTCAGACGCAGGGAGTCGCCACAGAGCGGGTTGCACTCTTCATGGTCGAAGTCGTTCGGCTCAAGCACGCCCCAATTACGTTGATGGCGCGCATGGTCCAGGATGAGCTCGCGAAAAATATCTTCCATGCTGAGATTCTCTCAGTGCAAAAGACGCACCGATTGGATGCGCCTTGAATTATAGCGCTTTGGCCCGGGCCGTCTACAGATTTCACGGCGAATCTGGTGTCACAAGCGGGCTGAGTGCCGCCGGCGCCACTCGCGTGAAAACGCCTAGCCGATGATCTTTGCCTCGATTTCCGCCATCAGGCGCTGACGCACGCGCTCGAAGGGGATGCGCTGCAGCAATTCATCGAAGAAGCCCTCGATGATCATCAACTGCGCTTGGGGACGGGTGATGCCGCGGCTCATCAAATAGTAGATGGGCTCTTCCTCGAGCGTGCCAAATGTGGCGGCGTGAGAACAGGCGACATCATCCGCTTCGATCTCAAGGCCTGGAATGCTGTCCATGCGCGCCTCATCGCTGAGCAGCAGATTGCGGCAGACTTGATAGCCGTCAATTCGCTGCATCTGCGGAAGCGACTTGATCATCCCCTGCCAGAGCGTCCGCGCCCGATCACGGGCGGCGCCCTTGAACAGCAAATCGGTATTGGTAAGTGGCGCATTGTGGTTCTGCTGCGTGTCGAGGTCGAAGAACTGATCACGATCGGCGAAGAAGAAGCCGCTCACGCGCGCGTTGGCGCCTTGCCCGACGGCGTCCACCTCGATAAAAGCCTTGGTAAGCTGACTGCCCATGACGCCGTTGACCCAATCCAATTGGGCATCGCGGCCGACGATTCCGCGCTGGTGACTGAATTCAAAGGTGTCGCGATTCCAATCTTGCAGCGAGACATATCGCAGGTTGCCGGCGTCGCCCACGATGAGCTCGGTCGCGCCGATGTAGGCCGACTGGCCGTCGGTCACGTTCGATGCGTATTCCACTTGCATGGTCGCCTGCGCGTTATCATCCAAGACAACCAGAACATGCCCCATCGCCGCGCCGGCTGATGTGTTGTAACAGACGACGTGCAGTGGCAATTCGGCAATCGTATTGCGCGGCACATAAACGAATACGCCGTAATCCCAAAGCGCGGCATGCAGCGCCGCGAACTTGCCGTCGGTTGCTCTTACGGCTTGCGTCATCAAACGCCGCTCGACCAACTCACTGTGATCGCGCAGAGCCGTCCGCAAGTCGGTGAAGATCACCCCTTGCTTCTCCAGCGACGGCGCCAGCTCCGATCGGACGACATTGCCATCAACAAAAACCAGCAGGCCGCCCTGCTCAGCGCCGGTGAGCGGCTCAAGATTCTTCGCCGGCACGACGGCGGCAGTGGCGCCATTCGCCTGGATCAGGCGCTCGGCTTCATCCCAGCGGATATGCCGATAATCGGTGCGTCGCCATTCTTCCTCCTGGTAAGGCATGGGCGTATTCCGGTAAATCTCCCAAGCCTCCCGGCGCCGCGCCCGCAGCCAATCGGGCTCGTCATGCGCATCGCTCAGGGACTGAACATCTGCCCAGCTAAAACTCGGCGCTTGCGGAAGCGCCGATCGCCTGCGTACTACTGCCACGTTTGTTCTCCTTAGGTAAATCAGATTTGTCGGGGCGACTTACCAAGTCGCCCGCAACCTCATTTCGTCAGCGCGGCGGGCGACCAATTTGGTCGCTCCTACAATTTCTTTACTGTGAGGGTAAGTGTGCGAACGCCAGCGCCTAGCCGATCGAGCCTTCCAACTGGATTTGAATCAGTCGGTTCAATTCCAGCGCGTATTCCATCGGCAATTCCTTGACCAGCGGCTCGAGGAATCCGTTGACAATTATCGCGTTGGCTTCGTCTTCGTTGATGCCGCGGCTCATCAGATAGAAGAGCTGATCTTCGCCTACTTTGCTGACCGATGCCTCATGCCCCATCGTGACGTCTCTAGCATCAATCTCAATCGTAGGGTAAGTGTCGGAGCGGCTGTCGTCATCAAGCAGCAGCGCGTCGCAGACGACATTGCTCTTGCTGTTGCGCGCCGCTTTGTCGATCTTGAGCAAACCCCGATAGCTGGCGCGTCCGCCATCTTTGCTAATCGACTTGCTGATTATCTGGCTGGTTGTATTGGGCGCCAGATGCGTGATCTTCGCGCCGGCATCCTGATGCTGGCCATCACCGGCGAATGCGATCGAAAGCACTTCGCCATGCGCCCCCTTCCCGCGCAATATCACCGCCGGATATTTCATCGTCAGGCGGCTGCCCAGGTTGCCATCCACCCATTCCATCGTCGCGCCTTCTTCGGCTACAGCGCGTTTCGTCACCAGGTTGTAGACATTATTGGACCAATTCTGGATAGTGGTGTAACGGCAGCGACCGCCCTTCTTTACGATGATCTCCACCACGGCGCTGTGCAGACTGTCCGAACTGTAAATCGGCGCGGTGCAGCCTTCGACGTAATGCACGTAGGCGCCTTCATCGACGATGATGAGAGTCCGCTCGAACTGACCCATATTCTGCGTGTTGATACGGAAATAGGCTTGCAAGGGCATTTCGACGTGAACGCCAGGCGGGACATAGATGAAGCTGCCGCCCGACCATACCGCTGTGTTCAAGGCGGCGAACTTGTTGTCGTTCGATGGTATCACCGTGCCGAAGTATTCCTTGATGATCTCGGGATGTTCGCGCAAGCCGGAATCCATGTCGAGGAAGATAACACCCTGCTCTTCGAGGTTTTCCTGGATGTTGTGATAGACCGATTCGCTGTCGTATTGCGCTGACACCCCGTGCAGGAATTTCTGCTCGGCTTCTGGTATGCCGAGTTTGTCGAAGGTGTCTTTGATTTCTTGCGGCACATCATCCCAGTCGCCTTCTGTCTGGTCCGTCGCCCGCACGTAGTAGTAGATATCGTCGTAGTCGATCTTGTTCAAATCCCCACCCCATTGCGGCGTCGGCTTGTCCATGAAAATGTGATATGCCTCGACCCGACGATCAGTCATCCAGCGCGGTTCGTCTTTCATCGCGCTGATTTGCCGCACGATATCTTCGTTGATGCCCTTCTGGCTCTTGAAGGTGTATTCGACATCGGCGTCGTGGAAACCGTATTTCTCGGCATAGCTCAAGCCGACATCCTTCAGCGCTTCCTCTTCGTGTGTGAGCTGCTTTTCGCTCTGTATCACTTCAACCATGTCTGATTCCTCGTCTTCTCGCCTCAAGCCTGGAAGTGCGCCAGCGCCTCATGCCTTTCGCGGATCCACTCGTAGCCCTTTTCTTCCAACTCAACCGCCAGTTCGGGTCCGCCGCTCTCGACAATCCGGCCTTCATAGAGCACGTGCACATAATCCGGCTTGATGTAATTCAACATCCGTTGGTAATGCGTGATCACGAGCACGCCCAAATCAGGACCGGTCAAGGCGTTGACACCGTCGGCGACAATGCGCAGCGCGTCTATGTCGAGGCCCGAATCGGTCTCGTCCAGCACGGCGATCTCCGGCTCCAACACGGCCATTTGCAAGACCTCAGCGCGCTTCTTTTCACCGCCACTGAAACCTTCGTTGAGGTAACGGCCGGCGAAAGCGTGATCAATCTGCAACTGCGTCATTTTCTCGCGCATGAGACGGGCAAACTTGGGAATCGGAATGCCCTTGCTATCCGGGTCTTCCGCCTTCATGCGCGCATTGATGGCATGGCGCAGAAAATTGCCCAGCGTCACACCCGGAATGGCGACCGGATATTGAAAAGCCAGAAACAAGCCAGCGCGGCTGCGCTCGTCCGGTTCCAGGTCCAGCAGGTTTTCGCCATCCAGCAGGACTTCGCCTTCGTGGACTTCATAAGCGGGGTTGCCCATCAATATGTTGGCCAAGGTGCTCTTGCCAGAGCCATTTGGTCCCATTAGCGCATGTATCTCGCCCTTCTTGACGGTCAAGTCCAAACCGCGCAGTATCATTTCATCTTCGCCATCGACACTCGCGTGCAGATTCCGAATCTCCAAAGTTGCAACCATTCGCGGCAGATCTCCTCTCTTGTGGAATTAATGTCGGTTAAATTTACTCTGTAACCGACTCGAATTCACTGGCAGTATATCAGCGCGCCAATCGCTTGTCAACAGCCTTGCCTGGCAAACGGCAGCATAGTCGCGCGCCCGGCAAGTGCGCTGTTGCGTACATGAACAGAGTAGCTCCTGTACAATAGAATCCCGTCAGAATCCATGGCTTTTGCCCAAATTGACAGCGATTCAACGCTGTACTATGCTTATGATATTGCTTGCGCCCAGGCGCAGCGAACACAGACAGAAAGATTGTCGCTGGCGCTGGCTCTAGGCCGCGCGCAGACTTAACTTCAGAATGATCCAAAGTCCAAAGGATGAACTCATGGATGAGAAAGAAGCGGGCTTGTACGAAGCGATGCGGGCTGTGATTGATCCTGAAATCGGCATGAATATCATCGAGCTTGGTTTGGTACGCGGCGTGGAAATCGGCGAAGACAGCGCTCACGTCAATATGATCATGACGACGCCCTTCTGCCCTTATGCGCCGCAGCTTCTCGAGCAGACGCGCCGCACGGCGCAAGACTTCCTGGGTTTGCCGACAACGATCGAGATGGGCATGGAAATGTGGGACCCCAGCATGATGGAAGAGGGCGCCGCCAGCGACTGGGGGCTCTTCTAGCCGCTGGTCGCTTTGACCCTAGGGGCGATGTCTGCTGATCCAGTCCCGCGGATCAATGTAGTGCTGCACCAACAGATCATAATTCAGCTTGGGCCAATTGCCGGGTCGGGATTCCAGGAGGGTGGTCGCGCTCAAGTCAAAATGCAGGTGCGGCACATAGCGGCCGAAGGCATCGCTGATTTCACAGATACGCTGACCGCGGGCGACGCGCTCGCCGACAGTGACCCGCATATTCTGCACATGTGCATAGCGGCTGTAAATGACTTGACCAGATGGCTCGTACAGCGGATCGTGGCGTATGACGACCAGATTACCCCATTTGCCCAAACGCGCGGCAAAAGTCACGACGCCGCTGGCGCAGGCGTAACAAGCCATGCCTTTATCTTCGTAGGGCCGGCCGAAATTTAGATCGGCGCCTGTATGATAGGCTTCGCTCGGCGTGCCGATGAAGTACAGCTTGCCGAAAGGGGTCGCGTCCAGCCAGCCTTTCGGCCACACTCTTTCGCCACGGCGCTGCTCGCTCGTGCCCACCGGCGAATCATATCCGTCAGCGACATTGACGCCGTTAATCACAGTGGGACGCGGCTCGGACGGCGTATCAGGAGCGGGAGAGTAACCGGGAGGCGTCGTGACAATTCGGCGGAATCGAACCGCGTCAAATGCGATCTCTTTGTCGGATTCACCGGTCACGTCGTTCAAGAATACGCGCCCGGCATTCTCCATGTTCTTGTCCAGGTCAAATACGCCCAGCGCCACCCAGGCGTTTCGGCTCCGATGCTGGTTGATATCCAGGACTACTTCCGCCGTCGTACCGACGATACCGTGCACCTTATACCGAGCGCGCCTTGTCGTCGCGTTGCGATTGGGGATGAATACCGCAATCTCATATAAGCCGCTCGCCGGCAGGTCGTCCCGCCATTCCGCCCATACTTTGCTCGTCCGCTCTGCGGTGGGGACGTACAGATAATCCCAACCCCAGGTATTCTGCCGCGCGCTGAACTCCGGTTTGCCGGTGTAAGTGCCGCTGCGAAAGCCGGACTTGGTCGGCAAAATAACAACTTCTTCCGCGAAATTCTGCAGCGTCTCGCTGGTTTCCTCGGCGGGAGACGATGTCAGTTCGATTGGCTTGTTCACGCCGGCCCATTGCGAAATGACGCCATAGCGCCACCAACTCAATCCTTTGGCGCCATGCACCTGCGTTGACAAAGTATGCGCTTCGGTCTGTTCCGACGCGACGGCGTCGCCCTGCAAGACCGGGATGATTGGTTTATTGAATCCGCCCCAGACCGTCCACACCGATGCGAGCGACGCTTCCGGCGTCGAACGAAAGGTTTTCCAATAGGTCTGCGGATGAATGCTGTCGACGAATGGGCTCCATTCGTTGGGAAAAACTGTGTGATAATGCTGCGGGCGTGGATCGACGCTCATGCCAATGTGAAAGCGGGTGCCCAAGCCGCGTCGCAATTCCAGCATGAAGGGGCGCACCGCCTCGGCGCCACCCTGCCAATAATCAGCGTAGGGTTCGATATCCAGTATCAGCGACTGAACCCCGGCTCGCGTGCATGCTTCTACGATGATCGCGGTCTCCTGCGTTACATTCAGTCCTTTGGGCACACACCAGGCGTGAAACTCCAAGCCCGCCGCTTGGCAGGCGCTCACCCATTGATCGACGCTGCTGGCGCCGCTAATCGCCATGTCACTGTTGTCGTACTGGCTCATCCAGTAGGTGCCATTGGTGATTTTCACCCAGACCTGGCTCACGTTTGGCGCCCTGGCTTTGATGTCATCGAGCGCTTCGCTGATGGTGTTCTGGGGAACGGCTGATCCTTTCCAATGCCAAACTGCCACTTTGCCGTCATAGGGCGTGGGCTTGTGGGGAGAGGGCGCGGCGCCAATCGCGTGAATGAACTCAACATAGCCGGCGTATACCCAGCCTTTCAAGCCGCCCTTCTCCACCCATACCCAGTTTGATGCTGTCTTCGTATCAGGGAAATAAACCACCAGGGAATTATCCAGCAAGTCGCCGATGTCCTGATAATTGACGCCCGGTCCGCGCCGAATATTGCTGAGCGCCGACCGCGTATTGGCGACGGCGACCACGCCGCTGCCCGCGTCCGCTGGCTTTGGTACTGATGACGAAGTGGTCATGCACGGCGCCCCTTTCCGGTTGAATTAGTCGCATACTAGTACAACTGTCTGTTTTGGGCAAAGCATTTGCGCCCTTTGCGAAGCCTTACGCAAAAAAGCCGCCCTGGGGCGACCAAATGGATTCGTGCGAGCGACTTAATTGGCAGGCGCAGCTTGCTGTATGAGCCGCTGAGGACGGTCCAAGCTAAACGATGAACTGCCCATCGCGGTAAAACATCTCACCATCAACGCGGATTTCACTGTCGTGGCGCATATCGCAGATCATGTCCCAATGAACGGCGCTCTTGTTGAGACTGCCGGTTTCGGGATAGCCCATGCCGATGGCCATGTGAATGGTGCCGCCGATCTTCTCGTCATAGAGGATCATGCCGGTGAAGCGATCAATGCCGAAATTGGTGCCGATGGCGAATTCGCCGAGATAACGCGCGCCGGCGTCCGTCTCCAACTGCGCGTGCAACAGGTCTTCGTTCTGCTCGGCAGTTGCATCTGACACCTTGCCATCGACGAATTTCAATTCAATGCCACTGACCGCCCTGCCGCCGACGACCGCCGGATAGCTGAAGCGAACCCAGCCATTCACACTGTCCTCAACCGGGCCGGTGAAGATCTCGCCGCTCGGCATATTGCGCTTGCCATCGCTGTTGACAGAGGCGCGTCCGGCGATGCTCAACTCGAGATCTATATTTGGTCCCCGCAGATTGATGCGATCCTTGCCGGCCAGGTATTCGACTTTGTGCTGCTGCATTTCGCTAAGCTTTCTCCATTCGGCGGCCGGATCATCTTCATCGCAGAAGCAAGCGCCGTAGACAAAATCTTCGTAGTCTTCGAGGCTCATATTGGCTTCTTGCGCGCTGGCTTGCGTCGGATAAAGCGCGCCCACCCAGCGAAACTCGCCCCGGGCCGATCGCTCAAGTCGTGTCTGCAAGATCTCACCCTGCGCGGCCCGCCAGGCTTGCATCCGGCTCGCGCTGATATTGCTCATAGAGCGCGTATTCTCGGGCGCGCCGACGCGGATATAGACGTCGCCCTCTTCCGTGTAGCGTTGCAGCGCCGGGTCGATCCAGTTCAGCTGCTCGTCGCTGGCATGTCGCAGGAAATAGCGCTGCATCCGCTCGTCGCCGATCAACAGGCTTGGATGACCGCCGGCGTCGATGACGGCTTCGTATACATCGCGCAGAATTGGCAGTGAGCCGAACTCGCCCAGAATCCCTACCCAATCCCCCGGCCTTACCTCAGTTGAATAATTGACCAGCAGTTCCGCCAATTTTCGCCGTCTTTGATCGCTCATATCCGGCCCTTCTGTCGTCGGTCTGCCCTATGCCAATTCCTTCGCCTTCGCCAACGCGGCGTCGAAATCCACCTCGTTCCCGATGATCGGCACATACTCGGCATGCTGGACGACATTTTCGCGATCGAGCACAAAGACCGCCCGTTGACAGATCCGCCAATCGGTATCGTGTACGCCGTAGTCATCGGCGAATTGCATATCGCGCTGCGTCGAAAGCGTTTCGGTGTTTTCGATGCCTTCGCTGCCACAGAACCGGCCCATGGCAAATGGCATATCGGCACTGACGGTCAGCACAACTGTATTCTCAAGGGCGGCCGCTTCGGCATTAAAGCGGCGCGTTTGATCGGCGCAGACGCCGGTGTCGATTGAGGGGATCACGCTGATGACTTTGACTTTGCCAGCATAATCCGCCAGAGATTTGCTGCTCAAGTCATTGGCGATCAGGTTGAAGTCGGGCGCCGCCGCGCCGATCGCCAGCATTTCGTTCTGTACATGGTGTTCACTGTCGCCAACCATCAATCCTTTGCGCGCCATGTCTCCATCTCCTTATTCTTCTGTAATGCTTTTATCACTTCCAATCGATTATGATAAGAATTATAAGCGCATCGTCTTCACTATCAAGATGATAATGTGGCATCAGGCTGGTTCGAGTTGCTAGGGAGGAAACCCGTATGAAGACAAAGCTGCTGTTGATTGTCGTTCTGATCGCGGTCGTGGGTGGCGGGCTGGCGATTACAAAACCCTGGCTCTACTTCGTTAATCGTGAAGTGAACGAGGCGTTTCCGGGCTTGACGGACGCGCAGCGCGAAGCGGTGGCCAATATGCCGGAAGAAGAGAAGCAGGCGCTGATCGACATGGCGAAATCAACCCGCAAAATGGTGGAAGACACCGCTATCGCACAGAGCGGCGCCGACACGGTCGTGCCAGCAGCTGAGCAGGCGATGCCGCCCGACATGCCCGACGAACCGACCGTGCTGGTGATGGGCTCTTTCATCGATATTGACCCGATTCACGGAGCCGAAGGCAGCGCGACCGTCTACGAATTGCCGGACGGGGAGCGCGTTCTGCGCTTCGAGGACTTCCGATCCAAGAACGGACCGGATCTGCATGTCTACTTGTCAAGGGAAGCGCCGACAAGCACCTTCGCCGGTCTGGGCGACGGCGAAATCCATCTCGGCGCGTTGAAAGGCAACGTAGGCAACCAGAACTACGATATTCCCGCGGATGTCGACCTGAGCGAATACCGCAGCGTCGTCATCTACTGCGTTCCCTTCCACGTGGTATTCAGTACTGCCGCGTTCGCTTGACTTGCATTTGGACTAATGCCCCATTAGTCGAAGGCGCGGAATCGCCAATCGCCGCCAACCATCGTACCCAAAATGTTGAGCTCGAGGATTTCCTCGGGCTCAACCTGGTAGATATCGCGATCAAGCACGATAAAGTCTGCCAGAAAGCCCTCTTTTAGTTTCCCCAATCGGTCTTCCATGCGCGCGGCATAGGCCGGTCCTTGCGTGAAACCTAGCAGCGATTCGTGCAAGCTGAGTCGCGCCTCCGGGTGCCAGCCACCGGTCGGCTGCCCATCGCGCTGGCGGGTCACGGCGGCATGTATTCCGATGAAGGGATCAAGGGGTTCCACCGGCGCATCCGAGCCGAAAGCCACCCGCGCGCCCTGATCCAATTGCAGGCGCGGATTGTAGGCGTATGCGGTTCGCTCGCCCCAATAGCGCAGGGCAGTGATCCGGTCGGAGGTGGCGTGGATGGGCTGCATGGAGGCGATGACATCCAGCTCCGCCAGGCGACCGGCATCTCCCGGATGAATGATTTGGACGTGTTCAATGCGATGACGTCGATCCTGGGCGGGTAGGCCTCGTTCGGCTTCTTCGCTGCGAACGACTTCGAAGACATCCAGCGTGTCATGAACCGCCTTGTCACCGATGGCGTGAATGCTCGACGGCAAGCCAAATGCGCTGGCGCGGCTGACGTACTCGATCATCTCTTCCTTATCGACGACAGCCATTCCGTAGTTGTCCGGCTCGCCCTGATATGGCTCGAACATCAAGGCAGTCTTTGGTCCCAGCGCGCCATCGGCAAAGAGCTTGAGCGCGCCGATGCGGATCCAATCATCGCCGAATCCGCTGCGAATGCCGGAGTCGAGCGCCGCACTCAGCCAGTTTTGATTGATCTGTTTCAGCACGCGCAAAGACAGCTCGCCGCGTTCGCGCAGCACTTGCAAGGCTGCCAGACACGAAGGCTCGTCGAAATCATGAATCATGGTGATGCCACATTGCAGGGCATGGTCTTGCGCTTGCAGCATCATGCCCGCCAGCTCGTCGCTCGTCGGGCTCGGTATGCGTTCGCTGACCAGATCCATCGCCGTTTCCAACAAGATGCCGGTGGCCGCGCCATCAGCATCGCGCTGAATCTGACCGCCCTCGGGGTCGGGGGTGCTGTCGGTGATGCCGGCGCGCCGCAACGCCGCGGAATTGACCCAGGCGGCATGCCCGCTCTTGGCGCTGAGGTAGACCGGATGCGCCGGCGCGACGTCGTCAAGATCCTGCCTCGTCGGAAATGTGCGGTCAGGCCACAAGTCTTGCGCCCAGCCTTGTCCCCGCACCCATAAGTCCGCGGGCGTCTCCCTGACGCGCTCCCTCACCCGTTCGATCGCGATCGATTTGTCGGAAACTTCGAATACATTGACCGATCGCATCGCCTGCGCTTGCGCCTCCCAATGCAGGTGCGCGTCCGTCAGCCCGGGCAAGATTGTCTTTCCATCCAGATTTACGACGGTCGTCCCCGCATTTGCCAGATGCCGAATTTCGTCATCGGCGCCCAGGGCGACTACTCGGCCATAGCTGAGGGCAAGAGCCCGAGCTCGTGGCAGGTTCTTGTCAAGCGTGATGATATTCGCGCCCAGGAGAATGGTATCAATCATGCCTTAGTCCTCGTTCAGATTCTTCAATTCCATAGCGATTTCCGCCCCAGTTGGCGCGCTGTTTAAGCCGGCGCGCGTCACCGAGTACGCCGCCAGTTTCCCCGCCAGTCGCACAGCGCTTGTGACATTGCCGCCTACGATCGAAAGCGATCCTAAAACCGATGCGGCAAAGACATCGCCCGCGCCAGTTAGATCATGGGCTTTTACCGCGATGCTGTCGTAATGCTTCGCTTTGCCAGCGAAGTAATAGGTGCCGCCGTCGCGTCCCTTTGTCACGATCAAATGCTTGCAGAAGGGCCGCATCTCATCCGTCAACTGCGGGAAATGATGGACATCCTCTTCACTGTAAACCACGATGTCGATTTGCCGCAACGTGTCTTCATCAAACCAAGGCCGGAACTTCACCAAGCCGCCGTCATCCCAACGCCGCATCAAACCCTGCATGGTGAGCATGACAGTCGCTGAAGGAAATGCACGGGCCCACTCCAGCGGATTGATCTCGGCCGCTAGCGGACCCAGGTGCACATAAGGGGCGGATATCCACGCTTCCGGCACATCGCTTAAGGCAAGTGGGCAGGCGGTCGAGCGCACGTATTGCCGGCGTCCGCTCTCGCTGTAAACATTTTCATACGTGAGTGACCGTTCACTTGGGACGACAAAGACCTCGCCATGGCTCCGCAGGTGGTCCAGTAGCGGCTCGTCCCTGGCGGCGCTGGTCACGATACCTACGCGATGGCCAAAGGCTTTGTATGTTGGCGCGGCATAAGAAACAGTGCCGCCCAACATTCGCCCGCCCGGCGCCAAATCGACGGTCATGTGTCCGATCAAAAGAATATCAATTTCTGTTGTCAACGAAGATACTCACCTGACGTCGGTCAATGAGGGCGTGCAAACGGAGATGGTACGCCGGTGAAAATAACGGATGGTGGCCGGCGCGGCTATCTGGGGACGATCGTAACTTTCCGCGTGCGACCTTCGCCGACACTGCGCGTGGTCACATCCTGGCGGCCCCGCAACGTCAGATGAATGATGCGTCTCTCGTTGGCATGCATCGGCTCAAGCGTGATTGTTCGACCCTGTTGCACGGCTTGTTTGGCCAAGCGTTGCGCCAAACCGCGCAGGCGGTTCGATCGCCCAGTCTTGTAACCAGCCACATCAACGATGACATTCGCTCGCCGTTCCAGCCGCCGGCTGCAAATCAAGCGCACGATGTGCTGCAAGCAGGACAGGGTTTCGCCGCGGCGCCCGATCAAGCGGTTGATGCGCGCCCCGGTAACATTGAGCATCCAGTGCGGCGCATCATCCTCATCGTCTTCCGTGCGATGAACTTTCACTTGCGCCTCGATTTGCATTCGCTCCAGCAGTTCGACCAGCACTTGCCTGCCGACGATGGCGTCTTCATCCAGGTCTTCTTCCCCGACTTCAGCCAGAGGCAAGCGATCCTGCTCCTCAGCCTCCTCCGCTTCCGGCTCAACCTCGTCCTCGGGCGCCTCGCCTTTGCGCCGGCCGATCAATACGATTCTGACTCGTGCCTCACGCGCGCCGAAACCGAACAAGCCAGTATTCGGCTCTTCGAGAACCTCGATCATCACATCGCCGGGCGTCGCATTGAGTTCAGCCAAACCCTTGCTAATCGCCGCATCGACTGAATTGGCGGTCACTTCGATCATCTCCATGGTTCAGGTCCTTTGTTCGAGATGCAGCCGGGGCAACAGGTTATTTCTTGCGCGGCTTCTTCTTCCTGCGTTTTCGCGTCTTTTTCGTCGGTTCTTCTTCTTCGAAAACGATCTCCACCGGCGCATCGTCGGTTTGCTTCTTGCGAAATAGCTTGTCCAGAACATTACGCCCTTGCGGGCTGTACTGCACGATCCCGATGAGATTCGACGTGACAAAGTAAACTGACAATCCCACCGAAAAAGTCATCGAGAAAAAGCCGAACATGATGGGCATAATGGTCGTCATGCTTTGCATCATCTGCGCCTGGCCACCGCGCGGCTTGTCGTCTTCATCATCGTCTTTCTTGTCTGATTTCTGTTTCGTCGTCATCATCGTCAGCTTCTGCTGCGCCCAGGTTGTAACCAGAACCAAAAGCGGCAGCAGCAGCGAATAGTGGGGATTCTCGGTCGGCGCCAGCGTCAAGTCCAATTCGGGCAGAATACTAGCCAACTGGGGAATAGGCGTCCACATGCGTTGCAGCGGGATCAGCGAATCCAAGCCGGGAATAAGCAGGCGCTCAGACAAATCGACGAGCTGAAACGGCGTGGCGGCCAACGCGAAAAAGATCGCTTGATACAGCCCAATCAAAATGGGAAACTGAATCACCATCGGGAAGCAGCCGCCAACCGGATTGACTTTGTTCTCCCGATATAGTTTCATCTGCGCTTGCGACAGTTTCTCTTTGTCGTTTTTATACTTTTCCTGGAGTTTCTTGAGCTGCGGCTGAACCTGCTGCATTTTTCGCGATGATTCTTGCTGCTTCGCCAACAGCGGATAAGTCAGAAAACGAATGATGACAGTTAATACGACAATCGCCAGGACAATATCCTGGTTTAGAGCGGCATAGAGCCAAGCCAGGATCGTCACAAACGGATTTAGAATTAAGTCCCACATGCAGACATGCCCCCGTCGACGGACTAGCGCGGATAGACCCAGTTCTGGCGCCCATCGATCTCGAACGCAATCAGCAACCGGCCGTCATGGACTGAAGTCACAATCAGGAGCGGTTGATCGATTTTCAACGACTCGCTCGGCATCAGCAGTAGCATGTCGCCAAGCAGCTCCGGCAGGGCATCCACTTCGCGCACATTTACTGGTACGCCGTCTCGCTTGTCAAGCCAATAGACCTTGCCATCGCGCGAAGCGACGATAACGCGTTCCATATAGGCCAGCGGTCCCGCTCGTATGCCTCGATCGGCAACCTGGTTCGACCAAATCTCTGCCAGGTTTCGTTCGCTGTCAAGCGCATGAACGAAGCCGCTGAGATCAGCCACATAGATGATGCCGTTTTCGTCAATCTCCGGCGTACCCCAAACCCAGTTCTGCGTCGCATAACGGCTGAGAATCCGCCCGTCAAGCGAAATCTCAAAAAAGGACTTGTTGAAGCTGCCCACGTAAAGACGGTCATTCGCCAATAACGGGGTCGATGCCACGCTGCCACCCAAATCGACCGACCAGAGGCGATGCCCGCTGCTGCGGTCTAGCGCGTAAAGGTTGTGATCAATCGATGGAACGATGATCATGTCCCCCACCAGAAGCGGCGTCGCCCAGACGCCTTCCTCCGTATGGAAGCGCCAGATCTCGCGGAAATCATCAAGCGACAAGGCGCTCAGCCCGCCGTTCTGATAAGGCACGTATAAGATACCCTCAGCGACGAGCATGCTGGCGACTATCTTGTCCGGCAATGGTATCGTCTGCTTCACTTCCAGAAGAACCGAATCCACCAAAAGCAACTTGCCGCTATTGGCGGCGACGAGCATGGTTTCCGCGTCAAGGACAATCGGCAGCGAGTAAAACTGCGCGCCCTCGTTGTTTGAGCCTTGCAAGATCCAGCTTCGAGGATTGTTCTCGCTGTCCAGCATCGCCTGGCCATTGACCGGGTTGATCAGGCGCAGCGGCGCGCCGTTAACCGGGCTCAGCAGGGCGACATCATTGTTATAAGCCAACGCAATGTTCTGCTCGCCATTGACGTTGATCAAGCCTACAGCGGGCCAGCTGACGCCCATGCGAGCGCCGACGCAACCAGATGTGGCGAGCAAGGCCAGAACCAGGCAGATTGCGAGCCGGCAGCGCCTGCGATTCGATTTAGACAAAATCACTCCTTTGGCGGGACGGGATCGTAACCGCCGGGATTCAATGGATGGCAGCGCATGATCCGTCTTATTCCCATCCAAGTCCCTTGCACCGGGCCATAAGCCTCGATGGCTTCATACGTGTAGACCGAACATGTCGGCGTGAAGCGACAGGCGCTAGGGAGCAGCGGCGAGACAAAACGCTTATACGCCCGAATCGAATTCAGCAGCGCCCACTTTAGCATCTCAGCCGCTTTCCATTAGACGCGCCCGTGTCAACAGCTCATACAATATACGATATATTTCGCTGAATGGTTGCCGCATGATAGCGGGCCCCGGGATCACGACGACATCAAATCCTTGATGCATTTCGCCATGCAGCCGCGCGAGGATTGTGCGCAAGCGCCGTTTGCATTTGTTGCGGGCAACGGCCTTTCCCAGTCGCTTAGACGTCACAATGCCATAACGATTGTGAGACAACTCGCTCCCGCAAACGTTGATCTTTAGGTCGTGATGGCGACGGACGGCGCCCGAACGCTGTACCCGAGCAAAGTCGGACGGTCGGCGCAACCTCAATGCGGATTTCATCAATTAGCTGGCGTTCCAGTTTGTCTTCTTCACATGGTTGGGCGATACGCTAAGTTGGTGGCGACCGCGCAGGCGGCGAGCCTTGAGAACGCGCCGTCCGCCACGGGTGCTCATGCGCTTGCGGAATCCATGCACACGCTTACGCCGGCGAACCTTCGGCTGCCAGGTACGTTTGGTTGACATTGAATTTGCCTCTGTCTCGTGTTGTCTTGCACCACAAACCACAAGTATAGTTCAGCAAGGTCGGCGGGTCAACCGCGGCTTGGACTTCCCGCCGCTTGCCAGTCCACTTGCGGAACATCATGGTCAGAATCAATTGCCTGGTTTTGGCCAGGATTTCAACATCCAGGCGACAATCTTTCGTTCAGTTACCGCTTGACTCAATCAGCAATGATACAGTAGGATTGCAGCGTCGTAAAATCTGCTATCCCGCTAACATCATGTTTGCGCCGATATCTTGCACGTAACGAGCGATTGAGGGAGGTGCCTCGCCTTGCTCCCGGCACAACATTGGGCATATAGTTTCTCAATCGGCGCTGAAGACATTGATGGCATCACCAACCTCCTGCTGGACAAAGAAACGCCCCTCTCGGCTGGACAACTCGCCACTGAGATCATCCGAAAGCGAGAAGCGAACCTGCGCCAGCAACTGCAAGAGCAGTATCAGGATACCAAAGTCTACCGACCCGCGGACCGTTTTGACGTTGGGGATCGGCTCATCTTTTCCCAGTTGGATTATGCCACCGCCAGCGTCGTCGGCTTGCGGACAGGGCAAAGCATGGACCTGACACCGCTCAAGATTGCCGCCGTCAGCTTCGACGAAGCCAGCCACGACGGCGAAAACGGCCAGCGAGAGTTTGTGGTCGAATACGAGGGCGAGCACCCGCTCAACAACCCGGACTTGAACCGCCACCCAAGCAAGGTAGACATCAATTATACGATAGCGGATATTCTTAACGATCCCTCCACCAATATCATTGACCAAGTGAATGATGCGCTGGAGCGCAATCCTGACCTCGTGCGCATCTCCGGCACCTGGTTTGTGCGTGAGTTGTTGGTTGACGTAGACATCGGTCACTTGCATTTGGCGGAAGCCGTGCTGGACATGCACGAAGGCGGGCCGTTGGAGACCGAGCGCATTCTGAATGAAATCGGCGGGCTCGGCGATGCCCCCACCCCCTTACAGATCTTTTCTCTCAACTACGCCATGAATGAAGATGAACGATTTGACGAAGTCGGGCCGGCTGGTCAAGTCCTCTGGCATCTGACACAGCTCTTGCCGCGCATGGTTATGCAGGTGCCAGCGATCCTGCAGTATGTGCCAATTGAATATGACCGGCAACTGCTGACAGGTGATATGCTGCAATTGGAGTATGACCTGGATGATGAGCACTCGCCCATCACGTCGCCGCCTCCAGAAGACGAAGTGATGCTGACCTTGACTTATCCGCACAGGCGCGTCGGCACCCTGCCGATCAATTCCGAAACCAAATACATCTTTCCCGATGCCAAAACACCGCGCATAGCCATTACCATGGTCGATGCAATTGACCAACAGGAATTTTCCTGCTGGGTAGTGCACGAATTCAAATATGTGTTTGGCCTGGCGCCCCTATACCAAAAGCATCATCTTCCGGTTGGCGCCTATGTATACTTGAACCGCACCGACGAACCGAGCCGCATCGAAATTGAATTTGATAATTATCGGCCGCGTACCGAATGGATTCCACTGGTGGAGCGGACGGCTAACGACCGGCTTCGTTTCAAGACAGCCAAGCGCGCAATAGGCGCAGATTATGACGAGCACATCATCGTCGGCGTATACAATCTGCCTGAGGTGGATAAACTTGGCAAGGATATTCAAACAAAGCGGGTAACTTTGTCGGAACTGTTGCGCAATTTGGTCGCCGAACTGAGCCGGCAGAACCCGCAAGGCACGGTGCACTCCAAGGTCTTGTACAGCACTTTGAACATTTTGCGCCGCTGCCCGCCTGGTCCTATGTTTGCTACACTCATTTCCAATCCAGACTTTGAGTACGTTGGCGGCAATTATTGGAGACCCGGTGTGCAGCCGTAAGGAAGGGCGAATGCCGCTCAATTATCTCATCAAACCGAGCGTCGAGACCAAATTCTATATCGATTTTGATTGGTGGAAACAGAGCCGCGATGATCTTCAGATTTATTTGCGCACGCATTTGACGCCCGATCAGCAGAAATCGCTGGAGCATAAAGACCTCGGCGAAGTTTATGACTACGTAGACCCGGAGACTGGCGAAGTGTCTCAGATGGATGCCCTCGGCCTGGCAATCCGAGAGTCCGCCATGCGCGATGATTTCATCACCGAGCATATCGGTTTGATCGACAGCGTATTCCGGGTCTTGCTTGTTAACGGCAATGACCCGCTCAACGCGCTGGAATTGGCGAATCTCACCGGGCGCGATGCCTCGACGATCCTCAAGACAATCGGTGGCCTGCGCATTTACCGTGGCATTCGACCGTATCATGCAAGTTCCGGAATGGAAGGCTAAGCAGTGGCGCGGGTAATCAACACCAACAGCCCGGGTAAGCGCCGCAATGCCCATATGCGCACTATCGCTGAGATATTGCGCCATCTCAGCCAGCAGCGAGAAATCAGTCAGCAGACGAAAGATATGGTCGCTATGCTGGTCTTCTGCTTGCGCGGCGTGGAGCAAACGGTCGAAGAGTCCATTGTCGCCTGGGAAAAGCGCGGTTACTGGAAGAAAGCAGACGACTTTCAGCAGAAGTGGTGGTGGTCCTCGCTGATGGCGGATGCGATTGAAAAGCTCCTGCGCGATGGAAACTGGGACGAAATCCCTGAAACCATGATCAAACTCTACCCACATTTTGCCGATATCCAGATCAACAGGCTGACGCGCGATCCGGCGGATTGGCATGGCGCCTACGTCAGGCTCATGGATGCCTAAGCATCTTGCATTGCGGATCCGCTGTAAATTCCCAATTGAGCGCCAACACAATAATCTTTTCCTGCGCAATTTTCAGTTGCCAATATTCAGCGTCTGCTGGAAATTTTCTAGGCAATCTGCCTAAGGCTTTGTATACTATATCCAATACATTTGATGCCGTCATCGATAGCGTCGAACAATGCGGAATCCACAACAGTGACCGAAAGCGTAAGCACGCCAACCGATACCGCTACTGAATGGAAGTCCGAGGACGAATGTCGGATCGAGCGAATGACCTGGTTCGGCATCGTCGGCGTCTTGGTCGTCACCGGCGCGTTTCCCGCTTGGCTGACCTTGCACAACGGTATCACGCCGTTGGCGACGGGCTGTATATTGATCCTCTCCGGCTTCCTGCAATACCGCAGAGGTTATCGCGTTGGGTACACGACCTGGGTTGCCGGGACGCTGCTGCTAGCCACGGCGGGCTTCATTTTCGGGAACCGACCCGATCTCGACTTGTCGCTGATCGCGATCGTCGCTGCCATCGTGGTCGTAGGCGCTGGCATCTTCACGCGAGAGACCTAATAACGTTTGACCAATCAAAACGTAGCGGACCGCGATATGAGCCTCACACGGACGCAAGAACTCACGGTGGAAGAAATCCGCAAGCTTACGCTGCCCTTGAGTACACATGTACTGTCGGGCGAGGGCCTGCTGGACCGACCAGTGTCCTGGACGACGATTATCCACCCGGAAGATGACATATCATCCAAGTCGGTGCAAAAGCGCGAGCTCATCTTGATCGCGTCGGTGAGCAATCCGCCAAAGGCTCATAATGACACCGAATTGGTGCAATGGGCGGCCGGCGCCGGCGCCTCAGCCGTCGTATTCTGTGGCACCGTGAGCACGATGGCGCTTGCCGAGTCGAAGTCGCGCGATATGCCCGTCCTGGCGCTGCACAGCGAAGTTCGAATCCGCGATGTCGAGAAGTCAATCATTAGCCTGCTGGTCAATCGCAAGGGCCAGATTGAGAGGCGGGGCACACAAATTTATCGCCAGCTGACGCAGATTTCGTCGCGCAACGAAGGCATGGACGGTCTGGTGGTCGCGATGGCGCGTTTGACCAAGAAGACCGTTATCGTGCACGACAAGCGGCTGCATCCCCTATCACACAAACTGCAACCTGAATTCGCCGGCATTTGGGACGATATTGAGTATTTCCTGAAGAAACAAGACAACTTGCCGGTTGAGCTTCACGATCGGCATCGCGTCGTCGAAGTTGATCCGCCGGTTCTGATGCAAGCCTTGCCGGTGTCGGGCGTGGCAAGGCTGGTGGCGCCAGTCATTACCAAGAGTCTCGGGCGAGGTTACCTGTCCATCATCGGGCGCGAGAGCGATCTCGACGAGATTGATCAGCTCGTTTGCGAACACGGCGCCGCCGCCTGCGCGCTGGAGATGGCCAAGCAGAAGGCGGTGAACGAGACCGAAAAGCGGCTGCGCGGCACCTTTCTGGATCGGCTCTTGCTCGGCGATGTCAGCCAGCAAGAAGCTATCCGCCAAGGTGAGCGCTTCAAGCACGATATGACGCAGACCCATGTCGCCTTTGTTCTTTCCTGGCGCGGCGATAGCCAGCCGTCTCTCAGGAGACTGGAAACCATCGTCAACGCGATCATCGCGCGGCAGCAGGCGGCGGCGCTGGTATGGATGCGTGAAAGGGAAGGCGAAGTCGTCGTCTTTCACGCGACAGATTTTGACGACCCGATCGATCATAGCCTGGCGCTCTCGGACGCCTTCAGCCACGAGATTAAACGGCAGCATCCAGTCAATCGAGTCGCGATAGGATTGGGTCAGGTGGCGCGCGAGGTCAATGTCTGGCGATCCAGCTATCGTGACGCGGTGCAAGCGAAAGAGTTAGCCGAGCGGCTGCAAACCGATATCCCGCTGTTTATCGGCGATCTTGGCGTCTACCAGCTAATCCTTAGTCTGTCTGATCGAGACAAGCTGGCCGACTTCTGTGAACTCACATTGGGGACACTCACCGAATATGACATGCGGCAGAACGCCGACCTGATCAAAACCCTGGAGGCATTCTTCAATTGCCACGGCAATCTGTCGCAAACCGCCGAGTCCTTGATTGTGCATCGCAACACACTGCTCTATCGAATGAATCGCATTAACGAAATCGCCGGGATCGATCTCAATCGGCCGGAAACGCGCTTGGCATTGCACCTGGCGCTGACGATTCGCCGACTCTTGTCCCTCGGATAGCATCCGCCGGCATTCTGCGCTTGGTCTAATCTAAAAGGCTTGTCCGGTACAGGGCCGTGCTTTCTTGCCGGTTACACCCCATCCCCCCAACCCCCTTCCCGAAGGTCTATGTCTACGTGAC
>JAPOWK010000033.1 GCA_026707665.1 Chloroflexota bacterium
CCGTCGTGGCTAAACCATTTCAGCTTCACCGCGTTGGCGTATTTTAGGATATTCAAGACTCCTGGATTTTCCATCGCAGCCACCTTGTTCAGGGCGCCGTTGTCGAGCTCTTTTGACAAGTTGCTCAAAACGCGGTAAATTAATTGCGGCAGTTTGTTGATGCCGCATTCGCTCGCCCAAGTATAACCAGCGTCCGGCAAACTGCAAATCAGTGTGGCGTTTCCAATAGTTGGGAAGCAATGGCTGAAAAGCCAAGAGATTCGTTATTTTAGTTCAATAGGAGTAAACCATGCAACGCTCACGCATATTTGTCTTGGCAATGGCGGTAATCCTGCTCTTGTCGCTTGGCTTGGCGCCGGCGCTGGCGCAGGACTGCGAAGGCGAGGTCATCGAGCTCGAGTTCATGAATTGGTGGGGCGCCCATCGCGAAGCGCTGATGGACACGCTCATCGGCCATTTCGAGGCCGAGAACCCCTGCATCCGCGTCATCAATCAGGTGCAGCCCTGGGACAACCGCGCTGAATTGCTCGCCACCGCCGCCGCCAGCAGCAACCCGCCGGGCATCATCATGTCCACCCGTCCCGAGACCTACCAGTTCGCTCTGTCCGGTTTGATCATCCCGATTGACGCCTATGTCGAAGCCGAGGGCACCGATATCAGCGTCTTCTACGATGGCGAGATCGGCCTGCAATACTGGAACGGCGAGCTCTATGGCTTGCCGATGCCGACGGCTGGTCTGATATCGCCCTTGTACTTCTACAACAAGAACATGCTGCGCGATGCCGGCTTTGATCCGGAGAGCCCGCCAACGACCTGGCAGGAAATGGAGGAAGTGGCTCGCGCGCTGACGGTTGCCGATGCGATGGGCGTTGAAGTGCTCGGCACCAATCTTGGTAGCAACGGCGATGCCTTCGTCTTCTGGCTCTACACCAACAACGGGAAGTACTCCAGCGACGATGGGCGCACCTTGCTCTTCAACAGCGCCGAAGGCGTAGAGACCCTGGAATGGATGGTCAACTTCACCAACGAGATCAACGGCGGCATCGAGAACATGACCGATTTCTTCCAGGATACGAATTTCTCCCAAGGCGATCATCCCTTCTTCGATGACGCGCTCGCCATCCTTCACATCAACTCGGCCGCCTTTGGGCACTTGAACAACGTCGCGCCGGATCTGTATTGGGATACGGACTCCTGGGGTGTGATGATACGGCCCTACAACGGCGAGAATCCTGATGCCAAGCACACGGGCGTCACCGGATACAACTTCGTCGGCGCCTGGGCTTACACCATCCCAGCCGCGCATCCGCCGGAGAAGCAGGCAGCTGCCTACAAGTTCGCCGAGTTCATCGGCGTTCATGAATTGGGAGGCTGCGCCTTCCTCTTCGCGCAGAGTCGGCCGTCGCCGGTGAAAGCCTGCAACGAAAACCCGGACTACTACGAGATCAATCCCTATTGGGACAAGGTCAAGGAGGCGCTCGCGGTCGATGCGCCGGTGCAGATTACGCCGGTGCAAGGGCAGTTGGCCGAGATCTTGACCAACAGCGTTGAAGAGGCTTTCTTCGGTGTGAAGTCGGCGGAAGACGCGCTCAACGACGCCCACGCTGAGATGCAGGCGCTGCTGGACGAGTTCTGGGCGGAGTTTGACGCCAACAATATGTAGGACGGGATGGGATTGTCTCATCCTTAACCGTTGACATTGTAGGGGCGACCCAATGGGTCGCCCGCTTCGCCATCCGTAGCGGCGCGAAATCTGGAAATACGGCTGTGCACGCTTCAATTGACGCGAAACGCGACAATGAAACCGCCTGGAAGGTGCGGCTGCAGGAGTGGTGGTTTCGCAACCGCGCCCTGATCGGCTATGCCTTTATCTTCCCCTGGTTCGCCGGTTTCATCATCTTTGACGCGATGCCCTTCATCTACAATTTGTATTTGAGCTTCACCGATTATCAGATCGGCACGGTCGGCACGCCGCCCTGGATAGGCATCGAAAACTACACCGAGATCTTCACCGATGACAAGTTATTCGGCAAGAGCATGTTCAACACGCTCTATTATCTGGGCTACAGCGTCCCTTTGCGCCTGATATTCGCCTTCTCGATCGCGCTGATATTGAACTTGCGCGTGCGCGGAATGGAGCTTTATCGTACGCTGTTCTACGTGCCGTCGGTGGTGCCTTTGGTTGCGGCGACCGTGATCTTCGCCGGCTTCCTCAACACACGCTACGGCTTCCTGAATCAATTCCTCGTCTTGATTGGCGCGGCGCCGGTGCGCTGGCTATCGTCGCCGGATGCGATTAAGCCGTCGCTGATTCTGCTCAGCCTTTGGGGCTTTGGCGCGCAGATGATCATTTTCCTCGCCGGTTTGCAGGGCATCCCGGAAGATCTGTATGAGGCAGCTGCGATTGACGGGGGCACGGGCTGGCACCGTCTCTTCTATATTACGCTCCCGCTGATGACGCCGACGATATTCTTCAATCTCTTGATCGGATTGATCGACGGCTTCCAGGTATTCGAGCAAGTGTTCATCCTCATAGGGACGCATGGGGGACCCTTGCAAGCTGGCCTTGTCTATATGCTGCATGTTTACAATAAAGCCTTTCGCGATTTTGAGTTTGGCTATGCGGCGGCGCTATCGGTTGTGCTGTTTCTGATTATCTTTGTGTTGACAGTGATGCTGGTGTATACCTCGAATCGCTGGGTATTTTATGGCGATGCGCAGGATGATGAGACTTAGGATTCCTTAACCGGATGCTGGCATGATAGAAGATCCCAGAACCAAATTGGTTCGCCACATTATCATCTACGCGATCCTCACTGTCGGGGCGATTGTGATGATGGTGCCGCTGCTGTGGACGGTGTCGACATCGCTGAAGACGCGCGACAAAATCACCATTCGCCGGCTTGAGTTGATTCCGGATCCGGTGGCTTGGGAGAATTATCCGTATCTATTCGAGGCGCGCCCGATCATTCTGTATGCGCGCAATACGATGATCATCGTGGTCGCTGCCTTGTTTGGCGCCTGGGTGCCCTGCACGCTGGCTGGTTACGCCTTCGCCCGCATCCCCTTCCCCGGGCGGAACTTTTTCTTCGGCATCTTGCTGGCGACGATGATGCTGCCTTATGTGGTTCGATTAATTCCCTTATTCTTGTTTTTCGACGAAATCGGCTGGAACCGCACTTTCGGTCCGCTGATTTTGCCGCGCCTGCTTGGGCACAATGCCTTCTACATATTCTTGTACCGGCAATTTTTCCGCGGCATACCGGACGATATTCATGATTCGGCGCGGATTGACGGCTGTTCCGAATTTGGCGTCTGGTGGCGGATATTCATGCCGATGTCGCGGCCCGTGCTGGCGGCCGTGTCGATTTTCGCTTTTTCCTTCGCCTGGAACGACTTCCTGAGTCCGCTGATTTATGTGGGTTCGAATAAAGATCTATGGACGCTGGCGCTGGGCTTGAATGCCTTGCAAGGCTTCGAGGGCGATGACAACAGTCTCAACCTGATCATGGTTTTCTCCATGCTGATGATCATCCCGATGCTGGTCGTTTTCTACTTCGGGCAGAAGCACCTGATCAGCGGTGTGACCGCGCAGGGCAGCCTCAAGGGATAAAGCCCTTGCACCCCACAGCCGGCGAGAAACCCAACATCGTCTACATCGTGCTGGACCAGTGGCGCGGCGATTGCCTGGGCATTGCCGACAGCGCCCACCCGGTGATGACGCCGCATTTTGACCAGATCGCCTACGAAGGCATTTGGTATAACCGCGCCTACGCCGATTGCCCGGTCTGCATGCCGCAGCGCGCGACGATGCTGACCGGTTTCACCGGGGGGCAGCATGGCATGCCTCATAACTTTATGAGCGGTCCGCGCAGTCCGATTGCCCTTGAGCAGAGCCTGCCATTTCGACTGACGCGCGAAGCCGGTTATCAGACCAAGGCGGTCGGCAAGATGCACTTCTGGCCCGAGCGCGCCCGTTTCGGCTTTGAAGATATCAGCCTGCATCCGAACGATTATGTCAATTTCCTGGAAGAGCAAGGCTATGGTGGTTTCTACCGCGGGCATGGCTTGGGTGGCAACGAGGTGTATCCGGCAGTCAGCGCCGTGCCGGAGCGGCTGACTCATACTCATTGGATCGTCGATGAGGGCATCCGCTTCTTGGGGCGGCGCGATCCGGACTGCCCATTCATGCTCTGGATGGTCTTCGAGGCGCCCCACA
>JAPOWK010000110.1 GCA_026707665.1 Chloroflexota bacterium
GCGTTTTGGTTGAGCCGGTGGAATCCGAAGAAACTTTCGCAGGTGGCGCTTTTGTCTTGCCGGAAACGGCTAAGGAAAAGCCTCAACAGGGATTGGTCCGGGCAGCGGGACCCGGCAAGTACGATGAAGAGGGCGAAAAGCGCATTCCGATGGATGTGCAAGAGGGCGACCGCGTCCTTTTCGCCAAGTACGCTGGCACCGAAGTCAAGCTTGACGGCATCAGCATGCTCATCATGAAAGAGTCCGACATTCTCGGCATCGTCGAAGCCTAAGCCGGGCTTCGGCAACGCCCGATTCAATCGCTCTATAGAGAAAGCAATCAGGAGGAATCCATGGCAAAGCAACTCGTATTCAAGGAAGATGCTCGCCGCAAGCTGCAGTCCGGCGTGGACAAAGTCGCCAATGCGGTCAGCACGACGCTGGGACCCAAGGGCCGCAACGTTGCGCTGGACAAGAAATTCGGCGCGCCGACTGTGACCCATGACGGCGTCACCGTCGCCAAAGAGATCGAATTGGAAGATCCGTATGAAAACATGGGCGCGCAGCTACTGAAGGAAGCGGCAACCAAGACCAACGACATCGCCGGCGATGGCACCACCACCGCCACCGTTTTGGCCCAGGCGATCGTCAGCGAGGGCTTGAAGAACGTGGCGGCTGGCGCGAATCCGATGCTCTTGAAGCGCGGCATCATCCACGCTGCCGACATCGTCGCGGGCAACATTCTGGAGCAGTCCACCCCGATTGACACGCGGGACGAGATCGCCAATGTCGCCAGCGTTTCGGCGCAGGACAAGGAAATCGGCGACTTGATCGCTGAGGTGATGGACAAGGTCGGCAAAGACGGCGTGGTCACGGTCGAAGAGAGCCGCGGGCTCGAATTCGAGACCGAATACGTCGAAGGCATGCAGTTCGATCGCGGATACATCAGCCCCTACTTCGTCAGCAACAGCGAGACGATGGAATCCAGCATCGACGAGCCGTACATCCTGATCCATGACAAAAAGGTCAGCGCGGCGCAAGATATCATCCCAATCCTGGAGAAGCTGCATCAGATCGGCAAGCGCGAGCTGGTCATCATCGCTGAGGATGTGGATGGCGAGGCATTGGCGACCATGGTGGTCAACAAACTGCGTGGCGCGATCAACGTCCTGGCTGTCAAGGCGCCCGGCTTTGGCGACCGCCGCAAGGCGATGCTGCGCGACATCGCGGTTTTGACGGGCGGTACTGTCATCAGCGAAGAGACGGGCCGCAAGCTCGATAGCGTGAGCGTGCAAGATTTGGGGCGGGCGGCCAAGGTCGTCAGCACCAAGGACGATACGGTCATCGTTGATGGCGCTGGGGAAGAAGGCTCGATTGCTGGTCGCATCGAGGAGATCCGCCGCGAGATCGACGCGAGCACGAGCGACTATGATCGCGAAAAGCTGCAGGAACGCTTGGCGAAGCTCAGCGGTGGCGTAGCGGTTATCCGCGTTGGCGCCGCGACCGAGACCGAACTGAAAGAGAAGAAGCATCGGGTCGAGGACGCGCTGAGCGCGACCCGCGCCGCGGTCGAAGAGGGCATTGTTCCCGGCGGCGGTGTCGCCTTGATCAACGCGATGAGCTCGCTGGATGACGTCAGCATGGAGATCAGCGACGAGAATACGGGCGTCACCATCATGCGCCGCGCGCTAGAGATGCCGATGCGCAAGATCGCCGCCAACGCCGGTGAAGATGGCGCGGTCATCATCCAGAACGTGCGCCGCGCCCAGGCTGACGAAAGCAACCATCGCGTCGGCTTCAACGTGATGAATGGCGAATACGGCGACATGATCGATGCTGGCATCCCGGATCCAGCCAAGGTGACCCGCGGCGCGATTGAAAACTCCGCCTCGATCGCCGCGATGATCTTGACGACTGAAGCCCTGATCACGGATGTGCCGGAAGAAGCGCCGCCGCCGATGCCCGCTGGTGGCATGGACGGCATGGGTGGCATGGGCGGCATGATGTAAGCTGGCTCACAGCCACGACAAGGTACGCTTTCCGAGGACTGTCTCAAGGCAGTCCTCTTTCTTTGCCGGTTGCCGGTCAATGTGCTAAGATGAACTTGCGACGCGTGGCCGAATCCGGAAGATGAACATGGATCAAGAAAGGCTGGATGAATTAACCGAGATGCGCTTCCGTCATTTCGAGGGCTTTTCTAGCGCCATGATCGAGAGTCAGCAGGAAATGATGCAGATTCTGACTGAGAACACCAGGCAGCTTGCGCGACTCGAACAGCGCGTAGGCAATCTGGAAAAGCGGATGGATAAAGTTGAGCAATTGTTGACGTTTGCCTTGGATGACCTGGCCTTCATCAAGAATCATCTCAACCGTCATACCTGAGTTCGCGCTTAACGCTGCATCGAAAGACTGTCGCTGGGCAGTCTCTTTTTTTGGCGGCGGGCGCTTGGCGAAGCAGGCACAAGCGAGGCACTGAAGTTGGATCAGCGCGAATGTCTCCCCTGTAGCGACAGCAGTGAAACAATGCGTTGATCGTGTCAAAGGGCGTCGCCCCCTGATCGAGCCTGACTGGCAGAAATATCCAGTGGCTCACTGCAGCACTAACTCGCTTTCATCAAGTTCATAATACTGCAAGGCGCAGCGATAACTTACGATACTGGATGTCTTCAGGTACTTATTCATATCGAAAGACAGGGGCGCCGTCGTGATGGGGCGCTTTCCTGTTTCGCGCTGAGCGACGATTCTGATGTGGCGAGCATCGTAGTCGCGCGCGAATACTTGGAACTGGGGCAATATAGCCAGTTGGTCCGCCACAATGCCGCCCGCGAGCGCCAATGCCACCAGAGCGGCAACGGCCTGCACTATCCAATTCATTCGTCCGGCTTTGCCCGCCGCGGAGTTGACCTTTATGACGTAGCCCAAGCCGACGCCCCATGCCAGACCTTGCCATACAATCAAGTGAGAGGCGAATGTGAATGTCCGCTCGATATCTCGTCCCGCGGCGTAGAGTCCCACGAAGGCCGCCGCGGCAATCGCCGCCCAGGTAACAGCATAGAAGCAGCCCATGCCAAGCACGAATCGTCTTGACCAGGACCATGGCAGCCGCGCGTATAAATGCCAGGCCAACACGAGCAGCAGACTGTTGCCGGTCACCCATAAGTACTGATATATGTTTGGGGGAAGGCTCTTAATCTGCGCGAACGGAAGCATTACCAAGATGATCGCCAGCGCCGCGCCCGGCAAGATCTGCTGACGCCCACGCAGAATATCATTGGCACGCGCGCGCCACCGAAGAATAAGCGCCAAGCCGCCAATAAGCGCCGCGTGACCAGCAATGAATACGATATATGACGGGCTAAAGCGCCCCAAGATACTCGGTTCATAACTCTGATACGACCAGACCGTCGGCAGCAGCAATAGTTGCACGGCGAAACAAACAAGCAGCGGTATGCGCATGAGCTGAAGCGGCTGGCTGCCTTTGGCCATTGTCGCGGCTACGAAGTTGAGGCTGACTGTCAAGCCCGCCGCCAAGGCTAGCGCCCAAGCGGCAAAAGCATCGCGATCGGTCACGCGGTCAATCCAAATGTTCCAGGTGTCTTCCATCAATTCGGTCATGGTCATGTTGGCGAGATCGGGATTCCAGCCATGTTCCATTTCCAGGCGCTGTGTCACCCCACCCGCGCCGACCATCAGCAGCATGCTGACAATAACAGCGAGCCAACCGGCGGCAACGATTGATGCGCAGCGCCGCCACAATGTCCCGCGCAGGAGCCAAAGCGCGCCCAGCAGAATTGATAAGCTGACAAAAAGAGCAATCGACACTGTCTCTGCAAAGCCGGCGGTGATAAAGCTCAGTAAGCCGCCGGCGACCGTCAGAATCTGTTTGTTGCGCGGTCCAAGTGGACAGCGCGCCGCGTACAGCAATAGCAAGAGATAGAATGTTAACGAGACCATAGGAACACTGTACTTGACGCTGGCGGCATACCAATAGAGCGCCATCTCCGAATAGAGCGCGCTGCAAATGGCGGCGACTAGCTGCATTGACAACACGAGGGCGATGACTCGACGATGTCGCTGGACGGACAGAAGTGGCAGGCATTTAGCCAGAACCGCTGCTGTGCTGAATATCCAGACGCCGATCAAAATCGGCGGCAACAGCCAAGTGACCTCGGAATCCAGGGGACCGAGAAGACTGCGTACCATTTTGTCGGAATAACTTCCGTCAATTCGGCCGCGCCAATAGAGGATGTATTGCCAAAAGTCCATTTGACCGGCGGTATAGATGTGACAGTGATCGTCGCTTAATGGGCGGCTTTGCAGGCCGAGATATGCAAAGAGGAGCAGCGGCGCCAATGACGCCACCAAAGTAATAGCCAATGCTAATTTCTGCGCGCGTTTCACGATTTTAATGCTGAAGCCCGCAAAAGAATTGTGGGTTTAAAGCGGCGCTTCAATCTCGGGAGCGACTTCTTCTTCCTCAACCGTGTACATCGTCAGCGCGCCGTCATCATCCATGTCCACGCGCACGATGCTGGCCAGACCGAATTCACCGGAAAGGATGCCATCGGAGAGGCGGTCTTCGACTTCGTTCTGGATCAAGCGGCGCAGCGGGCGGGCGCCAAATTCGGGGTTGTAGCCATTTTCGGAGAGCCACTCGATACCGGCGTCGCTGGCCTCCAGCGTGATGGCATGCTCCAGCAGGCGCTCGCGCACTTTATTCAGTTCCAGGTCGACAATCTGCTTGATCTCGTCGCGGGTGAGCGAGCGGAAAATGATGGTCGCGTCCACTCGATTGAGGAATTCGGGCCGAAAGGTGCGCTGCAGCTTGTCGGTCACGTTTCGGCTCATGTCTTCGTATTGTTCGTCGTCGAGCTTGTCGGCATCGAGCTGGGTGTTGAAGCCCAAGCCGGAATTGGGTTTGATCAATTCGGCGCCGACATTGCTCGTCATCACAATCATGGCGTTGCGAAAGTCCACGCGGCGGCCGCGCGCATCGGTCAGCGTGCCCTCTTCCATCACTTGCAACAGCATATTAAAGGCTTCCGGATGCGCCTTCTCTACCTCGTCGAAGACGATGATGCTATAGGGGCGGCGGCGTACCGCCTCGGTCAATTGACCCGCGTCTTCGTAACCGACGTAACCGGGAGGCGCGCCGACAAGACGGGCAACCGAATGGCGCTCCATGAATTCGCTCATATCGAGCTGGATGAGCGCGTCCTCGCTGCCGAAGAGAAACTCCGCCAGAGCCTTGGTCAGCTCGGTCTTTCCCACGCCGGTGGGACCGAGGAACATGAACGAACCGATGGGACGGCGCGGATCTTTCAAGCCGGCGCGGGCGCGGCGGACCGCCTTGCTGATGGAAACGATGGCTTCGTGCTGGCCGATGATGCGCACGTGCAGCATGTCTTCCATCTCCATCAGGCGTTCGCTCTCCTCATTGGCGATGCGCGTGACCGGGATGCCGGTCCACATCGCCGCCACTTCCGAGATATCCTCGCCGACCAGGCGCGGCTGACCAGTCTCTTCATTCCAGTTGTGGCGGATATCCGCTAACTGAGCATCCAGCGATTCGCGGCGCAGCCTGAGCGTCTCCGCTTCTTCCGGCTCGTCCGCGTCTTGCGCCAACTCGATGTCTTCATGGATCTCTTCCAGCTCATCCATGACCCGGCGGACGGAGGCGGCTTCCGGGCTCTTGTACATCCGCAGGCGGGCAGCGGCTTCGTCAATCAGGTCAATGGCTTTATCGGGAAGGAAACGATCGGGGATGTAACGCGCGGACAAGTTGGCGGCGGTTTCGATGGCGTCATCGGTGATCTCGACATTATGATGATCTTGATAAGGGAATTTGATGCCTTGCAATATCTCTATCGTCTCTTCTATGGTTGGTTCTGCCACTTGTATCTGCTGGAATCGGCGTTCGAGCGCGGCGTCGCTTTCGATTTGCTTGCGATATTCATCCAGCGTCGTGGCGCCGATACACTGCAACTCGCCGCGAGCCAAGGCTGGCTTGAGAATATTGGCCGCGTCAACGCTGCTGCCGGCTGAGCCCGCGCCCACCAGCATATGCACCTCATCAATAAATAGAATGGTGTCGGATGCCTTTAGCTCTTCAATGACGCGCTTAAGTCGTTCTTCAAACTGACCGCGGTACATGGTGCCAGCGACCAGCGACCCAACGTCCAACTGCAGGACGCGCTTTCGGAGCAGGGGTTTTGGCGTATCGCCCTCGACAATTCGCTGCGCCAAGCCTTCGACGATGGCGGTCTTGCCGACGCCGGGCTCGCCAATCAGCGCGGGATTGTTCTTGCGCCGGCGGCTCAATACCTGTATGACGCGCTCGATCTCCATTTCGCGTCCGACGACCGGGTCGAGCTTGCCGTTTTCCGCCAGGCTGGTCAAATCGGTCGCAAGTTGATCCACCAGCGGGGTACTGTCCTTGCGTGAATGTTTTCCCTGGGGGCGGCCCTGGGCTTTTTGCGTGGATTGCACCGGGCTTTCCTGCAGCACTTTGCTGGTCTGCCGGCGGACTTCCTCCGGGCTGACGCCCAGGCGCCGCAGCACATCCAGCGCAATGCCTTCTTGCTGTCGAACCAAGCCGAGCAGCAAATGCTCCGTGCCAATGTAATGGTGGCCCATACGACGGGCGACATCCACCGCCAACTCGAGCACTTTCTTGGTGCCCGGCGATAAATCCAGCTGCGAGGTGGTCGTCCGATCGTCGGCGGTGGACAACCGAGAGACAAGTTCTTCCACGCGCCGCAAATCCAACCCCAAGTCACGCAGGACGCGACCAGCCACACCGCCATCTTCGCGCATCAAGCCAAGCAGCAGGTGTTCCGTCCCGATTTGGTGGTGCTGCAGTCGATCCGCCTCTTCCTGTGCCAGGCTCAGCACACGCCGCGCCCGCTGTGTGAAGCGTTCCATTTTGTTTGGCACGGTCTATTCCTCCATCTTGATCAGCCCGTATTCAGAGCCGGTCCAAAACTTCAGCCTAAATCCAATTATACCAACAGAAACTTGCAATTGTGAAATGTCGCGTCAGTACTTTATCAGAAATCAGCGACCGCTTTTGGGCGCAAACTTGTCCGCGTATACTAGCGGAAACATCTCATATTATCAACGGACACTCAAGCCATTTGAAGGCAGTCTTCGGGATAGAGCAGAGCGGCAAGGGTAGCGGTGGCGCGCTGGCGAGTGGCCGCTTCAGTCCTCATTGGGCTTCCGCAATTGGCGAATGAACTCGTCCAGGTCAACATCAGCGTCTAGCAGGAGCCGTCTTAATGGGCTCGCGCGATTCTGCAACATGGCCAGCAGCAAATGCCTTTCGTCCAGCAGCAGGAATCCGGTAGCGCCCACTTCTTTCAGCGCTGCCTCCAGTGTGTTCTTGACCTCGGCCGACAGATCGACAGCCAGGTGGCTGATTTCGCCGGACGTCCGGCTTGTCGTGCGCAGCAGGAAGTAGTCGTAATGGCTGGGGGCGGGGCGAGCGCTTGAACGGCGAATTTCCAACGGAGGATGCGTCGATGGGCGCTCTTGCAGAATGATGGCGACTTGCCGGCGGATTTGCTCCGGGCTGACGCCTAGCTGTCGCAGGATGTCCAGGGCGGCGCCCTCCGGCAGACGCAGCAGACCTAGCAGCAGATGCTCGCTGCCGATGTAATGATGGCTAAGGCGACGCGCCTCGTCGACCGCCAGTTCCAGCGCCCTTTTGGAGTCGCGGGACAGGTCTAGCTGGAGGGAGCGCGCCGGTTTTGCCCGACTGGCGGCCCGCGCCAACTCTTCCACTTGCGCACGTTCGAGCCCCACTGCGGTGAGGGAGCGGGACGCGATCGATTCTTCTTCGCCCATTAACCCGAGAAGCAAATGCTCGCTGTCTATCAAGCTGCTGTTCAGCGCATCGGCGGCTTCCTGCGCCAGGCTGAGTACGCGCCGCGCCCGCTGCGTAAAGCGCTCCATTTTGTTTGGCAAGGCAAACCCGTCCCGCCTAGATAACCGGCCACTCTTGATTCATGCTAAGCGAAAGGCAAGCAATTGGCAAATCAGAAGCGAATGAATGAACGATGAAAACAAAAGAGGGCGCCGTCACCGATGCCCATAGAAGTACCGCTGCCGCTGCTGTAGCTTTAGTCCTCGGCTTGGGCTTGCGCGTCAGGCTCGCCGGCTTCGGTTTGAGCGTCGAGTTGTTCGCCGCCAGTCGATTGGTCTTGCAGCGCGACCGATTCCTGAATCGCCATCTCCCAATCGAGATCGAGATATTCGGTCGAATTGACCGACTTCAAGCTCAGACCCAAGCGCCGGTCTCTGATGTCTATCTTAACGATGCGCAGAACCAGTTCGTCGCCGCGATTGACGACTTCGCGCGGATGGCTGACGCGCTCGCCAGAGAGTTCCGAAATGTGGATCAGCCCTTCGACGGCGTCATAGTCCAGAAGGCGGGCGAAAGCGCCGAATTTTGTAAGCTTGGTGACGCGGCCGCGCACCAACTGGCCGCGGCGGAGCGCAGTCGCGACTTCGTCCCAGGGATCGCTAATCACGCGGCGCCGGCTCAACCCGATGCGTTTCGCCTCGGGATTGACGCTGATGACTTCGACTTCGACTTCATCGCCGACTTTCACCACCTGGCGCGGATGGGTGATATGCCCCCAAGCCAATTCCGAGAGGTGGACCAAGCCTTCGCCGCCGCCGATATCAACGAAAGCGCCGAAGTTCTCCAGGCTCACGACAACGCCTTTTCTGATATCGCCGACATTCAACTCGGCGATCAAGGCTTCCTTGCGCGCCTGGCGCACTTCGCGCAGGGCGGCGCGTTCCGACAGGATCAGCCGGTTGCGATGGCGATCGACTTCCATCACCTTGACGCCGATCGGCTGATTGACCATCGGTCCGTAACGTTCTTCCGGCGTCGCGCCGGACATCGAGCGGGCGCGCTCTTCCGCCAGTTGGCTCTGTGGCACGAAACCGCGCAGGCGGCCAAAACGCACGATCAAGCCGCCCTTGTTGTAACCGCCAATCAGCGCATCATAGACCGCTTTCGATTTGGCGTATTTTTGGGCATTGCGCCAATCCAGTTCTTCCAGCGCATGATTGATGGAGAGGATCGTCTGGCCGCGGTGATTGCGCGGATTGACGACGTAGACATCCACTTCGGCGCCGACCACCAGCGATTCGAGCATCTTGCGCGTCATCAGCTCCAGTTCGCGGCCAGGGACCAGGCCCTGGTCGCCCTCACCGAGGTCCACGAATACGGCGGTGGGCTTGGTGCTGCTGATAACGCCGCGATGAATCTGACCGCGCTTGAATCTTGATTGCTCTTCGGCGGGCGCTTCCTTTTTCGTGTCCACATCTTGAGGCGGCGGGTCCGCGCTGTCCGCCGCGGCGTCGGTCTCGGCGACGACTTCCGTGGGCGGCTCCGCCATAGCTGGGGCCGAAGGCTCGCCAGCCTCGGCCTTAACAGCGTCGTCGTCAGGCTGCTCCTCTGTCTCAGCGGGCTGGCTCTCCCCGGCCACAGTGGCTTCCGCCTCGGTGGCAGCGCGCGCCGACGCCTCGCCGGACTGCGAACCGTTGCCGGTCGCCGCTGGCGCTTCTGTCTCCTCGACCGCCGTCGGGCAATTCGAATCCGTGTCAACGGCATCGACCCTTGCATCCACTTCCGCTGGCGACAACTCGGCTGACGAAGGTTCGGCAGTTGCGTCCTCGTCCTTACCGCGTTCTTCAAGACTCATGGCGACTTCCATTTCTTGCTTTACTTGCGCCAAGCCATTATAGCCATTGAACGCGCATAGTCAAATGACAATTCGATTATTGCCGCGCCCAGGGAAATTGAGCGCATGGATCCGAGTTGGTTCTTGCTTGGAGCGAAGCGGGCTTGAAGCTTCGATGATCAACCGACGTCGATTAGTCGAAGCTGTCGACATCCTCAGGCCGGCGATGTGGCGGCGCGGGAAAGGGATCGAATTCGTCGTCGTCATCGGTCTGCGACAAGAAGTCGGCGAAGTCTTCGTCTTCGAGTTCCGCATCGTAATAATCGCGTGCGGGGTAGCTCTCGTCGTAAATGTCGTCGTACTCCTCGTTCCCAGAGGCGGCGGCATCGACGTAGTCACTGGCTTGATCGTGGTGGCGGGAGAATTCCAAACGGTCTTCCGCTTCGTCGATGACGACCAGGTCGCCGGCGCTGAAGTCACCCTGCAGCAAATGGATGCTCAAGGGATTTTCGATGTGCCGCTGGATGGCGCGGCGTAAGGGGCGGGCGCCGAACTGCGGGTCGTAGCCCTGCTTCGCCAGCCAGTGGCGCGCCGGCTCCGTCAGGTGAAGCGCCAAACCCGATTCATCCATTCGCTCCGCCAGGTCGCGGATCTGGAGGTCGACCATTTGCTCGACAGCTTCCAGCGTTAGCGGCTCAAAGATGATGATCTCGTCAATTCGATTGAGGAATTCGGGGCGGAAGGTATCACGCATCGCTTTCTCGATTTTGCGGTGATCGGCGACCGCTTCCTCGTCATTCGGCAGGAAGCCCAGCGCGCCGCCATGGCGGGCGAATTCAGTGCCGAGATTGCTGGTCATGATTAGTACGGTGTTGCGGAAATCGACGATATGCCCTTGGCCGTCGGTCATGCGTCCATCTTCCAGCACTTGTAGCAAGGCGCTCCAGACATCGGGATGCGCCTTTTCGATCTCGTCGAAAAGGATGACGCGATAGGGGCGGCGGCGGATCGCTTCGGTCAATTGACCGCCGGCTTCGTAGCCGACATAACCGGGCGGCGCGCCGAAGAGCCGGCTGACCGTGTGCTTCTCGCGATACTCGCTCATATCAACGCGGACGAGACTCTCTTCATCATCGAACATGAATTCAGCCAGCGCCTTCGCCAATTCCGTTTTGCCGACGCCGCTCGATCCCAGGAAGATAAATGAGCCGATCGGGCGTTTGGGGTCCTTTAAGCCGCTTCGCGCCCGCCGGATGGCATCGGCCAGGGCGGCAATCGCTCTATCCTGCCCGATGACGCGCTCGTTGATGACGTGTTCCATCCGCAGCAGCTTCTCCGACTCAGTTTCAAGCATGCTTTGCACCGGGATGCCAGTCCATTGTTCGACCACCTGCGCCACATTGTCGGCGGTAACGAGCTCGTCCAGCGTATTCTCCCGCCGCCATTGGTGATGGGCTTGCTTGTATTCTTCTTCGAGCTGGATGCGCTGCATCTTGCAATCGGCGGCGCGCTCGTAATCGCGTGATAGGCCGGCCGCCTGTTCTTCCAGCGCCAGCTGGTCGATGGTTTCGCGCATGTTCTTCAGTGACTGCGGCATGGAGAACAGGGCGACGCGCAACTTGGCTGAAGCTTCATCGAGGAGGTCAATCGCCTTGTCGGGCAATTTGCGCTCGGTCAAATAACGGGCGGAGAGACGGGCGGCGGCTTCGATGGCGTCATCGGCGATATTGACGTTGTGATGCGCTTCGTAGCGATCGCGTATGCCATAGAGCATCTCGATGGTGTCTTCGACATTGGGCTCCTCGACGAAGATCGGGGCAAAGCGCCGGTCCAGAGCGCTGTCCTTCTCGATTTGCTGGCGGTATTCATCCACGGTGGTGGCGCCGACTGTCTGCAATTCGCCGCGCGCCAAAGCCGGCTTCATCATGTTGCCGGCATCCATCGCGCCCGCGGCCGCGCCCGCGCCGACCACTTGATGCAGCTCATCAATGAAGAGGATGATCTCGCCTTGGGAACGCTGAATCTCTTCGATCGTGCCTTTGAGGCGCTCTTCGAATTCGCCACGGAAGCGGCTGCCGGCCAGCATACCGCTCAGATCGAGGCTGAGCACCCGCTTGCCCAACAGGATATCCGGGACATCGTTGGTCGCGATTTTCTGCGCCAAGCCCTCGACGATGGCGGTCTTGCCGACGCCGGCTTCGCCAATCAGAACCGGGTTATTCTTGGTGCGGCGGCTGAGGACTTGAATCACCCGCAGGATTTCGCTGTCGCGCCCGATGACCGGATCAAGCTTGCCTTCTTGCGCCATGCGCGTCAGATCGCGGCTGTATTTTTCCAGTGTGCGGTAGCGGCTTTCGGCTTGCGGATCGGTGACGCGCTGGCCGCCGCGAATGTCCTTGACGGCATCGGCGACGCGGTCGCGAGTGATATTGTATTCGGCCATCGTGATGGCGATATCGGTGTTGCGCTCGTTGAGGATGGCGAGAAAGATGTGCTCGGTGCTGATGTATTCGTCGCGGAGCCGATTCGCTTCTTCGTTGGCCCGGTCGATGATGCTCTTGAGGCGCGGCGTGATAAATACCTGGTTTGTGCCCTGTCCATAGATGGTGGCCGTGCGCGGGCTCCCCCGCAAGATATCGTCCACGCGCGAGCGGAGCGCGCCGACATCGACGGCCAGCCGCTCGAGTATCTGCGGCACGACGCCGTCGGTCTGTTCCAGCAGCGCCAGCAAGATATGTTCGGTGTCCACCTGCGAATGGGTGTAGCGGTGGAGGATTTCATAGGCGCGGGCGGCGGCGTCTTGCGCGCGTTCGGTGAAGCGGTCGAATCGGATCAATGGCGACTCTCCTTAAAAGATTGACTAGATGTGTAGTCATTTTACAATGACTTTAGATTCGGCATGCTTTATTCGGCCACGCGGTCTTATCTCGCTACTTTTGCCCGATATCTCTAAACCTGCCGCGCATGCAAGTCGCGGGATCGGCTGTCACTTTCTACGTCGCTTGCGTCTTGAAGGGTCGTAGCCCACGCATAAAGCAACGGCTTCGGAAATCTTGTCCAAATCGGCTTGCGATTGCAGAAGTCCCTTCTTGTCGACGAATCGTTTAAGGGACGCAGGCTGCACTTGGGACGCGTCGGCAAAAGAATCGTTATCAAGGCCATTTGCCGAATCTGCGAGAATCTTTACCATCCACGCCAAATTGACGTATTTCTCTTGACCGGTCGTTATCGGGATGATGATTCGCATATCTTTGCGCCCTGCCCTTGGCGTGTTAATGACAAGCGAAGGACGTGCTTTGCGAATTTCATGGCCACGAGCCGATTCAAAACGGACTTTCCAGATCTCGCCGCGCCGGGGGTCGAACTTCGCCATATCTAGAACTCTTCCTCGCCGAATGCCTCAAAAACTTCGAAATCCAGAGTCTCAGCGAGTTCAAACATCTTTTCCATCCACATGTCCCTCTCGTCTTGAGACATTTCCAATAGCTCTCCGGCTGTTGGATACTCTCCGTCACGAATTAATTCGTTTTCGTCATCAAGGATGTCTATTGCGACACGGGTGATGCGATCTGGACCAATTAGTCCTTCTGCTACTGCACGCTGCGCCATCTGATTCAACTGCAACGGCTCTTCGTCGCCAACGTATTTTTCTGGTTCATCACGCCGCCAGCCTCTTGAGCCAAAGTCCTTCCACATATCCAAATGATTGTTTTGGGTGACTATTTGCAGGTCGCGCGCGCGCATCAGCCAGGCTGCCATGCTCATGCCATATTTGCGCTTTAGCGACATTAATTCGCCCCAGCCAATATGAGGCCGGTTTCTACCTAATTCGCGGTAGGCATGCTCCGCGGGAACTAGGAGGGAAGCTGCGAACCTGTAAGCCAACTCTTCTGCATCGGCTTCGGCGGCGTCTACAACATCCATTACGAGATGGCCGATTTCGTGCGCCAGGCTAAGCCGAAATCGGTCCAACGGGACGTTTGTGTTGACGACCGCAACGGGACGTTCATTACATCTGCCCGAAAGGCCATCGAAATAACCAGTTTCGTCGTGCCAAGCAATAACGGCGATCCCGCGGTCTTCGGCTGTCTGAGCAAGATTGTCCAAGGGACGATCGCCGACATCCCAATCGTTCCGCAGTTGCACAGCGGCATCCTCTGCGTCGGCAAGCGTCTTTACTGGTATGACCCGCATTTTGGGATTCGCGTTTGGAAAGAGAAGCTCAGCTAGCTCAAACTGTAATTCCGCGACATCGCTGGCATAGGCTTTGATCCTGTCGCGCTCCCGTTTGCTCAGGCGGCTGCGACAACGAAATGCCAGCCATTCCACCCGTTTCACCGGCTGATGACTGAAATATGTACTAGGCACATCCAGGACGTTGCTTGCGGTCAACCAGAATCGCGCCGTCGGAAAGCTCTTTTCTTTCTCGTACTTGGAGATTGCCGCGGCGGTTATTTTGAAGCCGGCCTCACCTAACTCTCTAGCAAGTTGCCGCTGTGTCATGCCCGCCAACAAACGCGCCTGCTTAAGCCTTGCTCCAATCATGCCTCACCTCCCATGCTCCGTTGACAAGTTTAGCATTTTCGTGCAAAAAATCAACGCGCATCCTTGGCTATTGGTCGCTCCCAAGCTAATTCAGAGAAGGCTTAGATACACGTCTTCCAGTCTCTCAGCAATCCCATCCCAGGCATAACGCTCTTCGGCCAGCCGCCGTGCTCGCTGTCCCATCTTCCGGCGCAAGCCTTCATCGCGTAGCAGCTTTCGCAACCCGTCGGCGAACGCGGCCACCGTCTGTTCAACGACAAAGCCAGCGCCAGCCTCCTCGACGTCGTCCAGATTACAGCCAGGCGAAAGCAGAACCGGCAGCCCCGCCGCCATCGCCTCGAGTGCCGCGATCGGTTGTCCCTCGCCCGTCGCCGGCAAGGCGAAAACAGCGCTCGCCGCCAGCGCGCCCAGCCGTCCGCTGCCCTCCAGGTAGCCGGTGAAGACGATGCGTGGGTCGCCGCCCGCCAGCTTCATCAGGGCCGGCAGCATGCCCTCGTCAGGACCGACGATGAGAAGACGAGCGTCCGCTACATCAGCGGCGATGAAAGCCTTGATGAGCACATCGACGCGCTTGCGCTCCTGCAAGCGTCCCATGAAGAGCACGGTCGGCGCCTCGTCGAGTCGGAAGCGCGCGCGAAAGTCTTTCGCCAATTCGCTCTTGTTGAACGGTCCCAGATCAACGCCATTTGGGATGACGCTGAATCGGGTTGGCTTCTGCCGCGTCCCAAATGACTTCCAAAGGGTCTCGGCTTCCATGCGTTCGGCTTCGGTCAAGGCGATCACATGATCGATGCGCTGGGCGATAACGGGGCTGAGCAGGCGATCCCAAACGGTCTTGAGCCGGCCGCGGCCGGTCTGCAGATTGAGTGTGCCATGGGGCGAGAGCGCGATGGGCACGTCGAGACCTTGCGCCACCGGCGTCACCAGCAAATTCTCCAGCGTGCGGAATTCGTGAGTGTGCAGGATGTCGATCTCGGGAAGGATCGCTTCCGCGGTTCTTTTCATGCTTCGCGGCGTCGACAGATTGGCGCCACCGCGCAGCCAGGGCAGGACGTTCGGACGACGCAGCACGCGTACGCCGTCGATGGTCTCCTCAGGCGCGGCCATGCGGCGCCCCTGTTGATCGAGGGCGTCGGTCGTGAGAATGGTGACTTCATGCCCGCGCTGGACCAATGCTCTTGCCATCCCTTCGACCGAGCGCACGACTCCGCCGAAGGCGTAAGCGGGCTTGTAGTAAGGCGTGAGATGAAGAATGCGCATCGGCCTGTCACCAGGTCAATTCGACATCGCGCCGCCAGAAGCGCGTCAGGAATCCGCCGCCGGGGATCGAGGCCGCCAGCCGGTAGAGCATGTCCCAGTCCTCCGCGCTCAGCACGCGCGCCAGAATCATGCCGCCCAGGTAGACAACCAAGCCGCCAACCGCGGGAAGCATGATAAATTGTTCGCGCAGGAGCAGCATCGTCAGCGCGGTTGGAACGGCGATGACCAGCAGCCGCAGGGCAGTTTGGGCAATACCGTGCCAGGTCAAGCCGATGGCGCGAAAGCCCTTCAGCAGCAGGCAAACGACCAGCGTCTCCCCGATGATCGAGGCGATGACCGCCCCGCGCGGATCGCCCCAGGTCACGAGCAATAGCGCCGTCAGGCTCACATTGAGCGCCAAGCCGGCGCCGCGAATGAAGAGGAGAAGCCGCTGCCGATTCTGAATCAGCAGGCCCTGGCTGAAGACGTTGCCGAACATCGTGATCGCGGTATACCAGATCAGCAGGCTCAGAATGCCGGCCGAAGGTGCGTATGCCTCGCCCAGCAGCGGCGTCATGATCTTATCGGCGAGGATGCTAATACCGAGCGCCAAAGGAACGCCCACGATCATGGAAAAGCGCGCCAGCTTCTCGATCATGCCGCCAAAAAAGGGATTGCCGCCATCATCGTAGTAGCGCGCCAGCAGCGGATAAGCCGCGACCAATACCGATACGCTGAACAATTCAATCACGCCGAAGTTGATGACGAAAGCGGCGGTCAGATAACCGGTAACGCGGGCGCCGAGTATTCCTGTGGTGATCAGCTTGTCGGAATGTTGGTAAGCCAGCGTCAGAATGGATGAGAGCGCCAGGGGAGCGCTGTTAACGATCAAGGGACGGGCAATCGTGGGGTCAAAGGGAAAATCCGGACGCACCCCGGCGCGAAGGTTCAAGGCGACGAGTACAGTGGAACGCGCCAATCCTGAAATAATGGCGGCGCCATAGACCCCCAGCAGTCCCCAGCCGGCGGTCAGCGCCAGCAGAGCGAGCCCAATGCGAAAGAAGATGTGGACGATTTCGACCAGCGAGGTCTTGACCATCTCTTCCTGCGCTAGCAGCAGGTCGTAGCCCATATTGCCGAAGAGATCAATGAAGAGGTTGATCCCGGCGAGCGCCGCGAATGCGCGAAGGGTTTCGCTGTAGCCAAGGGCGGCGCCATTCATCGCGACATAGGCGATAAGCGCCATAATGGTCTGCATATAGAGCATCGCCGACCAGTATTTGCCGGCTTTGCTGCGGTCGCGCGCGACATCGCGAATGACGATCAAGCCCATGCCAAAGCTGGCGATCGCGGCCGCGTTTACCATCAAGCCGCCAACAGTGCCATACATGCCGTATTCGCTTGGTCCCAGCCAGGGGGAAAGCACCAACTGCCAGATGTAGAGCGCGCCCTTGCTGATGACGCTGGCGATCATCAAAGCGCTGACGTTGCGCGCAGCGCGTTTAGCATCGCTGCCGGAGAGGCTTGCGGATTCGGGCATGGCGGATGGGCTCGTCATCGAGTCACCATTCAGAATCTAGCCGAAAGGGGGGAAGAAACATAGTGGCAATGGCGATGGCGGAATCGCGGCGCTCCCGGGCGCAATCCGCGATTGGCGCGGTCTAGGGATGATGCGCTTCATTCGCTATGATTGTGATTGAAACAAGGGACGGACCCTGGCAAATGATTGATTCAATGGATGCGGCCATCCATACCATTTTCAAGACGCGCCGCCGTCTCGATGGAGCGCCACGCGGTCTCGACGAGTATACACGCGACGTGAGCTGGACGCGTAAATTGCTGGAGCGAGCCGATCTGTTCGACGAAAAGCGCGCCTACGCTGTCGTTACTGGCAGCCGCGGCAAAGGCTCGGTCACGACCATCATGGCCAAGCTGCTCGAATCGCTGGGCCATCGGGTCGGCGCCCTGACCAGCCCGCATCTTGTGCATTGGAATGAGCGGATTCGCGTTGACGGGCGCATGATCCCGACCAGTGATTTTCTGCGCATCCTGCGTGAATTGCAGCCGATGTTAGACAGCGTAACTGAGGAACTCTCCGCCTCGCAATACCTCAGCCCGCAGGGGATATTTCTCGCCATCGCGCTACGACACTTCAACGAGATGAATGCGAATGTTGCCGTGCTAGAGGTCGGGCGCGGCGGACGCTTTGATGATGTCGCGGTGGCGCCGAACCGGCTGGCCGTCTTCGCGCCCATCATGCGAGAACATAGCGCGCTGCTTGGCGAGGGGCTGGAGAGAATCGCCTGGCACAAAGCCGGCATCATCAAGCGGGGCTGCGATGTGGTGACGCTGCCGCAGGATCCAGCGGCAATGAGCGCGCTCAAGGCGGAGGCGGATGTCATGCGCGCGAACTTGACCTGTCTGCAAGAGGCTGATTTGGCGAAGCTCCTTGCCGACCGGCCGGCTGGACAGTTGATCCACCTGCCTCCCTATGGTCAACTGTTCATTCCCTTGCTCGGGCGTTACCAGCTAGAAAACGCGACGCTGGCGATTCGCGCAGTCGAAAGGTTTCAGCGACGGCTCGGTGGCGCGATGCCTGAATCAGTTGAATTCATGGAAGCGATCCAAAGCGGGCTGAAACGGGTAAAATGGTTGGGGCGCGCGCAGAAGCTGGACGACACACCGGCGACTTTTGTGGATGGCGCGATCACGGTTGCGTCAGCACAGTCCTTCGTCGAGAGCTTGCAGGATCGGTTGAGCGAGCCGGTGATCTCCATCGTGGGGACTCCCGCCGACCGCGACTTCCCCGGTGTGTATCGGCAGATGGCTGACGTCAGCCAAGCGCTGATCATCACCGAGACCGATATCAACCCAAATACGCGCTTCCCAGCGCAAGCGGATGCGGTCGCCGCCGCGCGTGAATGCTGTGCCGATGTGTCCTATCGCAAGGCTTTGCCGGGCGCGCTGGCGCTCGCGCGGGCGAAGGCGGGCGAGTCGGGAACGATCTTGCTGGCGGTATCGTTGATGTTGGTCGGCGAATGTATGCTGATTTGGGATGTGGATACCAGCGCGATTTGATTGCGCGGAATCGCGACAAGGCGCCTATAACCGGAATCAATGAACCAGGATACGACGCAAAAGATGCCCGAAGAAAACACGCGTTACGACAGCACCAGAGTCGCCTGGGAAGAGATCTGGGATCAGTCGTCGATTGAGCTTGAGCTTGAGGCGATTCGCTATGAACGGGCCCAGGAGATCATTCGCGCTTATCTTCCCTTCTTGGCTGAAGAAGACCTTCACCTCGAGGCGGGCAGCGGCTTGAGCGCCGTCGTGATCTCCTTGCGAGCGCTCGGCTATCATGTGCACGGTCTGGATTACGCGCAAAACGCCTTGATTGATTCGCGCCGCTTTGACGCCAGCCTGCCCCTTACTGCGGGCGATGTCCATCACTTGCCATATCGCGACGATTGCTTCGGCAGTTATTTGTCCTTCGGCGTACTGGAACACTTCGAGCACGGGATGCTTCCCGCGCTGAAGGAGGCGTACCGCGTGGTCAGAAAGGGCGGCGTTTTGGTGTTGACGATCCCCTATCCCAATATCGTCTATCGGGCGGTTCAATTCAAGCGCCGATTGCGGGGCGCCGGTCAGCTAACCGACGAAGCGTTTTATGAAAGCGCTTATACCCGCGGGCAGTTGATCGACATCGTGTCGCAGGCGGGCTTTCGCGAAATCCGCGCCCTGCCCACAAGCCACTCCTTTACGCTTTGGGGCTTGGGCGGCTTGTTTCGGGAGCCGGGCTATTACCGAACGAATGCGCTGGCGGAAGCGCTTGGCGCGCTACTGAAGCGGGGATTGCCCTGGGCATTCAACTTCTCGACCCTCATCATCGCGCGAAAATGAAGGCGGAGCTGTACAGGCACGGCGTCCTACGGTTCATAACCATACGAGATTGGTCGCTGATTGACAAAGCCCGCCTTTTTCTATAGGCTTTCCGGTATCATTTCGACCGTTTCGATTTTGCCGAGGAGGACCGAAGTATGGATTATCCAAAGCAAACACAGGAAAGCATGGCGGCGCGCGTCATGCGCTTTGAGGAGCTCAAGGGTAAGGGCATCCCGATCATGTTCATTGATAGCATGTTGCCGCGCCACATGCGCATGAATTACGCCGTCATCGGCGATACCGCTTCGGAAAATCCCGATTTCAGCATAAGGCGCGCGATCACCGAGCCGCATCGTTATCAGATCGGCATGGTTTGGGCGCCGCCCGGCTGTGGGCCCGCCTGGCACACGCATGACTATGTCGAGTCTTTTTTCATGCTCACTGGACCCTGGACCTTTTTTTGGGGCAATGAAGACGATCCCGAGAAAGTGGAAGGCGAGTTCGTCTTGAATGCCTGGGACATGATTTCGCTGCCGCCGGGCATGTATCGCAGCTTCGAGTATTCGGGTGATGAAATCGGCTGGATTTATGCTGTGCTCGAGTCGCATCAGGTATTCGAGGGCAAGGATCCCTATTGGTCGCCGCAGATCGAAGCGGAGGCATTGGCCAATGGTTATGTCGCCGACGAGAGCGGTAAGATGGTACATCCGCCCGATTACGAGGCGCAAAAAGCCGCGCAAAACGAATATCTGCTCTCGACATTTCGTGATCGGACCGGGGTCGAATTGAAAGACTTTCGTCCTCCGAGCTAAACTAGGAAGGTCCCCTATGAAAACCAGCACAGAACGCATTCTCACAACGCACGTCGGCAGTATGCCGCGGCCGCAATATGTGGTCGATCAGCTGTTTGCGCAAGATCGGGACGAAGCCTATGATCAGGCGGAATTCGACCGCGTCATGCAGCGCGCGGTGCTTGAAGTGGCGCGGAAACAGGTGGATGCCGGCGTCGATGTCATCAGCGATGGCGAGATGAGCAAGATCAGCTACGTCACTTATATGCGGCATCGCTTCACCGGCTTCGAAATCGCCGATGTGCCGCGCGCGACGCCACAAGATCTGGATGATTTTCCCGCCTACAAGCAGCGCCTGGCTGACGCTGGCGGCACGCCGGTGTATCATCGGCCCGTTGTACGCGATGCGATCACGATCAAAGACCTGGGACCCTTGGAGAAGGACATCACCAATCTGCTGGCGGCGAAAGAAGAAGCCGGCGCGGCCGAAGCCTTCATGAATTCGGCATCGCCGGGTGTCGTCTCCGGCTTCCAGCCCAATGAATATTATCCGACGAAAGAAGAATATCTTTGGGCGCTGGCTGAAGTGCTCAAGGTCGAATACGAGAAGATCGCCCAAGCGGGCTTGATCTTGCAGGTGGATTGCCCCGATTTGGCGATGGGGCGGCATATCCTCTTCCGCGGTGTGGATTCCGCGGCATTCAAGAAGGCGGCGGAAACGCAGGTTGAGGCGCTGAACTACGCGCTGGAAAATGTGCCGGCGGAGCAAGCGCGGCTGCATCTGTGCTGGGGCAATTATGAAGGACCGCATCACCATGACGTCGAGCTCGATGAGATCATCGACATCGTGCTTTCGGCAAAGCCGCAGGCGATTCAATTCGAGGCTTCCAACCCGCGTCATCAGCACGAGTGGCAGATTTGGGCGGAGGCCGATATCCCCGATGACAAGATACTGATACCGGGCACGCTGGATACCACGACCAATTTCATTGAGCATCCGCAGCTTGTGGCGGAAAGGATCGAACGCTTCGCCAATATCGTCGGGCGGGAGCGCGTCATCGCTGGCACCGATTGCGGCTTCGGCACTTTCGCTGGCTTCGGCGCGATTCATCCCGATATCGCATACGCAAAATTGAGCTCAATGGCGGAAGGCGCGCGGATCGCCAGCGAAGGGCTGTGGAGTTAACGCCCAGCGGCAACAATAAGGCTAGTCCACTACTGGATAGCGCTACCATGTTTATTTCACCCCATCCCCCCAACCCCCTTCCCCAGCAAGCTAAGGAAGGGGGAGAATCTTTGCCGAGAATAATGCATCACTGGTTATTCTCCGATACAGCACCCAAGAATACCAAATCCGCCGTCAAATCACCCTTCCCTAGTTCACTGGGGAAGGGCCGGGGATGGGGTGGGACCGCGCTGAGCGCAGGCTTTTTTCATTACGGTACAATCCCTCTAGTGGCGACATACCATGCCAGCCGCCAGAATTACCTGTACTGAGAGGCACTATGGCAATTCGATACGTCAAGCGCGGTAAGACGGTTGAGCAAAAGGCGGACGCCGAGGCCCAGGTGCAGGCGACCGTACACGGCATCCTGGCCGATATCGCGGCGCGCAAAGATGATGCGGTGCGCGAGCTTTCGATCAAGTTCGACAACTGGGATCCGCCCAGCTTCAAGCTGAGCGATGAACAGATTGAAAAAACCATAGGCGAACTCCCCGAACAGGCGATCGCCGATATTCAATTCGCCCAGGAGCAAGTTCGTAATTTCGCCTTGGCGCAAAGAGCGGCGCTGCGCGATGTCGAGCTGGAGACGCTGCCCGGCGTCGTCTTGGGGCACAGAAACATCCCGGTCAATCGGGTCGGCTGTTATGTGCCGGGCGGGCGCTATCCAATGGTGGCCTCGGCACATATGAGCACGGTGACGGCCAAGGCGGCCGGCGTCAAAGAAGTCATCGCCTGCACGCCGCCAATTAATGGCGAACTGCCGGCCGCGACCATCGCTGCCATTCACTTCGGCGGCGCCGACGAAATCTACATACTGGGTGGTGTGCAAGCGTTGGCATCAATGGCTTACGGCGCCCTGGGCATGACGCCGGTGGACATGCTTGTGGGACCGGGCAACGCCTTTGTCGCCGAAGCCAAGCGCCAGCTATTCGGCTTGGTGGGGATTGACCTGCTGGCGGGACCGACCGAGGTGCTGGTGGTCGCCGATGAAACAGCCGATGCCGAAATGTGCGCCGTTGATTTGCTGGGGCAGGCCGAGCATGGGCCCACTTCGCCGGCGGTGCTCTTGACCACGAGCCCTTCGCTGGCCGAGAGCATTGAAGCCGAGATTGGGCGTCAGTTGGAGAGCCTGCCGACGGCGGACCTGGCCGGCGTCGCCTGGCGCGACTATGGCGAGGTCGTCTTGGTCGATACCGACGAAGAGATGCTGCAGGTCGCCGATGAGATCGCCAGCGAACACGTGCAGATATTAACGCGCGATCCCGATTATTTTCTGGAGAATATGAGCAATTACGGCGCGCTCTTTCTCGGTCCGGAAACCAACGTTGCTTATGGCGACAAGGTCATCGGCACCAATCACACGCTGCCGACCAAGAAAGCCGGGCGCTACACCGGCGGTCTATGGGTGGGCAAGTTCATCAAGACTGTGACTTATCAGCGCGTGACCGAAGAAGCGAGCGTTGTAATTGGGGAATATGGAAGCCGCCTCTGTGACTTGGAAGGTTTCATGGGGCATAAAGAGCAGTGTGATTTAAGAGTGCGGCGGTATGGAAAAGGGAACTAGCAGGCGCCGAATCTTGACCGTGGCAGTTGGCAATGTCAGTCAGGATTCGACACCCGTCATGGCTTGCGTCACTTGCTGACAACAGTCCCAGTCATTAGGATTTATCTTGGCGACGTGTCTGTCAAGAACCAGACGAGATTGCTAGCGTCATTCCGACTGTATCGAGCCTGAAACTTTCTTAACTCCTTAACAACGACGCCTATGTTGCGGTAACGTGTTGGCACGAATACAAGGCCGGCGTGCTCTACACCCTGCTGCGCCATCTTGACGAAATCGTCATCGTAAGTTACTAGCACTCGTTTCTGTTCAGTCGCGGGTTGCAAATGGCTGGGATCATCATCTGTGAGCTTCTTCAAATCGCGTGCCGTGACCGCCTCAATCCCCTCATGCTGTAGCTGCTCCGCGATCACGACTTGCACACATGCGTCGAAGTAGAACGCAATCGCTTGGTCACTCAACGTCTTTTTCCATCAGGTCCAACACGCCCATAGTCGCAGTATCTACGGCTTTCCTTACTGCCTCGCCAATCGCTCCCTCATCAGGATCATCCATTGAGTCTCGAACCGAAACCACTTCAACGTCTTCGTAAACGGGTCTCTGCACCGTGACAAGCCCGCTGTTCCCAATGGCATCGCTCCGCTTGAAGTCCTCGCGAATATCCTCATCGACTTCGGCTTTGTTGCAGTGATAGTACGCCAGCGCCGCATATACCTCTGCCATCGAAAGCGCGTAGTCCTCCGCCAATTGCTCGGGAGTGCGCTCAGCGAAGATTTTTGAAATGACGATATCTAAGACCCGCAAGTCGGTGCCCACAATGCACGGTCGCCCACCCCGAATCTTCGGATTGCGATAGATAAGGTCAATGCTCTCTATCGTATTCATGGCCCGCTCCTGAATAGAGAAGTGCTTGCATTCTATCATAAGATGGCGCGAGTAGGTCACACGGAGACCGCCCGCCGCTCCTCAACCACCACCGTGCCCGCCATCTTGTCGTGCCAGGTCTGCTTCTCGGCATCGAATAGCGCCCAGAGATAGCCCAGCAAGAATATCTGCGAGACCATATAGCCGAAGACGTTGCGCAGCAGGGCATCGAGTATCGTTATGCGGCCGCCGCGTTTTTTGACCACGCGCAGGCGCAGCATCATCTTCCCCAGGGTCTGTCCGTTAAAGCCGACCATCAGCACGACGTTGTATATGGCGCTTATCAGCAGATTGACCGTGAGCGTATTGGACTGAAAGTTGGAGAAAGCTGCGGAAACGGCGGCCTGGTCGGCGCTGGCCATGGCCGCATCCAGCGGCGCCAGCGCTCCTCCCGCGACCAGCAGCAGAACCGTCGCTATCGCCACTATAAAGCCATCGATGATGATCGCCAGCCAACGCTTGCTGATCGATGCTAGCCATCTTTGTGGCGCCTCGGTCGCGCCCGTGTCGTCCGGCGCAGATTCGGGTTCATCCTCCGGTGCCTGTTCCGGTTTCTGCTTCGGCGTGGGCTCGCCCAATTCAGCGATAGCCGGTTGATAATCGGGGTCCAGCTCCAGCGCCTTACGCAAGTAGCGAACGCGATCGCCTTCGGTTCGCGCCGCTTGCGCCGCCAGGTAATAGGCGGCTGCGCTGGGGGATTCTTTCAATTCTTCTTTCAGCAGCGCGCGCGCTTCGTCCCGCTGGAAACTGTCCAGCGCGTTTTGGATTTCCGCCAATCTGTCCGTCATGCTTTCGCCTTGCCTGATTCGACTGTTTAGGCGCAATGATACTTGATTTTGCCGCGCTTGTGTTATGATATGGCGCATTCTGCCCAAGCCTGCCGGCAATGGATGACGGCGCAGGGATCGAATTGAGCGCGATAGATACGAGTGACCTCAAGCAAAAGATCGGCGCGAGCAAAGCCGGCCGGCGCTTCATCGCTCAGATGCGTTATTACAACGAGGGCGATTTCAGACGCTTGCGCGGTTTCATGCGCAGCGGCTATTACGATCTCGTGCTGATGGAGAATCCGGTTGACCGGCGCCTGCTCGATTTGAAGGCGACGCGCCGGCTTCACGGGCGCTTGAAAGTAGCAGAAGTGGAATGCGCCGACGATTACGGCATCCAAGTGATCATGCAAGGCGAGAAGGGCGGGGCGCGGCTGCGATTGCAGATGAAGGTCAACGAGAGCTATCCGCACCAGATTACCCAGTACTCGCTGGAGCCGGTCAATGGCGGCCGAGAAAACTGAAGCGGCGGCCGACATGAAATCTGTATTGCCGCGTCTCAGGATAAACACCGAACTGGCGACGCGCGTCCTGACCGGATTCATCCGCGACAGCATCACCAAAGCGGGTATGACTCGCGCCGTCATCGGCTTGTCCGGCGGCATTGACTCGGCGGTTTCCGCGTACCTGGCGGCGAAGGCGCTGGGCGCGGAAAATGTGCTGGCGCTGCGCATGCCATACACGACTTCATCGCCCGAGAGTCTCAGCGATGCCGAAGCGGTGATCGAAGATCTGGACCTGCCGAATCTGTCGTTGCCAATCAGCGACATGGCCGATCCCTTGATCGAGCGCTTCCCGGATATGAGCCGGCTGCGCAAGGGCAATATCATGGCGCGCCTGCGCATGATCACGCTCTATGATCAGTCGATGGCTTGGGGCGGCTTGGTCATGGGCACTAGCAATAAGACGGAATTCTTGCTCGGTTACAGCACGATTTATGGCGATAGCGGCGTCGCCCTGCATCCGATCGCCGACTTGTACAAGTTTCAGGTGCGGCAGATGGCGCGGCATTTGGGGGCGCCCGCTTCCATCATTGAAAAGGCGCCATCAGCCGATCTCTGGGTGGGCCAAACCGACGAGGACGAACTGGGCTTCACTTACGACGAAGCCGATCAGGTCCTATTCCTGCTTGTTGATGAGCGCTATACCGTTGATGAAGCGGCCGCCGAAGGCTTTGACCGTGATTTCGTCGTCCAGATCTGGGAGCGGGTCAAAGCCAATCACTATAAGCGCACGATGCCCAATATCGCCAAGCTAAGCAAGCGCAGCATCGGGCATGACTTCCTCTATTTGCGCGACTACACCGGGCGCGCCGGGCGAGTCTGACGCTTTTGCGAGGCCGGGTCAATTGACCGCTTCACCACAGAGGAAATTGAGGAAACACAGAGAACACAGAGGGTCTAGAGCCGAGACTGTATCAGGGCTGCTCCCGGCGCCCATGTTGACTTGCGCGCGCCGCCGCCCACGCAAAAGATCTTGCGTGTCGCAATGGGCAAGAAGTTTGATAAATCACCTGCTGGCGAGGCCTAGCTCCCCCTCCCTGATGCTTCGGGGAGGGGGCCGGGGGGAGGGGTAGAAAGACCCTCTCTACATCCCGTTGATCTTGGTCGGGTTGATCTTGTAGATCACGCGCTGTTCTTGTCCTTTGCCCTCGGGATTAAACGAGTAGTAGTCATCATTGCCGGCATAGCTGCCGGATAGCTTATTGATATGCGCCACGGCCGCATCCGATTCATCGAATTCGACCACTTCGCCGCGAATCTCCACCCAGTGGAAGTCGTTCTGCGGATCAAGAATCATCACTGTCACTTTCGGATTGGCGCGGATGTTGCGGTCTTTGCGCCGCCCAACCGCTGAATTGATCCAGACCTGATCGCCTTCGAGGCTGGCCCAGACCGGCGTCACCTGCGGTTGGCCATCAGGATTGCTGGTGGCGAAAGCGACCACAATCGGTCTTTCCAGCAGGTCTCGTACATTTTCGGGAATCGTCGCGGGCATTTTCCTGGTCTCCTTGTTGATTTTTTAAGCGAATCGTTAGCGGCTGGGAATCGAGCTTGGGTCGGTCTCGTCGTAAAGCGCCTCCCCGCCGTCCGCCAAGTCCTTCTGGCTTGCCGGATCGCCGGCCAGCGCGGCGCTAGGCTCGATCTGCTGGTGGTAAAAGAGCCCGGCCAGCAGCTGGATGAAATCGTCGCGCAGGCGTGTCTTGTACTCACCTTTGCTTTCGCCGGAGAGCTGGCCATTAAGAGTAAAGGTGAAGTGTTCCGGCACATGCTCGCCGACTTGACCAAACTCTGGTTCCCACTGATCGATGAGATGCCAGGCGCCCTCGCGAAACTGATACAACTCAAACTGAATGCGCACTTCTTCGGTGATGCCTTCAAATCGGATATCCAGCGCCAGCGGCAGCATCAGATTCTGCTTCTCCACGGGAGCAAGCGCATACTTGCTCAGACGCTTCGCAATCGGTGAGATCGCCTTTTGCAGCTCATGATTGGCGTAATTCGGCGCGCGGCGAAGCACACGGTTGAGCTGGTTGATCATCTTGCGCGGCATCAGCACTTCGGTACGATTGATGCGCCCGTAAATGTCATATTGCACGGTTCGCATCGCCTTGACTTTCCAGCTGCCGAGTATGAGGCCTCGCTTGTCCAGCAGCCGCTTGACCACGGCAACCTGGTCCGGCGCGCTGGGCTTGGCAAGGATGCTGTTCTGGGCGTGGAACTGCCAGCTTTGGCGGCGCCCGGGGGCGGAGTTGGGATCGTGCCAGTTATTCACCGCGTAAGGCGGCTGCCAGACATCGAACCGGGGCGGGCGGCGGAATATCAACCGCAATATCAAGCTCAGCAGCCACAGGCAAAAGAGCGCAACCGCCAGCAGCCCGAGGAGGCGCAGGATGTCGCCACCGGAATAGCGATTGTCGTTCAGCTGGATCCCGTCATCGAGGAAATTGATGCCCCAATTAACGATGGGGATGAAGACTTGGTAGGTCGCTCCCGCCGGGCGGTCCGCTTCAGACGAGCCGCTACTGCCCTCAGCGGCGCCGGCGGCCGAGCGATCGATGTGAAAGAGTTGAGAATTATCGCGCGCAATTGGGCTGTTCGCCAATTCGAATGCGTCTATGCCGGCCTCGATTTTGAATGAGACAATGCCATCGGCGTTTAAGTCCGCCAGCGGCAGCTGAATCGCGAAGTTCTGCGCTTGATTGGCGCCCAAGGGCGGCAGCGGCTCAATCGTCTGTACGCGCCCGGTTTGATACTCGCTGATGACGATCTGGGAAGGCTCGCTGGCGTCGCCGCCCTGATTGCTGATGGTGAACGAGACGACGGCGACAGCGCCATCCTGGCTGTAAGTGACGCGCGGCGGCGCAATCGAATAATCGCGCGGAGTCGCCTGCGCGGAACCGACAAGCGATAAAAGCCATAGACAAATGAGCAGCGCAAAAGACGCCATTGCGCCACGCTCGAAAGCGGCAGATTTGCCAGACCGGCGGAAGTGTTGCGGCTTCTTCATTACAACCTTACTATAATATTGAAAGGTTGCTTTTCCAAGTCTGCCGGCGCTCCGACAGGGATGCGAGCGCGATTGAACCCTGCGTTTGGGCAGCCGAAGCTGGCGGCGCCGGTCGGCGTCCTATTCGGCGCAGGCGCTGGAATTCCGCTGCTTTCGCTCAGTAATAGCCGGTCCCATTGATACAAGACGCTCAAGGTGAGGCAGCGGACCGGTGCGAAAAGGACTCCAATGAAATCGCCTAGTAATCGCCAGATAGACGCGCTCATCCGTGAGCTCTCGGCGGCGCAATTGGCAGCCGATGCATTCAACCAATACGCGCCGGGCGATGTGAACAACGAAATTCGCCGGTCGAATCTGAGGCTGTATCTCTGCGCAATGGCGGCGCGGCGCCCGCAGACGCTGCTGCTGATGGAGGCGCCGGGTTATCGCGGCTGCCGCTTGACCGGCGTACCGGTGACCAGCCGCAAGGTCTTGCTCGAGGGCTTGCCCGCGCTCAAACTATTCGGTCGTGACGCCGGCTTCCGCGATGTCGCCGATGTCGGATTCGAGCGCGTTTATGGCGAGCAGTCAGCAACCATCGTCTGGAACGCGCTGTCGGACTTGGGCGCGCTGCCCGTCATTTGGAATACCTTTCCCTTTCATCCACATAAGGCCTGGAAGCCGGACAGCAATCGCAAGCCGCGATTAGGAGAACTGGTCCTGGGCGCCGAATTCCTGCGTCGGATCTTGGACATGTGGGATTTCGAGCAGCTGATCGCCGTAGGCAATGTCGCCCATGAGATGCTGCAGCATTTGAGGCTGGACTGTCGAAAAGTCCGGCATCCGGCGCATGGCGGCAAGAAAGATTTCGTCGCCGGTCTGCAATCCACCCTGTCAGTCGGCGCTTGACGGGGAGACCGTGTCGGAAACTGTTTCGCTTTCCGCGGCAGCGTCTGCATCCGCCGCATCGCCTTCTTCATCGGCAGCCGGCTGCGGCGTACTGCCGCCCGCTTCTTCGTAGACATCCGCGAAAAGCAACTGGAACGAGTCCGATGGGAGGCGGTGAAGCTCCTTGCCCGCTTCCTGGCCGGCGTCTGACATCAGCGCTTCCGTCTGGGTATCGGTCGATTCAAAATACAGTTCGAGAATGCGATAGATTTCAGGGGCGCCTTGCGGGCTGCCGGTCACATGTACGACCTGTCGGCGAAGAATGTCGGGCATGCGTTCGACTAGCGCCAGGAAATCCTGATAGATATTTTCGAAGCGCTCGGCATCTTCCGGCGATCGGAAGAGGATCATGAATTTGATCATGGCGCGCGGTCAATTCCATGGGCTGTCACCGGTGCATACGATACGAGACATCCTCTTGAAGTGCAAGGGGACAGAGCCGCTAGCTGGCAGCCCCGTTTGAGGGCGCTAGTTTCGCTTTGTCCGCCACTGTGGTAAATTCTCAGCCAGACCGCCGACAAGGAACAGCCGCGTCAGCCGGCATCAGTGCCAGCAAATCATGCAAACCCCTTCAAAAAAGCTTGCCGTAGGGGCTTTTCGCCGAAAAGCCCGCAAACAAGACATCTGTTTGGACTGTCTCTGCGCTCTCTGCGTCCTCTGTAGTTATAATTGCTTCAATACTTGCTTGGTCTCACTTCCGATAATGACAGGAAAAGAAAGCTGGTTAACACCATGCCCCACTTGAATGAAGTTGGACGCCTTCCCATTCCATCCGACAATTGCGCCATCGCCATCCGCGATCTGGCCGTGGGCACGCCGGTGCAGTTTACCGATACGAGTTTCAGCCTGTCCCACAACGTGCTGGAGGGGCATCGATTCGCGGTTCGCAAGATTGAGCGGGGCGACCAACTGACATCCTGGGGGCAGCGTTTTGGCATTGCCGCTCGCGATATCGCGGCCGGCGAGTATGTGATCAACGAGGCGGTGCAGGTGGAGCTGGCGCGGCGCGATTTGAAGTTTCCCATTCCGCGGCAGCCCAATTTCGACAACCGGATCTCGGCTTATGAATTTGACGAATCCGCATTCCGCCCGGCGCCACCGCTGGCGCGCCTCCGCGACATGAGATTCTTCGAGGGATATGCCCGGGGCGGCGGCCGCGGCGTCGGCACGCGAAATATGATTGTAGTGCTGGGCACATCGTCGCTGGTTGCGGGCTTCGTCCGCACGCTGACGCAGATGACGGCGAGCTTGGCCGATGGCTATGACAATGTCGATGGCATCGTGCCGGTCGCGCATACCGAGGGCGGGCATCGCGACCCGAACAACCGTGAAGTGCTGCTGCGCACGCTGGCCGGCTTCATGACGCACCCCAATGTGGGCGCGGTCGCCGCGATTGACTTTGGCGGCGAAGCGGTCACCAATGCCGACTTGCGGGATTATCTGCTCAAGCATGACTATCCTCTCGCCGATGTCAAGCACTGTTTCCATTCCCTATCGACCAGCTTTGAAGCCAACGTGGCTTGGTTCAAGGATCTACTGGCTGAATGGCTGCCGCTGGTCAACAGCGTCGAGCGCAGCCCGCAGCCTTTGAGCGAGCTCAAGATCGCTCTGCAATGCGGCGGCTCCGATGCCTTTTCCGGCATCAGCGGCAACCCGCTTGCGGCTTGGGTGGCGAAAGAAGTAATTCACTATGGCGGCTCGGCGAACCTGGCGGAGACGGACGAACTCATCGGCTCCGAGGCGTATTTGCTGGACAGGGTCGAGCGGGTCGAGTGCGCGCGCAAATTCCTCCGTATGGTCGAACGCTTCAAGGAACGGGTCGGCTGGCACGGCGAGACAGCGGAAGGCAACCCCTCCGGTGGCAACAAATATCGCGGACTCTACAACATTTATTTGAAGTCGCTGGGCGCGGCGGCAAAGCGCCATCCCGATGTGCCGGTGCACGATGTGATCGATTACGGCCAGACGATGACAAGCGGCGGCTTCTATTTCATGGATAGCCCGGGCAACGACCTGGAAAGCATCGCCGGGCAGGTGGCCAGCGGCAGCAATATGATTTTCTTCGTCACCGGTAATGGCTCGATCACCAATTTCCCCTTCGTGCCCACCATCAAATATGTGACCACGACAGCGCGTTTTAATTTGCTGCGGCAGGACATGGATGTGAATGCCGGCGAGTACCTCGATGGCAGCCCGCTTGACGAGTTGGGCGCGCGCGCGTTGGACTTGACGGTGGATGTTGCGGGGGGCCAGCCCTCGGCCGGCGAAAAAGCCGGGCACTACCAAGTGCAGATCTGGCGCGACTGGCAGCAGACGAAGCCCGCCAATGTCACTTTGCTGGCGAACCGTAGTTACTCGAGCCAGCCGATCGCGATTCCCGCTGATGTCGCCCTGCCACAAGTGCGAATCCCCGCCTATGACGCCAATGGCGAATGGACCACCGAGCGGATTGGCTTGGTCATGCCGACCAGTTTGTGCTCGGGGCAGATCGCAAAGATGACGACCGATACGCTCAATGCGCGAGGATTGGGTCAAGCGGCCGGGCTGTCCCGTTTCGCCACCTTGGTGCATACCGAGGGCTGTGGCGGCAATGTCGTGCCGGAGTACAAAGATATGCAGATCGGATACTTGCAGCACCCCAAGCTGCGTCACGCGCTGCTGCTGGAGCACGGCTGCGAAATCACGCACAACAGCTATTTTCGCGGGCTGATGGCCGAGCGTGGACTGGACCCGGAGGCCTTTGGCTGGGCGAGCATTCAATTGGATGGCGGCATTGACGCGGTCATGCGCAAGATCGTCAATTGGTTCCGTGATCGACTGCGTGATGACGATCCGCCGCGGAAGACCAATGTGGGCTTGGAGGCGCTTCGTGTGGGGCTGCTTTCCCAAGGCGATGTTCCCGCCGATATTGCCGAGGGGATGGCGAAATTGTGCAAGACGATCGTCGCCGGCGGCGGCACGGTCGTTACATCGGACAAAGACGCTCTGTTTGCTGGTCCCTTTGCCGCTCGGCTCGGTCTGAATGGAAGCGCGGAAGCGACCTTGGGCTATGGGCAGCGGGCGAAGCGAGCCGGCTTCCACATCATGGCGAACCCGCGGGGGCATTGGGGCGAAACACTGGCGGGGCTGGGCGCGAGCGGCGTTGAAGTCATGCTGGGATATGTCGAGGGTTTCCTGCTAGCCGGGCATCCGCTGGTGCCGGTGCTTCAAGTTAGCGCTGGCGCGGCAACACCCGCTGACCTGGATTGCGCGCTGATGGCGGGCGATGATGTCTCCGGTCGCTTGCTTGATCTGCTGGTGGCGACTCTCTCGGGCGAGCATACACCGAAACATCAAGAGATCGGCAACCACGATTTCCAGGTGACCCGCGGCGTGCTAGGCGTCTCTTTCTAGGTCAGTGAATTCGCAGATCCCAACCGTAGGGGCGAGCGGCAAACCCCATCTCCCCGGCCCCCTTCCCGAAGGTCTATGTCTACGTGACCCAGCGAGCTAGGGAAGGGGGAGCGTTATCGCCGCGCCGCTTTTCCTAACCCATCCCGCCACAAATCCCATCTGTACGGGCGAGACTTGTCTCGCCCTCTCCAAATCCCATCTGTACGGGCGAGCCGGTGGCTCGCCCGCGCGCGGCGCTGAAACGCCCGCTTTAGGCATTTAGCCGCGCCGGAGAGCCAGGTCGCGCCAAAAGGTCACAATGCGCTCGATGAGAATCGCTTCGGTGATGGTGGTCGCATCGAATTCGACAATGTTTCCGACATCGCGGATGCGCCATTCGCGCTGCAGCTCCCCGATAGCGCGTGACCGCTCGACCGGGTCGTGATAGCGCGCGCCGAGCGTGAGGTGGATGCGCCGCAGGATGGAATCCAGCGACGCCACCAGACAGACGATAACGCCGTTGCGCTGCAATTCCGCCAGATGTCCGCTATTGAGCAGGGTATTGCCCGAGACGCGAATCAATGCGCGGCGATGCAGAACGATCTGATCCATGACCTGCGTTTCGATCGCCTTTAGTCGCCGCTCGCCGTAGAGCTGGCGAATGCTGTCGATGGTAGCGCCGAGCTGGTCTTCAATCTCCCGCTCGACATCAATCATCTGCAAGCCCAGCCGCAGCGCCAATTGTTGCGATATCCTGGGTCGATTTGGTTCGAGATAGCCGGTGACGATCAAGTTGAGATCGCCATGCAGGGGGAGTTCACGCGTTACCATTGCGCCAGCCGGGGTACCACTCGTCCAGGATCGCCGGCAGTCTCTCCATTGTGCGCAGACGAGGGTGATAAGCAATATGGGCGCCGTTCGTTTCCATTCGGCTCGTGACTCGCAGAACGGCATTCATACCCACGGAACGCGCGCCGGCGATATCAGCCTCCGGGTTATCGCCGATGAAGACGGTCTCCTCCGGCGATGTGCCCATCTGTTCCAGCGCGCAGTTGAATATCCGCTTATCGGGCTTGAGGTAGCCGGCGTCCGCGGCCGAAATTCGACAATCGGGGAAATACTGAATCAGCCCGTGCCTTTCCAGCTCGGCGTCACGCATTGCCATCGGCTGCGAGGCGTTGGTGACGATGCCAAGTCTGATGCCCGCCTGCTGCAAGGCTCTCAACATCGGCGGCACATCGGGGAAGACGACTGTGCCTGGCACCACGTTCCAATCATAAGCGCGAATGACATCGTCAACATCCAGACGGTCGATAGCAACGCCCAGCCCATCCAGCGTTTTCATGAGAATGCTCGGCATGTGCGGGGCGCGCAAAGTGACCCGCGCTTCGGACCATGCCGCGCGCGTCCGCTGCAGATAAGTTTCCAGGAGCGATTCTGTCGTGAGCCAATAAGCGCGCGTCTTTTGGAAGACGTGTTCTTGCACATGCGAGAGGCGCGCTGCCTCGATTTCCCGCCAGCCAAGTTGAACACCGCTCCAATCGACCAGGGTGTCGTCGAAATCGAATAGCGCGCCCTTGAGTTGCGCCGCCACGCTCGGCTAGCCTCCGGCGCTTTTGGCGGCGCGTTTCGCCTTGCGTTCGAGCGCGCGTCGGCGCCGTTCTTCGCGCTTGGCTTCGTCTTCATTCCAGGGCGTGGGTCCGTCTGATGTCGGCGGTGGCGCAGCCGCTTTGACTGGCGCCGGTTCGGGCGCAGCCTGGACTTCGGCGGCGGGCTCAGCTTGGGCCGCGGCTGGCTCGGGCAAAGCGACATCATAGGCGAAGGATTCAATCGCGGAGCGGGCGGCGTCTTCGTAGCGGTAGAAGCTATCTGCCTGAACCGCGTCCTTCATTCGCCAGACGAGCGCGGTCGTTTCCAGGCCGCTTTCGACGCTTTCATGCCGCGGCTGCCAGGCGAAGCGCTCTCTGATCTGGCTGCTGTCGATGATAATCTCACGCGCCATTAGCTTGTCGCGCAGGGACTGCTCGCGCAGCATGGACAGGAATCCGCTGGAAGCGAAACGCGGTTCACTCAAGCCGAGGGCGCTGCTAACCGCGGCGCTGAATTCGTCAGGACTGGCTGCTGCATTGGCGGCGGCGTTGATCATCTCGATGCCATCGGGTTCGGAATCCGTTTCCAGCAGGGACGCTATCGCCGAAGCCAAATCGTCTTCGTGGATCCAGGACGCGGGCCGGTCGCCGGGGGTGAGGCGCCGCGAGCCTTTGATGGCCTCAGCGAGCGCGGCCGTGGCGGCGCTGTGTCCGCCGTAGATATAGCCGCTGCGGATAAGGTAGCCATTTAAGCCGCTCTCGCGCGCGCATGCCTCGGCTGCCAGCATCGGCGCGTAGACCCGGTCATGCGCGTCATGGTCGCCTTCTTTGGCGGCGCCCTGTCCAGCGTCGTAGAGATAGCCGAAGCTGAGCGATACGAAGCGCTTCACCCGATGCTCTTTCGCCGCCTCGGTCACCGCCGCGCTGTACTCAACGAGCTGGTCAGCGCAGCTGGCATATTCAGCCGCGGCATGGGGCGCGCCGCCGAAGTATTGCGGGCCGGCATGGACCACGGCATCGGCCTTGGTCATCTGCAAGATGCTCAGGATTTCGCTGGCGCGGGCCAGATCGGGGAAGACGGGCAACGCGCCCGCTATCCGCACCGCCAAGGCGCCGTCAGCATCGCAGGCGGTCGCCGCGACTTTGTGTCCGCGTTGCAGCAAGGCGCGCGCCGTCGCCAAGCCGGCTCCTTCCGCGCCGCCGGTCACCAGAATGTTCAATGCTTGAGTCGCTTCTGCCATCGCTTCATCTCTCTCAGGCTGGGATAACAGTCGACATTATGCCACAGGTTGGATTGGTTTGGCACGGGACTCTTGGCTTCTTGATGGCAGCGTCTAGTCTGCTGCGCTGACCTTGCGCACAGGCCCGCATCAATGCCAAAGGAAATAACTCACGCAGCTCGCTATGGCGGTCTTGCTCGAGCCATCAGGGTGGCCGCCACTGTGGTCGCCGCAAATGGATGTGACGACATCGCAACGCGCCTTCTAATCTCGCGTATAATAACCAGGTCAGCGCCGCGGAGGGATGTATGTCGCGCAAACACAAGGGAAATTAACGCCGTTGGTTGACAGCCTCGAATCTCTTAGTGGCGCATGTGGCCTTTCATGTCATCTTTGTTTTTGGATACTGGTTTTCTGTTATAGCGAGTTTGAGCTTTTCAGGTCTTGACTTCCTTGAAAATCATCTGCTTGCATTCTTGACAGACGCAGCTTCCAATCATCTTGCCCTGCTGCTTGTCCTCATCATACATACGCTTGTCTTTGTCGCGAACCGGTGGCGGAAGCAAAGAAAGCAAGGCGGCGAAATCAGCCAGTACAATGAGGAGTTCGGCCACTTGACGGCCGAAGAAAAATTGGAGCTGCTTCTGGATGAGGTGGTCGAATTGCGCGAAGCTATGCACGATCGCGAAGTCGTCAATCAAACGCGCAATCCCGATTTGGCGGCGCAGCGTCTGCGTGAACGCGATCAAGAAGCAGAAGAAGAGATGATCCTCCTTGACGAATACCAAGAAGAGAAGGCGAGAGAGGGATCGTGACCGGCGAATCTCCGACAAGCTGGATTTGGCCGGACGAGGCTAGCGGCGGCGTCAAGGGCGCGCGCTTGAACCTGGCCCATGGACTGGTCGAATGGGTTGAGCAGCCGGGCTGCGCCTGCGGCAATGCCATTGCCAGCCAAACAGTCACGGACTTTCGCGAGCAGGGACCGATGGAAACGCCGCCGGCTGATGTCCTAGAAGAAATGCGCAACGCAATCCGCGCAGCGCCGTCTATTGACAGTCCGCGCGGTCGGGGTTAATATAGCGCGTCGCAGGGGCCTGTAGCTCAGTTGGGAGAGCGCCACAATGGCATTGTGGAAGTCAGGGGT
>JAPOWK010000098.1 GCA_026707665.1 Chloroflexota bacterium
AGGCTTACGAGCTCCACCGCATCCAGGACGAAGGCGCGGTCAAGATCGTGATTGATATGGAGGGGTGATTTTTTCGCCACAGAGGCAGGGAGGCACGGAGATTTTTCACCACCGAGTACACCGAGATTATTGAGGTCACCGAGGATAGTTTATGGATGCACCCGACAGCATCTACCAACTGATCGAGAAGTTCGACACGCGCAAACCAGCGAACGAAACCGAATTGCGAAGGCAATTCGTCGATCATCTGTTTGAAGCGCTGGGTTGGGATGTCGATGACAACCGGCAAGTCGGTCTCGAACCCAGTGTGTTGGTCTCCGAAGGTGGAATTAGAAGACCGAAGAATCCAGATTACGGATTCCGCATTGGCAACACAACGCATTTCTTCGTCGAAACTAAAATGCCGCAAAAGAATCTGAAGCGGGACCCTACCCCGGCTTTCCAATTGCGGCGCTACGGCTATTCGGGCAAAACGCCCGTCAGCATCTTGACCGACTTTGAAGAATTCTGTCCCTACGACTGCCGAGTCCGACCTTATCAAAACGACCCCGCCACCAAAGCCCGGCTGGACTATTGGACATACCAGAATTACATCGACAAATGGGATGAAATAGAATCGCGCTTCCACCGCGACGCTGTCGCCCAGGGCGCGCTGCGCGAATGGGTCGAAGGCGAGCGCGTCCGTGGCGCTTCCAGCGTCGACAAAGACTTCCTGAGCGAGATGGAAAAGTGGCGCGAGCTACTAGCCAACGACATCGCCCTGCACAATCGCAACCTGACTCAGCGCCAACTCAATCTGCTCGTGCAGCGCACCATCGACCGCATCGTCTTCCTGCGCATCGCCGAAGATCGCGACATCGAAGCATACGAACGCTTGCGCAGAGCCGCCAAAGCAGAAATGCAAGTCTACGAAGAGCTGAAAATCCTCTTCATCGAAGCAGACGACAAGTACAATTCAGGTTTGTTCCACTTCAGCGACGAAAAGCGCGCCAGCGATCCCGACAGCGATTCGCTGAAGATCCACATTTCTGACGAGGCTTTACGCCACATCATCGAGAGTCTGTATTATCCCCAAAGCCCCTTTGAATTCTCCGTCATGCCGCCGGAAATTCTTGGCCAAGTCTACGAGCAATTCCTCGGCAAAGTGATCGAGCTCAGCGCGGGCGGCGCGGCGCGCGTCGAAGAAAAACCCGAAGTGCGCAAAGCCGGCGGCGTCTATTACACGCCCGCCTACATCGTCGACTACATCGTAGAGAACACCGTCGGCGCCTTGCTCAAAGACCGCACACCCGCCCAAGCGGCGAAACTGCGCATCCTCGATCCCGCTTGCGGCAGCGGCTCCTTCCTCGTCGGCGCTTATCAATATCTGCTGGACTGGCATCGGGAATATTACAGCCGCGAGCCGGACAAGCACAAGAATGTCCTGCGCTGCATCGTGGGCGGACACGTCCTCGCCACCGCCGAAAAACGCCGCATCCTGCAGAACAATATCTACGGCGTCGACCTCGACCAGAACGCCGTCGAAGTCAGCAAGCTCTCCCTGCTGCTCAAGATGCTGGAGGACGAAAGCGACGCAACCGGCCGTCAGACCCTCATGTTCGCCGCCGGCGGACGCATCCTGCCCGACCTCAGCGACAACATCAAATGGGGCAACTCCCTCATCGGCAGCGACTTTTATGATGACAAACAGTCAAAGACGTTCACCGAAGAGGAACGGCTGCGAGTCAAGTTCTTCGACTGGTATAGCGAAAACGGATTCGGAGAGATCATGCGCGCCGGAGGCTTCGACGCGGTGATTGGCAATCCGCCTTATGTAATCTTGGGAACTGATGTTATTCCTCAAGAACAAATAGAGTATCTGAGGCAATATGATGTAGCCCAGTACAAAACCGATCTTTACCACCTATTCTTTGAGCGAGGTATTCAGGTTCTCAGAACAGAAGGTTTGCTTAGCCTTATCACTCCGAATCCGTGGCTTACACAAAAATTTACAAATCAGCTTAGAGAATACATCGTCAAAAACACTCGCATTGTCGAACTCGTTGTTTTTATTCATCTTGTCTTTAACGATGCGAATGTTTATACAGCAATCACATTTCTTCAAAAACAGACGGACAACAGAACACATCAGATTCGTATCAAGAATCCGGAAAACGCGACAACACTAGAAGCACTTCTTGAAGCGCCTACCAATTTCCTCGGACAGAACAATTGGCGCCAAAGCGCAAACAATATATTTGAAACTAGACTTGTAGGAAAAACGGGCGATCTGATACTTCGCATACTGTCAGATAATCCGTCCTTGGGCGATGTCGCGCGAGCCTCACTCGGTTGCCAGGCATACAATCGCACCAAACATACACAGGATCAGATAAAGAACCGCGTGTTTCATTCCGACAAGAAACAGAGCGACGAATACCTTCCCGAATTAGCAGGACGTGATGTTGGGCGGTATGTAATTGACCGACAGCGCGGAACTTGGATCAAGTACGGGCCCTGGTTACACGACTACCGCACTATGGATTGGTTAGAAGGACCTAGAATCCTCATTCGAGAGATACCAGGCAAGCACCCGTACAAAATACAGGCTTGCTATCTTGAAAAAACCTACTGCAATTACAAGACGATTCTAAACGTCAATCCTTCGGAGAAGACGAGATTCGATATCAAGTACCTTACGGGCCTGCTGAACTCAAAGTTACTATCGTTTATGTATCCCTTCATGTCCAACAAGCTAGTGTCGAGAAGTTTCCCTCGACTATCAGTTGGCGATTTGCGAAAACTTCCAATCCGAACAATCGACTGCGACAACCCCGCCGATGTCGCCCGGCACGACAGGATGGTCGAACTGGTCGATAAGATGCTGAAATTGCACAAGGAGTTGCCCGACTCTGTTGGCGAAGGACGGCGGATTCTGAAGGCGCAGATTCAGCGGACGGATCGTCAGATTGACGCGCTGGTGTATCGGCTGTACGGCTTGAGCGACGATGAGGTGGCGATTGTGGAGGGTGGGTGAAATCGCTAGTTTCGCTAATGAAATTCTTATATTGACTGTGTATCATGGCTAGGTTGCATTTACCGATTGGCGAAAGGTTATTCTATGTTGAAAGGCTTTGAAGGCTATTATGAGCCGGATTTTGACAAACTTTGGAATGAAGCAACATTCGTGTTTGATGCAAATGTACTGCTCGATCTATATCGCTCTTCTCCAAAGTCCCGAAAAGAGATGCTTGATATTCTTGAAAGTCTGGACAGTCGCCTTTGGATTCCTCACCAGTTTCTATATGAATACCACAGAAACAAGCTGACCATTTACGACGATATTGAAAGCAATTATGAAGAGTGGAAAAAAAAGTTGCAGGAATTCAAGACGTTGACAAGCGAAAATTTACACAACCTACTCGGGAATATTAAGAATCGGACCGGCTTTGAAATAAACTCACGAGACGAAGAACTTGCGTCGCTCATTGAAGAATTACTGTGCGATCTTGCCGAATCTAAAGCCGAACATCAGAGTAGTCTTGATGATGAACCACTACAGGAAAAGATCGCTCAACTTTTTGCAGGGCACTATGGTGATCCGTTTGATGATTCTTGTTTGGAAAAAATCAGGACACTCGCTAAAGAACGTCTCAAGAAGGGTATACCACCCGGCTCGAAAAAGGACAGCCAAAAAGACAATTCCGATCCTGACGGCGATTTAATCGGCTGGCTTCAAACAATCAAATATGCGAAGGAAAACAAGAAACCCATCATACTTGTTTCAAATGACGGACATTGGTTCCTTACACTCAAGGGCAAAACCCGAGGTCCCTATCCGGAACTAGTGCAGGAAATGTACGAAAAGGCCGAGGTCAACTGTTACATTTACAAACCATCGCAATTCATTAAGTACGCCCAGAATTTTCTAGATGCTCAGGTTTCTGAGGAGACGATTGAAGAAGCTCAAAATCGTGAGACGTATGCAGCACAACAAGTGTCTGTAAAGGAGCAAGATGAAGGTGTAAGTGGCGGATCTGGAAGAACAGGATCGGGTCTGTTAGGTTTCGGTTTAGGAGGTGGCTTCTTGCCGAAGCTGCGTACATTTGATGCGCTGGCGCGACCTAGTCCCGAGACGCTTCGCGCATTGGACGCGTTGGCGCAACCTAGCCCCGAGACACTTCGCGCATTGGACGCGTTGGCGCAACCTAGCCCCGAGACACTTCGCGCATTGGACGCGTTGGCGCAACCTAGCCCCGAGACACTTCGCGCATTGGACGCGTTGGCGCAACCTAGCCCCGAGACACTTCGCGCATTGGACGCGTTGGCGCAACCTAGCCCCGAGACACTTCGCGCATTGGACGCGTTGGCGCAACCTAGTCCCGAGACACTTCGCGCATTGGATGCGTTGGCGAAGCCCCATTCTAAAGAATAGCGCCGAATAGCCGACAACGTTTTGAAGAACCTACCATCTTGGCCTTCGTGCCTTCGCGGTGAAACAATCTCTGTGACCTCTGTATTGCCTGTCTTCCTCAGTAGTCGCACCCGCGCGACCATCCACCCACCCCTTCCCCGCCAATCTCCGCTAACGTAGGTCAGTGTCGGCGGGCTGTGTCTACGCGCCCTACGCGACCCTCACCACATGACCGCCCGCGCCCGCCAAACACAGACCAGCCACGCACCGAATCGCGCGCGCTTGAATTGACCAACTTGACTGAGGCTGAACTGCGAGTTGTAGCGGGGGGGGGATGGCCCGAAATTATTTTTTGACGAAACCGGCGGGCGGCTTGGGCGGCACGTCCAGGTGCGTCATGAGCCTGTCCAACTTATCATTGACTTCGGCGAATTGGCGCTGGACTTCGGCGAATTGGCGCTTGCTCCACTCATGGTTCGCCATGATCAACTCGCGGTTCGCCGCGACTGCTTCCGTCAGGCCCAGCAGCGCCGCTTCAAAGCTGTCCACCTTGTTAGAACCTTCGTGTCTCTGTGGCAAAATCCCCCTCACTCCTTCACGAAGCCCGTCGGCTTGTACGGCACTTCCAGGTGCTTCATGATGGCGTCCACCTTCTCATGCAGCGCCGCGATCTGCCGCTGGTTTTCGACGACCGCTTCCGTCAATCCCAGCAGCGCCGCTTCAAAGCTGTCCACCTTGTCGAACACCTCGTCCTGCGCGTTTTCCAATACCTCATACTTCGCTTGCATCCGCTTGAATCGAATATCGGCTGTGGCTGCCATGCTCTCCCCTTTCGTTCGCATCCAGTATAGCCGCGCCGCCCAATCTCGTCAAAAGCATGCGGCATAAAACCCTCGGCGCACTCGGTGGTAAAATCTCTCTGTGTCGACGGTCAGTGTCTACGCGACCCTCTGTGCCTCTGTGGTGAAAAAACAGAATCACCTATGGTAAACTACGCCCCATGAACCTCATCGACTACGCAACCATCCTCATCCGCCGCGGCTGGATCATGCTCCTGCTCGCCATCATCGCCGCCGCCGCCGCCTACGCCTTCAGCAAGACCATGGACCCCGTCTACCGCGCCACCCAGAAGGTGCTCATCGTGCCCAGCCGCAGCGACTTCGGCTTGACCCAAGCGGCCAAGCAAACCCTCAACAGCCATGTCGCCTACCTCAACAGCTCCCTGCGCGCCGCCGAAGTCATCGACCGCTTGCAAATGGATATGACGCCCGAGCAGCTGCGCGCCGATGTCCGCATCGCGCCCGACCTCGACAGCCTCATTATCCAGATCGACGCCGAGCACAAGAACCCGGCCCAAGCCGAAAGCATCGCCGCCAACTGGGCGCAGCTGCTCGTCATCTATCGCAATGATGAAAACCAGCAGGGCCGCCGCGAAGACCGCATCGTCGCCCGCCTGCAAGACCGCCCGGTCACGGTGCTCGCCCGCCCCAACGTCCGCATCAATACGCTGGTCGGCTTCCTCGCCGGCTTCTTCCTCGGCGGGGTCATCGTCTTCGTGCTGGAATACCTCGAAAGCGCCATCGTCCGCCGCCGCGAAGACCTCGAAAACATCGGCGGGCTTCCCGTCCTCGCCGCCGTCCCGCCTAGCGACTAGCGCTCATATGAAATCTGTAGACAAACGCGCGACAATGCCGCCGCCCACGCAAAATACCTTGCGCCCGCTGGATTTAGCTCCCCCTCCCTAGCTCGCTGGGGAGGGGGCCGGGGGGTGGGGTTGGCTGACCGCAACGTAAACAGGGGCGACTCTGTGAGTCAGCCGAATTCTGATGCTTCACAATTGGGAGAAATGGCTAAGTGTCAAAACTCGGGCTTTTAGTCACCCCTCCCGAAGGTCAGTGTCTACGCGACCTGATGCTTCGGGGAGGGGCCGGGGGAGGGGTAGCTAAAATATTCGCCAACACCTCGCGATCAATATTCCCGCCCGATACCACGCAGACCACCTTCCCGCCGCCAGCGCCTCCCGCCAGCGCCGCCGCCACTGATGCCGCGCCGGCGCCCTCCGCGACCACCCGCCCGCGCTCGGCCAGCAGCCGTATCGCCGCCCGCACCTCGTCCAGCGAGACCACCAGCGAGCCATAGAGCAGCGCCTGCGCCAGCGGCCACATCGCCGGCAGCACGCTCTTCCCGCCGATGCCATCGACGAAGCTCGCCTCATACGCCACCTCGACCGGCTCGCCCGCCCGCAGCGAAGCGGCCAGCGGCGCCGCCGTCTCCACCTCAGCCGCATAGACGCGCGTCTCCGGTTTCAGCGCCCGCAGCGCCGAGGCGATGCCGCAGCTCAGCCCGCCCCCGCCATAGGGGATCAACACCGCATCGACATCGGGCAAATCATCCAGGATCTCCAGCCCAATCGTGCCGTTGCCCGCCATCACATCGGCATCCCGCACTGGATGGATGAACAGCCCGTCCAGCCCGTCGTACGAGCCAGTGACGATCACATCCCACCAGCGCTCGAAGGGAACCTTGATCACGCGCCCGCCCAAGCGTTCAATCGCCGCCAGCTTCGTCGCCGGCGCATGATCGGGAACGACCACGCTGCAGAGGATGCCCAGCCGCCGCGCATTCCAGGCGACGCCCTGCGCCATATTGCCCGCGCTCGCCGTGTAGACGCCTTTCGCCAACGCCTCACGCCCCGCGACTGCCATCGCATTGCCCGCCCCGCGCAGCTTGAAGGAGCCGATCGGCTGCAAGTTCTCCAGCTTGAGGTAGATCTCCGCCGGCGCGTCATCCACCGGCAAGCGCAGCAGCGGCGTCCGCAAAGCCGAATCGGCGATCCGTTGCCGGGCCGCTTGTATCGCTTCGAGGGGAATCACTCAGTCAGCCCGCGCATACTGCGCCAGGTAATCGGGATCGACATCGACGCCGAGCCCCGGCGAATCCGGCACCGCCACGCGGCCCTCTTCTATGGCGAATTTCGGCTGCGTCAGGTTCTCGCGCAGCGCGCTCTCGGAGCGGTCCATTTCCAGCATCGCCTCGGGCATGCGCAATCGCCCCGGCACGATATCGAGCGTACTGACCAGGTGCAGACCGGCGGCGAAGGCGATGCCCGTGCCCCAGCTATGCGGGATCACATTCGTCTGAAAGGCATAGGCCAGCGCCGCAATGCGCTTCGTCTCGGTCAAGCCGCCGGCGCCGCAGATATCGGGCTGGGCAATGTCGACACAGCGCCTGCTCAGCAGTTGCCGGAAGCCGGCCAGCAAGTATTCGCATTCGCCACCCGCGACCGGAATCGAAATTCGCTGACGCAGCTCGCGGTATCCTTCATAGTCTTCGGGCGAAACCGGCTCCTCGAAGAAGCCGATATCCAGCTCTTCAATCTGCCGCGCGAAACTGAGCGCCTCGCTCAGCGAATACGCGTGGTTGGCGTCCACCATCAGCTGCACGTCCGCCCCGATCGCCGCGCGCACCGCCCGCACATGCGTGACATCGGTCTCCACGCCCAACCCCACCTTCATCTTCACGGCGCGGAAGCCCTGCGCTGCGTAAAGACGCGCCTCCTCAACCAATTTGCTGGTCAAGTCATCCGTCTCGGTGAAGTACATGCCGGTCGCATAGACCATCACCTGCTCCCGCCGGCGACCGCCCAGCAAGGTCGAAACCGGCTGACCCAGCAGCTTGCCGCGCAGGTCCCACAAAGCGATGTCGATGGCGCTGATCGCCGCCACCAATACGCCGCGCCGCGCGTAATCCAGGGCGCGCAAGTGCATCTTGCTCCAAATCGCCTCCACCTGCAGCGGATCCTCGCCAAGCACGAGCGGCGCCAGGAACTCAACGCCGGCTTTCACCACCGTCGCCGGACCATAACCCTCGCCCCAGCCGTAACTGCCATCGGCGGCGATGACCTTGACCATACAAATCTGCCGCGAGCGAAATTCAAACTGCGAGAAATAGAATGGCGTATCGAGCTCCTGCTCGACCACATAAGTTTCGATGCGTTCAATCTTCATTTCTTCGCGCTTTTCCTGCGTTAGTCAATTCGCTATAGTCTAGCCGATTCCAAGCGATTGCGCGCGAAGCGCATATCGAGAGCTTACAATCGCGGAAGTAGCGAATTGACCCGTGACCCAACATCAATCGTTCACCTTAGACGATACGGTCCGTCCCATCCTGCCGCAATTGACCGGCGGACTGCGCTCCAACCTGCGCGATCAGCTCGTGGGCATCTATCTCTACGGCTCGTTAATCACCGGCGACTTCGCGCCAGGCATCAGTGATATCGATCTCGTCGTCGTCATGACGTCAAAACTCGATTCGATGCAGTTCAACGCGTTGCACAACTTGCACCAAAGCGTCGTCGAGCGCCAGCCGGAATGGCATGATCGCCTCGAGCTTGCTTATATCTCAGCGGCTGCATTGCGGACATTCCGCAGCCAAAGCAGCATCATCGGCATTATCAGCCCGGGCGAGCCCTTCCATCTGGTTGAGGCCGGCGGTGATTGGCTCATCAGTTGGTACGCGTTGCGCAAAGACGGTCTTGCCCTGTCCGGTCCGCCGATAAACGCCCTCATTGACGACATCCCGACCGATGATTACATGCAGGCTGTCGCCGAGCACATCCGCCATTATCGCCACTCGGTCAAGAAGACGCACAATAAGCAGGCTCTTTCATACATCGTGTTGACTGTCGCGCGCGGCCTGTACACCCTTGTCCACCGAAAGGCGCCTTCAAAGATCCAAGCCGCCGCCTGGGCGCAACAGCGCTATCCGCAGTGGGCCGAGCTGATTGAGCGCGCAGTGTCATGGCGCGCCAACCCGCACAGCGACCCGCTCACAGCCGAGCAGATCCGCCCCAAAGTGGCGGACTTCGTCAGTGAAATGCTTTCGCAATTGGATGACTGAGTGGAGTAAGCGCGGCTTTGCACATGTGCAAAACCTGAGTTATCATGCAGTAATAGAATGATTGCAATCGAATCAGGCTGGCGAGGGCGCAATGGAGCAATATGCAACTAGTGATGAACTTGTTGCAGTATCGGAGCCACTCGACCGGATGGAGAAAAAATTGGAGCAACTCGATCGGGTGGAGAAAAACCAGCAAACCATGATCGGTACGCTCAACGAATTGCTTGACGCATACCGAGAGCAGCAGAGTCAACTCACCGATCACGAAGCACGGATAGATAAGCTGGAGCGAGGCAATTAGGAATTCACGCGCGCATCCTGATCCAGCTCGCAATCGCCCTCGCCGGCCTCGCCGCCTGCAATCTGGTGACGCCAACGCCCTTGCAGTCGCCCGTCCCAACGCCCTCAATCCCGCAAGCGCAAATCCTCTTTCCCGCTCATAACCAGCAAGTCCTGCAAGGCATCATCTTCGACATCGAGATTCTGGCGTCGGATCCGGCCGGCGGCGTCCAGCGCGTCGAGCTTTACGTAGACGAGCAGTTGGAGCAAACCAGCGAAAGCAACGCCGAGGGTCTGCAGGACTATCGTGTCACCATGAACTGGTTCGCCAAAGAGACCGGTTGGCATAAATTTGCCGTGGTCGCCTATCGCGCCGATGGCGCCGCCAGCCACCCGCATATCATCGCGCTGGAAGTCATTCCGCCCGGCTAGAGCGTCGGCGCGCTAAGGACGAGTCACGGTCTGTGGCGGCGCAATCCCGTGACTCGCCCATATCCTGCAGCTTCAGCAGCAGCAGCTACTGCGAGCGGGTGCTCTTGACAGCGCAGAAGCAGGTGAACAAATACCGGATATTCTCGTTTCTGGTGGCTACCGCCTCCGCTGGCGTAGTCTCGTCTGGCAGATCGGGCAAGTGCTGGTATTCCGGCTCCGGCAGATCATCGTCACCCAGCGATGCGGTCCAACTGTTGGCGGCAGCCTCCGCTGCGAACTGTCTGGAATAAGAAGCCGATTGGGACCATTTGCCAATAACCACCGATTCGGACCCACTGTCTTCCGGCGGTAGGGACTGAGGCATATACTCCGGACATTCGCCACCAATGTAGGCGTAATAGCCATCCACCCATTCACCATATTCTGCGCATTCCCAACCGGGCGCGTTGCAGCAGTTCGGCGATTCTTCCCGCGCCCCTACAAAAGAATAAGTCGAAACTGCAAGGAAAAGGAATACTATGAATGTCAACTGCTTGATTCTACACATGACAAAACTCCTTCTTTCCTGCTAACCTTCATAGTCAATGATAACATTCTAAGCCACAAATCGCAATCATAATGTAATATCCTCATTATTATCTGTTTACTATCCGTGGAAATGTATCATACTGGCGCTGCGAGCGCGCAATCTCTCACAATTACTAGGCCAGAGCTGCATCACGTGAGAGATAGACCAAAACGCTCATCATCCAGGATGAATACTAGGCTGCAGCATCGCTGCAACTCTGCAAAATTGTGTGCAATACTTAAAACTAAGAATTATTGCGCGAGACACTCTCTCATTTCCTAGCGAAGACCGCGCCAGGTGGCATTCAACGCGTCGAGCTCTATGTGGACGAGCAGCTGGAGCAAACCAGCGAAAGCGAAGCCGGCACTGTTGCCGACTATCACGTCACCATGAACTGGTTCGCCAAAAAGACCGGTTGGCATAAATTTGCCGCGATCGCCTATCGCGCCGATGGCGCCGCCAGCCACCCGCATATCATCGCGCTGGAAGTCATCCCCTCTGGCTGAACCTAGGAACCGGCATCTCACCCGCCGAAGCGCAAATGCTATTCTTCAGCACGGAGGAAAATAGGAAACACAGTGGTCTCAGAGAGGGCGACGCAAGCGTCGCCCCTACAGACCTTGCCACAGCGTGCGCGGAAGAAGCTAGCCTCCCCCATTACTATGGGGGGACCGAGGGGGGTCGCCAATCAGTCGCAATCGCCCCTCGTGAAGACATAATCGGCGCTGATCCAACCCATTAAGCCACGATAATCGATCTTGAACCAATTCGGCGTTCGCGCCAGCGCCGGTATGGTGTCGCCAAAATACCAGCCCATGACTTGCCCGGCCGGGCGCTCCCGCACATTGAGCACTTCCTTGCTGTCGATTCGGCAATTCTCCAGGGTCCTCAGGCTGTCCAGGCTGTCCGCGATCAAATGAGGATCCAAAACCGAGGTCGGCATCAGCTGCGCGGTCGGCATCGCCGTCGGCTGCGCAGTCGGCATCGCCGTCGGCTGCGGGAGAGGCGTTGCCGTTGGCGTGATGATATGCGTTGGCGCGCCCGGCATCAGCACCACCGTGCCGGCCCGATAAACATGGGCGCAGGTCTTGCCATCCGACCGCAGGTACGACTCCAGCGGCACCCGCAGCCGCGGGCTGTAGGCGGCGTCCAGCAGCAGCATCGAACCCATGCCGGCGAAGCACACCTCAGTATTGACCCCCAGCGGACCCCACAGATCAATCGCCTGTCGCGCGCCCTCGTCAATCACCGTCTGCTGCCCAATGCCGGCGCCGGAAACCTCGCGGAATTGAATCCAGGGTCGGTCGCTATTAACTTCGGCGCCGACGGGCAAATTTGAATGATCCTGCGTCGGGATGGGCAGGCGCCCGGGATCCCGGGTCGGCGTGGCAGTGGGGCCCGACCGTCGTGACCGTGACGATCTTGACCCCGACGATTTGCCCGAATCGCCCGATTCCTCCGACGCGGGGACGTTGATGGTTGCCGACGCAGTGTGTCTTTCATGCTCTCGATGGCCGAAGGCGACAACCGTGTATGTTGAGCCGGCCGCCCGCGATATTGCTGTTGTTCCCGTGCCGCATTGAAGTCGCGGGCCGCCGTTGACAGTGCACTCGGTCGTCGATAGCGGGCCTTCTCCGCCGCTGGTGCTCGTGGTGATCCGCAATGTCCCGCTATCCCAGTCATACGAGAGCGAAAGGCTGACTGTGAAAGGTGTACCGGTAAACGTGTCCACTCGGTTGAATGTGAAGCTATCCCAAGCCGACCATTCTGACGTGCCGCCGCTGGTGGTGACTTTGATCCGGATGCGATAGCTGGTGCCGTTCTTGCAGCAGTTGGTCGCATTTGGCGCCACCTTTAAGTCAACGCTGGTAACATGATGGCCGGGTTTTAACTCAGCGACGCTGCCGGTCGTACCGACCTGAAGCTCGAGAATGTAAGCGGTAGCGCCGGATACGGCCGTCCAACTGGCCTTGCCCCCGTCGGCGCCCGTAGTTTCATCGACGTCCAAACCGCTCGGCGCTGAAGGGACTTGTGCGGTAGCCGGGGCCACCGCGAATATGGCCAGCAAGCAAACTAGCGAGATTATTACCGAGAAGCATCTGCTCCTGCTCCCCCGAATGCATGTTGGACGCGGGCGAGGCAAGATGAAAGCGGATGAACTCATGAATAACCACCTCCGGCTAAATCATCTCTATGCAATATATTGTTCCAGTTCATGTCGCGCAACTGAAATGTAATACTAATATTAGTACTGATTGCAAATTCAGAGTTGTGTATCGTTCGTTATGATATTAGCGCGTTTGTGTCATATTTAGCGCATATGCAGTATTCAGCCCCGGGGAAAGTCCATTATGTGGGCAACAAGGAGATATATATGTACAAAGTATCCATTATGCCACTACTGCAATACTATCTGATAATATCATAGCGCTGGCTCAATAATCTCTCATATCTAGCCGGCTTCCCGGCTCGGCATCCGTGCCGCGCGCAAATTGGTCAAAAACGAAGACTGCGCTACAATTAGGCATTGCCTTGCGGAAAAGCCACAGTCCTAGCAAAGCGATGGATATCGAACTGCGCAACATCCACAAGCGCTTTGGCGCCATCCACGCCAATAACAACATCAACGTCCGCTTCAGCCATGGGCGGATCGTCGGCATCCTCGGCGAAAATGGCGCCGGCAAATCCACCCTGATGAAAATCCTCTCCGGATTTCAACCGGCCGACCAAGGCGATATCCTGATCGACGACCGCAGAATCGACTACAAGGGTCCCACGGCCGCCATCGCCAACGGCATCGGCATGCTGCAGCAAGATCCCCTGGATGTCGGCGCATTTACCGTCTTGGAGAATTTCATCTACGGCGGCGCCGAAGGGCTTACCCTGAAGCGCGCCCGCGCCGAAGCGCAATTGAGCGAATTAACGGCGCGTTTCGGCTTTGAACTGGACCCGCATCAGCCAATTGACAACCTCTTGATCGCGCAGCGGCAGCAGCTGGAAATCATCCGTCTGTTAGCCTTGGGCGTCGAGACGCTGATTCTCGATGAACCGACCACCGGAATATCAGCCGAGCAGAAGGACATCCTTTTCGACGCCTTGCGCCGCTTGGCGCGGGATGAAGGCATGATTGTCTTGCTGGTCTCGCACAAACTCGAAGATGTGATTGACCTCTGCGATGAGGTCGTCGTCCTGCGCGCCGGCCTCCTGGTGGGCGCGATGGACATGCCGGCCAGCGACAAGAACCTGACCAGCGCGCTGATCGCGGAAACCAAAGGGCAGCTGGTCACCATGATGTTCGGCGAAGAGCTGGAAGCCCAGAGCCGCCCGCATTATGAGATCGGCGCGCCGGTCTTCAGCGCCGACGAGCTGATCGTTCACGACCTGCGCCTTGACATGCAGCCCATTTCGCTGACGGCGCACGCCGGCGAGGTGATCGGCTTGGCGGGCCTTGGCGGCAGCGGCCAAGAGCTCTTCATGCGCGCCTGCGCCCGCCTCCAGCGCGTCAACAGCGGGGCGCTCCACTTCGATGGAGACAATATCACCAACGCGAGCTACCGGCAGTTGTTCCGCCGCGGTTGCGTATTTGGCGCTGCGGGCCGGCTGGAAGAAGGCTTGATCGCCGGCTTAACCCTGATCGAGCACACCGCCCTGGTGGCCGACGACAAGCTGCAGATTGACTGGAAGTCGGTCGCTAAGCGCGCTGACTCGCGGATTGACCACTATCGCATCAAGGGCGCCGCCGTCGATCAAATCGAGCAGCTTTCCGGCGGCAATCAGCAGCGCATGCTCATCGGCTTGCTGCCCGACGATCCCAAGATGCTGATCCTGGAGCAGCCGACGCGGGGCTTGGATGTCGATTCAGCGCGCTGGATCTGGACGCAGCTGCTGGAACGCTGCTCGCGCGGCGCCGCCATCATCTTTAATTCCTCTGACCTGGAAGAGCTTGTCACCTACAGCGACCGTATATTCGTATTCTACGCCGGCCGCGTGCACGAGGTGCCGGACGTGAGCCAAACCAGCATCGACGAACTGGGACATCTGATCGGGGGTGAGTTTTGAGCCGCCCGCGTTTCTTCACCGTTAAAATGCGAAACTGAAGGGGCGATGGACGGTCAGTGTCTACGCGATTCTGCCCGGCGCCCAATAAGGGGATGAGTATGGTGATGTCACGATGACGACGGCAAATGGAGCATAGCCATGACCAACTGGGATACCAACCCTTCAAATTCCGCGACCAGCTGGATACGACCTGCAAACTCTACTTCAAAGGGTCGTAATCCAAAGAATCCCACAAGCGGACAAAATAGGCCGACTAAACAGTTTAATCATCAAGATCATGCACGAAGAACATGGATCGTGGCTTTGATAGTTGCATTGGTTGGAATCGGCATGCTGTTCGTAGATTTCTTACCATTTGTAACTCAAGAGATTGCGTGGTTGTTGGTTGTTCTGATACTTGTTGTGGCAATCAAATACTAACCAGGAACTTTGGCCTAAGAAGGTCGCTCATTTTAGCTCCCCTTCCCTAGCTCGCTGGGGAAGGGGCCGGGGGATGGGGTGAAAACCAACAATCCAAATTGACCAAATACTGGAAACGCCATGCCACTCAGCGAAAAACACGACGAAACCAAAACCTACGATGACATCCTCAACGCCGGTCCGCCGCTGAATCAACTGGCGAAGGAATTCGTGACGCCGACCGAGCTCTTTTTTGTCCGCAACCACACCCAGATTCCCCACCTGCAGTTGGACAGCTACCGCCTGCGCGTGGGGGGGCTGGTCACGCGCGAATTATCGCTGTCCATGGACGAAATCAAGAATAACTTCGAGCGCCGCTCGCTGATCGCCACTCTGCAATGCGCGGGCAACCGCCGCAAGGAACTGGTCAGCTACAAACCGATTGACGACGGCCTCGCCTGGGGCATCGAAGCCATCGGCACCGCCGACTGGACCGGCGTCCGGCTGGGCGACGTACTGGCGTCGGCCGGCATCAGCTGCGCGGAAGCGGAGCATGTCGCCTTCCTCGGGCTGGACACGCTCATGAGCGACGGCCAACGCGAAGCCTTCGGCAGCTCCATCCCGCTGGACAAAGCGCTCGCCAGCGAAGTCCTGCTCGCGTACGAGATGAACGGAGAAGACCTGCCCCTGGTCCACGGCTGCCCCCTGCGCGTCATCGTGCCCGGTTTTATCGGCGCCCGCAGCGTCAAGTGGCTGAGCGAAATCCGCATTCAAGAGGAGCCATCCGAGAATCACTACCAGCAAGTTGGCTACAAGCTCTTTCCGCCCCATATCAATATGTACAATGTCGATTATCATGAGGGCATGCAGCTGACCAAGCTGCCGGTCAACTCAGTCATCGTCCGGCCCGAAGATCGCAGTCTCATGACCGCCGGAAAAGTCGAAGTCGAGGGCTACGCCATGAGCGATGGCGAGCACGAGATCACCTGGGTGACCGTCTCGCCCGATGGCGGACGCAGCTGGCAGCGCGCCGAGTTCCTCAACGAGCCGCAGCTCTGGACCTGGCAACTCTGGCGCGCCGAGTTCGACCTGCCGCAGGGGCAGCACGAGATCGTCGTGCGCGCCTGGGACAGCGCGGCGAATAGTCAGCCGGAGACCATCGCCAGCGTCTGGAATTTCAAGGGCTATGTCAACAACGCCTGGCATCGGGTTAAGATTACGTTGAAGTGAAACCCATGAGAAGCGGATGAGCTAATAAAGGTTTCAAGTGTGAATATCGGAAACCCACGCGCCATCGCTGTCCGAATCACCTTCCTGCTCCTGCCCATCGCCATCTCCCTGGCCATCGGCGCGGCGCTTGTCATCGCTGTCGGGCGCGACCCGCTGGAAGTTGTCGACGCCCTCTGGAAAGGCGCCTTCAAAGACACGCGCAAGCTCGGTGGCGTCGTCAACTTCTGGATCCCGCTCACCCTGGTCAGCATCGGCTTGGTCGTCACCTTCCGCGCCGGCTTGTGGAATATCGGCGTCGAAGGCCAGATGATGATGGGCGCGCTTTTCGCCAGCTGGGGCGCGCAATACATTCCGCTGGGCGAGAGCCTCGCGCCCCTGCTGCACCTGATCCTGATCGCGCTCGCGGCCCTGGGCGGCATGTTCTGGGGCGCGGTCGTCGGCGCCCTCAAAATCCGCCTTGGCGTCAACGAAATCTTCGGCGGCGTCGCCCTCAACGCCCTGGTCAACGTCATCTCGATCTACCTGATCTCCGGACCCTGGCAGCCGCGCATCGGTGGCTCGGCGCAAGGCACGGAACCTTTCCCGACGCCCGCCCTGCTGCCCGAATTCTCGGCGCGCTTTCCCACCAATCTCTTCATGATCGCCCTGGTCATCGCCGCCTTCCTCATCGTTATGGTCATGCTCAACGCCACCCGCTGGGGGCTGAACCTGAAAGCGGTCGGGGCGAATATGCGCTCGGCGCTGCTGCTCGGCGTCGCCACCGAACGCACATCAATGAGCGCCTTCCTCGTCTGCGGCGCGCTGGCGGGCATCGCCGGCTCCTACCGCGTCCTTTTCACCTTCGATAATTTGCGCCCGCTGGCTTCCGGCGGCATCGGCTTCCTCGGGCTGCTTGTTGTGCTGCTGCTGAGCATTCGCCTGCTCTGGGTGCCGCTGATCGCCTTCGCCTTCGCCGCGATCCTGACCGGCAGCACGCGCCTGCAGATCGCGCTCAAGCTGGATTCGTCGCTGGCCGGCGTGCTGCAAGGCTTGCTCGTCTTGTTCGTGATTCTCTTCCACGGCGTGCAAGAAGTCTTCTTCCCGCAGACGCTGGAGGATGACGAAACGGCGGAAGACTCTGTGTCCTCTGTGTCCTCTGTGGTTAAAGAAAAACCATGAACGAAGAATTCCTCAACACACTCGGCAGCATCGTCGGGACCGCCACGCCGCTGGTGATCGCCAGCCTCGGCGAGACCATCACCGAGCGCGCTGGCGTCGTCAATCTCTCGCTGGATGGCAGTCTGGCGCTGGCTGCTGTCCTGGGCTTCGCCGCCGCCTGGACCGCGCAGGAAGCTGGTGTGCTCGATGTGCCCATGCAGATCGCCCTCGGCATCGCCGTCGCCATGCTGGTCGGCGCATTGATCGCTCTGCTGGTCGGTTTCTCCAGCATCAAGCTGCGCCGCGATCAGGTTGCCGTCGGCTTCGTGCTGACCCTGCTGGCGGCGGAGCTGGCGCGCTTCCTCGGCGCCGATTTCACCCGCATCCCCGGTCCGCAGATCACGCGCTTCAATATCCCGCTTCTTGAGCAGGTGCCCATCCTCGGTCCGGTTTTCTTCCAGCAAAATCTACTCGTTTATTTCAGCTACCTGTTGATGTTCGGGATCTGGTTCTGGCTTTTTCGCAGCAGCGGCGGTTTAACCCTCCGCGCCATCGGCGAACGGCCCGAAGCGGCTTATGCCCGCGGCGCGAGCGTGCAGCGGCTGCGCTACTGGTATACCTTCCTCGGCGGCGCCCTGGTCGGCTTGGCGGGCGCGGCCTATTCGCTCAATGTCAAGCCCGGCTGGTCGAGCCCGCCGGCGATGCAAGGCGATGGCTGGATCGCGCTAGCCATCGTGATCTTCGGCGGCTGGCATCCCTTCCGCGTCGTTCTCGGCGCTTACCTATTCGCCGCCCTGCGCGCCGTCTCCAGCAATATCCAGACCAATGGCCTATTCATCTTCGGTCAGGAAATCAGTTTCCCCTTCGTCCTGCTGAATGCGCTGCCCTGGCTGCTGATGATTGTGACCCTGCTCATCGTCAGCGGCGGTCTCACCGAGCGCCTGCTGCAGTATATGCCGCGCGCGGTGCAGCATCGCTTGCGCGCCTTCCTGCGCTCCGACCCGCCTAAAGCCCTGGGAACACGATTCGAAATGGAATGAGCAGCGCCTGCCACAGTCTTACCCCATCCCCGGCCCTTCCCCAGTGAACTAGGGAAGGGTGACTCGACGGTGAAGTTGGAGATTTCGAGTAGCACTTTTCGTAGCGCCGCCGCCCTACGTTGTTCTCGGCGATAACGCTCCCCCTTCCCTAGCTGGCTGGGTCACGTAGACATCGACCTTTGGGAAGGGGGTTGGGGGGATGGGGTAGAATTATTGAATGGAACGCAGATCATAATGGTCAAGAAAAAGAAAAAACGCCACATTAGACCACTCGCGCTCTGCGTCTTTCAGCGGGGCGACAAGATCTTCGTGGCGCGCGGCTTTGATGCGCATAAGGGCGAAACCTTCTACCGTCCCATCGGCGGGCGCATCGAATTCGGCGAGCAAGCCAGCGACGCCGTCGCGCGCGAAGTTCGCGAAGAAATCGATGCCAAAGTTGCCGATCTCACTTTTCTTGGCGCGCTGGAAAACATATTCACCTACGAAGGCAAGCCGCATCATGAAATCGTCATGATCTTCGACGGCCGCTTCACCGATCACGCCCTGAATCAAGACGATGTCACCGTTACCGGCGTCGATGATGGTGAAGTCCTCTACGAAAGTTCATGGAAGTGCCTTGATTTCTTTCGCGGCGATGTCGCGCCGCCGCTCTATCCCACAGGATTGCTCGAACTGCTGGATTCCCGAGTTGGTAACGGTCCTTGACGGCTGTACTGCGGGCATTCTTAACTCAATTGCAACAACCCATTGCATTCGCTCAGGCGCGGCTGCTATCCATTCACGCCATTAGACTGATATAATGGACAGTTAGATTCGTCGCACGAGTATGATCCATGCACATACGTCTGCCCCTGCCGGCCGCGCTCCGCCATCGAGTCGAATCGGAAGAATTCCTCTGGGCTTATCTCGCCTCGCTCTTGCTCAGTCCACCGGTCGTCTGGGCGGTTTGGGTCTTCGCCATCGCCTGGACATCCAGCGCCGATCGCCACCTGAACCTGCGCTTTGCTTTGCTATTCGCTTTCGCCGTCTGCGCCGCGCCGATACTCTTTGTCACCTTCATGGTCCGCAACGGACGCATCAGCGACCTGCACATGCGTGAAAGTCGCGAGCGCTACATCCCCTATTCCATCGCCATCATCGGCGGCCTGCTGTGCGCCTTCATCTTCTGGCGCTATGACGCCAACCCCGTTCTATATCTGCTGACGCTCGTCACCATCGTCGAATTGGCTCTCATGCTGGTCGGCACGCTTTTCATCCACATCAGCTTCCATGCCGCGGGCATGGCGAGCGTCATCTCCGCCACAACGCTGCTGTTTGGCTTAAGCAAAGGGCTGCTGTTCCTGCCGCTGCTTTTGCTGATTGTGCTGGCTCGTCTGGTGCTGGAGCGTCACACGCCCGCGCAGATCATCCTTGGCGTCTTGATTGGTCTTTTGACGCCTTTAGGGGGCATTGCCGCAATCGGAATGATGATCTAGCGCCCGTTCATACGCGCCAGACCCGCGCCGTCCCATCCCAAGACCAAGACAAGATCCGCGTGCCGTCGCTGTTCCAGGCGGCGCCGTTGATCAAGTTTCGGTGCCGCAAGCGCCGCGGCGATTCATCGTCCCACAGATAGACATAAATGTGCGACCAGGACAGCACGCGTTCTTCCAGGTCGTCCCAACGCGCGCCGATCACCCAGTCATCATGCCGGAAGACGCGCTGCGAATTCCCGCCTTCTACCGACCAAATGTGCACGGTGTCGTCGCCCGCCCAAGACATCACCATAGATTCATCGCGCGACCAGATCGCCCGCTTCACAAAACTGCGATGGCGCACGCCGCTGAGCGCCCGCCCGCCAATGCTGAAGCCATCCGTCTCGTAGACCTGCGCCGCGCCATTGGTGAACCACGCCAACAAGCGCGTATCATCCTCGTTCCATTCCAGCCCGAGCAGCATGCTCCGCTGCGGCAGCGAATAATTGCGCTCTTCGCCCGTTTCGACGTCCCAAACGTAGATTCGCCCCGCTTCCGACCAGGCGCGGATTTCCGTTTCATCCGCGCTCCAGACCGCGCCGCTTATTTCCACCGGCGCCTCGAAACGGCGCAGAAGCGCGCCATCGTCCAGCGACAGAAGCGCGCCGGCGCCCGCCCGCGTAAATGCCAGAGCCGCGCTTCCCGCCTCGTTCAGCTCCAGCGCCACTGGCAAGCCAACCAGTTCCCAGCCATATATTGTCTTCCCGTCGCCGGCGTCGCTCAATAGCACGGCGCCCGATTCCTCCGCCGAAAGAATCGCCGCGTCAGCGAGAACCCAATGCGCCTGCGTCACCGCGCTCCCGCCTTCGTGATATGTCAGCAGACGCTCGCCGTCTTCAGCCGACCAGATGTGTATCGACCCGTTCCCCTCCGCCGTGAGGATGCGTGTCTCATCGGCGTTCCAGGAAGCAACGCGTACGCTGGTGCTATGTTCAAGCAGCAATTCAGCCTCGCTGGCCTGCGCCGTCGTGAAGGTAGTCAGCGCGAAAGCGAGGAGCAATGTCCATAAAGCGCGAGTCATTCGGGTCACCTCTATGCTCTAACCGGGATTCATGCGCCTAGCTTAGCACAGAGTTCTTAAAATCTGATGACGAGCTGGACCGGAGGCCGGGTTTTTTTACGTCCTCAGCGACTCGGATATACGGCGTCAGCCACTGAAACGCGCCGTCCGGTCTCGTGGGATTCTATCGCCGCCTGCGCCAGCGCCAGCGCTCGATATCCGGCGCGCGCATGCACTGGTGGCTCCTCATCTCGTTTGAATGCTTCCAACATCGGGGCGAGGTATCGATCAAAAATGCGGAGAAACTCGCGTTCGAAGTCGTTGAAGTATCCCGCTTCCCAAACTTTACCAGTCTCCTCGCCGCGGCGATGAAAGGTATAGCGCTTGACCGTATCGTCAATCGCAATCCGACCCTCCGCGCCGTTGATCTCCATCAAGAAGACCGCCCCGGTCGTGCCCACCGGCGTGGTCGTTTCGGCTCCGGCCGCGGCCACTAATCCGGCGCCTTCATGCCCCGGCGTCACCTTGCTGCCATCGTAGAACTGGCCGCGCTCTGAGCCGCAAAGCGCATTGGCGCCCACTTGCAGCAGAAGCAGGCCCGCGCCGGGCACCGGCACATCCTTCTCATGAAACCTGATGATCCCGTCGCCCTCGAACTTGGGCACGGTCATGATTTCGGGTATCGGTTTTAGTATCCTGCGGTTAAACCTTGTTTAGCGTCCGCCCGCGCCGGTAAGCATGAAGCTGTTTACGCGCGACCAAAAGATGTTTGGCAACTGCGAGGGAATCGCGCTGTCGCGGATCAACTATAGCCGCGTTCTGTGCACAAAAGAGTTGGTGGGCCGCCTGCTCTACATATTTTTATGCAGAGCGTATCAATCGCGTCAAAACGAAGCTTCCGGGTGCCAGCGTACCTCTGTATGTAGACACATTGTTTGGGTTTCTGTTCGGGTTTATGAGTTTTCACCGGTTGTGGATTAGGACTTGGCGATGGACTTAGTGGATCATCCGGCAATTTCGGCAGGCGTACGACCGAGACAGGGACCGGTTCTTCCTCCGGCGCCGCCGGAGTCGCTGGCGTCATCTCTTCGTCTTCCGGGCACCAGGGCGCTGGGACATTCAGCCAGTTTCCTACGTGAATGTTATATGGCGACTTTATCCCGTTGGCCGCCGCCAGCGCTTCGGCGGTTATGCCTTTTCGCTTCGCGATGCTGAAGAGACTGTCCCCGGGCCGTACAATATAGTATTGTTGCGCCAAGTCCTGCGCGTTGGCCAGAATCAAACGAGTGCCGGCGTGAACGGTGTACGGTGACCGGATTCCATTGACCGCCGCCAGCGCTTCCGGCGTTGTACCCATTCGCAGCGCGATGCGGAATAAGTTGTCGCCCGGCTGCACAAGATAAGTGCGCTTGGCCGACGGGCCCGTTTGGGAGATCAGGATTTGAGTTCCGGCGTAAATGGTATACGGGAACGAGAGTCCATTCGCGGCCGCCAAGGCATCCACAGTCGTGCCATGGCGCAAGGCAATGCCAAATAGTGTGTCGCCCGGTTGCGTCACATAGAGTTGCTGAGCCAAGCAGCTTAAGCCGCCCAGTGCCATCAGTACTACCAACGACGTGCGCAAGAGCGCCTTGAACGCCCCCCGCTCTCTCCGATCAAACATTCCTATTGAGTCTGGGAGCAAGTTGGAAGCAAAATCTATCGTTCGTTCCCACTTCCGCATAAATGCCTCGACGATGTTTGACAGAGCTGCGCTAATGGTACTTTTGTGAATTACTGAAGACGCAGGGAAGTGGTATTTCATGGTGTAGTGCCTAGCCTTCGCGTCTCTAGAACAAACTTATGGGGCATAGTGAGAGAAAATGTCTAATTTGCGATCATTCGACTATCATGTATCATTACCGCTTTCTGTTACTAAGCGCAAACAGTTGGTACCACATTATGCAGATGCTGTCAAGCAATTAGCCGGCTAATTTGGGCTCGATATTGGAGGCCGGCAGCGGGCGATCAGTGCTTCGCCTATACCCGGCTCATGAAAATTTCTGGTTGCCGCGCTGCAAGATCAATAGAGCGTGGACCCGCTAGCAATCTTGACCCGCCATGCTCACAAACTGTATTATCAGATCAGAGACGACCTGCGCCGGGAGCCGCCATGACCAGACCCAATTTCCTCTTCATGATCGCCGATGATCACCGTCATTCCGCCCTCGGCGCGCTGGGTGTAGAAACGGTCAGCACACCGACCTTCGACCAGTTGATCGCCGATGGAACCTGCTTCACCCAGGCGCATATCATGGGCTCGACCTCGGGCGCCGTCTGCATGCCCAGCCGCGGCATGTTGATGTCCGGCTGCGGCCTCTTCGATACGCCCGATCCCCTGCCCGATGATGTCCCGCTGCTGCCGGAACTCCTGCAACAGAACGGTTACCGGACGTACGGCGCCGGCAAATGGCACAACCGGCGGGGCAGCTATGCCCGCTGCTTCGGCGAGAGCGGCAAAGTCTTCTTCGGTGGCATGTCGGACCAGTTCGCAATGCCCGTCAACGATTTCGACCCCGCCGGCGAATACCCGCCCGAAGAGACCTATATTGCCGACGGTTATTCCACAACGGTCTTCACCGACGAAATGATTGATTTCTTAAGTGAACAGGGTCCGGATGACGACGAGCCCTTCTTCGCCTATATCGCCTTCACCTCGCCCCATGATCCGCGAACGCCGCCGCCGCCTTTCGATACAATGTACGATCCCGCCGAAATCGATTTGCCGCCTAACTTCAAACCGGAACACCCTTTTGATATCGGCGTGCGCGACATCCGCGACGAAGTCCTGGCCGGCTACCCGCGCGGCGAAGACGAAATCAAGCGCCACATCGCCGACTACTATGGGATGATCTCGCACATGGATTACGATATCGGCCGCATCCTCGCAACGCTGGACGCGCGCGGTCTGAGCGAGAACACTATCGTCGTCTATACCTCGGATCATGGCTTGGGCGTGGGCCAGCACGGTCTCATGGGCAAGCAGAACCTCTACGACCACAGCATGCGCATTCCGCTAATCATGCGCGGACCCGGCGTTCCCGCAGGCTTGCGCAGCAAGGCGCTGCTCTATCTGCTTGATCTTTACCCCACCCTGCTTGAACTGGCGGGCGTTCCCGTGCCTGATAGCACAGCAGGCCATAGCTTGACCGCCCTGCTCAACGAAGTGACCTACAAGCACCGTCGGCAGATTTACTCCGCCTATCAAGGTGTATTCGGTCATCCTGCGGGAGCGCCTTATCAGCGCAGCATCAAGGACGAACGCCACAAGCTGATTCAAACTGTCGTCGCCGGCGTGATGACCTGGCAGCTCTTCGACCTGGACGCCGATCCACAAGAAACGGATAACCTTATCGCGAATCCAGCTCATGCCGGCCTGGTTGAACGCCTCAAAGCGGACTTGAAAAAACGGGCGACCCGCTGCAACGATCCCGTCTTATAAGCGAATCCGTAAGGGCGACCTATCAACTTGCGCGCAATCACGGAAACTGTAGGGGCGAGACTTGTCTCGCCCGCCAATGCGAAAACTGTAGGGCCCACCATTGGGTCCCCCGCCGGAGAATAACAATGACAAACCACATCCGCATCAATGGCGAGCGCCTATGGGCCGGCATCATGGAGATGGCGAAAATCGGCGCGACCGCAAATGGCGGCAGCCACCGCCTCACTCTCAGCGACGAAGACAAAGTCGCTCGCGACCTGTTCGCATCGTGGTGCGCCGAAGCGGGCTTGAGCTTGACCATCGACGAAATGGGCGATATGTTCGCGCGGCGCGCCGGCGGGGATAGCGACAGAGCGCCAGTCGGCATGGGCAGCCACCTCGATACCCAACCCTTTGGTGGGCGCTTCGACGGCGTATTCGGCGTGCTCGCTGGCCTCGAAGTCATACGTACCTTGAACGACCACGGCGTCCAAACGATCGCGCCGCTGGAAGTGGTGAATTGGACCAACGAGGAAGGCGCCCGATTCGCCCCGGCGATGCTGGCTTCCGGCGTCTACGCTGGCGTCTTCGAGCTGGGCTGGGCGCAATCACGCCGAGCGGTCGATACCGGCGCGGCACTGCTCAGCGAGCTCAAGCGCATCGGCTATCATGGCGATCAGCCTGTGCATGACCACGATTTCGCCGCCTTCTTCGAATGCCATATCGAGCAAGGACCCATACTCGATTCCGCAGGCATCGCCGTCGGCGTCGTCAATGCGGCTCAGGGCTTTCGCTGGTACGACATCACGTTGGAAGGTTTCGCTTCGCATACTGGTTCGACGCCAATGAAAGGGAGGCGCAACGCGCTGCTGGGCATGGCAAGCGTCGTTCAAGCGGTTGATGACATCGCGCATGAACAGGCCCCGCTCGCTCGCGGCACCGTCGGCAGCCAGATCGAAGTGGGACCGGGCTCGCGCAATGTCATCCCCGGTCTGGTCAAATTCACCGTCGATATGCGCCATCCCTCGGCCGATACCCTCGCCGCCATGGACAGTTCTCTGCGCGCCGTCTGCGAAGAAGTCGCCGCAGATATCGGGCTGGAGCTGTCGCTGGAGCAAATCTCGTACACCGCGCCGGTCGCTTTTGATGAGGACTGCGTCACCGCCGTCAAACGCGCCTGCGAAGAGCTCGACATATCCCACACCCTCATCACATCGGGCGCCGGCCACGATGCCTGCTACATCGCTGATCGCTGCCCCACCGCGATGCTCTTCGCGCCCTGCAAAGACGGCATCAGCCACCATGAATCCGAGAGCGCCGAGCCGGAAGACCTCGAAGCGGTCGGCAACGCCCTGCTGCATGCCGTGCTTGAAGTCGCCGGCGTCGCGTGATCGGCCAATCTCAAATCAGACGAGAGACAAAAGCATGAACTGGCGCATCCTCACTCTGCTGCTATTGATCGGGCTGACGCTTCTCTTCGGCATCAGCTTGTACGAACCCGCGAACGGCGGGGTGCTCAGCGCCCATACGCGCGTCGAAGCGCCGCCCCAAGACATCAGCGGATTCGCCCGCGCCATTGAACCCTGGGATTGGCGCTTCCCGCGCGACCATGGCGCCCATCCCAACTTCCAAACGGAATGGTGGTACTACACTGGAAACAGCGCGACCGCCGAAGGCCGGCGCTTCGGCTTTCAATTCACCATTTTCCGCCGCGCGATAACGCCGCTCGCCCAGCCGTCAAGCTCCGAGTTTCGCGCCAGTGATATCTACCTGGCGCACTTCACCGTCAGCGACATCGAAAGCGGCGACTTCTACCACGATGTGCGGTACGCGCGTGGCGGCGCTGGACTGGCGGGCGCCGAAGTCGATCCCTTTTATCGCGTCTGGCTCGAAGACTGGCAGGTCAGCGCGCTAGACGACAATGCGAACAAGATCCATATCACTGCCGCCAGCGATGATGTCGCTATCGATCTGCACCTCTACCAAATGAAACAGCCCGCGCTGCACGGGGTGGAAGGGCTCAGCCCCAAAAGCGCCGAGATCGGCAACGCCAGCTACTACTACAGCTTGACGCGGCTGCACACCGACGGCGCCTTTACCATCGGCGACGAAACCTACATCGTCAGCGGATTCTCCTGGATGGATCACGAATTCAGCACCTCCGCCCTGGGCGACGGCGCGCAAGGATGGGATTGGTTCGGTCTGATCTTTGACGACAACACCGAGCTCATGGTCGGGCAGATCCGCCAGGTCGATGGGGGAGTCGAACCCAGCTTCGGCGGTTTATATGTTGACGCCGACGGCGAAACCCGCTATCTGGACGCGGCCGATTTCTCCATCGCCGTCACCGATACCTGGCGCAGCCCGCATAACGACGCCGAGTATCCCGCCGGTTGGGAGATTTCTGTCATGGGCGACCAGGGATTCCATATTCGGGTGGCGCCCCTGCAAGCCGACCAGGAGTTGCACAGCGCCGATATCGTCTACTGGGAAGGCGCCGTCGAAATCAGCGGCGACAAGTCTGGTTACGGTTACGCCGAGTTGACCGGCTACGTTGGCTCGATGCAGAATCGCTTCTGAGAGCCGCCATGTATGAATCCTGTCAGCCATCCCTCATCCACGATCAAGTGGCGCAGCTCTACGATCGCGCCCGCCCCGGTTATCCCGCCGCCCTCTTCGACGACATCATCGCCTATGCGAACCTGGCTGCCGACGCGCGCATCCTCGAAATCGGCTGCGGCACCGGGCAAGCCACGCTCCCCCTCGCGCAACGTGGCTTTGCGATTGACTGCCTGGAGCCGGGCGCGCAAATGGCCGCCATTGCCCGCGCAAATCTCGCCGGCTTTCCCGCCGTGACGGTTTACCATACCGACTTCGAGCGCTTTGCCTGTTTGCCCGCCAGTTACGATCTGCTGCTCTCCGCCACCGCCTTCCACTGGGTCGATCCTGATATTCGCTTCCGCAAAACTCATGATCTGCTCAAATCCCGCGCGGCGCTCGCGCTCTTCTGGCATCGACCGGTCCAGACCCAAGCTAGCCGCGATTTCACCGACGCCATCCAATATGTCTACAAAGCAGTTGCGCCCGAGCTCACCAGCGACTACATGCCTCCGCCCCACCCCGATCACGTAACCACCGAGTACGAAGACCTCATTCCGGCCAGCGGCTGCTTTTCCGAGCTCGAGATCCGCAAGCACTACGTAGCAACGTCATACAGCGCAAGCGCATACGTCGACTTGCTCGCCACCTTCTCCGACCACCAGAAACTGGAAGCGTCCAAACGACAGCGGCTCCTCGCCGATATTGAAAAGCTGATTACAGACCAATTCGCGGGATCGGTCGTCCGCGAGACCGTCGCCTTGCTCTACCTCGCCCGCCGCAAATGACACTGGCGCCCCACATCCAAGTAACGAATGCCGTTCGCGTGTAGAATCCTCGTAACATCAATAAGCCCAATGCGACCCAGGAGGTTGAATGATCCGTGCCTTGATCACCGGCGGCGCCGGCTTCGTCGGCAGCCATCTAGCCGAGCGGCTGCTAGCCAGCGGCTACCAGGTCACCGTCATCGACAATCTCTCGACCGGGCAGCTGCGCAACATCCAGTGCATGATGCCCGATCCCAATTTCAGCTACGCCGTCGAAGACATCCGCAATATCCACGTCATTGACCGCCTCGTCAGCGAATGCGACATCATCTTCCATCTGGCGGCCGCCGTCGGCGTGCGCAATATCATCGACCGACCGATCAATACCATCGAAGTGAATATCGGCGGAACCGAAATGATCCTCAAAACAGCCAGCCGCTATCGCCGCCGCATCCTCATCGCCTCAACCTCTGAAGTTTACGGTAAAGGCGTCAAGTTTCCCTTTCGCGAAGACGATGACACCTTGTCCGGTCCCACCCGGCGCAGCCGCTGGAGCTATGCCGCCTCCAAAGCCATCGACGAGTTTCTGGCCTTCGCCTATCACGAAGAAGTCGGTTTGCCCGTTACCCTCTTTCGGCTCTTCAACACTGTCGGCCCGCGCCAGGTTGGCCAATATGGCATGGTCGTACCCCGCTTCGTGCGCTGGGCGCTGGCCAACGAAGCCATCCAGGTTTACGGCGACGGAGAGCAGCAGCGCTGCTTCGCCAATGTTCACGATGTCGTCCGCGCGATCCATGACCTGGCCGAATGCGACGCGACAATTGGCGAACTCTACAATATCGGCAGCGACGCGGAGATCAGCATCATGCAGCTGGCGGAGCTCATCCGCGACCGCGCCGACAGCGCTTCCGATATCGAGCTGGTTCCGTATGAACAAGCCTATCAGCAGGCCGGCTTTGAGGACTTCCGTCGCCGCGTTCCCAGCATCGACAAGATTCAATCTGCAATCGGCTGGGCGCCGTCAACACCGCTTAATGAAACGATCGACCAGATCATCGCCTACTACCAGACGGAGATGTACCAAGACTGATAGCGCTGCCTGGTCGCCCGCAAAAACACGAAAACTGCAGGGGCGAGCTAGCCGCCCACCGGTCAAGACCAGCATTTGTAGACACACGCCCGGCACAGCCGCCGCCCACGTAAAATACCTTGCCTCCTACTGTGGAAAAGGCACGGGATGTATACTGTGCTCGCAAGATTTAGCTCCGCTTCCCTAGCTCGCTGGACGCCCCCCGCCAAACGGGGGGGATTTATGGGGGGAACCAGGGGCCGGGGGATGGGGTTGGCTGCCCGCAACGTAAACAGGGGCGAGCTTGCCGCCCGCCGGCCAAGACCAGCATTTGTAGGGGCGAGACTTGTCTCGCCCACCGCCAAATCCCAATCGGTTAAGGCGAGCCAGTAGGTCGCCTGCCCAGGCGCATTGGGAAAGGACACCGTACGGTGCACATCGCCATGAACGGCTGGTTCTACGACCAGGAATCGACCGGCAGCGGACAATACCTGCGCCACCTGTTGGCAAACCTGCCCAAAGTCGCGCCCGAGCTCGAATTGTCGCTAATCCTGCCGCCTCACATTCCGTCCCCGAGCGATCTCTCGCCGGCGATCAATGTCGTCTGTGCGGGAAGATCGCGCCTTGTCCCCGAATCCATGAGGCGGGTGAGCAAGGTCCACTTTGAACAGCGAACCTTTCCGCGCCTCGCGCGCCAGATCAACGCCGATATCGCTCACGTGCCCTACTGGGGAACGCCGATGGCTTGTCCGGTCAAGCTGGTCACCACCATTCTTGATGTCATTCCCCTGCTTTATCCCATTTACAGCCGCGGTCCTTTCACCAGCCTGTACACCGCCCTCGTCAGCTCGGCGGCGCGCGGCAGCAATCACATCATCACCATCAGCGAAACAGCCAAGGTCGATATCGAAGAACAACTGCAAATCCCTGAGGAGAAAATCGCAGTCACCTACCTGGCGCCAGGGGAGCAATATCATCCACAGATCGGCGCCGAAGACGATGAAGCGGTGCGGGAAGAATATGACCTGCCCGAGCGCTTCGTGCTTTATCTCGGCGGCTTCGATTGGCGCAAGCAAGTCAACAATCTCCTGCTGGCTTACACCTATGTCGGCGAGGCTGACGGCGATACCTTTCCTCTCGTCATCGCCGGGCGCGAGCCGACTTACGACGACCGCCTGTTTCCCAACCTGCGCGAATACTGCCGCCGCCTCAATATCGAAGACTACCTGCGTTGGATTGGCTTCGTCGACGAAGCAGACAAGCCGGCGCTCTATCGCCTGGCCGATGTCTTCGTTTTCCCCAGCCTCTACGAAGGATTCGGCTTGATGGCTCTGGAAGCGATGGCATCGGGCACCCCGGTGGTGACGTCGGACGCCATCGTCTTTGAAGAAGTACTGGAAGACGCCGCCTTTATCGTCAATAATGCCCGTGAAATGGCCGGCGCCATTCTCGCCTTGCTTATTCAACAGCCCCTGCGCGATACCATGATCAACCAGGGCTTGGCGCTGGCGAGCAACTATTCCTGGCGCAAGACTGCTGAAGAGACTCTTGCCGTTTACGAACGCGTCATGCACAACTGACGGATGACCCGCATGGATGAATCGCAAACCGACCGGCGTGACATGAAGCTGATGGCGAAGCTCTCCCTGCCGGAAGAGACCGAGCCGCCCTGGAGCCTGCTAAGCGCGGGACTAACCGTTTTCGCCATGTTCATTTGCTTGACCGTAATCGGACCGGCTCTGGTCGCGATAATCACGCGCGGCGATGTGAATCTGCCATCTGAATTCACGCTGAGCTGGGCGATCGGCATGGCGCTGACGGTCGTCTTTGCGCTCGTGAGCCGCCGCAGCAGCATAGAAAGCTGGCGCGCCTTGCGTCTCGCGCGGGGGGAGCTGCCTTTGCCGCTGGCGCTGCTGGTCGGGATTGCCTTCGGGCTGGCGGTCGATCTCACCGTCAGCCTGTCGAGCGGCGCATTCTGGCCTGTGCCACAAATCTGGTACTTTCAAGCGCGTGGCGTCCAGGGCTTGCTCCAGGCCTTGCTCTTGGTCGTCGTCTTGCAGCCGCTGGCGGAGGCGCTTGTGTTCCAGGCGGTGCTTCTGCCGCGAATGCGCTGGTCCTTCGGTCCCTGGCGCGGTGTGGTGGCAACTGCAGCCGCCTATACTGTCCTGTACGGTCTCGTGTTCATCCCACCTTATTCATTCTATAATGTCTTCTGGCATGGCATAATCTTCCCGGTCAGCATCGGTCTTTTCTTCAGTATGCTAAGAATCTACACCGGGTCAACTTCCGCCGTCATCATAGCGCGCATGGGCGCTGGTCTCATTTTCTTGTTGACAGCGCTGGCATTGGTCGGCACTTGAGAAATCACCTGACGAAAGGAATACGCAATGTCCGCACATCCGCTGAAAATCGGCGACATCAAATGCGCTGTGCTGCACGAAGGCGAATCCGATCTTATCGCGGACAATTTAGCCGCGCGCTATCCCGGCGTTACGCCTGGGCAAATTGACGCCGCCCTCGCCGGGCAAAAGCCCTCCGGCAGCCTCAATCTGCCCTACATCAACAGCGGCGGAAAACACATCATCGCCGATGTCGGCTTCGGAGCCGCGGGGCGCCCCTCCGCCGGCGGAACGGAAGCCGCGCTCAAATCGCTGAATCTTGCACCGGCCGAGATTGACATCGTCTATCTGACGCACTTCCACGGCGACCACATCGCGGGCTTGGCCGATGACGCCGGCCAACTCGCCTTTCCCAACGCAAGCTACATGACGACACAAGCAGAGTGGGATGAATGGACCGCGCGCTGGTCCGCCTCCGACGCGCCACAAGATCAGAAGACATTGGATCTCTTTACCTCGCTGCAAGATCGATTCAGCTTTGCCAGCCCCGGCGACGAAATCGCGCCCGGCCTCAGCGTGGTCGATCTCAAAGGCCACACCCTCGGGCATTCGGGCTTGCTGATCGAGTCGGGCGGCGAGCGCCTGCTCCATGTCGTCGACCTCCTTCACCAGCCTTTCCAATTCGCCAACACCGACTGGCATTTCTCATTCGACTCCGATGCCGAACTCGCAGTCGAAACGCGCCGCCGCGTCCTGCAGCAATGCGCCGACGAAGAGATCCTGACCCTCTTCTACCACATGCCATTCCCCGGCTTGGGCAAGGTCAGTGGGGAAAACGACGTCTACAGGTGGAATCCAATCGCTTGAGACCAGCCCCTATGCGGCTACGTCGGTAAGGCTTGTCGGCTACTGAGTAGGGCCGCACTGCGTTTTCTACCCCATCCCCCCAGCCCCCTTCCCCAGCGAGCTAAGAAAGGGGGAGCACGTTCACTGCAATCAGAGAAGTTCGATTTTCTCACTGACTGTGCACGCGAGTCTCCCAATTTCGCCGTAGAGTCACCCTTCCCCAGTTGACTGGGGAAGGGCCGGGGAAGGGGCAAAACCGTATTGGTTGCAGGCATCTCTAGCTGCGGGCAAACCTTGCAGAGGCGACTGGCATAAAGAGCAAACCACAGGAACTTCCCACCACCTAACGACCGCGTCGTTTTCAATAACGTGTGGAATGTGTTAAACTCGCGCCAAACCTCACCGAAGCCAGGCATCGCACTCATCATCTCGATTCGATCTTCTAGCAAAGAGAGGTCTCTCCATGGTATTCACTCGCAAGTTTCTATGTCTCTTGACGCTCGTTCTTTTTCTCGCGTTGCCCTTCGCCACTGTCAGCGCCCAAGACCACATGGATCCAGCCACCTTCGGCTTGGACGCCAGCAAACCCTATGACGGCACCCATCTTGACTTCCTGATCTGCTGCGCCGCGGCGCCACAGTTTGCCTCGGCCGCGTTCAAGGGCGCCGAGGAATTCACCGCGATGACCGGAATCAGCGTCAGCTTTGGCGATGTTCCCTTCGGTTCGTTCCAGGAACAACTTTACCTGGAAGCCTCCAACCCCAACACCGAATACGACATTGTCGCCTATGTTGACGCCTGGGGCACCAATATCTATGACTACCTGCATCCACTGAATGATTTCGTCGCGGACGCCGGCATCGATTGGGACGATTATGGTCCCGCCTATCAAAGCGCATCGACCGGCAACAGCGATACTATCTACGGCTTGCCCTTCCGCGGTCATCCATTGTTGCTCCATTATCGCGCCGATGTCCTGGAAGCAGTCGGCGCCGATGTGCCGACGACCTGGCAGGAACTCTCTGAGGTCTCTCAAGCCATCGTGGACAGCGGTATGGATATCGCGCCCGTCTCCATGTACTACGGCCTGAATGTCGATCAGAATCTTTTCAACTGGTACAGCCACCTCTGGGGCGCCGGCACCGACATCTTCGATGAGAATTGGGAACCGATCTTCAACAACGAAATCGGAGTGGCCGCTACGGAACAGTACGCAAGTTATGTGCGCGATGGCTACTCGCCCGCCGCGTCGGTCGCCTGGAACGAGCAGGAAGCCAATCAAGAGCTGATTCAGGGGCGCGCCGCCATGTTCATCGGCTGGTGGTGGATGGCCAGCCGCATGCTTGATGCCGAGTTGCCGGAAGTCTCGGAAAATGCCGCCTTCGCGCCCGCGCCTGGTTGGGCTGGTGGGGACATCGCATCCTACGGCTACTTGTGGCCGGTCGGCATCTTGGCGCAATCAGACGATCTCGAAGCATCGCTTGAATATATGAAATGGCTGACCCATCCGCTCACCGAGCGTCGAATCGTGCTCGATGAAACATCGGGCTTGAATACCAACGTGGCGGTCAGGCTCTCCATTCTGGCGGATGAAGAAGTCAACGCGGCCCACGGCGGCTTGCAGGGCATCGCCTCGGAGGTGCTGGCAAACGCGCGCACCATCCCGTTGATCCCGCAATATACCGAGATCGTTCCGATCCTTGCGGAAACCATCAACGAAATTGCCATTGACGCCAACGCCGATATTCAAGCTATTCTGGATCTGGCCGCGGAAGATGTGCGCTTTGTCATGGAATCCGCCGGCTACTACGACGGCTAAGCCGCCCTCTCCCTAACGAACTGTAGGGGCGACCGATGGTTTGTGTCTACGCAACCCAGTGGGTCGCCCGCCGCCCAAATTTTCGAATTCGGGCGCATGGCGGGCCATCCAGCGAATCGCCCCTACCAACTTAAACCGATAGGCGGGGGATGGGGGGAGCGTAGGTAATGCGCAAGAAACGATGGGTCCCTTGGGTATTGGTTGGACCCGCCCTCGTGGTCGTGTTTGCGACCACCATATATCCCTTGCTCGCTGCGCTCTACTACAGCTTTCAAAAATATGATTTGCGCAAGCCGCCCCAATTTGCCGTACAATTCGCCACCGAGTTGGGCGACCCCTTGGTATCCATCGATTGGAGCCTTGTCTCGCTGAACAATTATGCCCGCGCCTTCAGCGATTCCCGCTTCATCAACAGCTTGAATGTGACATTCTGGTTCACAGTCATTTCCGTTGCTTTGTCGGTGATCATCGGGCTGCTGATCGCGGTCGTCGTGCAGAAGAATGGGCGACTGCATTCCTTGACTAAAATCCTCTTGATTTTCCCTTTCGCGGTCAGCCCCGCATTAAAGGGCTACAGTTGGCGCTACATGCTCAACGAGGAATACGGGATTTACGATCTGCTGATTGATGTCGCGATCGTAAGACCCGTCAATGTCGTGATAGAGCTTGTCAACATCTTGCCATTCGTCGATATAGCGCCATTGAGCGAATCGATAGTTTGGCTGGCCGACAAGTTCTGGGCGCTGTTCATGCTGGCGATGAGCGAGACCTGGGGCTGGGCGCCCCTGATCGCCCTGATGTTCGTCGGCGCCCTCGGTTCCATCGACGAGCAAATCTTCGAGGCGGCTCGCATCGACGGCGCCAACAACCTGCAGATCTTCTGGAGAGTCACGCTGCCTCTGCTGCGCCCGGTCATTTTGATCGTCACGATGTTGAAGACCATCTTTTCATTGAAGATGTTTGATCAAGTGGTGACGATGACCGGCGGCGGTCCCGTGCGGGCAACACAAACCATCAATTACTACATTCATCAAGTTGGGTTCGTGCGCAACCTTGATATCGGCTATGCCTCTGCGCTCTCGTATATCCTGGTTGTGATCCTGACAGTATTCGCAGTTTTGTATGTGTCCAAAGTGTTGAACCGCGATTAAGCGCGGGAGAAGGCGAACAATGGCGGCAATTGGCGCCGCAGAAGGCAGCAAGAGTTCATCTATAGATAGCATTCGCCGGGATATGGGCCGGCTGCTGGAAACGCTTGCGCTGCTGCTGATCATCGCTTTTATCATGCTGCCGATCTTTTGGCTGGCGATGACCTCCTTCAAGCCCGCGGAGAAAACTTATACTACAGACATAATTTTTCCCCCGACGCTAAAGAACTACGAAATCATCTTTTCTGATGGCACCGTCCTCGTAAACGAAGGGACAGAACGAGAACGGGGCGAAGTCGGGCGCAACATGGTGCCGAGCGTGGTAAACAGTGTACTGGTTTCTTGCGCGACGGTGTTGATCGCCATTCCGCTGGCGACCATCGCCGCCTACGCCTTCAGCCGCTACAACTTCTTTGGCAATCGCGCCATGCTGATCTGGATTTTGACCACGCAGTTCATCCCGGCGATCGTGGTTGCAATTCCCTTCTTCACGCTGTTTCGTTCGGTACAGATCTTTGGCGAACCGCTACTGGGAACTCGCTGGGGCTTGATCATCGTTAACATGTCTATCGTGCTGCCCTACGCCATCTGGATGATCAAGGGCTTCGTCGATGCCTTGCCCGGGGAAATCGAAGAAGCCGCCTATGTCGACGGCGCCAATGACTTCCAGGTCCTCTTTTTCGTTTCGCTGCCGCTCATTCGACCCGGCATCCTGGTGGCATCGGTTTTCGCTTTCATCATGTCCTGGAACGAATTCCTCTTCGCGCTGATCATCGGGCGTGAGATGCGCACCATGCAAGTCGCATTGATGACAACCAGCGCCATGCGCGGCGTTATGTGGGAACAGATGGCGGCCGCCGGTATGATCGTAATGGTGCCGATCTTCTTCCTGGCGATGTTCATCCGCAAGAACGTGGTCGACGGCTTAACCATGGGCGCCGTGAAATAGCGCCGTCGTATTTCTCACCCTCAACCAAAGCGACAAACAGTAGGGGTAACTTATCGGGTCGCCCGCTCGCGGTTGCATATGCAGCTCTTACTTTAGCGATGCGCCCACTCGCGCGAAGGGAAGCCCCCTCCCTGATGCTTCGCTGACGGCAGGACAGTTTTCCAGGGAGCAAATTGTCGCCGCAAATTCTGTATTTTCTTGGGCTTTTTCGGGCGACTCACAGAGTCGCCCCTACAAGGCTTGTCCGGTACTGAGTTGTGCGGCCGCGCATTTTCTACCCCATCCCCCCAACCCCCTTCCCGAGCAAGCTAAGGAAGGGGGAGCACTCTCGCCGTGCGCCCCGAAGTACGGAAGTCTGACTGTCACGGCGCCCGAATATCCCAATTCTGCCGTCGAGTCACCCTTCCCTAGTTGTATAGTCTTGGATTATAATGGTACTGTTTCCAATGAGCAAAGGGAAGCATTAT
>JAPOWK010000047.1 GCA_026707665.1 Chloroflexota bacterium
GTATTCATCTGGGCGCGGCTCTCGCATTGGAAGACGCCGAAGGTCTTGGCTTCGGTGATCATCTGATAGACGCGCGGGTCATCGAAGGGGATGCTTTCGGCATCAATGCCCACCCGCTCGACCATTTCGCTGATCGCCGCCAGCATGCGCAAGCCCAGCACATCAATCTTGATGATGCCGGCGTCTTCCAGCGCTTCCTTGTCCCATTGCACCACGGTGCGGTCGGGCATTGCCGCCGGCTCGGTGGGCAAGCGGCGCGAGAGCGGCACATCGGAGATGATCTCGCCGCCGTTGTGGATGCCGATATGCCGCACATTGCCCAGCAGCTGCTCACAGATATCAAAGAAGAGTCCCAGATGCGCCGGCGTATTTTCGCCGCGCTCTTCCCAATGATCGCGCAAGATTGGGTGCATGGCCGGCGCAAAGCCCCAGGCTTTCGCCACATCGCGGATGACGCTGCGGTGGCGGTAGGTGACGAAGGTGCACGCCATCGCCGCGTGCGTCCGTCCGTATTTCTGATAGAGGTACTGAATGACCTCCTCGCGCGTCTCGGCGTCGAAGTCCATATCAATATCGGGCATCATCTGCCGCTCTTCCGACAAGAAGCGCTCGAAGACAAGCCGGTGCTCGATCGGGTCGATCGGCGCGATCTTCAGCAGGTAGGCGACTACTGAATTAGCCGCCGAGCCGCGCCCCTGGCAGCGAATGCCGCGCTCCCAGGCGAAATGCACAATATCCCATACCACCAGAAAATAATTGGCCAGCCCGGTCGTTTCGATGATGTCCAATTCATGCCGCAGGCGCTCTTCCATCTGCGGGCGATAACGATCCGAGCCGCGGCAGAGCGCCGTCAGAAAGGTCTGCGCGTCCATGCCCTCCGGCAGCGGATACTGCGGCAGCGCCTGCAATTGGGAGGGCAGCTGATAATGGCAGGCTTCCGCGATGCGCAGCGTGTTGCTCAAGGCTCGCGGATAACGATGAAAGAGCGCCGCCATCTCCGCGGCCGGCTTCAAGTAGTGCTGCCCGTTGGGGAAGAGTTGCCCGCGCGCCTCGTTCAAGCTGCGGTTGTGGCGGATGGCGGCTACCACATCGCCCAAAGGTTTCTCCGCCGGCGTGGGATAGTGGACGTGGTTCGCCGCGACATAACCCAGCTTCAGCGATTCCGCCAGCTCGACCAAGGCAGCGATCCGCTGATCATCATAGGGACGGCGGTGATGATGCAGCTCGATCCAAAAGCAGCCCGGGTCAAAGAGCGCCGCATATCGCTGCGCGGCCTCGCAGGCGGCGCGCATCCCCTCCGTTTCCAGCGCGCCTGCTATTTCGCCTTCGCGCCCGCCGGACAAGGCGATCAGCCCGTCAGTCCGCCCCTCCAACTGCTCGAAACGCAGCAGGCCTTCGCCCTTCGGCGCTTGATGCTGCGCCTGGGTGATCAACCAGCAGAGGTTCTCCCAGCCGGTTTCATCGGCGACAAGGAGGGTCAGGGCGTGATTACCCCTCCCCCCGGCGGTTTTCTTACCCCTCCCCAGCGAGCTAGGGAGGGGGGCTTTCTTACCATCCCTCCCCACTTCTGTGCCAACCCCTCCCCCCGGCCCCCTCCCCGTCTGTAGGGGCGAGACTTGTCTCGCCCTCCCGCGACCCCCAACCCCAGCCTTTAGCGCAGACTGTAGGGGCGACTTACCAAGTCGCCCGCCAGCCTCATCGTCAAGGGCTGCCAACTCGGATTCGATAGTCAGTTCAGCGCCAAGGATGGGCTGGAGGTCGAAGGCTTGAGCCGCCTTCTGGAAGCTGACTGCGCCGTAGACATTGTTGTGGTCGGTCAGCGCCAGCCCGCGCATGCCCAGGTTGGCGGCGCCCGCGACGAGAGTTTCGGGCGGCGAGGTCCCGCGCAGCAGGCTGTAGGCGGAGTGGGCGTGGAGTTCGATGTAGGCGGGGGTGGTCATTTTTGTTCACCACAGAGGCACAGAGGGCACAGAGAAAACTTGCCATGGAATTGAAATTTTATTGATAATCTTATTGATAGAGCGAAATATTTTTTGTCTCATAAAACGGTTTTTGTGATACACAATGGCAGGCGGAAGCGGCCTTGCCCACACAAGATTGAGACATTTCGGACGACTCACAGGGTCGTCCCCGTTTACGTTGCGAGCGGCGCACCCCATCCCCCGGCCCCTGTTCCCCCCTCGGTCCCCCCCGCTCAACGGGGGGCGGACTTCCAGCGAGCTAGGGAAGGGGAGCTTGACCTCGCGAGCACTGTATTCATCCCGTTCCTTGCCCACAACAGAACGCAATGTAATTTGCGTGGGCGGCGGGCGTTTCGGCGAAACGCCCCTACAGATTTCGCGTGGTGACGCATGTCGCCGCAAAGCGCTTTGTGTCCTTTGTGGTCAAAAATCTCTGCGTGCTCTGCGCCCTCTGTAGTTATATTTTCAGTCATAAACCCGCTGAATCCCCCAGTTGTCGGTCAGCAGATCGTGGTAAATCACCAGCGCCATGCCCCCCGCCAGCAGCTTGTAATAATCGCGGTAGACGCGCGCGCCCCACCAAATCACGTCCAATTGCCAGGAGAGCGCGATATGCTGAATGGGATGCCAGGCGTCTTTCCAACGGATGGCGCTCGGCAGTTCGTCGCGCGTCCGCACTTCCAGCGCGGCAGTCTCATCCGACAAGCGGCTCATACGCCCAGCGCCTCGCTTTCAAATTGCAGCGCCGGCGGAAAATGGCGCGGCACATCGGTCAAGCTCAATTGGTAGACCGTCTCATGAAAGCGCCGCCGCCAGGCATCGACCGCAGCCCGCAGCGGACGCCCTTCGCGCGGGGCATCAAAGAGCGATAGCTGCTGTGGCTGCAGCGCCGCCAATTCGCTGAGCTGCAAGCGCAGTTCAATGATGCCCGTGCGGACCAGCAGCTTTTCCAGCAGAGGGGGCAACTGTTTCTCAAACTGCGCGAGCCCCCGCAGCGGCGCGCTCGGCCGCAGATGCAGTTCATGCCGTTGCCGGTTTTCATCCTCCAGCAGCAGAACCAGCCGCCCGGCTTCCCGCCCCCCCAATTGATCCAGCAGCGGGGAGGCCAGGCGCAGGCAAGCGGCCAGCAGGCTCTCGCGATCGGCGATGGGCTCGTCAAAAGACAGCGAGCCCGTCAAGACTGGCGGCGGTTGATGGGCTTGCAGCGGGCGCGTGTCGATACCCAGCGCCAGATCATGACAAAAGCAGCCATGCCGCTCCCATTGCTCGAAGACGGCTGCCCGCGAAAGCGCCGTGAAATCACCGATGCGGCGGATGCCCATCATCGGTAGCCGGCGTTGCATATCAGCGTTCAAGGGCAGCAGCGCCGCCGGAAATGGCGCCAGAAAAGCCGCTTCTTCGCCCGGCGCCACCTGGCAATGATCGGCGCCGCCCGCTCCAGCGACTTGCGCCACGAATTTGCCGCTGCCCGTGCCTATCGTGACCTTGCCACCCAGCAGGCATTCAATTCGCCAGCGCAGGATCTCAAGCTCGCGCGGATGATCGCTGACCACAATCCACCAAGCCCGCCCGGGCTGATAACCGGGCTCCACCCGATCGATATGCTGCGCCAGGTCGGCCGTCACTTCGGCGAAGAGGCGGCGATAGACTTCGTCGCGCGCCGGCAAGACAGCGGCATTGGGGCAGAGCAACTCGGCTTGCTTGCGGCTGTCGCCCGTACGGACACCGGCGTCACGCGCCAAGGCATCGGTCGCCAGCACTTTGAGGTGGTGTTCGCCGCAGAGCAAAATCAGCGGTCGCTCGCCCAGCCCCGGCTGCTGCGAGCGCTCGATGGTCGCCGCCAAATCCTGAATCACCAGCGCGCTGAACATGTTTCCTCCCGCGGGATGGCGAAGGCCAGCTCACGCTGCCGAAATGGCAGAAAGGGGTGCGCGGTCAAGCGCAATTCGCTGCGGAAGCCAATGACATCGCCCCGTTCCATTTGCCAGGCGCGCCGCCGGCAAGCCAGCGCCACTTGCATCTGTGGCAGCGCCCCCGGCGATAAAGCCAGCAGGGTCAGGGGCGCGTCACGCAGAATCGCTTTCAACTGGGCGAGCGGCAAGGCGGCCGGCTGATCGACCGCCACCAGACAGGGGAGCCGCTGCTGCGCCAGGCTGCGGATCAGAAACAGCGCGTGTTGCAGCGAGGTCCGGCGCAAGAGCAGCAAGCGCTCGATCTCAATCCCGGCGAGAGCGGCGTTGGGCGGATCAAACAGCCCGCCCATATCCAGGTAGACAACCGGAAGCGCCTGCTCTTGCGCGCTGGCGACAGCAGCATAAAGCAAGCTGGTCGCGCCTGATGTTGGCTGCCCGCTGATGCCATGCGCCGCGCCGCGCAACAAGCCGCCTTCCAGCAGCTCATCAACCGCCGCGATGCCGGTGCTCAAGGTCTCGCGGATGGATACCAGCTCGGCCGCGCGCCGCAGCGTCTGATAACCGAAGCGCTGCTGAATATCCGCCACCAGTGATTCAACTGACACTTGTCTCCCCACCTTTCCTCGCAGATAACGTGTAGAGGCAGTATAGAACATTTGTACTATGTGGTCAAGACTTGGGGTCGCGTAGACACCGACCGTCGGTCGCGCTGACACTGACCGCCAACACAGAGGGTAAGCTTACCCACCGAGGTCACCGAGTTAATTTGAGATCACCGAGGGTTATTGAACACAGAGCGCGCAGAGACGGGCGAGCCAATGGGTCGCCCCTACAAGGCTTGTCCGGTACTGTGGAAAGCCGGTTTTCCCTACGTCTTACCCCATCCCCGGCCCTTCCCCAGTGAACTAGGGAAGGGTGACTCGACGGCAGACATGGGAGATTCGGGTACCAAAGCAGTGAGAAACCTGCATCACCGAGTGCTCCGCTAGAGTGCTCCCCCTTCCTTAGCTTGCTGGGGAAGGGGGTTGGGGGGATGGGGTGAGAATTCGCCCCTACAGCACGCTGGCGGGGCGAGGCTGAGGCGGCTAATACTGGCGTGAAGCCCATGTTATTCGGTAAGGTAACGGTTACAGTGTTCGCCTAAGCAGCGCGAATCATTGCAAACGCTGCTGAATCTAACGGAGAGGGACATGACAAACGCGCCAATTCTCATTCGTTACCATCAGCCGGGCGAAGGAGCGCGCCTTGGCGTCCTGCGCGGCGACATCGTGCATGACGTCAATCATGCTTTCCCCTCGCTGGCTGAGTTCTTCCGCGATTCCTGCGGCGTCGTCGATAGCGCCATTGCCGCGGTCGCGGATGCCGCCGACGCGTCGTCGCGCCGCTTCCCGGCTGCCGACCTCGACAATGCGCCCGCGTCCAATGTACCCCACTGGCTGCCGCCGCTGGATGAGCAGGAAGTCTGGGCGGCCGGCGTGACCTACCTCGACAGCCGCAGGGCGCGCCAGGAAGAATCGGCTGATGGCGGCGATGTCTACGCCCGCGTTTACACCGCCGAACGCCCGGAGATCTTCTTCAAAGCATCGTCCAAAAACACAGTCGGGCACCTGGACGCAGCCGGCTTCCGCGCCGACTCCAGCTGGAATGTGCCCGAGCCGGAACTGGCTCTGGTCGTCAATCCGGCGCTGGAGATGCTTGGTTTCACCATTGGAAACGACATGAGCAGCCGCGACATTGAAGGCGAGAACCCGCTCTATCTGCCGCAAGCAAAGGTCTACACCGCCTCCTGCGCCATCGGTCCCGGCATCCTGCTCGCGCCTTCGGATGAATGGCTTGAGACCACAATTCGCCTCGTCATCCGCCGCGCTGGCGCCGACGTGTTCAGCGGCGAGGTCTCGACCGATCAGATCAAGCGCGGGATTCCCGAGCTGATCGATTATCTGGGGCGCAGCAATACCTACCCCGCCGGCGTCATGCTGCTCACCGGCGCCGGAATCGTGCCGCCGTCCGAATTCACCTTGGGGGTTGATGATGTCGTCGTCATCACCATCGACGGCATCGGTACGCTGCGAAACCGCGTCATCGAGGTCTGAGACAGCGCTGATGACAAGCCGCGTGGAACTGGCGGAGATCAAACTGCCCGAATTTGGACTGCCCTCGCTCCAGCCGGCCATCCCCTTGGCGACCTACGAGGCGCGCCTGAATGCTGCCTGGACGCGCGCTGCCGAGGCCGGTTACGATGCCCTGCTCGTCTATGGCGACCGCGAACACTTTGCCAATCTGGCTTACCTAACTGGATACGATCCGCGCTTTGAAGAGGCGCTGCTGATCCTCATACCCGGGCGCAAGCCGGCGCTTCTGCTCGGCAATGAAGGCATGGCTTACAGCGGCGTCTCGCCAGTCGATATCGAGCGCGCTCTCTATCAAAGTTTCAGCCTGCTGGGTCAGCCGCGCGGCGATAGCCCCATGCTGGCCGACATCCTCCGCGACGCTGGCTTGCGGGCTGGCATGCGTCTCGGCATCGCCGGCTGGAAGTCCTTTGATGAGCGCGAAGCCAGCGATCCCGCGCGTGCCCTGGAGATCCCGGCCTTCATCGTCGAGGTGCTGACGGAGATCCTTGGCGCGCGCGACCGGCTCTACAACGCCACTGACATCTTCATGAGCCCGTCAACCGGTTTGCGCGCCATCAACGATGTTGATCAACTGGCTTATTTTGAGTTCGCCGCCGCGCATACGTCGCAAGCGGTTCGCAATCTGATTTTCGGCGTCGAAGCTGGCATGAGCGAGTTCGAAGCGGTCGCCTTGATGCAACTGACCGGGCTGCCCCAATCTTGCCATTTGATGTTTTCCAGTGGCGAGCGCGCCGCCCTCGGCTTGGCCAGCCCGTCGCTGCGCCGCCTGCGGGTGGGCGACCCGGTCTTTCTGGCATACGGCATCTGGGGCGCGCTCAACGCTCGCGGCGGCTGGCTGGCGCGGGATGCGGATGACCTGCCCGCCGATGTCCAGGATTACCTTGAGAAACTGGCCGCGCCCTATTTCCGCGCCATCGTCGATTGGTACGAAGCGGTCGGCATCGGCGTGACCGGCGGCGAACTGCATGCCATCATCGAGTCGCATCTTGGCGATCCATTTTTTGGCATCGGCCTTAATCCCGGCCATCTGATTCACCTGGACGAATGGCTGCATTCGCCGATATTCGCCGGCTCCGATATCCAGCTGCGCTCGGGCATGGCGCTGCAGGTGGATGTCATCCCGGCGACGCACTCGCCCTACCACACGACCAATATCGAAGACGGCATCGCCCTGGCTGACGGGCCGCTGCGCAAAGCCTTTTGGCAGAAATATCCGGCCGCCTGGGACCGCATTCAGCACCGCCGCAACTTCATGCGCAACCAGCTCGGCATCCAACTCAAGCCGGAGGTGCTGCCCTTTTCCAACATGCCAGCCTACCTGCCGCCTTTCTGGCTGTCGCCGCAGAACGCGATGCGGGCGGTAGATTAGCAGGCCACAGAAGTGAGAATCTGTAGGGGCGTTTCGCTGAAACGCCCGCGCTTGTGATTGTGCGCACTTTAGGGCGACTCACAGACTCGCCCCTACGGATTACGCTATGATAGAAGACGGAATCTACCAAGTTCATAAAGGTTGAGGACACCGAGACGGTCGAGGGCGCCGATACAAGACTCTGTGCCCTCTGCGTCCTCTGTAGTTAAAATCAGCACTTAGCTTGACACAGCCGGAGCCGCCTTATGAAAATCACACGGATCGAAACCCTCCAGTGGAAAGCCTACCCGCGCCTGCTCGTCGTTCGCGTGCACACCGACAGCGGGCTGGTGGGACTGGGCGAAACCGTGGACAAGATCCCCGGCGCCAAAGCCGCGCTGCACGGCACAATCGCGCCGCTCGTCCTCGGGCAAGACCCGCTCGACATCGAGGGCTTGTGGCGCTTCGTCATGGACAATATCATGTACCACGGATACGCCGGCGCCGAGACGCGCGCCCTCTCCGCCTTTGAGCTCGCCCTTTGGGACATCATGGGCCAGCATTACGACGCGCCGCTCTATCACTTGCTGGGCGGCAAGACCCGCGACGATATCCCGACTTACAACACCTGTATCAGCTTCGGCGGGGTACGCGATTACCAAGCCTGGCACGAAGACGCCGGCGCCCTGGCGCGCAGCCTGCTCGCCGACGAAATCTACGCGCTCAAGATCTGGCCCTTCGATCAATTCAGCGAGCGCAGCTTCGGCCAGCGCATCACCTTAGCCGAGATTGAGAAAGGCTTGATCCCGGTCAAACAGATCCGCGACGCCGTCGGCGATCAAATCGAGATCGGCATCGAATTCCACTTTCGTTGGAATCGCGCCTCGATGGAGCGCATTGCCCGCGCCCTCGAGCCTTACAACATCCTCTTCCTCGAAGACGTCATGCCCGCCGTTTATCCGGATGAGATCAAAGCGCTGGCGCAACGCACGACCATCCCCATCGTCGGCTCCGAGTTGCTGATGACCCGCTGGCAATTGCGCGAATGGCTGGAGAAGGGCGTTTCCCAAATTGTCATGACCGACCCGGTCTGGAACGGCGGCATCGCCGAAACGCGCAAGATCGCGGCGCTGGCGGAGACCTTCGGCGTCCCGCTCGTGCTGCATAATGTCGCCGGTCCCATAAGCCACGCCGCCTGCATGCACCTCGGCGCCCATATCCCCAACCTCTTTTATGTCGAGTCGGTCCGCGCCTTTTACCGCGAGTACTTCCCCGTCCTCGCCGGATTCCAGCCGGCAGTCGCCGATGGCCACCTGGATATTCCCACGGGTCCAGGCTTGGGCTTGACGCTACGAGACGCGGCTCTGGGGCGTGATGACGTCATCCGCGAAGCCACAGAGGGCGAAGGGCTGTCTGGCGGCCGCCGCACCATGGGCGATCACTGGGCGGTCGAGGAAATCCGCTAAAGCTCGCCTTGAAATTACGCATTCATACAGCGAGTTGAAAAACATTCGAATATGCGTTAGAATACTTCGCACTTGGCTGGCCGTGCGATCACATCGTGTGGTTTGAGCCGCTTGAAACCGGTCTCAACAGGCTTTTTGCCTGAGACGAACGTACACAAGTTCACTTTGAAGGAGTTTCGAAATGAGAAAGTTGCTTCGCACAATCCCGGTGCTGCTCTTGGCATTGGGAGTCATGATTGCCGGAATCGGCGGCGTCGGCGCGCAAGACCAGTTGGTCTTCAGTATGGTCAGCCACGGCGGCGTCGGCAATCCTTTTTGGATCGTCGTCATCAAGGGTATGGAAGATGCCTGCGCGCTGCTCTCCGCGGATTGCGCCTGGCTGTCTGACCCGGTCGACAACGTAGATGACATGGCTGGCTATTGGGATGATGCGCTGGCGCGCAACAACGATGGCATCGGCACCACCGTTCCCAATCCGGAAGTGATCCGCGACGGCGTCAACCGCGCGGCTGAAGCTGGCATCCCGGTCATCGTCTTCAACACCGCTGATCCCAACGCCGGCACGCCCGACGCGCTGCCGACCCTCTTCTACATCGGCGCCAACGAATTCCTGGGCGGCCGCTCGAATGCCCGCGCCGTTCTGGGCGCCGCAGCCGACGCCGGCGTCGACATCACCCGCGGCGTCTGCCCAATTCAGGAAGTTGGACACAGTGGTCTGGAAGCGCGTTGCGCTGGTGTCCGCAGTGTCTTCGAAGAAGCTGGCATCCCGCTTGATGGCTTGACCATCAATAACGATGTGACCGCATCGGCTGGCATCCTGGCGGATTACTTCAGCGCCAACGACGATGCCAACGCCGCCTTCATGCTCGGTCCCAACCCCTCGAGCTCCCTGCACCTCTACATCCAGGAAGCGGGCGTCATGGCTGGTGAGCTCTTCGCCACCACCCACGATACCAGCGCCGAGATTTATGAGATGATCCAGGGCGGCTACCTGGTACAGGCGATCGATCAACAGCCCTACTTGCAAGGCTTCGAGACCATCATGTGGCTCTACCTGAACAGCCAGTTCGAGCTGGCGCCGGGTGGCGACATTCTGACCGGTCCCGGCGTCATCAACAACAGCAATGTCGCTGCGATCATTGAATTGACCGCAGCCGGCTATCGCTAAACCGATATCGGTTTTCGCAACGGGTGGGGAAGCGCTTCCCACCCGTTTCATCCCCACCCTATGGCAGCAATGCCCCAGCTACGGCATACTTGATATGCGCCGATGATTGCGCGCTGACCGCGACCCATGTGATTGGATGGGCGAGCCGCCCGCCAGTTTCCCCGCGGTGAGGGTCGCGCAAGCGCCGGGCGACAAACTTTTTCATTCTTCTTTAGTTGCTTCCCGGAAATCGCTTATGATGCAAGCCTACCTGGAAAACAAAAATGAAGGGCGAAACATCGGGCTGCTGGTCACGCTCCTGATGTTTGGCTTTACGCTTATTGGCGCGCTCGTAGCCTTGATGGTCTTGCTCTGGTGGATGCCATTGGGCGAATATGAAAATATCCTGCTCGACGACTTCAACGCCTATGAGGTTATCGTCATCATCGCCGGCGTCATTTACGCGGTCTGCTGCGCCCGCACGACCTTCGGCCTCTTAAGGCGCGAGCAGTCGAGCCTGCGTTGGTCGCAGTGGATGTTCTTCATCGCGCTCATCATCGGCGGCGCCATCCTGCTAAGCGTGATCATCCCGGTTGGTCTCAAATTCGCGCTCTTGCTCGGCCAGAACATCGACTTGCGCACGCAGATCACGGAGGAAGTCGGCGGCTTGGTGCCCACCGTGCTCTCGATTGGTGAAGGCTTGATCAGCATCAGCGTGCTAGTCCTGGTATTGATCGCCTTGCTGGCGCTTTTCGTCTTCATCATTCCACCCCTGGAGTCGCTGCGCCGGATGGAAGGCATTCGTCTAATTGTCGCTCCACCTCGCCGGCTGATTCAAGCCATCTTGCTCGTCTTCGCGCTGGGGATCATCTGCGTACTTATCGCCGGCATCTACGCCGTACCGCTTCACTTGGACAAAACCAAGATTCGCATAGCGGAAGACCACCGAATTCTGGCCGGTTTGATCTTCTTCCTGCCCGCGTTTTTTGGTTATCGCCAAGTGCGCCAGATGCGCGAAGAATCGGACGAATTGCGCCGCGCGGTCGCGCTGACGCCGGGCAAATTCATCCGCGCTGAGTTGGCGAAGTCCCCCAGCGCCGGCGCCATTATCGGGTTCATCGCCATCTTTATGACCTTCACTATGGCGACCGACCTCTTCCTGGAACCCAGCTCGATCGCCTCCTACCTCAGCAATGTGGCAACAAAGGGCGTGATCGCTATCGGCGTGACGTATCTGATGATCTCCGGCGAGTTTGATCTGTCAGTCGGCTCGGTGCTCGGCGTCGCCGCCCTGTCATTTATGCTCTTCATGACCGAAGGCGCGCCCGTTCTTGGTGTGCTTGATCCGATTCCAGCGGCTCTACTGGCGATCTTCGTGGCGATGGTTCTCGGCGCGGTAAACGGGGTGCTGCTCATTACCACGCGTATCCCATCCTTCATTGTCACCTTGGGCACCCTGCTCGCCTACCGCGCCATCACCCTGGTCGCGATCGCGGGCGGACGCATCCTGCGCTACCGCGATTATCATGCTGAATTCCCCGTCTTCGTCATCAGCAACATCGTCTTCGTCGCGCTGGCGGTCATCGGCTTGGCATTGGTCGCTTTCACCGCCTATCGGGTTTTGCCGGTGCTGCTTCAAGGGGCGGGCCGCGCTTGGTCCATCCGCAGGGAAAATGGTGACTTCGGCACATCCGGCGCCATCATACGATTTGCTGTTTTCCTGGTCATCTTACTCATTCTGCTGGCGATCGTCCTCTGGCTGGTCGCAGTCTTCGGTTATCACATCGGTGGGGAGCTGGTAGAGGTCGGCTACTTCGATCTTTTCAATGGGCGCGTGTCTTACATCGGTTCGGAAGGCGACTTCTTCCACCTGGAGATCCCGCGCGACGCCAATGTCCGCCTGGCCATCCTTTGGTGGTTCATCTTCGTGGCGATCTTCCACATCATCCTCACCAGCACATCCTTCGGCAACAGCATATTCGCCGCCGGCGGCAATGAAGGCGCGGCCCGCGCCCAAGGTGTCAATGTCGATCGCGTCAAGGTGCAGAACTTCGTCATTGTCGCGGGCTTAACCGGGATCGCCGCCATTTATGAAACCGCGCGCAACCCCGGCGTGGATCCCCTGAAAGGGCAAGGCTGGGAGCTGGAAGTCATCGCGATGACAGTGATTGGCGGCGCCCTGCTGACCGGCGGTTACGGCAGCGTGGTCGGCTCGCTGCTGGGCGCGCTTATCTTCGGCATGCTGCAGACCGGGCTGGTGCTCGTCGGCATTGAGTCGCGCCTGTTCAGCGGCACGGTCGGCGTCATCATCATCGCGGCGGTGGTGCTCAACACCTTCGTTCGCGGCGCGCAGCGAAACTAGTCGCTCGGCGGCCAAATGGCGTAGAAGACTACTGATATATTCTAATATGGCGGAAGTGCAAGCAAGCGGGCAAAAGAGTTATATGGGTTAGGAAGCGTCAATCATGGAATATAAACAGAAAAACCCCGATGCCCTGGTGGATATGATCGATATCCACAAGTATTTCGGCAGCGTGCAGGTCTTGCGCGGCATTGATTTTCATGTCGATCGGCAAGAGATCGTCGGCTTGCTGGGCGATAACGGCGCTGGCAAATCGACGCTCATCAAGGTGCTGACCGGCTTTCATACGCTGACCCGCGGGCAAATCTTCTTTGATGGCGACGGGGTCGACATCGCCTCGCCCCACGACGCGCGCGAGCTCGGCATTGAGACGGTGCACCAGGACCTGGCTCTCGTGCCGCTGATGAGCATCGCGCGTAATTTCTGGTTGGGCCAAGAACCCACCTACAAGGTTGGCCCCTTCCATTTTATGGACAAGAAGCTGATGGCGAGCGAATCCATCCACGCGCTGGCTGACGTGGGCATCCACATCCGCGACCCGGAAGAAACGGTCGGCACCATGTCCGGCGGCGAGCGGCAGTCCATTGCGATCGGCCGCGCCGTTTACTTCGGCAAGAAGCTGCTCATCCTAGACGAGCCGACCTCGGCGCTATCGGTCGGCGAGACGCAAAAAGTGCTCGACTACACCATCGCCGCCAAAGAAAAAGGCATGAGCGTCATTTTCATCACGCACAACATCCGGCACGTCTATGAAGTGGCCGACCGCTTCACCATCATTGAACGCGGGCACAAGCTGGGCGATTTCTACAAGAGCGAAGTGACCGAAAACGAAGTCGCCGATATGATCGTCACCGGGCAGATCCCCGAGCGCCTACGACTGTATGAAGAAGTTGCAGTTGGAGATTGATTATGAACGCGACCGCGATATCGCCGCGCCGACCCTCCATTCTAGCGCTGATTGCCCTGCTGCTGCTTTCCGCCTGCCGCCCGCCGGTTGATTTTCACATCACCCCCTCGCCCACGCCCACACCGCTGCCCACCGCCACGCCCAGTCCCACGCCGCCTCCAGAAGACTATATCGACCCTTACCAAGTAAACCTGGACATCATGGAGCGTCTCATTGAACTGCTGCCCAACCCGCTGTCCGCCGGCGAAGAACAATGGAAGCGCAACTATGAAGTCGGCGACGATGGCGTGGAGAGCATCCTTGGCGTGCGCAGACCCGCCGTTGGCCGGGAGATTTATTTCTTCACCCAGCAAGGCAGCAAGATGAGCCTGAACTTCGTAGTCTTCCCGGATGCGGAAAGCGCGCTCGCCGAATTCGAGCGCAAGCAAGAGCTCCGTTCATCACTGGTAAACCTGGCGCCGGATGATTCTTTGCCGACGCCCAACCTCACCGGCGGCGGGCTCTACGGCTCATTCGGTTTATTCCAGATCGACAATTACTTCATTGAAGTTTTCATCGAGATTTTCACCACCTCGTCAAGCCCACTGCTGCCGCTCTCGCGCGCGACGCTGCGCTTCTTTGATGACAAGCGAGCGGAGTTTGAAGCGGTGGCGACCGCCGACGCCACCGCAGGCGGTTGAAGAGACGTCTTGCCGATCATCCTCGACAATCTGCCGCGCGAGATCTTCACCGATACCCAGTGGCGCCGCGATTTCTCTCGCTTTGACGGCGTCGAGACGCCGCCCAACGTGCAAAATGGCAATGCCGTGCGCGTCTTCTATCGCGACCAGGCCGCCAATGTCTTCAATATGACCTTCGGCCAATTCAACAGTCCCGCCGATGCGACCGCACACTATGAACGGCTGAAGGGCATCCGCGAAGGCATCGAAGACGAGAATACCATCGAAGAATTCCCCAAACCGCATGTCATCGGCCGCGGTCTCTACGGCTCGGTCGCGCTATTCGCGATAGACGAGTTCTTCCTCGAGGTGCTCATGGAGCGCGCCCCGGGCACCAGCGCCAACCCCACCGTCGCCATCGCCCGCAAGGCATTGAAGCTGCTGGAGGAGGCCCGCAGCGGAGCGCTGGACTGACGCCAAGCCGGCGCTATGCTATAATGCGCGCCGAATCCAAACTGAGGAGCGAATCATGTCTGAAATGGCCCGATACCGCCGATGGCAACTCATGGCGATAGAAAAGAATATGCTCAATATCGAGCATCTGGTTTCGACCATCAGCGATCCCGCGATCTTCGACAATCGCGATGGCGGTGATGGCTGGACCATATCCGAAGTCCTCGGCCATCTTGCCGATACCGATAGTTACTTTCTGGCGCGGGCGCGGGCGCTTGTCGCCGGTGAGGAGCCGCCGGGCGGCTCGGGCAAGACTGTGGACGAGCGGGTCAAGGACGCCGGCTATGCCGAGCAAGACGCGATGGACCTCCTGCAAAGATGGCTCGCTGTCAGCGCCGACTATCATGCGTTTCTGGCTTCATTGCCCGAAGATGATGAAGAACTCTGGGAGCGTCCCGGTCGCCCGGCTGATGGCGGCGGCTTCACTCTCAATGACCAGCTCATCCTCAGCGCCTACCACGACCTCGATCATTTGCATCAGATCGTGAAGATTATCCGGGGCTAAGGACGTCTGCCATACAAGCTCCAGGTTACATGCCAAACTCCTGCAGATCGAGCTGTAGTGCATTCTTTAGCCAAAGAATGGCAGCTTGAGCGCGGTGATCCTGAAGGCTATCAATTGGACGATTGTGCTTTAGCGCTGCGCGGAAATCGCGAAAATCATCTAGCACTCTCTCGGATTCCGTCTTGCTCTTGAATAATCCCGCGAATGAATTCCAGTTCTTGTTGTTTACAATTATCCTCGAATAGTCTGAGACATCACAGAAATCCAGCTTTCTTCGCGGATCATGGAATTGGCTTCGACTACTTCCAGGCGTCTTCTTGACGTGTTTTTCAATCGCCTGTTCAACTCTTTTTCGAACATCGCCTGGTATCGTCTGCTTCCAATACTCACTTCCGTACGCCAACAACGAATCGTGGATCGTATCCCGAAGCGCAATCTCGATTCTGTTGACTACAGGATCACGCTTCTCCGGCTTCAGTGACGTTGTTATCCCACATCGTACTTTGATCTCCTCAATCAGAAGACGCGCACGTTGCAATAGAAACAACTCATAATTGTCTGACCAAAGTGCTGAGTCATTGCCAACAGGAATAAGGTGCGTACTCATCACGTTTTGAAATTCTTGGTCACTGTCATAAAGATTTCGAAGCTCACGCATATAATCGCTTGGAGCTCTGTCGCCTATCCACTTGTTCAACTCGGCCGGAATGAAGCAGAAATTGGGTATACTGTGAACTTTTGTAATCGGGTAGCCCATATCTCGCAGAAATCCAGCAGGAAATATGTGGTGCTTTTCTGCTCTGGTAAATGTCGAGAAATGGTCAGTGCCTAGATTTGTCTCTGTCTTATTCTTAAAGTGGAGCGGTTTCATAGTGCTAAGCAGGCATAGAATCCCATTCCTTACAGCTGACGTAGTGCTTCGCATTGATGCACTTATGAGGTCGTTTTCATCAGCAATGTTGTGGTAGCCATAAGACGAATCGTGCTTCACCAATTGCCTAATCCACGACGCGTCTTCTGTCATTCGAGTTTGACTTGCGCCACTATACCTTTGCGAAAACGTACTTCTCCAAAACCAAAAATCCAATTGCTTTCGATGCTCTAAGGACTGAATGGCATGCGAGTCCACTTGGAAAAAATAATGGACTAGAATTGGCAACATTGCGTCGTAGGGTAAGAAGTCTTTCCGAGCAACCCCCATGTGTTTCCTGACAAATTCGACCGCAAGATGAAAACCATCAACTGTTTCATCCCATACTTCCAATATGTCTTTGGTTGTGAGTCCTAGCTGCGTAGAATGCTCGGTGCTGCCCTTCTTATTCAAGGCCAGAGCCTGAGGTATGCTCGTTTCTGCTATTGTGCCGAAACCACTTTTGTACTGTGACACGATGTCATGCTCTGAACGATCACGAAGGTCAAAATCATCCGTCATGACGCTGGCACAGATTAGATCATATCGAGTAAGTCGTCTTCCTTGTTGGTTGATTCGCTCAAAGATCTCAATAGCGTCGTTGATACTCATTTCAGTGACGGTTACCACCGAAAACGGATAGTTTCTCAGCGCGTCACTGATTGCTGTAAATGTCTGTTTATGATCGGCGCTCGCGAGTCCTTCGTATACTGCGAATGGGGACGCTGATAGAAGTTCACTCACCGACACCCAGCGGCGGTTATCTGGGTTCCGATACCTGAACGGCGAGCTGGATTTTCCATTACTCTCCAAATCGACAACGATCTTTCTGTAGTCTTCGCCTTCAAACTGCAAGCCTTTTATCACCGCATAAAGCGAAGTTAGTCTTTGCTGACCGTCAAGAATTAGTCGATAGCTTGTATCATCTGATGCTGTGGGTTGCTCCAACTCCTCAATATTTCTTATCATATGGTTAAAGTCTGTCGGTGCTTTCCAAAGAAAGATGGTACCGATTGGATACTCTTCGAACATGCTATCCAATAACTTTAAGATTCGACTCCGCTCCCAGACGAATTCTCGTTGAAAGCGAGGAACGCGAATATGTCCATGCTCAATATCGGACATTAATTCCGCAAGAGATTGTGGGCTAACTTTGATCTTCGGTACTCGCATAAGCACCCTCCAGAACCTAGTAAAGCGGATCGCAGGCGCCAGTATTATATGATGCTATTTCGAAGAACAACAGCATACAATTCTACTCGCTCATTTCATCCTAGAGTCAGCCAAACCAAACTCACCTGCTATAATACGCGCAACCGTCAGCACTGCGCGAAAGCACAGCCATGCCCGCCCCAGCCCAACCCCTCGCCGAACGCATCCGCCCGCGCGACCTGAGCGGCTTCATCGGGCAGTCCCATCTCGTCGGCGAAGGCAAGCCGCTGTACCGCGCGCTGCAGCAGCGGACCGTGCCCAGCATGGTCTTCTGGGGACCGCCCGGCGTCGGCAAGACCACCCTCGCCCGCATGATCGCCGAAGTCACCGAGAGACCCTTCCACAATCTTTCAGCGGTCTCGGCCGGCAAAGCGGAATTGCGGCGCATCGTCGATTCGGTCAAGGGGACCGTGGCAGCCAACAGCAGCCAGCCGAGCCTCTTCGCCGCGCCGAATGCCGCAGCGCCAGCCGAAGGCGTCATCCTCTTCCTCGATGAGATTCACCGCTTCAACAAGGCGCAGCAAGATTTTCTGCTGCCTTATGTCGAGGACGGCACCATCACGCTCATCGGCGCCACCACCGAGAATCCCAGCTTTGAAGTCATCTCGGCCCTGCTCTCGCGCATGCAAGTCTTCACGCTGAATCCGCTAACGAGCGCCGAAATCGAGCAGATCATCGCTCGCGGGATCCGCGCGCTGGCGATCGACATTGATGCCGACGCTATCCACTTCCTCGCCAACTACGCCAATGGCGATGCGCGCGCCGCCCTCAATCTGCTGGAGAACGCCGCCCGCCTTTATCGCGCCGCCGCCATCACAACTGAGCACCTGCGCGATACTTTGCAGTCCAAACACCTGCGCTACGACAAAACCGGCGAGGAGCATTACAACACCATCAGCGCCTTCATCAAGAGCATGCGCGCGGGGGATGTGGATGCCGCGCTTTACTATTGCGCGCGCATGATCGACAGCGGCGAAGACCCCAAATTCATCGCCCGCCGCATGGTCATCTTCGCCAGCGAAGACATCGGCATCGCCGATTCGGACGCGCTGAAGGTCGCCAACGATGTCTTCCGCGCCGTTGAGACCATCGGCCTGCCCGAATGCCAATTCAACTTGGCGCATGGCGTCGCTTACCTGGCGACCGCGCCCAAAAATCGCGCCGCCGGCGATGGCTATTTCCGCGCCCTGGATGATGTCAAGGAACACGGCAACCTGTCGATCCCGCTGCAGCTCCGCAACGCGCCCACCCAGCTCATGCGCGAACTGGGTTACGGCGATGGCTACCAAGCATACACCGACGAAAGCATGCTGCCGGAAGCGATAAAGGGCAGGCGCTACTATCGCAACGAGCGCTGACTAACAATGATCCGCTGCTAAAGTGAGACACAAGGCATGTCCAAACTCAACATCCTGCTCATCACATCGGACCAGCAGCATTGGAACACCTTGGGGCAATTCAACCCTGAGGTGCAGACGCCGGCTCTCGACAGGCTGGCGTCGCAGGGGACGACCTTTACACGCGCCTACTGCCCCAACCCGACCTGCACACCGACGCGAGCGAGCATGATCACCGGCAAGTACCCGTCGCAGCACGGCGCCTACTCGCTCGGCACGAAGCTGCCGGAAAGCGAACCGACAGTCGGCGAGCGATTTCAAGAAGCCGGATACCGGACCGCGCTGGTCGGCAAAGCGCACTTCCAGCCCCTGCATTCAACCGAAGAATTCCCATCGCTGGAAGCCTATCCCAAGCTGCAAGATCTCGAGTTCTGGGAAGACTTCGCCGGACCCTTCTACGGATTCGATCATATCGAGCTGGCGCGCAACCACACCGACGAAGCCCATGTCGGCCAGCATTACGCCCTCTGGATGGAAGAAAAAGGGCTGAGCAATTGGCGCGACTATTACCTGCAGCCGACCGGCAAAGTGGTAGAACAGCGCCGTAAGTGGTTGATACCGGAGCGCTTTCACTACAACGCCTGGATCGCCGAACGCAGCAACTCGCTGATCTCACAGTACCACGAAGCCGGCGAACCCGACGGGTCAGTGTCGGCGGGTCTGTCTCCAGGCGACCCTACGCGACCCTTCTTCCTCTGGGCGAGCTTTTTCGATCCCCATCCCAAATACTTGGCGCCCGAGCCTTGGGATACGATGTACGATCCGGCCGCTGTCAACGTGCCCGCGGTCACGCCGGACGAGCATGACGACAGCCCGCCGCACTTACAGCTGACTCAACAGCGCGATCCCGATTTCTCAGCTTGGCAGGAACCCAATGGCAGCGGCTGCCACGGCTTCCATTCGCACCTGCACGACCGCGACGAACTGGCGAAGGACATCGCCTGCTACTACGGCATGATCAGCTGCATGGACAAGTACATCGGCCTAATCATCGACCACCTGGACGATCTCGGCTTGGCCGAGAACACGCTCGTCGTCTTCACCAGCGATCATGGCCATTATTTCGGTCAGCACGGCTTGATCGCCAAGGGCGCTTTTCACTACGAGGATGGCATCCGCGTCCCCATGATCGCGCGCTTGCCCGGTCGCATCCCCGCCGGCCAGGTGAGCGACAGCCTGCAATCGCTAGTGGACTACGCTCCGACTCTCCTCGATTATTGCGGCCTCGACATCCCACATGACATGACCGGCATCAGCCAGCGAGCGATCTGGAATGGGAACGTCGACACAGCCCGCGAGCACGTCATCATCGAGAATCGACATCAGCCGACTACGCTGCATCTCAAGACCTATATTGACGAGCGCTACAAGATCACGCTCTACTTCAATCGGGAGTATGGCGAAATCTATGACCTGCTGAACGACCCGGGCGAGATTCGTAACATGTGGCTGAACGAGGAGCTGCGCGCCGACCTGACCGAAGCCTGCCTGCGCGCCGAGATGCTGAAAGAGGAGCCGCTCACGTCGGCGTGGCGCGTAGACACTGCCACCCCCAGTTTGGCGCTGCCGAACAAGTCTGCGGGGATGTACCTCAAAAGCTGCAACTTGCGCGGGATGCAGATCAACTTCGATCCCGCGATCGATCGCTACGAGCTCTTCGATCTGACCGCCGACCCAGGTTGTAAGATTAATCTGTGGGACGATCCCGCTCATCGCGAAAGCCGCGCCGAGATGGTCCGCGCTCTGCTCTTCAGCCGCTGGGGTTTGGAGCCGCTTTGGATGCCGCGGGTTTCGGGAGCTTGATTCTAGCGCCTCGCCTGCGATTTGCCGATAGCGCCCCAATGATGTTATATTTTGTCTAGTCATGTGCAGTTGGCTCCTTTCGCGATGCAACTGCGACCGCCGTTTCAGCATCCTATTAGCCAGGAGAAGAAACAATGATCAATGAACGACGGATTTTCCTCTGTTTGTTGCTAAGCCTGACCTTGCTGATTCCTGTATCAGCGCAGGACATGGTCGACCTGACCTTGTCCATCGGCGCGCGCGGATTCGGCAACGCCGCCCCGATCCTCATTGAAGCCTGCCAAGAGGAAGTCGGTGGCATCAACGTCGAATGGGAGCGCATTTCTGACGTGCCCAATGAATCGCGCAGCATTTATGTGACCAACTTCACCGCGCGCAACCCCAAGCCGGATATCATCGCCGTTGACGTGATCTGGCCCGGCGACTTCGCTGCTCGCGGTTGGATTGCGTCTCTCGAAGACTATATCGCGGAAGAAGACTTGGCCGACTATTTGCCAGGCTTCCTGGCGGCCGCGCAAGTCGGCGGCAGCACCTACGCCATTCCGCTCTATATTGATGGCATCCACCTCTTCTACCGCGCTGACCTGCTCGACAAATATGGGCTTGACGTGCCGACGACTTGGGAAGAACTCATCGCGGCGGCTGAAACGGTAGTCGAAGGCGAAGCCAATCCCGATCTGGCCGGCTTCATCTCGATGTGGGCGAAGATCGAAGGCTTGTTCATGAACTGGCTCGCCTTCTTCCAGGGCGCTGGCGGCACGTTCTTTGACGCCGACGGCAACCTCGACATAAACAATGAAGCCGGCGTCAAATCATTGTCCACGATGGTCGGCATGCTGGAATCCGGCGTCGCGCCCGAAAGCATATTGACCTTCCGTCCCAACGATGCCCGCCTGCTCTTCCAGCAAGAGCGAGCCGTATTCCTGATGGTGCAGGACTTTGTCTGGGCGACGCTGACGGCGGATGACTCGCCAGTGAAAGACGCGGTCGCGCTAACCCGCGTGCCGTATTTTGAAGGCAACGATGACACCAATACGACTGTCATCGGCGGCTTCCTGCTCGCCGTGAACGCCAATTCAGAGAACCCCGGCGCAGCGGCCGATTTCATCAAGTGCTTCACCAGTTATGAATCACAGGTGCAAGCTGCTCTGATCCAGGGCAAGGTACCGACCAGGCCAGCGGTCTATACCGACGATCGTGTGGTCGAGGGGGACCCGGGTATCGCCGCCTTGGGCGCTAACTTCGTCTATGCCTTTGCTCGCCCCTCGGCGCAGACGGGCACAGCCTATCCGGAAATCTCGGAGATCATGCAGACCGAAGTCTCCGCTGCCTTGCTCGGCGAGAAAACGCCCGAACAAGCGCTTGCAGATGCCGAAGCGCAAATCCTGGCGATTATGCCCTGATTCGGATTTGCAGATGGGGCGTGGCTCCTAGCGGCCGCGCCCCGGTACATCGCAGCCGAACGCTGCCAGGCGCTAAGCCATGAAACATGCCAATCGGGCCGGCATCTATTTTCTAGTGCCGGCAGTATTGATCATCGCCTTCGTTCTGCTGTTTCCCATTATCCAGACCGTTGTTCTAAGCTTCGGGCGCAACAGCACCAGCATCTTCATCGGTTATGAATACGCCGGGCTGGCGAATTACCAGCGCCTGCTCAAGACGCCGCGCTTCATCACCTCGCTTAACAACACCATCATCTTTACCGCCGTCACCGTGCCCTTAGAACTGCTGCTTGGCATCGCCTTGGCATTGATTTTGAATCGGCGCTTCCGCGGCAAGGGGCTCGTGCGCATGGCGGTGTTATTCCCCTGGGCGCTGCCGACCGCGCTAAATGCGCTTATGTGGCGCTGGATGTTCAATACCGAGTTCGGTCTCTTTAACTCAATGCTGACGGACACGGGCTTGGCGCTGGAGCGCGTCAACTGGCTCGGCGCGATTCCCAGTTCGATGCTTGCGATGATGTTTGTCTCAATTTGGAAGACAAGCTCCTTCATGGCGCTTTTGCTATTGGCTGGCTTGCAGACGATTCCCAGCGACCTCTACGAAGCCGGCAGCGTCGATGGGACCAACCGTCTGACGGAGTTTCGCTTTATCACCTTGCCTCTCCTGCGTCCGGCCATTCTGGTTTCCGTGTTGCTGCGCACGATGGACGCCATGCGCACATTTGAGCTGCCTTTCAACCTCACTGATGGCGGTCCCTTGACGTCTACCGAGACCCTGTCGCTCTATGCCTATCGCGCGATCTTCCAGTATGTGAACTTCAACCTGGGCTCTAGCGCCATCCTCATCCAGTTCATCATCATTATGTCCATCAGCGTCATATATATCCTGATTATCCGGCGAGGCGACGCATGATACTCGGTACCGCGAGAGCCACAACAGCGCCCAGGGAACGGGATCGAGCCAGCTTCCATAGCCGGAAGCAAGCCAGCGCGGGATTCTATATCCTGGCGGCGATTACCGTTGTCCTGTCCTTCTTCCCGACTATTTGGATCTTCCTCACATCCATCAAGACCGAAGCCGACATTTACGCCTGGCCCGTACAGTATCTCCCCGACCCGGTGACGCTGGAGAACTACTTCAATATCATCACGGAAACCCCAGAGTTGCTTCTCTACATCTTCAACAGCTTCATCGTGGCGACCACCACCACCGCCGTGATACTCGCCTGTGGCGGTTTGGCCGCCTATTCCTTGGGTCGCTTGACCTGGCGCGGCCGCAACCTGGTTCTCATTCTGATACTCGCCGTTTCGATGTTCCCGCCGCTGGCGCTCCTGCCGTCCCTTTTCAGCATGTTCCTTGAACTGCGTCTGATCAATACTTACCCCGGTTTGGTCATCGGCCATACGGGACTGTATATACCCATCGCCATCTGGATTCTGACCAATTTCTTCAAGTCCGTGCCTTCGGAAATTGAGGATGCCGCCCGCGTCGACGGCGCGTCCAGCCTGCGCATCTTCTGGAGCATCATCCTGCCGCTTTCCGTGCCCGGCTTAATCTCGACTGGTTTGATAGTTTTCATCTTTTCCTGGAATGAATTCCCGCTCTCGCTCGTCATCATGAGCGACAATTTCATGCGCACCGCGCCCGTTGGCATTTCTCTCTTTCCGGGGGAATACTCCTTCCCCTGGGAGATCATCACCGCCGCGACGATGCTGACTATCCTGCCTATTCTAATTATCTCGGGAGTATTTCAGGACCGGCTGATCGGGGGGCTGACCGCCGGCTCGGGAAAATAGGCGCAGCGTCGCTTATCCCCGCCGCACCACGTAGTACCCAATCACCAGCGAGATCACCGTCGCCACTTCAATCGGCAGCGCCGGCTCCATGAAGCGCAGCCACAAGAGGTGAATCCCGATCAAGATCACGGCGCCGATGAAGACGCGGTCGAAGGCATTGGTGTGAATTGGCAGAAAGCCGTCGGTTTGTTTTTTCTGTTCCCGATCCGCCATCGCCCTTACTCCTTCACCGCGCCGAAAGTCAAGCCCATGACGATATAGCGCTGGGCGACGATGACGATAATCGCCGACGGAATCAATGTGATCATGGACATCGCCGCCAGCTCGCCCCAATTGGTGCCGGTCACCGTCACGAACTCGGCCAGCCCGGTCGTGATGGTGCGCGCTTCGACGCTGGTCAGGTTGGCCGCGAACAGGTACTCGTTCCAGGCGAAGACCCAACTTAAGATGCCAGTCACCGCCAACCCCGGCGCCGCCAGCGGGATGACCACATGACGCAATACGCCGCCCAGACCAGCGCCATCAATCATCGCCGCGTCGTCCAGCTCGATAGGGATGCCGTCCACCACACCCTTCAGCAGCCAGATGGCGAAGGGCAGATTGAAGACGCAGTAGAGCAGGATCAGGCCGATCTGCGTGTCGAACAGCGTCCAGTCGCCGATGCGGAAACTGCGCGTGAACATGATAAACAGCGGCAGCAGGAAAGCTGCCGGCGGCGCCATGCGATTGGTGATCAGCCAAAAGAAGATATTGTCCCGCCCGACCAGCTTGTAGCGGGAGAGCGCATAGGTCGCCAACAGCGCCAGCGCCATCACCAGGGCGGCGTTGCAAGTCGAGACGACGACTGAGTTTGTCATATAGCGCTGGAAGGTGCTGTCGGTCAGTACATTGCTGTAATTCTCGAGGTAGATTCTGCTGATAGCCAAGTTCGGCCGGCTGAAGAGTTCTACCCGACTGCGCATCGAAACGACGAACATCCACCAGATCGGAATCAGCGTGAGCAAGGTCATAAAGACCCAAAAGCCATAGGTCGGCAGAAGTCGTCCAGCGCGCTGCCGCATTACTCGGCCTCTCCTTTGCGCCGCCCCACTTTACCAACTTGTAGGGGCGAGCCACCGGCTCGCCCGTACACACACCTAAAAAGCGGCGTGTCGCCCGCCTTTCTAAGGCCTCTCATTCCACCTCTCCCTTGCGTCGGCCAGCCTCAACATTCGACACGGGCGGCTTGCTGTAGGGGCGACTCTGTGAGTCGCCCGCTTCATACAAGCGCATCACTCCACCTCTCCCTTGCGCCGTCCAGATATCGCAATGAAAAGCAGCCAGCAAAGCACGACGGTCAAATACAAGGTGATAAGCGATATCGACGAGCCGTAGCCATAATCCGTGCGCGGGAACACCACCCGCCAGATATAGATGCCGGTGAAGCGCGTGCCCGGTCCGCCGCCAGCCAGCATCCAGACTTCATCCACGGTGCGAATGGCGTCCATGATGCGGATGAAGACCGTGGTCAGCAAAATTGGCCGCAGGAAGGGCAACGTCACATACCAAAAGACTTGCAGGCGATTGGCGCCATCCACCTTTGCCTGCTCCACCGGCTCGCGCGGAATCGCCGACAAACCAGCCAGCATCGTCAAGGTGACGAAGGGCGTCCAATGCCAGACATCCATGATCACAGACGTCCACAATGCTTGATCAGGAAAGGAGCCGATCTGATACTTGATGTCGAACCAGCGATCGAGGAAGAAGGGTACCGGACCAAAGCCCGGGATCACCAGCAGACGCCAGATTGCGCCGACGGCTATCGGCGCCACCATCAGCGGAAAGGTATGAATGACGCGGAAGAGCGACTTTCCAGGGAACTTCCGCGTGAGCATCTGCGCCAGCAAGAAGCCCAGCACGACCTCGCTGGCGATGGCAAAGACGGCAAAGCGAATCGTCAAGCCGACCGAATGCAGAAAGTCATCATCAAAGACGAGCCGGCGGAAATTGTCCAAGCCGTTGAAGCGAAGCCCATCCTCCGCCGCGAAGATATTCCATTCGTTGAAGCCAACAAACAAAACATAAAGAAAGGGCATGAAGCCGAAGATAATTAAGATGATGAGTGTGGGGCTTAGCAGCAGCCAGCCGGTGCGAGGATTGCGCATGAAAGCCTGATCGCAGCTATTTCACAATATAATAACGGGCGACCTACTAGGTCGCCCCTACAGTTTCCTAACCGGCGATGCCTGTAGGGGCGGCATATTATGCCGCCCGATTCTGCTACTTTGCGAAAGGGCGTTTCGGCGCCGCGCGTTGACACAGCGGGTCAAACGCCCCTACACATCTCTACACGAATTGGGATGAGGTCTACATCCCGTAGCCCAAACGGTCGAGTTCTTCGTCCACTGCCATCGCCGCTTGCGACAAGGCCTCAGCTGGTGAGAGCTCGCCCAGAATCGCGCGCTGGATGAAGGGATCGATCACCTCACGCACCTGCGCATGGAAGGGGAAGGGCGGCGCGCCAGCAAAGAGCGGACCTTGTTCTTCCAGCAGCGTGTAGTAACCATCGACCTTGGTATCCTGCTCGGCGATCAAGGGATCATCAAAGGTGGCGGTGTGGGTGATGCGCGCGCCGGCAGCGGCCCATTCAGCCTGCACCGACTCCTGACCGATGAATTGCAGCCAAAGCAGCGTGGCTTCCTTGTTGCGCGACGAATGCGGTACGCCAAAAGCGCCGCCATCATAATAGCCGATGTAGCCATCGCCCATCATAGCCGCGTCAATGACGCCTTCCGCCGTGACCGGCAGGCGGACGCCAACATTGCCAGTGACAGCCGAGCGGCTCTCATCGGTGGCGATCCAGGCGGCATTCTCGCCATAGACCCAACCCTGCGCGGCACGGCCCGCGGCGAAACTGGACGCAACCTCATCCCAGGTGCTTGAGGTGGCCTCAGGCGGGGCGAAGGGCAGCATGCTCAGCCAGAAGCTCAGCGCCTCGACAGCGGTATCGCCATCCAGCGCGCCGCCATTGGCGCTCTGCGCCGAGCCGGCATCCAGGTTGATGCCCCAGTTGTACAAGCCGAAGGAGGGACCAATAGACTCGAGGAATTCGTAGGTCGAAGCCGGGTGCCCGGTCGAACCTTGAACCGTCGTGCCCCAGAGATCCATATCCATGCTTTCGCCATAAGCGGTGAAGAAGGCGGCGTTGTCGGCATACTGGTCGAAGCTCTCGGCCGGCGCCAGCGCATAGCCATATTCTTCTTCAAAAGCCGCCATGATTTCGGCATCCTCAAAGAGATCCTTGCGATAGAGGTAAACCTTGACGAAGGCTTCCATCGGCACGCCGAAGAGATCGCCATCGGCGTTCTTGAAGTAATCGGCGAAGCTGGTGAAGGCGCTCTCATCGTAACCTTCATAAGCCAGGTCCGGATTGTCCGCGGCGAACTGTGTCAGGTTGACCAGGTAATCCTGCGCCAGGTAGGAGTAGATGATGTCCTGCTCGATATAGACGAAGTCATAGATGCCGGTGTTGGCTTCCATGTCGTTAATCGCCTTGGAGTACATCTGGTCCCAAGATGTCGTCTCGAACTCGACATTGATGCCGGTGAGCTCGGTGAATTGCGCCGCCAAGACATCGGCAACATAGTTCGAGGGCGGCGTGCTCTCGGAAACGCCGCGAATCGTCGTGCCGGCGTAGGGCGCGGCCGCGTCCGCCCACCAGCCGTGCATGTCGGCTGTGACCAAACTCATGTTGGCCAGCAGCGCGAAGGCGATGAGCAGAACAATAGTGAATAGCTTCTTCATGTTCAGTCTCCTTGGAGATATGAAAATTCGAAAGCCGGTCTCTGGTCGAGCACTCGTCGGCAAATGGCGTCAGAAACAAAATATGCCGCGTCGAGCGCGAACCGATGAAACTCGGCGCGAGCCATTATCTAACAACGATTTGATTATTTCCAGTCACAATGATTGACTGAGAATATGTGCGCGGCTATTCAGCGAGCTTAAGCTGCGACCGTACTGTCACCCACTCGCCCGCGTGATCGCATCGCCCATTGAATTGATGATGATATCCGGTCAATTCGTGCGAAAACGTGTAACCAATCACTTGACAGGAATAGGATATGTTTATACACTTGTTCTAAATCTGTGGGACTGGTGTCTGTGATTGGCTTGCATCCGACAATATCGCGACTCGGCGACATGCAATGATTGACTTTGCACGAATGCGACGTTTGGCCGGACTGTCAGTATCAGAGGCGGCCGAGGTTGCTGGATACACAGTGCGCACGATACGCAGATGGGAGCGTGGGGACACCCGGCCAAAACAGTCTGCAATTGATGAGTTGCTAGCATACTCAAAGGCGACTGGAGCGCCACAGTTTACTTTCATCGACTTGTTTGCCGGCATAGGGGGCATGCGACGAGGATTCGAGTCTATCGGTGGGCAGTGCGTCTATACCAGCGAAAACAACAAATATGCTGTGGAGACCTATCGAGCGAATTATGAATGTAATCACGAGATAGCTGGTGATATCAGGGAGATTGATCCAGCCCACGTTCCGGCGCATGATGTACTCTTGGCGGGATTCCCGTGTCAGCCATTCTCTATCGCCGGCGTGTCAAAGAAAAACGCTCTCAACATGCCGCATGGATTCCGCTGCGAAACACAAGGTACGCTATTCTTCGACATAAAGCGTATTCTCGAGTACCATCGTCCTTCCGCCTTTCTTCTGGAAAATGTGAAAAACTTGGTAAACCACGACAAGGGTCGTACATTCGCCGTTATCCGAAGAACACTTGAGGAGCGGCTGGGTTACTATATTTCGGCTAAGGTAATTGACGCACGTTTGTGGTTGCCCCAACACAGAGAGCGGATATTTATTGCGGGTTTTCGCGAACCTAACGACTTCACATTTGATAATTTGATAATACCTGATCCAGTGCATGGTCCCAAATTACGTACGATTCTACATCCTGAAAATGGCACTGAACCAATCGAGAAAAGATTCACGTGGGGTAAGCTTGGGAAAGTACACGACAGGTACACCCTGTCCGATAAACTGTGGCAGTACTTGCAAGCCTACGCGGAAAAGCACCGAAGAAAAGGGAATGGTTTTGGTTTTGGACTTGTTGGACCGGACGATATTGCTAGAACGCTGTCAGCTCGCTATTACAAGGACGGGTCGGAAATACTGGTGGAACAGTCGGGCCGGAATCCGCGCAGGCTAACTCCGCGAGAGTGTTCAAGACTGATGGGGTTTGACAAGCCCGGCCACAAACCGTTTACTATTCGCGTCTCAGATGTGCAGGCATACAAACAGTTTGGCAATGCAGTCGTCATCCCGGTTGTGGAAGCGGTCGCGAAACACATGCATCCATGGTTACCCGGATGGAAGCTTGCCGACGCCCTTACGCCGTTTTCCGAAACGGAGCCACTGGCAATTGACTGACGTAGTAGATCCGGCAAAGCGCAGTCAAATGATGGCAGGGATCGGCGGAAAAAATACAACTCCTGAACTCATCATAAGAAAAGGTCTTCACGCAAGAGGATTCCGCTACCGACTTCATGACCGTAGCTTGCCGGGTAGACCGGACTTGGTATTCCGGCGCTACAAGGCTGTGATTCTGGTCAATGGTTGCTTTTGGCATGGGCACGGCTGCCATCTCTTCAAGTGGCCGGCCACTCGAGTGGACTTCTGGAGACAGAAAATCAGCGATACCATTGAACGGGATCGTCAAAATGCTATAGCCTTGGACCGAGCCGGCTGGCGAGTACTTACGATCTGGGAATGCGCCCTCAAAGGCAAGGCCCGCTTACTTTTAGAAACAGTAATAGAGACGGCAGCCTGTTGGCTTTTGTCAATGGAGGGTGCCATGGAAATAAAGGGGCGATCTGATGTCACTGATTAGCATTTCAGACTGGATCGACGACGTGTCTGGGCCGGACTACCTTTGGTTTATCAAATACCTTTCTGCCAACGATACACGGGCAAACAATACACATCAGGCTGGGCCCTACATACCTAAGCAAATAGTGTTTAGGCTGTTTCCAGATCTCAATGATTCGAACAAGAAGAATCCGGACAGATTCATTGACGCATACATTGATTCACATTCGGATGCGAAAACAGTTCGAGTCGTTTGGTATAATACTCGGTCCCGCAACGAGTGCAGGATTACGAGATGGGGTGGAGCTGCGTCGGCTCTGCTAGACCCTGAAAGCACTGGCGCTCTTACAGTTTTCGCGTTTCGGCTCGATGATAACGCGCACGGCAATGATCTAAGATTATGGGTGTCACGACATCCAACTGAAGAGGACATTATAGAAGAGCGCGTTGGACCTGTCGAACCCGGCCGAAATGGTTGGCGCTTATGGTCACGCAATGCGCAGATTCAACAAGAGCTACTCGGACAATTGAAGGCAGCCAAGCGTTCCTGTCATTTGCCAGTAGATGATATTCCGTCTGAATGGCTTGATGTGTTCCCTTCCCCAACAGCGATCTTCGAAAAGTCGCTAGACTGGAGACCAATGGCCAATTCTAATGTAGACGTTCGCCTGATGCAGCGACGACAGTGCGAATTTCAGATTTTTCAAAGTATCGAGGAGGCAGTAACGCTTCCAGTGATACAACGTGGATTCAGCAGTCTAAATGACTTCATTGATCAAGCGCAGACGTTATTGCAGAGGAGAAAGGCACGTGCAGGTCGCTCGCTGGAACTGCATATACGGCAGATCTTAGTTGAAGAGGGGTTTAAAGAGGGTCGAGACTTTTCATGGCAACCAGAGACTGAACGGGGTAAGAACCCTGACTTTCTATTTCCATCGGAATCCGAATACAAGAATCCTGACTTTCCCTCGTCAAAATTGAATATGCTCGCTGTCAAGACTACCGCCCGAGATCGCTGGCTTCAAATTCTCAACGAAGCTGACAGGATAGGGGTAAAGCATCTGCTAACGGTACAACAAGGAATCTCATTGAAGCAATTCAATGAAATGAGTGAAAACGGTGTACAACTGGTTATACCTGAACCTTTAATCAACGATTTCCCAAAGTCAATTCGGCCTAGCTTGAAGACCTTGGAAAGTTTCATTGGCGACATTAGGCTAAATTTGTAGCTGTGCCCGCTACTCGACATACCATTACTCTGTTTTAGCCACTCGCCCGCGTGATCGCATCGCCCATCGTATTGATGATGATATCGACCTCGTCGGCGCTGATGCAGAGCGGCGGGGCAAAGGCAATCGCGGAACCAATCGGGCGCGCTCGCAAGCCCATTTCCAGCGCCGCGTCGCTGATCTTCTCCGCCGTGTCCGGGTCGCCTTCGCGGCTCTCCTTGCTCTTGACCACGTCAATCCCCGCCATCAAGCCCAGCCCGCGCGCGTTGTCGATATGGGGGAATTCATCGACCAGCGCCTCCAAGCCCTTCAGCAGCCGCTCACCCATGACGCGGCTGTTCTCCAGCAAGCCATCGCGCTCGATGATCTCGATATTGGCGAGGCCGACGGCGCAGGCGGTCGCGTGCCCGGAATAGGTGTAGCCGTGCATCCAGCTTTGATCTTCCGGCGCGCTATTGATCACATCGCGGATTGCATCGGTCACCTGAATGCCACCCAGCGGCATATACCCGCTCGTCACGCCTTTGGCGAATTGCATGATATCGGGGTTGATGCCAAAGGCGTCGCAGCCGAACCAATTGCCGGTGCGCCCAAAGCCGCAAATCACCTCATCGGCGATGAACAAGACCTCATACTTCTTGCAGATCGCCTGTACCCGATCGAAGTAGCCGTCATCGGCAATCATGACGCCGCCAGCGCCTTGAATCGGCTCGCTGATGAAAGCGGCCACCGTATCCGGCCCCTCGCGCAAAATCGCCTCTTCCAATTCGCGCGCCGCTGCCTGCGCGGCAGTTTCGCCGTCTCGCAACTCGCCCTCATAGCGATAGGGATTCGGATTCTCGACATGGATGAAGCCATCCAGAACGCCGCCGAACATGGTGTGAAACTTGCTCATGCCAGTGGCGCTCGTAGCCGCCAGCGTCATCCCGTGGTAGCCGATCAAGCGCGATATAATCTTGGTCTTCTTCACCTTGCCCAGCTGATACCAATAGAAGCGCGCCGTCTTTATTGACGTGTCAGTGGATTCGGAACCGCCGGATGTGAAGTTGGTGAAGTTCATATTGGGCCGGAAGAAGCCGGCCAGCTTGTCCGCCAATTGCGCCGATGGCGGATTGGTCATGCCAGCGAAGCCGGAACTGTAGGCGATATCGAGCATCTGCTCATAAGCCACCTGCGCCAGCTCGCGGTTGCCGTAGCCGATATTTACGTTCCATAAGCTGGCCATCGAATCAAGGATTCTGCGGCCGTCGGTTGTATACAGCCACACGCCGTCGCCCTTCTCGACCATCACGGCCTTCTCAGTCCGCGAAGGATGGTACATGGGATGTAATTGCCGCTCGTCTTGCTGGACCAGCGCCGCGTAATCATTTGCGATCATGCTGTTCAACTCTTTTCTACGTATACGGGCATGATGTTAGCATAACTTACAATCGGCCGATTTTCGACTGGAATGCGGTTTAGGATCGGCGGCAAAATCAGCATAGCAACCGATTAATCGGTCACAGCGCATCATTGATGTAGGGGCGACTTATCAAGTCGCCCGCTTTACTTGGGCCTTTTCTCCAACGGGCGACCTGGTAGGTCGCCCCTACATGATCACATTTTTCGCGGCTATCGGCGCATAATAGTCGATGAGGCGATTGCCCGGCGGATTATCGCGACCCATCCACAAGCGACTCATACAGTTTCACATAGCGTTCGCTGATGCGCTCCACGCCGTATTTGTCCAAGATCCGCGTCTGCAAGTCTTCCCGCGGCCACGAATGCGACAGTGTCCATTTAATGCCGGCCGCCAGGTCTGCGCTATCTTTCATGCGCGCCAAGTAGCCATCCTGCTGATGCCCAATCATGTCATCGGGACCGGTGCCAGCAAAGGCGACGCAGGGCGTGCCACAAGCCAACGCCTCCATCAGCGTTTTGCCCAGCGCCTCCTGGGTTGTGGGCAGCACGTAGACATCGCAGGCCGAATACAGCGCGCTTAAACTGACTTCATCGTGCAGGCGTCCGACTTGATGAACCGGCCGGCTGACGTCAATCTTCTCTTGGCGTGCCGAGCCAAATAGCACCAACTCGGATTGAACATCGTTCGGCAGCATGGTCAGCGCCTCGGCCAGATAGCTGAAGCCCTTCCGCCGATCGCTGGTTCCGCCGATCGCGCCGAAGAGGATCAGCAGCTTATCCAAGGGCAAATTGAATGCCCGCCGTGAGGCTTCGCGGTCCAGCGGCTTGAAAACGCCGGGATCAATCGGATTGCCGATGACCTCGAACCGCCGGTCCCCGATAATCGAGCTGCTCCGCGCGCAATCCGCCAGCCATTCGCTGATCGTCACGATCGTTAGCGGCAGACTGGACCAAGCGCGCCGCTTGCTAAAGTGAACGCGCGCGCTGATGTCATTCGCCGAAGGCGCGACCAACTGCGGGCAATCGCCACAATGCGCCCGATACTGCAAACATTCCCCGGCATAATGGCAGCCGCCGCTGAATGCCCACATATCGCGCAGCGTCCACACAATCGGCGCTCGAATCCCCGCCATTTGCGCAATCGGCAGAAAATTATCGCCCACCCAGTGGAGATTCACGATATCGGACCCAAATGAATTGATGACGGAAGCGATTGGGTAATTGAAAAGATTCAAGCTCCAGTGACCGCTGCCCGGGGCACGCGGATTGTCGCGCAGACGCCGCTGATGCCGACCTTCAGCCAGCCGCCGCTGCGCCCGCTCCCAACGATTCAGCCGGTCCGCCAGCCGATGCACACTCGGGTCCTCGGTGACCTTGCGCAGCACCAGCATCTCGCTCTCCACGCCCGCTTGCCGCAAGCCACGGTGCAGACGATAGGCGCCCATCGCCGCGCCGCCGCCGCCATCACTCATCGATAGGTGAAGTACCTTCACAAAACTCGCCTGTGACTACGCTCTTTCTGCGATTATACACGGGCAGCATATGCTAGAGCCTCAGTCACAGTCCAGCAAATCTGGTATATTGATTGGGGGAAATGACATCTGTCTACTGAGAGGTTACTCGTTTTGGCCCCCAGCCCGCCCCAATCCAAACTGAGCGCCTGGTATCAAGCGCTGCGACCGCGCGTCTTTACCGCCACCTATGTGCCGATGGGCTTGGCCGGCATCGTCGCCCTTGATGACGGCGTATTTGATACCGTCATCTTCCTGCTGGCGCTGATCGGGACGCTCTTTCTGCAGAGCGCCGCCAACCTAATCAATGAATACGCCGATCACAGCCGCGGCGCCGACCGCCTCAAGCAAGCCGGGCAAGGCATGATCATCAAGCGCAAGATCCTCGAACCGGCAATTGTATGCGCGGGCGCCATCCTGGCGACCCTCGCCGGCTGTCTAATCGGCCTCTACCTCCTGGCGCAGAGCGGACCGCTTCTTTGGCTCATCGGCATCGGCGGCGTCCTCGTAGCCATCACTTACACCGCCGGTCCCTTCCCGCTCGCCTACAACGGACTGGGCGAGATTGCGGTCGCCATCTTCATGGGTCCCGCCATCATCGTCGGCGCCTACTACGTGATGTCGCCGGCGGTCATCGACGCGCGCATCGGCGAACTCTGCCTGATCTCGCTGCCGGTCGCCTTGATGGTCGCGGCTATTTTGCACGCCAACAACATCCGCGACATGGAGGCTGACCGCGCCGCAAACAAGCGAACGCTGGCGGTCATATTCGGCCTGCGCTTCGCCCGCGCCGAATTCACGCTCTTAGTGATAGGCGCTTACGTCGCGCAGTGCCTCGTGATCGCTGCCGGTCTCATGCCCCCGCTGACGCTGCTGACGCTGATCAGCTTGCCCGAGGCGCTCCGCCTCATCCGTATAATCAATACCGGCGCCACCATCCCGCTCCTGCATCAAGCACAGGGACGCACCGCCAAGCTGCACGGACAAATCGGCCTGCTGATGGTCGTGGGCTGGTCGCTGTCGCTCGTCTTGCCGGCCGCCTGATCTGTCCACTGTCTTGTCATCGCGGACCTTTGCCAGTAATATTGCCGGCTAACGCCACGCCAACGCGACTGCGAGTTCCTGATGCCCTCGGACGAATGCACTGACAATACTGATGATCGAGCGCTACAGGCGAAGGCGACGCCGCCAGCCGCCCCGACCACGGAGCTCGCCAAGCGATTCGGCGACGCCCTCGGCGAGACCGCCGCCAAGCCCATCGAGCAGATAGGGCAATTGATCGCCAAGTGTGGCTTGGATTTCGTCGAGAAGATCATGGAACAGACAGAAGCGACCGAAGCGGCCGGCGGCTTGCTCACCCATGATCGAAAACGCCGGCGCTCCAAGGGCGGCGTCTTCTTCTACCTGGCGAAAGGGCAAATGGACGCCCGCCTGCGCGGGGAGATTTTCCCCACCTTTGGCAAGGGCGGCGATGGCAGCATCGCCCCGCCGGGCATTGAATGGGGCGACCGCATCAAGCCGATGAAGGCGCTGGGCGAACAGCCCGGTCTAATCAGCGGGCTGACCGTAGCCTTGAGCGGACGACCCGGCAAATTACATATTGATGGCAGCAGCGTGATGACTGTCATCGAACAGCGGCAGGTCAAGGCGCCACCCTACCCGAAAGGCGTGCCCCACTTCGATACGGTCGACGGCGTCACCACCTTCTACGTCTTTATGAGCCTGCGCCATTGGAAGCGCGTCGAGAAGGCGCTGGAAGACGAACGGGATCTGCTGGTCATCGAAGGCAGCGCTGTATACGATGGGGCGCTCGAAGGCATCACCATCCTGTCGACGCGCGTCTCGACCAAAATGCTCGATTATCAGAAGCGCAAGGCGAAGTCCCAGGCTGAGCGCAAAACCGACTCGCATGCAAAGGCGTCTGCGGGCCAGCTCGATTTGACCGATTTGCCTTCCGAAGCGGCTAACAAATTGCAGCAACTGCACAGTACGGCGGAAAAACTGCGCTCGAAACTCTCGGCAATGGAAGAGGGTGATCAGCAGACGGGCCTCAAGATGACGCGCCGCCTGCTCGTTCAGACTGAGAAGCAAATCGCCAACTTGCGGCGGCAGTACGAGAAATAATCATTGCTGCTCGGTGGCAGCGATACGGTATGCCCCCCACGTAGAAGTAAGCCTTGCCCTGATACATGCTCGGCGTTTGTCAAGAAACGGTCCAGTGCCAGATCTGATTCCAGGCGGTCATCCAGTCCTCCGCCCGGCTGTATACTTTCTGCGCCGCCCGATCCAACTCGACGCCCGCCCGCCCGAGGAAGTCGTCCATCTTCTCCACTTTGTCAACTTCGATCGTGATCGTCACCGGCGAAACCGGCACGTAGGGCGCCACCGCTGTCAGATCCTGCAAAGCGAGGAAAGCGCCCTCCTCGATCATCTTTCGCGCCCGCCCCGGCGGAATCTGACGCGCCGAATAACGCGTCAGCCCACGCTTGACCGCGACAGTCTTCAGACCGGCGCCCAGCAGCTCGGTGACCTCGCGGCAGACGGCTTCGTCGCCCGTGACCAACAGCACCGGGCAGCCATAATGCCCGCAGAGCGCCGCATTGACACCGGACTCGCCCA
>JAPOWK010000081.1 GCA_026707665.1 Chloroflexota bacterium
GCTGCAATTTCAACACGCGTTGCCCCGTGCGCTTCGACCTCTGCTTCGAGGAGCCAGATCCGCCGCTGATCGAGGTGCGCCCGGATCACTTCGTGAGTTGCCACCGGGTGACGTGAGCCGACTGCCCGTTAGGAAGTCGAAACGAAGTAGGAAATGAAGTGGCGACCCAGCGAGTCGCCCTTTGTATTTGCGATTCTCGGCGGATGAGGTAGCTATCCACGCCGCCCGATGGCTTCATCAGCCGGACACAGCTTCCCCTGACAGAACGCGCGCGGAGGAACCAACTTCGCCAGCGAAACCGCCCAGGTCTACAACGACATACCAATGCCCGGCGCAGGGAATCTCGAACCGAACTGGGGACTGTTTGTAGTGTCCGCCATTGTATTTGTGCCTGCGGCCGCTCCTATACATGAGGAAGTTATGACTATCTAACAAGCGAACATTCGCCGCGTTGGTAATGGTTACCTCGGCAATCTCGCCGCCAGACAACTGCCCCAAGTCGTGTTTGATGAATTGCATTTGAATGCGGCCTTTCGCCTCAACTACAACGATTGTAACACGGAATTTGCACCATAGGATACTTTCGCGTTGTACACAGGATCGAGCTTGAATTAGCAGCCAATTTGCCGAGAACAGGCTTCAAAACTCATCGCAATCCGCTGCTTGCTGCTCGGCATAACTCGCCAGTATCGCGTCATATATTTGATGGGCGATTTCCTCGACATTGAAAGTATCCGTTCGTCGACCTATGATGTTCGCTAACCAGGCACGGTAAGCTGTTACTTCCTCAATGGTGATATGGTGCCAGATTGGGAATAGCATGTGGTTCTCCGTCACCCAACGGTACTCCAGCATGTTGAGTTCATGAATCGTCCACTGCTTGGCAAAGAATGCTTGGGATAAGACGATAATCCCAAACCGACTCCCATTAATTCCCGCGTTCAATTTGGCAACCAAATTGTCGCCGATCTTTAGCTCAAACTCGTCATACCAAACTCTCAGACCGCGTTGTTGGAGCGCTAGTGCAAGCGGCCGCGCGACGTCGTCTTTGTCCTCCGTCGCGTGAGAGAGAAAGACATCATAAGCGAATGCTCCTTTCTTGATGAAGCGCTGAGCCACCCTGTGCTCCCGTTTAATGGGCGTAGAAAGTCTAGACCGGCAAGCATCCTACTTGCCAAGCGCAGATTCTATCAGTCTTTGACTATGGAAAGTAGACGCCTAAAGCTACAAGGGCGAGCCATCGGCCCGCCCCCAAAGAGACGTCCTGTTGAGTGTGATTTACGCCGCCGCGGGACCATCGACGATCTCGACGAACTCTTCGGCGTTGAGCGTCTCGCGCTCGATGAGGATCTGCACCAACTCGTCCATCGTGTCTTTTTGCTCCAGTAGCAAGCCTTTGGCGCGTTCGTAAGCCGCCTGTAGAATGCGCTTCACCTCGTCGTCAATCTGCTGGGCATAGTGCTCGCTGTAATCGCGCTGCTCGGCGATCTCGCGTCCGAGGAAGACGGCGCCTCCGCCATTCCCATAAGACCGCGGACCCAGCAGGTCGCTCATGCCGAATTGCGTCACCATCGCCCGCGCCATCCGCGTGGCCTGCTGCAAGTCATTGCTGGCGCCGGTGGTGAACTGGTTGTAGATGATCTCCTCAGCCGCCCGGCCGCCCATCGCCGCCACGATGTCGTCTTCGAATTTCTCGCGCGTGATCAGCATGTCATCGCCATCGGGTAGCGGCATCACATAACCACCGGCGCGCCCACGCGAGACGATCGTGATCTTATGCACCGGGCTGGTATTGTCCAGCAGGTGGAAGAGCAGGGCATGCCCCGCTTCGTGATAAGCGACCTTTTCTTTCTCCTCCGGCGTGATGACGCGGCTGCGGCGTTCCGGTCCCATCACCACGCGCTCCATCGCTTCTTGCATCTCAGTCATGCCGATGGATTTCTTGTTGCGGCGCGCCGCCAGGATCGCCGCTTCGTTCACCAGGTTCTCCAGGTCGGCGCCGCTGAAGCCGGCAGTGATCTTCGCCAGCGCTTCCACATCAACATCGCCCGCGAGCGGCTTGCCACGCGAATGCACCTTGAGGATTTCTTGCCGTCCCCGGACATCGGGGTTGTCCATCACCACTTTGCGATCGAAGCGGCCCGGTCGCAGCAGCGCCGGATCCAGGATGTCGGGGCGGTTGGTGGCGGCGACGATGATGATATTGGTGTCGTTGTCGAAGCCGTCCATCTCCACCAGGATCTGATTCAGCGTCTGCTCGCGTTCGTCATGCCCGCCGCCCAAGCCAGCTCCACGGTGCCGCCCGACCGCGTCAATCTCGTCGACAAAGACGATGGCGGGCGCTTCCGCCTTGGCGCGCTCGAACAGGTCGCGGACGCGGCTGGCGCCGACGCCGACGAACATCTCGACGAATTCCGAGCCGGAGATGCTGAAGAAGGGCACGCCCGCTTCCCCGGCGACGGCGCGCGCCATCAAGGTCTTGCCCGTGCCCGGCGGCCCCACCATCAGAACGCCCTTGGGCACGCGCGCGCCCAGGCGAATGAATTTCTCCGGCTCCTTGAGGAATTCGACGATCTCCTTGAGGTCTTCTTTCGCCTCTTCGGCGCCGGCGACATCTTTGAAGGTCACTTGCGGCCGTTCCATATCGCGGGAGACGCGCGGCTTACTGCGGCCGAAGCTCATCGCTTGATCCTGCCCGGCGCGCATCGAGCGCATCATCCGCCACAAGAACCAGACGATGATCAGAATCGGCACGACGCCGAGCACAATCTGGAAGATGATGCCGGGAGTGTCATCGGTTGGATGCGGCACAAAGTTGACATTCGCCAGCGCCGACCGCGAGACTTCCAGCGCGCCCATCAATTCGTAGAAATCCGAGAATTGGCTCTTGTAGGCGGTCTTCGTGGTTTGATCGGTGTAGGTAACCTTGAGTTCGGTGCCGCCGCGCTCCTCCACCCGGTCCACCCGACCGCGACTGATATCAGCCGCCAGCTCATTGATTGGCAGACCGCTGCCCGCTTGAAAGGCCGCCCGACCATTGAAAATCAGCAGGGACATAGCCAGGACGATAATGCCCAGCACGATCCACATGCGCTGAGCATTAGGGTTGCTAAAGGGCGACTTGCCGCCGTCGTTGTTTTTCTTGCCATCTTTTCCCCCTTCGGTCACGTGCTTGGGGGGCTCTGAGCGGTTGTTCATGTACGAAGCTCCGTTGTTGAATAGGCAGCGGAAAGCGTCTTCTGTTGTTCCGCCTCGCTTATAGTGACCCAGCGGCGGCTGAAATGGTGATAATTTGAACCGTGTCGCCAGAGGAGAATCTATTTCGGCCGCGCCGGCTTACAGGTGTATATTCGACCTTATTCCTTTATCATTATAGGTGAGGCGTAAACTATCACGGGCGACGCATGACAACCGCCAAATTGATTGACCGCAGCAATGGAGAATGGATCGCCGCGCTGCAGAGCCAGGATGATGCGGCGCAGAGCGAGGCTTTGGCTGAGCTGCGTCTGCGCTTGCGGCGCAGCATCTACTTTTATCTCAGCCAGGACCGCAGCGACTTGCGCGGATTGGCGGCGCATGAATTGGCGCAGATGGCCGAGGACCTGGCGCAAGACGCCACCCTGCGCGTGATGGACAATCTGGCGAATTTCCGTGGCGAAAGCCGCTTTACCACCTGGGCGACCAAGGTTGCAATCCGCCTCGCCATCAGCGACCTGCGGCGCGCGCGCTACAAAGATTTCAGCCTTGATGAGTTGACCGCCGATGGCGACCTGCTGCCGCTGACGACCAGGCTGGGTTCGGCCGCTTCGCCAACACCGGAGAAGGTGGCCGAGCGCGATGACGTCATGGAAAAGATTGAACTGGCGCTGCAGGAGGCGCTCACCGAGCGGCAATACCAGGCGCTGGTCGCTGTAGCTCTCAAAGGGATCCCGATGGATGTGCTGGCCGAGCGCATGGGCAGCAACCGCAACGCCCTCTATAAACTCATCCATGACGCCCGCCGCAAGCTCAAGACTCACCTGGAGAAGCAAGGCATCTCAACCGATTATATGATGAACCTGTTCGGGAATTGACCCGTTACGGCTTCAGCGTCAGTAGCGTGCCGAAGCACATCTCGTCGCTGGTGCCCTCGCCCCAAACGACATAGCGCGGATCATCGGACAGCGAATTGTCCCAAACGCAGGTCATGCGCAGGACATCGCCCCTGGCGATTTGCAGCGGTTCGACCAACAGGTAGTGATCTTGCCAGTGGAAATCCCAAAGTGGGATATCCAGCAGCAGCAGAGGCTCCGCACTGTCGGGGTTTAACTCCAGGCGGAAACTGCGCCCCAGTTCGTGCATGTGCCCGAAGACGCCGAATACCGTCAGCGGTTGCTTGACTGGATAATCGCAAAAGCCCCTGGCGTTCTCGCCAGTATTCTCCGCATAGTCTTCCCGGCTAAGACCGCACCTTCGCAACAAGCGATCGGGGATACGGCGCGCATCTGCCCCATACAGCTCGGCGACCCGGTCAAGCGCGTTCTCGCGCTCGCATTGCGGTCCCTCGACGCCAGTCGGGCAAGGGATTTCGACCGGCGCCACCAGCGCTACATCCGTGAGTTCGGCGAGTTCGCGCTCAGCGGCATCCAATTGCAGGCGAATTTGGCTGCGATCGGGCTGATTCGTCGTCCACAGGTTGTAGTGTATTTGCACGACAAACTGCTGGCCCGGCTTAATGAGGAAGCCCGTGCCATCCGGAAACAATACCGGCGACGCGCCCGGCGCCCAGCCGCCTATCCCATTCCTTTCGCTGGCGATGCCGGGTCCCCCGTAACAGGACCAGCCTGACCGCCCGTCGGCATTATCGCGCCTTTGTATGGCGCTTTCGGCGCCTTCATCAAACAGATAAAAGATGCTGTGATGCGCCATCTCCACCGCATCAGGAATGAATTCGTAACCGGTGATGAATTGGGGCGCGTCGATGTTAAGCTCGAACGCGAAGCAGCGGTAGTCGTCGAGCACGTCTACGGCCGGCGCATAGGCTTCGTCGAGCTGCAAAACCAGGTCGGCGCGAATCTCGACCGGAGCGATACCATCGGTTGCCGCGGGCGCGTAATCATGCGGGTCGCCCAGTGGGGCGCCCTCGTCAGCCCAGGCGGCGATGATAGCGATTTCTTCGTGGGACAGGCTGCGGTCATTCTGCAGCGGCAGATTCGCGCGGGATGGCATCCACGGTGGCATGATGCCGTTGACGACATGGAACTTGATGTCTCGCGCCGCCCAAACGGCATCTTCCGCCGATGTGAAGGGGGCGTAACCAGCGATTTGGCCCTCGCTATGGCAAGCGACACAACTGGCATCAATGATGGGGCGCACATGCTCGTGATAGGTGGGATGTGCCGGGACGCTGACGCTGCTGAGATCAATCGACTCGGTCACGTCGTCATCATGCTCTTCATCGCCATGCGCCAAAACGGCGAGCGAACTGATGAATACAAGGAAACAAAGAACGATGTATCGCATTAGAATTCTCCTGCAATTTTGACTTCACTAACCCAGCGGCCGACCGCCATCGACCGGAATGATGTCGCCAGTGCTGAAACGCAAATGCGCGACCGCGGCATAGACTGCCTCCGCCACATCTTCCGCCTCGGCGATGCGACGCAGGGGCGTCTTGTCCTCCTGCTCCGCGATCAGCGCTCGCGGCATGCGCTGGGCGTATTCGCCGTTCACCCAGCCGGGCGATACCGACAGCACGCGAATTTGTGGCGCCAGCGCCCGCGCCAGCGACCGCGTCATGCTATCCATTGCCGCCTTGCTCGCGCAGTAGGCGACGTTGCTGCCGACGCCTGTGCGCCCGGCGATGGACGAGATATTCACGACCACGCCGCCGTCGCCATCAGACAGCAGCGGCTGCAGCGCGCGGATCGAGGCGAATGCGCCACGCCAATTGACGCGAAAGATCCGGTCAATGGTCTCGTCATCGAGCTCCTCCAGGCTGGCGTGGGGCACCGCTTTGGTGACGCCGGCATTGTTGACCAGGATATCGAGGCGGCCGTACTTTTCGGCGACAGCCGACGCCAGTTTGGATTGCGCCCCTGCATCATCAACAGGAGCGCGCAGAATCAGATGATTGCCGCCCGCCAACGTATTCGCCGCTGCCCGCGCCTTGCCTTGATCGCTGTTATAAGTGATGACGACCTGCGCGCCCGCGGCCGCCAATCGCCGGCAGATCGCGCTGCCAATGCCGCCGCCGCCGCCAGTCACGACCGCAACCTGCCCGCACAGATCTGTCATTTGGCTGTCTCCCTTGCGCAGGTCATTTCGCTGCTAGAAAGATCGCATGCCCGATGGCAAATGATCGACGCGATTCAGATAGTGCAGCGTCGTCCACCGTTGGTGAAAGTTAATCCTGGTGATGGCGGTGTTGTCGTGATAATAGATCTTGGAGTACTGATGGGAGGGCAGATGCTCAAATATCGCCGCCAGCAAAATGTTGAGAAAGCCCGCGTGGGACACCAGGGCGATGACATCGTCCGTAGCGGTCCGCGAACGCAGCGTCCAAGCCACCCTGATCGCCCGCTGCAAACTGTGCTCCTCTGGCTCCAGCCCCAGCTTCGGGTCATACCAGCCGCATTCGTCCACCTCTGCTGGCAGCTGATAGCCGGGAAAGGAGGCATGAATCTCCGCGCGCGTCATGCCAGTGTAGCCACGCGTGCACCCGTCCCGCTCCAGGTACATGCCGCCTTTTTCGTGCAAGTCGGGCCAGACTTTCGGCGCGATGCCCAAGGCGTCGCTCAGTGGCTTGGTCGTCAAGAGCGATCGGTGCATCGCGCTGGTGTAGAGATGCGTAATCCCGTAGCCTTCGCCGGCCGCATCTGTCTCCGCCCCGATATGCCGCGCCAGCAAATCCCGCTGCTGGTATCCTAAGGGCGTCAAGGCGGGGTCGACCTTGCGGCGATGGACCGTTTCCTGGGTGAGAACATTATTTTCCGATTCCGCGTGACGGATAAGATACAAGCGCATTGGCAGATTCTATGCTCCTCGTTTCGCGTTCCAATTCACCAGGTGATTATAGGGCAATCCGCGAATATCGTAAGCGACAGTTGTCAAGTGCCTTTGACAATTCATGGAAAGCGCTGCATCAAAACGCTGGTCTCTGCGCCATCGCCCGGTTAAACTAGCGCCGCCGATCAAAGGAGCAAGCCTATCGCATGGACAAGGTGGTAACGCTTACGCTGAATCCGGCGCTGGATGTGGCCACGCGCATTCATTCGGTCGCGCCGGAGATCAAGCTGCGCTGCGCCGCTCCAGCCTTCCATCCGGGCGGCGGTGGCATCAATGTCTCGCGGGCGATTCGTTTCCTCGGCGGCCAATCCAGCGCAGTCTATGCCGCTGGCGGGCACAATGGCGCCATGCTCACGCGATTGCTGACGGACGAAGGCATCGACAATCACCCGGTCGAGATCGCTGGTATCACGCGCGAGAGTGTGGTCGTTTATGAAGAGAGCACCGGACTGCAATATCGCTTCACGATGCCGGGACCGGCTTTGAGCGCCGATGAGTGGACTGCTTGCCTGGAGGCGCTTTTCGACTTGAATCCGGCTTATATCGTCGCCAGCGGCAGCCTGCCTCCGGGCGTCCCGCTCGAGATTTATGGCGAGATCACGCGCTACGCCCGCGAGTATGGCATCCCGGTGATCCTGGATACGGCGGGCGACGCGCTGAACCGCGCCATCGACAAGGGCGTCTATTTGCTGAAGCCCAACCTGCGGGAGCTTCAGCGCTTCGCGGGAGAAGTCATCCGCGATGAATCGCAGATCCGCGCGGCTGGCCGGCGTTTGATCGCCGAAGGACTGGCTGAAGTAATGGTCGTCTCGCTGGGCGCGGCGGGCGCGGCATTGATCACGAGCGCCGATTGCGTCTTTCTGCGCGCGCCAATCGTGCCGATCCAGAGCAAGGTCGGGGCGGGCGACAGCATGGTCGCTGGTATCGCCATGGGGCTGGCGCGGGGCTTTGAGCTGATCGATGCGGCGCGCCTGGGCGTGGCGGCCGGCAGCGCTGCTGTCATGACCGCGGGCACGGCCCTCTGCCGGGCGGAAGACGCCTGGCGGCTGTATGACGAAGTCTCGCAATCGACTGGCGCTGTAAAGAGAGAGGCTTAATGTATAGAATCCGCCTTGCATCTGCAATACAAATGTGCTAAGATTACAGACGATTAACCTGAACGTCTGCAACAATGAATGAGGTTGTAGGTTTCGCCACAGCGGAGAAAGAACCCAATGCCATCACCCGATCTCTCAGTAGATGAAAACCGAATCGCCCAGGCTGTGATTGACGCAATTGTTCCTGTCATTGAGGAAAAAATGGATACTCGCTTCGCAGACTTTGAACAGCAGATGGATACCCGATTCGTGGCTTTTGAGCAGCAGATGGATACCCGATTCGTGGCTTTTGAGCAGCAGATGGATACCCGATTCGTGGCTATTGAACAGCAGATGGATACCCGATTCGTGGCTTTTGAGCAGCAGATGGACAAGCGCTTTGCCGACCATATGACAGAGCTTGAAGGATACTACAGCAATCACTATGGCGAGCTCCTCGAAGAGGTTCGCAACCTCCGAAAAGACTATCAAAACGTCTTTGGCAAGTCAGAGTGAATGCAGTTCCATACTTGCCTAGAGGGCTATTCAGCCCTTTTCTGTTGGAAACTCTGCACACAATTCCCATATCAAATGACCAGCATACAAGCGCGCAACGTCAACCACCCCGAGCACCGCGAGAATCTCAAGACCGAGAAGTATACGGTCATTCGCGAGGCGATGCTGGCATCGTTGTCTGACGACGCCTGGATGCCTTTCAGCGAGCTGGAAGAAAAGGTACGCGCCTGGCTGGACGCCCACGAAGTGCCAAAGGCGCTATTCCCCAAGCCCGGGTCGGTGCGCTGGTACTGCAAGGCGGTGCAGCTGGATTTGGAAGCGCGCCATGAGATCAAGCGCCAGCCGAAGAAGTCGCCGCTGCATCTGCGTAAGCGCAGGTCCGATTCCGCCTAATCGCAATTCACCTCTGCCGGCAGCAGCTCCGAGGCGCTGTCCCAAAGACGCCGCCATTCGTCGAGATACAATTTAGCGATATTCGCATTGCGAATAATCACGATGTTCTCGTCGTTGCGCTTCGCCGCGCTATTGGAATAGTTGAAGGAGCCGGTGATCACCGTATTCTCATCGATGATGATGACTTTGTGATGCAGCGCGTAGCGGTTGCCGTCCTGCCGCATTTCGGCGCCGGCGCAGTGCAGCGCTGGCAACTGGCTCCAGGTGGCGGTGCTGTTACGCTTCTCAAAGATGCCGCGCACCACCAGATCTGCTCGCGCCGCTTGCAACAAAATCGCCTCGGCCAATTCCTCGAGCGAAAAGACGAATGTCATGATGTGAATTGAGCGCTCGGCGCCCGCTATCTCCTGTTTGAGCGCGCTGACTTCATCGGCCTCGGACCCGAATATAAGGCTGACTTCGCCCCCCGCGTGCCCGAAACTGACGATACCGTCGTCCGTCGAGCGCGTGCCGAATTCGCCGCGAACGAACATCTCATCGAATTCCTCCTGGAAGGCCGCGGCCGCCCATTCGTCCTCCAGGACCAATACATTGTTATTGTTGCGATAGGCGCCATTGACGGTGTAATTCCAGGAGCCGGTCCAGACAGATCGCTCGTCCAGGATCATGAACTTATTGTGCATCAGGCCGCTGCGCCCATCGTCAACGAGGGGGAGGCCAGCCGCCTGCAAATTGCGCAGCGCTTCATTCGCCTCATCGTGTAGGCCGTGGTCGTCATCAGTCACGATGCGCACAACGACACCGCGCTGATGGGCGTCGAGGAGCGCCCGCACAATCGGCTCGCTATTCATTTCAAACGCGGCGACATCAAGCCGGTTCCGCGTCCGTTGAATTGCCTCAACCAGCGCCGTTTCGATGCCGCCTTCATAGCTCTTGCGATCGGCGCTGCCATCCGGCTCGCTGAAGTAAAGCTGCCAGCCATCGCCGATATATCCCCGACCAAAGCTGAACTGGACTTCGCGATATTCGGGCGCCGGGCTTGTCGGCGCGGCATCGTGCGGGGGCGCGGGCTCCGCCGAAGACTCCTGCTCCGCTTCATGTAGAACCAAAGCGAGCATCATGATCAAGGGGAGAAAGCCGAGGAATAGCGTCGTTGTTCCACGGCCTATCTTGCGCCAGATGCTGCGATTGCTTGCCAAGACGAATGTGCCTCCTAGCCAGTCTGCGATTTTCTGAGCACTACTACAGCCGCCCGGTGGCAGCGAAAAGAATCTGCAGCCCTCACAAAAACGACAAGCCCTATCATTGCACGAGCAAGGAGGATTGCCAAACAGAAGCGCCGTTTCGCGGTGCAAGCGGGCGTTATCTACGCGCCCAAGCCGTGCTATACTGTGGCGGTTTGCCAAGTTGTTACGATCATGCGGATCATGTCCATCCTAAGCGCCGGCAATCTAAGCAAATTCTACGGTCCTGATGAGATATTCAGCGATATCAGCGTCGCCATTCCGACAGGCGCGCGCATCGCCCTGGTCGGACCCAATGGCGCCGGCAAGACGACCCTGCTCAATTTGCTCGCTGGCATCGATAGCCCAACGAGCGGAACTGTCAGCCTGGCTGGGGGCGCGCGCCTGTCCTTCCTGCCGCAGCGCCCGGAACTGGCCGGTGAACACAGCCTCTGGCGCGAGCAGCTGAAAGCATTTGCCGAACTGCGAGCCCTGGAGCGACGCCTGGCCGAATTGGAGCGGCGGATGGCTCAGGCTGAAGATGCCGCCGACGCGCTCGAAGCCTACGGTCAGTTGCAAGCGGAATTCGAAGGGCGCGGCGGCTACGAGTACGAAACGCGCATCAAGAGGGTGCTCAGCGGGCTGGGATTCTCGTCGTCCGATTACGATGTGCCGCTGCCGCAACTGTCTGGCGGGGAGAAAACGCGCGCCGCCTTGAGCCGTCTGCTGCTCGAAGAACCCGATCTCTTGATCATGGACGAGCCAACAAATCATCTGGATATCGAGGCGATTGAGTGGTTGGAGAAATACCTGGACTCATTCGCGGGCGCCCTGCTCGCCGTCAGCCATGATCGTTACTTCATCGATAGTTTTGCCACCACGGTTTGGGAAATTGAGTATGGCAGGCTGCAAACCTATCGCGGCAATTACAGCGCCTACAGCCAGCAGCGTGCCCGCCAGCGGGAAACCCTGCGCCATGATTACTACTGGCAGCAGCAATTCATCCGCAAGGAAGAAGAATTTATCCGCCGCCACATGGGCAGCCGCGGCACCGCTCAGGCAAAGGGACGTCTGAAGAAGCTGGAAACGATGAAAAAGCGCGGCGCGATCCTGGAGAGCGGTCCGCTACGGCGCAAGAAGATGTTTCTGGAACTGAGCGATCATCAGCGCAGCGGCGATCAGGTGATCCTCACGCGTGATTTGCAGGTTGGCTACGACGGGGTGGCCCTGCTGCGCGTGCCCGACTTGCTGGTCCTGCGCGGCGAGACGATCGCCATCATCGGCGCGAACGGCGTCGGCAAATCAACGCTGCTCAAGACGCTCAGCGGGGACTTGCCCTCACTGGCCGGCGAGGTTCGCTTGGGCGCCAAGGTGGAGATCGCATATTTCGCCCAGGCGCATGAGACGCTGAACGCCGGCAGCGCTATTATTGATGAGATTCGCGCGGTGAAACCGCTGCCGCTCTCGCAAGCGCGCGATTGGCTCGGTCGATTTCTTTTCAGCGGCGACGATGTCTTCCGGCCCGTATCATCGCTATCCGGCGGCGAGCGCGGCCGCTTGGCGCTGGCCAAATTGGCTTTGCAAGGCGCCAGTCTGTTGCTGCTGGACGAACCGACCAATCACCTCGATATCGACAGCCAGGAGGTATTGCAGTCGGTGCTGGGCGCTTACAGTGGTACGATTCTGCTTGTCAGCCATGATCGTTTCCTCGTTGACGCGCTGGCGACGCAGATCTGGGAGATCAAACCCGGCGAGATGAAAGTCGTCAAAGGCGATTACCAAGAGTACCTGCGCTGGCGCAAGCGGGCGCTGCAAAGCGAATCGGCGCTGTCACAAGCTCCAGGCCGGCGCGGCGCGAATCCAGCAGCCTATCGCGCGAAGAAACACGGCTTGAATCCCTTTGAAGCGGCCAGGCATACGGCCAAGCTCGAAGACAAGATTCAACAATTGGAAGCCAATTTGAGCGAAATCAGCCTGCAACTGGATGAGGCCAGCCTCGCCGGCGATGCGGCGGCGGTTCGCAGGCTGGGCCTCGCCTATTCCCACGCGGAGTCCGAACTTGAGGCGGCGCTGGAAGAGTGGGGCAAGTTCGTAACTTAGCGCGAGAGCCGGTGCCGCTGCCGCCTGCGCCCAGTACTTGGCAAGTGTATTCTGGTAAATGATGTTGACGGCCCGAACGGCGCGGACAAATAACACAAAGGAGCGACGACTTGGACATTGCCTGGCACGGTTACAGCTGCTTTCGCATCACCGAGCGCGGACATACTTCCGTGGTGACGGACCCCTTCGGCACGAAGAAGGCGCTGGCTAAAATGCGTCTGAATGCCGATCTCGTCACCGTCAGCCATGATCGAGCGGGGCATGGGGTCGGCGACATCCGCGGCCAAATCTACGTGATCGCCGGTCCAGGAGAATACGAAGTCGGCGAACTGTTTGTCACGGGCATTGCGCTGCATCATCATGACGACGAGAACGACCGTATTCTCGACAATGTCGCCTATCACTTTGAGTATCCCAACGCGCTGAACGTCTTGCACCTAGGCGCGCTGCATCATCTGCCCGATCCGTCCATATTCGAGCAGTTGGATCAGGTCAATGTGCTGTTGCTGCCGGTCGAAACTGCCCTTCACAACGGCGATCAGTTGGCCGATCTCATCAACGTGATTGAACCGAACTATGTCGTGCCGATGCAGCCAATTCGGCAGAATGATGCCGATTACTCGCTGGCGGTGGATGGATTCCTGAAGCTGATGGGCGTCAGCGGCTTGGAGGAGCAAGATGGGCTGCGGGTGACCCCCACCAGCCTGCCCGAGCAGACTCAGGTTGCGCTTCTGCGTTCAAACCACCGATCCAGTTGAGCGCATTGAATCCCGTTGCGCCGTATTTTGCGGTATATTAGTGGTACTTGGGCGACTTACCACGCGGAAGTGTTCTCATGCCGAACGGAAACGTCAAGATTCTCATGAACTGGGACATTAAGCCCGGTTTGGATCAAGAATACTTCGAGTTTGTCATGCGCGAGTGGGTGCCCAACACGACCAAGCTGGGTCTCACGCCGATCGAGGCTTGGTACAATGTCTACGCCAGCGCCGATATCCCCCGAATTATGGCGGGCGCCATCGCCGAAGACGCCGATTCCATGCGCGAGATCATCACCAGTACCGATTGGGCTGACCTGCAAGCCAAGCTGATGGAATACGTCGAGAATTACAGCCATAAGATCGTGCGCGTCACCGGCGATTATCAGCTATAGCGCACGCCCCCACCAGCGTCTGTAATCAGACTTTCTCGCCTCCTGCGGATAAACGTAGACGCACGAACGGTGGAACTGCCGCCCTCGCAATATGCTTTGCGACTTGCCCTGGGCACGGTACTGTATGATTGCAGTGTTCTCAGGGTTTAGCTCCCCTTCCCCGGCTCGCTGGGTCGCGTAGACACAGACCTACGGGAAGGGGCTGGGGGATGGGGTGGTAAAGAAAACAGGGGCGACCCAAGGATCGCCCCTACAGATTCTGCAGTGCGTGAATTTCCGCTAGCCGCCCATCGCCACACGCAGCGAATCACAGGCCGGGCAGTGGTTCCCTGGCCGTACAATCGCGTAGCCCGCCTGCGGATCGGACCCCCAGTGAGTCGCGTCGACATTCCAGACGATGAACATACGGACATAGCCGGAACCCCGAAGCCGATGGACGGCGCCCGCCAGCCAGGATGCCTGTTGCGCCAGGGTCGTGCCGGAGGCCCAGGAGAAACCGCCAGGCAACGGGCCGAAGCCCTCGCGGGTCAGATAGCCGAGCTCGGTGAAACAGAGCGGCTTGCTTGGGAAGAAGCTTCTGTAAAGCTCCATCATCCGTGGCAAATACCAGGAATAGTGCCCGGCACTGCCAACGGGCGCGCCACTTGTCGAATCCGGCGGGGTGATGCCGGCGTTGTAATGGACGCCGACGCAATCCATGACGTTGCCCGCCCCGGCTGCTGCCATCTCCCGCAGGAAGCAGTCATCATCGCCGCCGCCTGGTCCACAACCCTGGAAGAAACCGGTTGGGGCGGGGGCGCCGCTGATGACCATTGTGCCCGGATTTGCGCCCTTGATGGCGTGATAGGCGGCCGAAAGCATTTGCGTGTAATTGTGGCCGCTGATTTGGCCTGAGGGCCATTCGCGGTCGATATTCATCTCGTTCCAGACTTCAATCGCATCCGCGCCGCCGCGCGCCAGCCCAGCCAGGAAGTTGGCGAAGTTCTGATAGAATCCGCCCGGGTTGCCGGCGATTTGATTCTTGTCGCCAATCACGCTGAGCAGGACCCGGAAGCCATTGCCGTGCGCGCTGTCAATCAAGTGCTGGAAATGGCCGGCTCCCTCGCCGTGCCACTTGACCTGGCGCTTGACCCAGGTCATGCGGGCGTTGTGCATAAATTGCGGATGGGCGAAGCTCAAGGCTTGGCCGCCCAGCTCGAATCCGCTGACGTTTGCCGTGCTGGGCGGTCCAGGACCGACGGGCGGCGCCGGCGCCGGATCAGCGGGCGCCGGCGCTGGTTCCGGCGCTGGTGGTGGCGGTGGCGGCCCCGGTACACGCAGCACTTGGCCCACACTTAAGACATCCGGATCGGTGATGCCGTTCAGTTGCGCCAATTCAAAGTAGTTGATGTTGAACTTGGCCGCGATAATCGCCAGCGAGTCGCCGCGCTGTACGGTGTAGGTGGCGGTCGCCGGCTGCGGAGCGGGCGCTGCTGCCCCCGTATCGGTTGGCGCTGGCGCGGAAGCTGGCGCCGGAACCCGCAATACCTGCCCGACATGCAGGATATTCGGATCGGCGATGCCGTTCATTTCCGCGAGGATGATGTATGTGGTATTGAACTTGATCGCGATAATCGCCAACGACTCGCCCCGTTGCACCGTATAGGTGCTCGTGCCTGTCGGCTGCTGCGGCGCTTCCGCTGGCGCGGGAGCGGGCGCTTGCGTGCCACCCGGCAAGGGAATGGTAATGAAGTTGCCCATGTGGATGGTATAGGGCGGGGCGATCCCATTTGCTTGCGCGACTTCCGCAAGCGTTCGCCCATACTGCTGGGCAATCCTGAACAGATTCTCTCCCCGCTGCACGATATGGACCTGCTGTGCCACAGCGGCGGCTGAACCCAGCGACAGTACAACGATTGTAGTCAATAGTAATACGATTAGACGGCGCATCTTCGCTCCTTATCGACATGCTCTCGCTATTGAATTGCCAATACAAAAATTCAGTCTAGCATGGGTCGGGGAAACACGCTGAAGCCTGCTCGCGCATTCTGACTTGCGCGGTATCCAAGATGCCTTGACGTTTTTCGCTAAAATTTGGGGAGGCGCGCCCTAATAGCCCACGTCCATACCTGGATCGACCAGCGGCAAGCGAGGATCCATGCCCGCCAGCGTGTGCCGCACCCAGGCGTAATCCGGGTCATCGCTATGGGCGAATTCACGCGAGGAGCCGGCCATGAAGTTCAGGGTGTATGTCGTCGTGCCCGGCGCGCTCACCATCGTGTAGTAGCCTTCGGGCATCAGGACAATATCGTGCTGTCGCGCCATCATCGTCACATCCGATCGCTTGTCGGCGCTATAAACGCGCTGGTAGGCGTAACCGGTCGGCCGGTCGAACTTGTAGAAGCTGAAGCGATTGAGCTGGGCTTCCAGCACCTTGCCTTTTTCGTCGGTTCTATGCGTATCGTGCTTGTGCGGCGGATAGCTGGACCAGTTTCCGCCCGGCGTATACAGCTCGTAGACCAACAGGCGGTCTGCCGGGAAATCGCTTCCGATCAGCCGGCTCATTTGCCGCGAACAGTTGCCGCCGCCCAACAGCAGCAGCTCGACGTCGTTAGGGCTGATCAGCCGGGGTGGATGTTCTTTCTCTGTTGGCGCCCAGCAAGAGGCGAATTCGAAGTCATCAGTGATCGCCTCAATCTCGAATTCGGTTTGCGGCGGCAGATAAAGCGCGTGTGGCATACCACTAAAGACGTTGTCGCGCCGCCCGACATTTTCGAAATCGCCGCGATTGGTTCGGATATTGCAGCGACCGCTCAAGACCACGGCGACATACTCAAAGGCGTCGATGGCGATCTCGAAAGTGCGGTTCTTGCCCAAGCGCACGGCGGCGAAGTTCATCGTCTCCCAGCCGGCGCGTTTGGCATCCAGCGCGGCGAAGGCGCCTGCTCGCCCCTTGTCATCCGCAGGGATATGCAAAGTCTCGGCACTGAAGCTTGCCATTGCAGTCCTTCTTTATCAAGTAACCAGCCCGCGCGTCACACGCATGAACATGTGCTCCAGGTCCTTCTCTTCTTCATTGAAGCCCAGCAGCAAAATGTCGCCCTCGACCAGCTGACGGCTCAAGGCGCCCAACTCTTCATCATTGCCGGCGAAATCGACGCGAATGCGCGCCCGTCCATTCTTTGGGCTGATGATCTCGGCGGCGACAATTTGCCCGCTGCCGCTGGCCAGGCTCGTCACCGCCTCGGCCGCCTCGTGGTCCATCACCGTGATGATGATTTCACGATGCGCCATTAATTCCAATTTCAACTCGTCGATGCTGCCCTGCATGATGATCTCGCCCGCTTCCAATATGCCAATATGCGAGCAGACATCTTCCACATCAGCCAGGATATGCGAGGAGAAGAATATCGTCTTGCCCATGTTGGCCAGCTCGCCCAGCAATTCGCGGATTTCCACCCGGGCGCGCGGGTCGAGCCCTGAGGCCGGTTCATCAAGGATGAGCACTTGCGGGTCATGCGCCAGCGTCCGCGCCAGAGAGAGGCGCTGCTTCATGCCGCGGCTGAGCTTGTCCACCAGTTCCTCGCGCCGGTGCTGCAGGTCGACCAATTCGAGCAGATCGGCCACCAGAGGCTTGCGCTGATTTTCCGGAATGTCATAACAGGCGGCGAAAAAGTCGAGATATTCCCAAACGCGCAGATCTTCATAGACGCCAAATTCATCGGGCATGTAGCCGATGGCGCGTCGCACCGCCCGCCGATCTTCCAGCACGGAATGCCCGGCGACCCAAGCTTGCCCCTGTGAAGGCCGGGTCAGCGTGGTCAGGATCCGCATCGTGGTCGTCTTGCCAGCGCCGTTTGGTCCTACAAAGCCATAGATGGAACCGGTCGGCACCTCCAGCGAGATGCCGCGCAATGCCTCGAATCCGCCAAATGATTTGTGCAATTCTTGCGTCTGGATGATCAATTCCATCGTCACATCCTACTGGTAGCGCCCCGTCTGCTCGATACGAATCTTGCGCACGCGCGCCGTGCCCACGCCATCGTCGAATTGCAGGCGCAGCCGCACAGCATTGGCGGGCCCCAAATAGGCTCGCGGATTGTCGAAGATCAACTCCTCGCCATGACGGTGATCGAAGACATCGTATTCAGCGCTGTTCCAGTTGAATAGCTGGATATCCAGCGATTGCGCGTAGCCGCCTCCGCGGTCCACTTCGACAAGCAGGCGCCTTACTTCAGCCATCGCCATGCCCGGCAGCGGATGAAACAGAAACTCAGCGCCCTGCTCATCATACAAGCTGAAGTTGTCGGTGCCGTTCTCGGTCAGCCCTATCCGATCGAGCGTCAGCCAACTGAAGTAGGACGATGGCAAGGTAGCGATCCGGCTCGGCAGCTTGATGTCTACTTCCAGTTCGATGATGTAGAGGGTCGAATCGATTGCTGACCAGGCGGCGCCGCTGATTTCCAGATCGCGCGCCCAATGGTCACTCCAGCCGACCAGATAAAGCCCGGTTCCGCGGGCATCGGAATCGTATTGATCGACCATGAAGCTGGCCAGGAAGGATTGCTCGCGTGCTGCCTGCCGTTCCGCCGCTGATTCCGCGCGCAGGAAAGCCCGCGTCCGCAGATAGCGCTCGCCCTGCACGTCTTTGATCGACTGGTTGCGCCCGCTGCCGGAGAAGGGTGACTGGCTCTGAGACGCCACATGCAACTCAAGAAGATTGGGCTGCGCTGGCGGGTCGGCGATATCGCTGCGCAGCGTCTCGCGGTCCAGCGTCAAGATATCGCCGGGCGCGAATTCGCCTTCCAGCCGATACGCCAAGCTCGGACCCAGGATAACCGCATCGCGCAAGGTCGTCTCGCTCTCGTTGCGGATGACGCCTTGATAGGCGCCGCTCATTCTTCCGCTCTCCAGGATATCAAAGCTGAGCGTGAAGGACCCGCCGATCGCGGGCTTGGCGACGCGCCCGATGGCGCTGAAATTGGCAAAGATGCCGCCGTCTATCGTGAAGTCGCGCGCGCTAAAAGCCGCGGCTTGCGAAATCTCGGTCGAAGTCTGGATGGTGTTGCTGGCGAAGATGCTGCTGGGCGCGGTGGCGCCGGCGACGGCCAGGTAGCGCCCTTCCGGCAGGGCGAGCGAATACGTGGCTCGCCGCGGCGATAGCAAGCCCACGAATTGCTGGACTTGCGCTGCTTCACGATCGGCGAAGGACTGCAGCACCGTCGTGCGGCTGACGATGATCTCGGCGCCGCGAAGACTGAAACCGACCGTCCAGGCGATGCCGGTAAAGCAGATTATGACGATTGGTATGGTAAACCAGGCATAGCCGTTGCGCCGCAGCCGCGAGAGCAAGAAGTAATTCAGCGGTCCAATCAGGACGATATAAGAAACCAGAAAGAGACAGAGCGTTTGCATCGGTGGCAGCAGGTTGATGCCGGGCAAATTGGCGATGGCGTCCGCGCCCCAGGTGGGCCTGGTGAAGCCCTCGCGCCAGGTTGGATGCGGCGCGCGCGTCGCCAGCAGTTTCAGCCAGAGGTCGTCCAGGCGCTCCCAACTGGCGAGCGGCTCCAGCGTGGGATCAGCCGCCAGAAAATCGACCAATCCAGCGCCAATCTCGCGGCGGAGGAGCAAGGGGACGCCGTCCTGCTCAACCAGTGCCCGGGCGTCTTCATGAGCGTTGCCCACGGCGATGATGGTGCGTTGAGGCAAGCCCGCGTTGTCGCCGGCGAAACGCGCAAGCGCGCTTAGATTGCCAAGCGCTTGGCTGCCGGAAAGCGTGAGCGGCAGCAGATCCGTCAATGCACCCGCCGCGATCAGCGCGGAGGGACCGCCGCTCACGATCAGGTGTCCACCGCCTTCCACCCAGTGTTCCAGAGCGCGCCGCTGCCCGCTGGACAGGCTTTCGCCATCAATGTTGACCAGCATCATCATATCGAGCGAGCCCAACGACAAGCCATTCTCGGGGATTTCATGCGCGCTCCAGAGCGCCTGCTCCGCGCGCGCCCCGCCGATATGGATGCCGGACAGGTTGGGCGGCGCTGTCGTCGGCCCGCTGACGACGGCATAAAGCTGGTTCTGTGGTCCCAGGTCAATCAGATTCGCTTCGCGCGCAGCCCGCACGATGCCCTCGTCATCAATCAGCTCGACGCGAATCTGATCGGGGAAGGTACGCGCCTGGATATTCAGCAAGGTCGACTTCGCGGCGCCCGTCGGCAAATCAATCGGCGCGCTGAAGGCGTTGCCGACCACCGTGCCCGATGTCTCGGGGCGCACCACCAGCCTTCCCGTCAAGGATTCGCCGTTGTTCTTCAATTCGATGCGAACCGGCGTCCATTGTCCCGGGCGGAAGAAGGAATCAAATCCGACCTCGACCGCCATTTCGATGACATCGCGGAAATTGTCCTGGGCGGCAAGCGGCGGCAACTGCGCCAAAAGGAGCAGGGCGGAAGTAAACAGTATGATGCTCGCCGAGCGCCGCGCCATCAAAGGTCCTGTACCTGGGTCGGAGACTGCCGCCTATTGTATCATGCCGCTCGCCCTTGTCATGTGCGCAGTTGAGGCGCGCGCCTTGATTTTGCCTGCCTCGTCCCCACCAGCATTCTGTAGGGGCGAGACTTGTCTCGCCCACGCGGTCAACCCCCCTCGGTCCCCCAATCGGGATGGGGGGAGGCCAACTGCGTCCGTGCCCGCGCTCTCAATCCCGTCCCCCCATCAGCGTGCTGTAGGGGCGAAATTTCACCCCATCCCCCGCTCCACCTGCATTCTGTAGGGGCGACCCACCGGGTCGCCCTCTCTGTGACTTCCGTGCCTCCGTGGCAAAAAACGTTCGGCGAACTCGGTGGTAAAAAAACCGCGACCACTTGGGAACTCGCCGGCATTGCGCTATAGTAATCGCTGCTATCGAGACGACTTAAACGCGAAGGAGCGGACGATGGTTTATCAGGCGGCGGAAGCGCGTTACGACACGATGAAATACCGGCGCTCGGGGCGCAGCGGCTTGCTGTTGCCGGCGATCTCGCTGGGCATCTGGTGGAATTTCGGCGGCGTCGACCGCATGGAAAACTCGCGCGCCATGCTGCGCCGCGCCTTTGACCTCGGCATCACCCATATCGACATCGCCAACAATTATGGTCCGCCGCCCGGCTCGGCTGAGGAGACTTTCGGTCAGATCTTCCGGACCGATCTGGCGCCGTATCGCGATGAACTGGTCGTCTCGAACAAAGCCGGCTACCTGATGTGGCCCGGTCCTTATGGCGAGTGGGGTTCGCGCAAGTATCTCATCGCCAGCTGCGATCAAAGCCTCAAGCGCTGCGGGCTAGACTATTTTGACATCTTCTACAGCCACCGGCCCGACCCCGATACGCCGCTGGAAGAGACGATGGGCGCGCTCGATACCATCGTCCGCAGCGGGCGCGCGCTCTACATCGGCATCTCCAGCTATACAGCCGAGCAAACGCGCGAGGCGTCGCGCATCCTCAAAGCGCTGGGCACGCCCTGCCTGATCCATCAGCCGCGCTACAACATGTTCGACCGCCGGATCGAAGAATGGGGCTTGCTAGATGTGCTGGGCGCTGAGGGCATCGGCTGCATCAGCTTCTCGCCGCTGGATCAGGGCATTCTGACCAACAAATATATCGGCGAGGTCCCCGGCGATTCGCGGGCGGCGAAACATGAATGGGGCGACCGCCTGGCGCAAGACAAGCTGCGCAAGGTGAGCAAGCTCAGCGTCATCGCGCGCGAACGCGGTCAGAATATGGCGCAGTTGGCAATCGCCTGGAACCTGCGCCATCCCGAAATGACCTCGGCTTTGATCGGCGCCAGCAAGCCCGAACAGCTCGACGACGCCGTCGCCGCGCTGGACAATCTCGAATTGAGCGCTGACGAGCTGGCCAGCATAGAATCGATTCTTGGCGCCTAGTCCACTCAGCGTCAGCAATGTGAATCATCGTGTAAATCCTGGCGAATTGCATTCATCTGTTGAGATTTTGCTCGAACTAACTCCCCTTCCCTAAATCATTGGTGCGCGTAGACACTGCACTACGGGAAGGGGCCGGGTCTCGTAGACATAGACCTTCGGGGATGGGGTAGAAAAATGCGCAATGACCCTGCTCGTCATTGATCTCGGCAGCTCATCGGCGCGGACGCTGCTATTCGATGACGACGTGCGGCTGATTGACGGCTCAATCTGCAGCCGGCGTCACGATTTCGCGACCGACAGCAGCGGTCTGGCGGTTGCCGACGCGCCTCAACTGCGGTACTTGGTCGAAGACTGCCTGGATGAGGTCCTGGCGCATCCGGCAGCGCAGTTGATCCAAGCCGTCGGCTTGGCGACCTTCGTCGGCAATTGGCTGGGCGTGGACGAAATGGGCGCCGCTTGCACGCCGCTCCATACCTACGCTGATACGCGAAGCCGCAGCCAGATTCCCGCGCTGCTCGCGAAGCTGTCCGGCGATGCCGAATCGTATCATCAGGCTACAGGCTGTTTGCTGCACCCGGCCTACCTGCCGGCGCAATACGCGCACTTGCGTGGGTCCGATCCGGAATGCGAAGCGAAGATCGCGCGTATAAGCGACATCGGCGGCTACCTCTATCGCTGCTGGTTCGCGCGCGACATACCAACGAGCTTGTCGGTAGCCAGTTGGTCGGGCTTGCTCGACAGCGCGCGCAGCGACTGGCATTGGGATTACGCGCGCCTTCTTGTCGACGAAAACTTCTCGGCGAAGCTGCCGTTGCTTGCTGATTACGACGCCGTCCAGGTTGGGTTGGCTGACGCATACGCCGCCCGCTGGCGCCAACTGCGCGACTGCCCCTTCTTCCTCGCGCTCGGCGATGGCGCGGCCGCCAACGTTGGCTCGGGCGCGGTTGATGCCGACCGCATCGCGCTGACCATCGGCACGACATCGGCGCTGCGCGTCGTTAAGCATGTCGATCGTGTGCCGGCTGGGCTTTGGCGCTATCTAATTGACGCTGATATGCCCCTCGTCGGCGGCGCCACCAGCGAGGGCGGCAATGTCTATCAGTGGGTGATGGAAGACTTGCTGCTCGGCGACGAAAAGCTGGAAATGCAGTTGGCGGCTCGCGCGCCGAACGGACACGGCTTGACGGTTTTGCCATTGTTGGCCGGTGAGCGCGCGCCGGGCTGGCGGGCGGATGCGAGCGGCACCATCCACGGCATCGGGCGCCACACGGGGCGTCTCGATATCCTGCAAGCGCATTTGGAGGCGGTCGCGCTGCGGCTCTCGCTGATTTACGATCTGCTAAACGATGAAACTGCGGAGGTGATGGCGGGTGGCGGCGCGCTTCAGTCATCGCCGGCTTGGGCGCGCATGATGGCTGACGCGTTTGACACGCCGATTCATCTGCTGGCGGAAACGGAAATTACCGCGCGCGGCGTCGCCTTGATGATGCGCCGCAGCCTGGATGGCGTAACCCTGGATGCTGAGCCGCCGGAGGTTGAGCGTGTGATTGAGCCAGAACCCGAGCGCGTCCGACTGCTGCAGCGGGCGCGGCAACGGCAGCTCGATCTGTATCGCCGTCTTTATGCCTGATCGGCGCTCGCGCTCAGCAATGCGGCGAAACGCGCAATGTCGCCGGGCGAGTCATTGCAGCCGCAAATCAGTAGCACAAGTTGGTCGTCCGGCGCCAGACGGCTTTTGATTTTCTCCGCCGCCGCCAAGGTGCTGGCCGCCGCCAACTCCGGCGCGATGCCCTCGTATTGGATGAAGGTTTGCTGCGCGCGAATCAAATCCAAATCGCTGACCAGAATCAGATCTTCCAGGTGTTGGCGGCATAATTCAAAAGCGGTCTGGCTGACGAAGGGCGCGCCCAGCGTCTTGGTGAGCGAAGCGGGCGTGATGTCGACGAGCTCACCCGCAGCCAGCGACAGATGCATCGTCGGCGCCAATTCGGGCTCGACGCCCCAGACTCGGACCGCGGGCTTGGCCGCCTTGATCGCGGAGATGATGCCGGCGATCAGACCGCCGCCGCCGATGCTGACGATGATGTCGGTCATCCCCGGGCAGTCTTCCATGATTTCCAGCGCGACAATGCCATTGCCGGCGACTTGATCCGCGTTGTCAAAAGGGTGGAGCGAAACGCGCCCTTGCGCCACCCATTCGTCGGCGCGGGCGAAAGCGGCGACCGCGTCCGGCAGCAGCTCGACCGTTGCGCCGTAATCGCGCGTGGCATCGATGGAGGCTTGTGGCGCGTTATTCGGCATGCATACCACCGCGTCAATTCCGAGCACGCCACTGCAGTAGCCGACCGCGCGCGCGAAATTGCCGCCGCTGACCGCCACCACGCCTTTGCCGAACGCGTCATCGCCCAGCGCCAGCATTTGATGAAAGCAGCCGCGCGCTTTGAAGGAGCCGCTGTGCTGCCCCATCTCCAGCTTCAACTCGACATTGGCGCCCAGCCGCGCGCTGAGTTGGGGCGATTTGCGTTGGGGCGTGCGGATCGTGTATTGGGCGACGTTGGCGGCTGCCGCCTGAATGTCCTTGAGGGTTACCATTTGTCTCCTGCGTAAACGCGTTTGGATTTACGGGTGACTATAGCATGAAAGCGGTTCAGTTAGCGAAGGAATAGATATGTAAGGGCGGTGTCAGCGATTAGTGTCACCGCGACCGACGCGGGCGAGTCGCCGCCTCGCCCCTACAATTGCATTGGCAGCGGGCTAAAGTTTGGCAACTGACTTGAAAGAGGTTACTATTGCCGCTGTACGCATTTTATTGAAACAGGCCTATCTGATAAGGAGAATCAAAATGGCCAAAGATTCGCTTCTGAAAATTGTAGTTGTCGCACTTGCAGCGCTGCTCTTGCTGCCGGGCGCGGCGCTGGCGCAAGACAGCACGGCGGTGACCCTGATGCACGGCTGGACCGGCGCCGACAATACCGAGATGCTCAACACCGTCTTCGACCGCTTCAATATGGACAATGAAGACGGACTCGTCATTGAGCCGACCGCCTTGCAGTGGGACGACCTGTTCACGCAGCTGACGCTCACCGCCGCCGCTGGCAACCCGCCTGATGTGGTGATGTTCCATAATACGGAAGTCACCGAGTTCGTCAGAAAAGGCGTCTTGCTGCCGGTTGATGACCTGATGGCGGCGGCTGGCGTCGATCTCACCGGCGTGCCGCAGAACATCATCGAACTGAGTAAAATCGATGGCGAATTCTACTGCCTGCCCGGCGACTTGCATCCGATGAACTTGTACTACAACGTCGACCTTGTCGAAGCCGCCGGCTTGGATCCGGACAGCCCGCCAACCACCGGCGAGGAGTTCATGGCTTGGGCTGAGGCGATGACGATCACCGATGACGACGGCGTGGTAACGCAGTACGGTGTGGACCAGTACACAGGCGGCGCCCTCGGTCGCTGGTTCTTCCATACCTTGCTCTACCAATTTGGCGGCAGCTGGCTGGGCGAAGACGGCTTGGCGGCTGTCGATAGCGAAGCCGCCCATAGAGCGCTGCAATACATGGTCGAATTGCAGGACAGCGGAGTTTCGAGCCGGGGTACAGGCTTCGGCGACATCGGCGCGTTTGATGCCGGACGCGCGGGCATGATCATGGTTGGACCCTGGATGGTCAATTCTTACGTCACGCGCGGCATGAACTTCGGCTCAGCCGTGATGCCGACCTTCGGCGACGTGCCAGCCACCTGGACCAATACCCACTGCCTGGCGCTAACGGTGCAAGACAGCGACGAGAACTACCTCAATAGCATGAAGGTCATCAAGTGGTTCCTGGAGAACTACGCCGAGCCGGGCATCAAGGTCGGCATCGTGCCGGTTTTGCCCGTCGCGCTGGCGGACCCCTACTGGACCGATCATGCATACGCCCAATATTATGCGCCCTTCGTCGAGTCGCTGGCGATCTCCGTGATGGAGCCGGCCATCGAGAAGTATACATCCGTCTTCTCCTTCGGCGGTCAGTCGCCGCTGCTGCGCAATCTCGAGGCGGCGCAAGCCGGCGACAAGACGGTCGAAGAAGCCTTGGCTGACATGAAAGCGGGCATCGACGAGCTGCTTCTGGACGAGTAGGGTTGTATATCCAGTTGGCTGTAGGGGCGACCAACCTGGTCGCCCGCCGCTTGCCACCAATTGCAAACTGTAGGGGCGAGGCTTGTCTCGCCCGTTGTAGTGAAAAATCATGTTTTCGGGCGACTCAATAAGTCGCCCCTACAGAATCCCTAAACTATGGAATTTGCGTCATGAGCAGCGCCACGACGCCAAAAGAAAAACGCGCCACATCAAGCTGGAACAGCATCAAGAATGACTTGATTGCCTATGCTTTCATGGCGCCCTATCTCTTCCTCTTTATCGTCTTCTTGCTGTTGCCGGCTTTTGTGGGCGTCTACGCCAGCTTCACCAAATGGGGCATCATCGGCGAACCCAAATGGCGCGGGTTAAGGAATTATACCAAGTTATTGAACAGCGAGATCTTCATCGAGTCGCTGCAGAATACGCTTTATTTCGTGGTCTTGGCGGCCATTCCTCTTATCGTACTGGGCTTTCTGTTGGCGCTGCTGGTGAATCAGAAGCTGCGCGGACGGAATATCACGCGCGCCATCGTATTTCTGCCGCATGTCGTCAGCGTGGCGGCGGTCGGCATCATCTTTCAGTGGATCCTGGAACGCAGTGTGGGATTATTGAATTATTATCTGGGCTTGCTAGGCGTCTACCCGCCTATCAACTGGCTGGGCGACCCGGACTCGGCGATGCCGGCCATCGCCATCACCACCATCTGGTGGACGGTCAACGGCAATATGATCATTTATCTGGCGGGTCTGCAAGATATCCCGGAGGACTTGTACGAAGCCGCCAAGATCGACGGCGCCGGCCGCTGGCAAGAGCTGCGCTTTGTCACCATCCCCATGCTCATGCCGGTCAACGCCTTCGTCATCCCGCTGACGGTTATCGCTTGCTGGCGTGTCTTCGGGCAGGTGTTCGTCATGACCCGCGGCGGTCCGCAGGGCAGCACCTTCACCGTCGCCCAATTCATTTATGAGACCGCCTTCGTGAAGTTTGACATGGGCGTGGCGTCAGCCGCCGGTGTCATCCTGATGCTGATTACGTTGAGTTTCACCATCGTTCAACTGCGCGCGATGAAGGTGATCTAACATGGCTGTATCCTGGCGCAAAGACAGCGTCTACCGCGACGGTTCCCTTAATTATGGGCGCCTGGCGCTCTATGCCATCATGATCTTCGTCGCCATCATCTGGGGCGCGCCCTTCATCTGGATGTTTGTCACCTCCATCAAGCCGGATACCGAGGTCATCAGCTATCCGCCGACCTGGTGGCCCAACGAGCCGACGCTTGAATTCTACACGCGGCTCTTCAATTCCTTCCCCATGTTGCAGTGGTTCCGCAACAGCCTCATCGTGGCGACCATCACCACCGTGTTGACCCTGGCCACCAATATCTTGGCTGCCTATCCGCTGGCGCGGATGCGCTTCCGCGGGCGCAAGATCGTCCTGCTCATTATCTTGTCGACCTTTCTGCTGCCGGGCGAGATTCTGCTGGTGCCGCTCTTCCTGGGCATGATCAAATTCAAGCTGGCCAACACTTATTTCAGCATCGCCGTGCCGGCGGCGGCCAATGCCTTTGGCGTCTTTTTGATGACGCAATTCTTCCTGACCATCCCGGTCGAGCTGGAGGAAGCCGGGCGCTTGGATGGCTGCAGCCGACTCGGTCTGCTCTGGCGCATCTTCATCCCGCTGAGCAAGCCGGTTATCGCAACGGTGGCTATCTTCACCTTCGTCCGCAGCTGGAACGACTTCTTCTGGCCCCTTATCATCAGCAACACGGACGCGACCCGCACCGTGCCGGTCGGTTTGGCCATTTTCGTCGGGCGCGGGCTTTCGATGCGCTTCGGCGTCATCATGGCGTCGGCGGCGGCGGCGACGATTCCAGCGGTGATCTTCTTCCTGCTGCTGCAGCGTTACTTTGTCCGCGGCATCTCCACGACGGGCTTGCAGGGTTGATTTTTTTCGCCACAGAGGCACAGAGAGCACAGAGAGTGAGGGCAGGGTAGATGCCTCCGGCGGTTACTGTCGACGAAATCGATTTCCATGGCTGGGACGCGGTCCGTCTGAGTAACGGCATCATCGACGCCATCTGCGTGCCCGAAATCGGCGGACGTCTGATGCAGTTCAGTTTGGGTTCGCATGATTATCTCTTCATGAATCCGGAATTGCTGGGGGCGCGTTTCACATTTGAAGAGTACGCTGGCGATGGCACGATTCTAGGCTGGAAGAATTACGGCGGCGCCAAGACCTGGCCCGCGCCCCAAGGCTGGGACGGCGAAGGGCAGTGGCCCGGACCACCCGATCCCGTTCTCGATTCCGGACGTTACGACTACCAGACGAGTGAAGCGTCCGTCCTGATGACGAGCCCGCCCGATGCGCGCTCGGGCCTGCGCATTCGCCGCCAGGTCACGCTAAAGCCCGGGAGCTCGCGGCTTCAGCTCCGTCTATTTTTCGAGAACATTTCGAATCGCGTCATCCGCTGGTCGATCTGGGATGTGGCGCAGATGCTGTGCAGCAAAGCCGATGGTCAGCTCAATGACGACTGCTGGCTATACATCCCGACCGACCAGACGCGCGAGCGACCCTATGACGTTTTGTTCGGCGATGACAATGAGCAATATCAACTGCACGCCGAAAGCGGCCTGCTGGCGGTGCAGTATCAGGGCATCGTGGGCAAGATCGGCGTGCACAGCCCGGCCGGCTGGATCGCTTTCGCCGACAGGCGGGCGGGCTTCGTGCTTTGCATGCAGTTTCCGTACGAGCCGGACGCGGAATATCCCGATAATGGCGCGACGGTGGAATGCTGGACGGAGTCGCCCGGCGCGCCGTCGCCGATTCCGATTCGCTCGCCCGGTTACATTCTCGAAGCGGAGATCCTCAGTCCGCTGCATACGCTGAGACCGCTGGAGATCAAGATGCAGCAAGTGACCTGGTCGGCGGCAGCCTGCCCGGCGCCGATTATCGATGTCAGCGATGTAGGCTGTGTGCATGAGCCACTGAGGGTCGATATCGACGGTGGCTGGGCGCGGATTCGAGGCGAATTCGGCTGTTTCGTGGAGGGTCGCGCGGAAATCGAATTCCTGAATGTTGCGAGCGCGGTACTTGACCGTGTCGATTTGGGACCGGTATCGTCCATGCGCGCGCTACATGTCGATGCGCAGGCGAGAATCCCTGACGGCGCCAGTCTGATTCGCCTGAGTATCCTGGATGTGGACGGCGCTGACGCGGGTACGCTTGCCAGCCTTAGCATCCCTGAGCTGTAAGGGCGACCCACCGGGTCGCCCCTACAACAACGTGGGTAATGGAGAAATTGGAATGACAGAACAGTGGACGCCGGAAAAAGCCAAGGACTGGTACGCCTCAATTGATCCAATCCGTGGCTGCAATTATCTACCGCGCACGGCGGTCAATTCGACCGAGATGTGGCAAGCCGAGAGCTTCGACCCCGATACGATTGCCGAGGAACTGGCTTGGGCGGGGGCGGCCGGCTTCAATGCCGTACGCGTCTTTCATCAGTTTCTCGTCTGGCACAGCGATCCGGCCGGCTTGAAGCGGCGCATCGATCAGTTCCTTGATATCGCGGCGGGGGAAGGCATCAAGGCGATGTTCATCCTCTTTGATGACTGCGCCTTCGCCGGCAAAGAACCCTATCTGGGTAAGCAAGACGATCCCATTCCCTACACCCACAACAGCGGCTGGACGCCCAGCCCAGGCTTAACGCGCGTCGCGGATCGCGCAGTCTGGCCGGAGCTCAAAGATTATGTCATCGACATCGTCGGGAGCTTCGCGGACGACGAGCGTGTACAGGTTTGGGATTTGTACAACGAGCCGGGCAACAGCGAGATGGGCGAGAGGAGCCTGCCGCTGGTGGAGGCGGCTTTCGCCTGGGCGCGCGAGGCCGGCGCGCAGCAACCCCTGACGACTTCCATCTTTCGCCTGCATGACGAATACGAGATGGAGGAACGCATCTTGGAATTATCCGATGTCACTTCCTTTCATCATTACGGCGATACTGGCGTCGAAGCGGTCATTCAGCGCTGCCAGGCTTATGGCCGGCCCGTGCTCTGCACAGAATGGCTGCGGCGTGTGGTTGGCCAAACGGTCGAACTGATCCTGCCCATCTTCGCCCGCGAGCGCATCGGTTGGTATAATTGGGGCTTGGTCGCCGGGCGGACGCAGACCTACCTCGATTGGCGGCGCGAACTGAATACGCCCGACAGCAAGACCTGGCAGCACGACATCTTCCACGCCGACGGGACGCCTTACGATGAATCTGAGATTGAGTTGATTCGGACATTTGCTTTTGATTAGCGGCGATTGGAAGAGTACTCCCGAAACATGTAAAAGTGTCCTAACTTGACTGTTGAGGACTGCGCTTAGGTTGCCGGCATCGTGACGAGAAGGAGGTGAAGATTAGAGGCAAAACTAGAGACAGCAGTAGCAATTGATGTAACCCCCAATGTATTTCACTAGGAGAATTATCATGTTCGAGAACAAGAAAACAGGACTCTCACGCCGTGACATGCTCAAGACGATTGCTGGCGGCACCGGCGCTCTGGCGCTTGGAGCGCTGCCCGCCGCGGGGGTGATGGCGCAGGATCCCGTCACTATTACCTATTGGCATGGCTGGACCGAACAGTGGGAGAATTACGTCCAGGACATCGTCGACGCCTTCCACGCGCACCAGGACGCCATTCGCGTCGAGCCCCTCGTCGTGCCCTATGGCGACTTTCTGGTGCGCTTGACCGCCGCTATTTCCGCCGGCAGCCCGCCAGACATCGTCACCTTCTTCGGCTCCAACGAGATCCCGGGATTGGCCGCGCTCGGTGGCATCACGTCATACGCCGAACTGGGAACGCCGGAAGAGGTCGCGGCCATTGAAGAATTCCTCACGCCAGCGGCTTTGGCCGGCGGCGTGGTAAACGGCACGGTCTACGGCACGCCCAGTGGCTTCGGCGTCTACGACCTGGCTTGGAACAAGAACCAATTTGAAGAAGCGGGCTTGGACCCCGAAGTCGGACCCAGCACGATCGAAGATTTGGATGCAATGGCGGAGCAACTCACGGTCGAAGACGCCGATGGCAATCTGGATCGCGTCGGTCTGCTGCACCTCGGCTCGCACGCCTCCTTCCACCGCGCCTGGTTCGGCAACTTTGGCGGCCAGATTTACGATGCCGAGAACGACGCTATCACCGCCAACCACCCCGGCAATGTGCGCGCGCTCGAATGGATGATGTCTTACAGCGAGCGCTATGGCGTTGATCGCTTGCAGCGCTTCCAATCGGGTTTGTCTGGCGAACGCGGCGGCACGCAAGACCCCTTCATCGCCGGCCGCCTGGCCATGCAACTCATCGGTCCCTGGAAGCTGGGTGACTTCCACCGCTTCGCCGCCGAAGGCTTCCGCTGGGGATTGACGCACTTGCCGCCGGTCGCGGGTGAAGAAGACAGCACCGGCTGGGGTTCCTGGATTTGGGGCAACTACCAGTGTATCCCCACTGGCGCAGCCAACCCTGCCGCCGCCTACGAATTCGCCAAGTGGTGGTCTGGCTTCACCGATCCGGATGTGATGGCCATCGTCGCCGCATGGAAAGATACGCCGACCACGACAACCGGCTCGCTGGCCGCATTGGAAGTGGACCGCATCACCGCCCTCTTCGACGACCATCCTGACTACCGCAGCTTCTTCGAAACCATGGGCAGCCCGCGCGGCTTGACCACGCCGATGATTCCGGTGGCCAACTTCTACATGGACCGGCTGCAGGCGGAAATCGACCAAGCGCTTCGCCTGGAGAAATCGGCGCAGGACGCGCTCGACGCCGTGCAGACCGCCGTCGAGAACGAATACCGCCAGTTTTAGTCGCGCCAGTTTCAGTCCGTAGGGGCGACCCATTGGGTCGCCCGTCTTTCACTTGTACGCACATTCTGTAGGGGCGACCGGCGGTCAGTGTTTACGCGCCACTCGGGTCGCCCGCCATAGCCATGATTTATGTTTCCAAATATCGGCATCAAACGCGCAAACATCAACAACATCGTCTCCTTCGTCCTGCTGGTCGTCTTGTCGGCGGCTTTCATCCTGCCCCTCTTCTGGATGATCACGACCTCGCTCAAACCCATCGACCAACTCCTGCTCGATCCGCCGGTCTGGATTCCCACTCCCTTCGAATTTGAGAATTACCCCAAAGCGCTGGAAGAGCAGCCCTTCCTGCAATACCTGGGCAACTCGCTGCAAATCGCGGTCGCTGCCGTTATCGGCGCCATCATCTCCAACAGTCTGGTCGCCTACGGTTTCTCCCGCGTGGAGTGGAAAGGCCGCGATGCCGTCTTCGTCCTCGTCCTCTCCACGCTGATGCTGCCTTATCACGTGGTGATGATTCCGCTCTTCGTCAGCTTCAGCACAATCGGTTGGGTCAATACCTGGCTGCCGCTGATTGTACCGGCCTGGCTTGGTCATCCCTTTTTCATCTTCATGCTGCGGCAGTTCATGCTGGGCATTCCCAAAGAACTCTCCGAGGCGACACGCATCGATGGCGGCAGTGAATGGGTCTTGCTGACGCGTGTCATCCTGCCGCTCTGCAAGCCGGCACTGGCGACGGTAGCGCTCTTCCAATTCATCTGGTCCTGGAACGACTTCATCGGTCCCTTGATTTATCTCAACGACCGCGATCTTTACCCGATGTCGCTGGGCTTGGCGCTCTATCACAATTCGCAGGGCATCACCGACTTCAGCATTCTCATGGCGGCATCAACCATGGCGGTCGTTCCGATCATCCTGATCTTCTTCTTTATGCAGCGGGTTTTCATTCAGGGCATCTCGCTGACGGGTCTGAAAGGTTAGGGCATGGCAACCGCCGCCGACGTCATAGCAAAATCTGTAGGGGCGACTTATCAAGTCGCCCGCGCCCAAATCCTTATGCGATCTGCGGGCGACCAGGTTGGTCGCCCCTACAAGTCTTGGACAAGGCGGGTTCGTGTTACGAATGAGACTAGTCGTGACTGGCAAGGGACCTTGGAGAATAATCAATGTTGACGCCGCGCAATCGCCGCGAACTGCGGAAGCTGGGCGTAGGTCTGGTATTCATCTCCCCCTGGATCGTCGGTTTCCTGGCGCTCAACCTCTATCCCATCATCGCCTCGTTCTATTACAGCTTGACCCGTTACTCGCCGATTTCGTCGCCGAGATTCATCGGTTTGTTCAATTACGAGAAGCTGCTTTACTTTGATCCGCTCTTCATCAAGGCGCTTACAAATACGCTGTACTTTGTGATTTTCGCCGTGCCCCTGGGCAATATGCTCGCGCTGGCGCTGGCTGTTTTGCTGAATCAGAAGGTAAGAGGATTGTCCGTCTTCCGGACGATATTCTATCTGCCCAGCATTCTGCCGCTGGTCGCCACCAGCATCGTCTGGACCTGGCTACTGCACCCGCAGTACGGCGCGGTCAGCGTGATCATGGCCGAGCTCGGTTTGCCTATCATCAGCTGGTTTTCCGATCCCCAATGGGCGAAGCCGGCTCTGATCATGATGAACATGTGGGGCACCGGCTGGATGATGCTGATCTACCTGGCCGCCTTGCAAGATGTGCCGCAGGAGTTGTACGATGTCGCCTCGCTTGATGGCGCCAGCCTCTGGCGCAAATTCCGCCATGTCACCGTGCCCATGATCAGCCCGATTATCCTCTTCAACACCATCGTCGGCTTGATCGGCGCCTTCCAGTATTTCACCGAGGCTTATGTCATCACCGAGGGCGGGCCCGGCGATGCGACGCTGTTCTATTCGCTCTATCTCTTCAACAACGCCTTTGCCTACTTCAAGATGGGTTATGCCTCGGCGATGGCTTGGCTGCTCTTCCTGGTGATTTTGGTATTGACCTTCTTGATCTTCCGCAGTTCGGCCAAGCGCGTTTACTATCACGGCAATTGATTAGTCAGGCGCGTTCATCACCGCCGCCTCAGCGCATTTGCAATCGCAACGACTGTTAAGTTCAGCGCAATTCGTTAGAATCTGCCGTTGTGCATGTCCACGGGAGAATGACCATGAAGATCACGGATATCGAGATTCGGCTGTGCAAACATCAGGAAGAGGTGATGAGCGCGACCGAGCTGCGCGATTCGCACCGGTCCGATCTGCATTTTCTTATCATCACCATGAAGACCGACGCCGGCATAAACGGCGTCAGCATGGGATTCGCCGGCATGGGGGCGGAGATGGCTGGCTCCATCGCGGCGCAGTCGCTCAAGCCTTTTTTCCTCGGCAAGGACCCACTGGCGCGCGAGCGGCATTGGCATGACTTCCGCCGCTATGACCGCCACTGGCATTTGACTCCGGTTTATTCTTACAGTCCCTTCGATATCGCGCTCTATGATATCGCTGGGGTGATGGCGGGCTTGCCGCTCTACAAGCTGCTGGGGCATTACCGCGAGAAAGTACCCACTTATGTCAGCTCCATGTTTCTCGATAGTCCGCAGGATTACGCCGATCAAGCTGTCGAATTCAAGGGGCGCGGCTTCCATGGTTACAAGCTGCACCCGCCGAGCGATTTTCACGAGTCGCTAGAGGCATATCGGCTCTGCCGGGAAGCCATCGGCGATGATCCGCATTTCAAACTGATGGCGGACCCAGTGACGACGCATACCTATTATGAAGATGCGCTGCGCATGGGGCGCGAGCTGGAGAAACTGGACTATTACTGGTTTGAAGAGCCGCTCTACGATACGGACTTCAACGGGCTGCGCAAGCTAACGCGCGATCTGGACATACCCATCTGCGGTACCGAGGTTCTGGTCGGCTCGCATTATTCGACAGCCGAGTGCATCGCCAGCGGAGTGGTTGATATCGTGCGTAGCGATGTCTCCTGGAAGGGCGGGGTGACGGCCGTGATGAAGACAGCCCACCTGGCGGAAGCTTTTGGTATGCGCTGCGAGGTGCATACGGCGATTTATCCGGCGCTGGAAATCGTCAATCTGCACTGCTGTTGCGCGATATCAAATTGCGAGTTCTTCGAGGCGTTGATACCGAGTTCACTGATGAAGCTGGGCATAAAGAATCCGCTACAGATTGACGCCGAGGGTTACGCGCATCCGCCAGCGGGCGCAGGCACCGGCATCGAATGGGATTGGGATTTCATCGAGGACGCGACGGTCGCGCTGATGTAAACGGGGACAAGTACAAGCGGATTTGTCAACCTGGAGGACAAGAATGACAAGTGTTGCCTGGAATGATGATGAGGGATTGTTCGCCTTGGCTCGGCGGGAGCTATTTGCCGCAGTCGTCGGCGACATCATGGATAAGCTTGGCTTTCTGCATCAATTCTTGCCGCCCCACATCGGACCGCTGCGCCCGGATATGGTCGTCATTGGGCGGGCGATGACTGTGTTGGAAGCGGATGTCTTTGAAGAAAGGTCATCCTCGGAAAACAATCCCGTTATGGCGCAGCCCTTCGGATTGATGTTCGAGGCGCTTGACGACCTAAGGCCAAACGAAGTGTATGTCTGCGCGGGCGCGTCGCCGCGTTATGCGCTCTGGGGCGAGCTGATGAGCACGCGCGCCATCAAGCTGGGAGCGGCCGGCGCGGTGGTGGATGGCTACCTGCGCGACACCCACGGCATCCTGGCGCAGAATTTCCCCGCCTTCTCTTTTGGCTCCTACGCCCAGGATCAGGGTCCGCGCGGCAAGGTGATCGACTTTCGCATCCCGATAGAGATTCAGGGCATACGCATCAACACCGGTGACATCGTGTTTGGCGATGTGGACGGTGTGCTGGTTGTGCCGCGGGAGGCGGAGGAGGACATCTTTATGGGCGCCATCGAGAAGGCGCGCGGCGAAAAGCTGGTGCAGAAGGCGATTGAGCAGGGCATGAGCGCGAGCGAGGCTTTTAGAAAGTTCGGCATTATGTGAGCGCCTGTTTACGTTGCGGGCGCCCCTACGTTTGCGCTGCGGCGGGCGAGACAAGTCTCGCCCC
>JAPOWK010000140.1 GCA_026707665.1 Chloroflexota bacterium
TCATGTGGACGCCGCCCCAGGCGCCGGTGAAGAAGCCGCCACCGCCGTTGCCCAGGTCCAGCCGGCCGTCCCAGCCCCAAATGCCCATATCGGCATCGGTTAACTCGATAGCGGCGGCCGCCATGTCTTCCATCGTCCAGTCTTCGCTCGGGTAATCCATGCCAGCGGCATCGAACAAGTCTTTGTTGTATCCGAGGATGATCGGACCGTGATCGTAGGGCAGCGCATGGATGCGGCCATCAACGCGATACAGACGCACCGATTCTTCCCACATGCCGTCAACATTGAATTCTTCGTCGGCGGTCACAATGTCGTGGATGTCGATGATGATGCCCTCGTGCGCCCAGGGCGTGGCGCGGCTACCATGTACGTAGATGACGTCTGGCAGGGTGCCGGCGGCGGCCCAGGCGGGAACCACATTGTTGTGGTCAGCCCAGGTGTTGTAGGTGATGCTGATTTTGATATCCGGATGCCGCTCCATGAAGCCTTCATCGTATTCGGCCTGACGCGGGCGGAATGCCGCTTCCCAGTGACGGCCAAAGGTCAGTTCGACCTGGTCTTGCGCGGCGGCGATGCTGCTCAATGGGCCCAAACCCGCGAGCGCGGCGCCCGTGCTGGTGGCGGCGGTCAACTTAAGAAAATCGCGCCGTGAAAGTTTTTCTGTACTCATGTCGCTTCCTTTCTAAACCAATATCTCGGACGAGAATACCACTGCTGAATGATTCTTGCTGGCGGCACCTCCTTCGAACAGATAATAGCGAGTCTTCAGCGGCATAAGGTTAAGCAACCTTTCGCCGAAGCGGTTATGATTCGTATGGTAAACGAGGATTGGCATTTTGTCAAAGACTTATTGAACGCGCATTCGGTTGAGCCCTGCGGATGATCTAGCGATAACATGCCTTGCTCGCGCGAGCAGACAAGTTTATTATCTTCAGGGCGCGTCAAGCGTAATCGCGGTCATTATCAGGCTGCGGTAAGCTTGTCGCGGTTTTCTTAGGCGCGGGCTCTGCTTATTGCCCGCCAGGTGTGCAGAAGCGATATGCCGCGACCCAAAGTCGTTCATCAGCCGAGTACGCAGCAAGCGCTCAAGCGCGGCATCACGACGCTGGTGAACGCCATAGCGCCAACGCTGGGACCAACCCCCCGCCACTCGATCGCGCGCAATCAAGGCAAATTTGAACTGCTGGACGACGGCGGCGTAATCGCCCGGCGCATCATTGCGCTGCCCGAACCAGAGGACGATGTCGGGGCGATGCTGCTGCGGCAGGTGCTCTGGCAAGTTAACCGGCATGTCGGCGATGGCGCCGCCACCACAGCCCTGCTCTATGAGCGAATTTACCAGGAAGGGCTGCGCTTTATCACCGCCGGCGCGGACCCGATGCGGCTGCGCGCCCGCCTCACGCAATTGCTTCCGCGGGTCAGCGAGCGCTTGCTTGCTGATGCGCGTCCGCTCGCCAACGAGGAGGAGCTCAAGGCGCTGGCATTCTCCGTCTGTTATGACGAGGAGATGGCGGCGATCCTGGGCGAAGTGATCGGCGCCCTCGGGCAATATGGCCAGGTCGATATCCGCGCCGGGCACGGACGCCGCATGGAATACAACTATGTCGAGGGCAGCTACTGGCGTGGCGGCGCCCAATCCAAGGAGATGCTGCGCGGCTTCCAGCGCCCAATCGCCGAGATGCACGACGCCGCGATCCTGGTGACCGACATGGATATCGAAGAACCGCGCGACCTTGTGCCGGTGATGAGCTTGGCTCTGCGCCGCGGCATCAAGAACTTGCTGCTGATTGTCGCTTCGATTTCGGACAGCGGCTTGTCGGTCGTGCTGGACAAACGCTTGCGAGACCAGATACAGACAATCGTCGTCAAGCTAGACGTTTACCATCCGGGCGAGCTCAGCGTCGCGCTGGAAGATGTGGGACTATTGACTGGCGCGCGGCCGCTGCTGCAGAAGGCGGGAGAATCGCTGGAGGGCCTTCGCGCGGACGACTTTGGCGAGGCGCGTTGGGTCTGGGCTGATGACAAAAACTTTGGCTTCGCCAGCGGCAAAGGCGATCCGCGTCAATTGCGCAAGGCTGTGCGAAGCCTGCGCAAAGCCTACGCCGCGGCCGAAGAAGACGAGGATCGGCGGCGCTTGCTCGAACGGCTCGGACGCTTGAACGGCGGGCTGGCGACCGTCCACGTGGGCGGCATCGCCGAAGAGGAAATCCGCGGGCGCAAGGAACTGGCGGAGCGGGCATTAAGGGCGTTGCGGCTGGCGGCCGATCATGGCGTCTTGCCCGGTGGCGGGCTTGCCTTGCTGCGCTGTCGTGATTCCCTGCTGGCGGAAGCCGATGAGCAAGCAGAACTCGAGAGCCGCGCCGCCCGCTTGATCATGGCGCAGGCGGTGCAGGCGCCCATTCGTCAACTGCTGGCAAACGCCGGCTATGACCCGAGCGAAGTGCTGGCGCAGTTGGAGCTGACGGGCGGAACAGCCGGCTTTGATGTCATGCGTGACGAAATCGTCGATTTGGCGGACGCCGGCATCATTGATGTGGCGCGGGTTCAGGTCGAGGCATTAAATCGCGCCGTATCGAGCGCGGCCCTGGCGCTGACCATTGATGTGCTCGTGCTGCATCGCGAGCCGGAAACGATGACGGATCCCTAGTATGAATTCGGTCGACGCGAGCGACAGAACAAACGGCTTGCTGGCGGCGGGCGGCGTCGTCTACGCTGCCAGGCAGTCGGGACTGTACCGGCTTGGCGCTGGCGGCGAGGAGCGGAATCTCTATCAATCCTGGCTGCCCGAGCAAGATCTGCCGACGCTTGCAGTTGCGACGGCCGGCGATCTGCTGCTGGCCGGCATCCATGGCGGGGTCGCCCGATCCCAGGATGGCGGAGCGAGCTGGGCGGCGCAACCGTTTCGCGCGCCGGCGCCACTGGTGACCTGCCTGGCGCTAGCACCCGGCTTCGAGGGCGATGGCTGCGCGCTGGCGGGCACATTCGAAGACGGTGTCTTCCGCTCGACCGATGGCGGCGAGACCTGGATCGCGGTCAATCACGGCTTGTTCGATCACAGCGTCTATGCCCTGGCTCACTCATCCCTATTTGCTGATGACGGCATCGCGTATGCCGGCACCGGCAGCGGCATCTACCGCAGCGAAAATGGCGGCCGCCTCTGGTGGGATCTGACCATGCCGGCGGGCGACGAAACCGTGCTGAGCCTGGCGCTGGCGGAGAAGGGCGCGCTCTACGCCGGCTGCGAGGCGCATGGATTGCTGCGTTCATGCGATGCCGGCGAGAGTTGGGAGGCGCTTCTTGAGACAGATGGCGCGCTGAACGGCGTCGCATTGGCACGGGACGGCGCGATCATCGCGCAGGTGGATGACGGCGTTGTGCTGTCGCGCGACGATGGCGCCAGTTGGAGCGCGGTAGCAAGCGAGAATGTCGACTGCATGGCGCTGGAAGGGGACGTCATGACGCTCTTAATAGCAATGTCGGATGGGAGCGTAAGGCAGCTATGCATTTGATTGGCAGGCCGAAATCGACTGTTGTACGGGCGAGCCGGTGGCTCGCCCCTACGGTATAGTAGAAAGGCGCTTGGAAATGACATACGAACCAACACTTGAATCAGTGCGCAATCACGAAGTCCCGGACTGGTTTCACAATGCCAAGCTGGGCATCTTCATCCACTGGGGGCTGTATTCAGTGCCAGCTTGGGCGCCGGCCGGCGGCGATATCGGCGAGGTTTTCCAGAGCGGCGACATGAGCGCCTGGTTCAGCAACAACTCCTACGCCGAATGGTATCTGAACACGCTCAAGTTTGAGGATGGTCCCACGCGCGCCTGGCACAACCAGCATTATGGAAGCGACTTCCATTACGACGACTTCGCCCCCGGCTTCAACTCGGCGCTGAGACGCTGGCAGCCGGCCGAAATGGCGGCGCTCTTCAGCGAGGTGAACGCGCGATATGTCGTCCTGACCACCAAACACCATGACGGCTTTCTGCTTTGGAACAGCGAGATCCCCTGTCCGCATAAGGCGAACTACCACACCCTGCGCGATGTGGTCGGCGATCTGTCCGACGCCGTCCGCGATCAGGGCCTGCGCATGGCGCTCTATTATTCCGGCGGGCT
>JAPOWK010000091.1 GCA_026707665.1 Chloroflexota bacterium
ATAATGCTTCCCTTTGCTCATTGGAAACAGTACCATTATAATCCAAGACTATACAATTAGCCTGCAGAGCCCATCGTTTGCGGCGAAATGCGAGCGACAAATAAACCATGACAACGCATCTGGCTAATCCGTCGCCAACTAAGGGCTTTTGGCTCACGCGGCAGTACAACAGATTGACCCTGCGGCAGCGGCGCACGCTGATGGGTTACGTTTTCATCGCGCCCTTCATCTTGGGTTTTCTGTTTTGGTGGCTCGGTCCGGCGGCGGTGGCGGGCTACCTAACGTTTCACAAATGGAACTTCCTGGCGGCGCCGAAGTTCGTGGGCTTGGCCAACTTCAGCAAGATGCTCGGCGACCCGATACTGGCGCAGAGCTTGAAAGTCACGATTGTCTTCTCAGCCATATCGGTGCCGCTCGGTTTGGTATTCGCGTTTTTCCTCGCCAACTTGATCAACGCCAAGTTCCGCTTCATCGCCATCTTCCGCACTATCTATTTTTTGCCCAGCATCGTGCCGGCGGTGGCGAACGCGATACTTTGGGCTTGGCTGTTCAACACCGAGTTTGGCTTGATCAATTATGTCATTCGCGCCTTTGGCGGTCCCAAGATCGGCTGGCTGCAAGACCCGAATTGGGTGATGCTGGCTTTTGTCATTCTGACGGTCTGGGGTGTCGGCGGCTCGATGATTATTTTCCTTGCTGGCTTGCAGGGCATTCCGCAGATCTTCTACGAAGCGGCCGAAATTGACGGTGCGGGTCGCTGGCAGCGTTTGCTTTACGTGACGCTGCCGATGATGTCGCCGATTATTTTCTTCAACCTGGTCATTGGTTTCATCAATTCCTTTCAGGTGTTTGTCAGTGCGTTATTGATCACAAACGGCGGACCGCAGCGAGCGACGCTGTTCCTGGTGCTGCACATCTGGCGCACCGCTTTCAGCAGCCAGAAGATGGGTTATGCCGCGGTGCTCTCGTGGCTGCTCTTCGTGATCCTGATGGTGCTGTCATTTTTCGTTTTCCGCTATATCGGTTCGCGCGTCTACTATGAGAATCCGGGCGATTAGGAGAACCGAACGTGGGCTTTAAAGAGAAGCCAGCCGAATTCTTTGAATCAAGACGCCAGCCGAAGTCTTACGGTGATATTCTGTTTCATTGGCTGACGGTATTCCTGCTGGTGTTTTTCGCCGTGGTCATGATCACGCCCTTCATCTGGCTGCTCTCCAGCTCGCTGAAAACGCAGATCAACATCTTCCAATATCCGCCGCAGCTGATTCCCGACCCGGTCGTGCCGGAGAATTATATCTACGCGTTGACCTACAAGCCCTTCGGCACTTATTTTCGCAATACGGTGCTCGTCGCCGGTTTGAACGTCATCGCCGTTGTATTTACTTCATCATTTTGCGCATACGGATTCGCGCGGATGCGCTTTCCCGGGCGCGACTTCTGGTTCGGCATCGTGATGGCGACGCTCTTCCTGCCCTACGCCGTTTTGCTGGTGCCGAGCTTCATCGTATTCTCGCGGCTGGGCTGGGTGGATACTTTCCTGCCGTTGGTCGTGCCGCCATTCTTCGGTGGCGGCGCCTTCAACATCTTCCTCATGCGGCAATTTTTCCGGACGATTCCGGAGGAGATCGCCGATGCCGCGCGCATCGACGGCTGCAGCGAGTTCGGCGTCTATTGGCGGATTATGCTTCCCCTGTCCAAGCCGGCGCTGATTACGATTGGCATCTTCACCTTCCTCTTCGCCTGGAACGATCTGATTGGACCGATTACCTATTTGCGTTCGCCGGACAATTTCACGATTGCGGTCGGATTGGCTTCGTTCCGCAGCCAGACGGACATCAGCTGGGACTTGCAGCTGGCTGCGTCCACAGCCGTGACCTTGCCGGTGATCGCGCTATTCTTCCTGGCGCAGCGTTACTTTATTCAGGGTGTAGTGATGACGGGGCTGAAGGGTTAGAGGACGCGCGCAGACTCAAGCCCAAAAAGCCTTTTCAAGATCGGTGAAATCGGCCGGCGGACCCTCAAACTTGTTGCGTCCCAGCTCCAGCACGTAGACAAAGTCCGCAATCTTTAGCGCTTCACGAATTTCCTGGTCGACCAGCAGGATGGTCAAGCCCTCCTCATCGCGCAGATTGACCAGCATATCGTACACTTCCTCACTGAGCAGCTTGGCCAAGCCCGCCGTGGGTTCGTCAACGAGAATCACCTCGGGGTCGGTCATCAGCGTGCGGCCGATTTCCACCATGCGCTGCTGGCCGCCGGAGAGGCTGCCGGCGTGATCGTGCTGCTTCTCACGGAGGATGGGAAAGCGATTGAAGTTGTCTTCGATTTTGCTTTCGATCCGCTTCTTGTCCTTTTGGAAAGTCCAGGCGCCGAGCATGAGGTTTTCCCGCACGCTCATGTGCTTGAAGACGCCGGGCTGCTGCGGGATGTAGCTGATGCCCAGATCGATCAGGCGGTGCGTCGCCGTGCCGGTGACATCGTCGCCGTTCAGCAGCACTTGCCCGCTATGCGGTTTGAGGAAGCCGTAGACCGCTTTTAGCAGCGTCGACTTGCCAACGCCGTTCGCGCCGAGAATCGTGGTTAATTTGCCGGTCTCCGCTGTGAGGCTCAAGCCCCGCAAAATATGCAAGTCTTCGTAGTAGCCGACGTAGAGGTCCTTGATTTCGAGCATTTAATCGTCCTCGTCGTGGCCGAGATAGGCATCGATCACGGCGGGATCGTTCCGGACCGCTTGCGGCGCGCCATCGGCGATCACCGCGCCATGATGCAGGACGATCAGGCGCTGACTCAGCTCGAAGACTGCGCCCATGTTGTGGCTGATAAACATGATCGCCTTGCCGTTTTCATGTACGCGATTGATATAGTTGGTAATCGTATCTTGCAAGCGCGGGTGCACGCCAGCGAAGGGCTCGTCCAGAATGATGACGGCCGGATCCAGCATCAGCAGTCTTCCCAATTCCAGCAGCTTGCGCTGGCCCCCGCTCAAGGCGCGGCTCAGTTCATTGGTCAGATGGTCTATTGTCAACAGCGTCAAGATCTCGTGGGCGCGCGCTTCCAGATCGGCGCGGCCGGCGCGGGGATTATGCGCCAAGCCCGGTACCATCATGTTCTCCATCACTGTCATGCGGCCAAGGGCGCGCGTAATCTGAAAGGTGCGGCCCAAGCCCGCGCGCGTCACATCGTAGGGCGGGTGGCCATCAATACGCCGGCCATTGAGGTAAATTGTGCCGCTGCTTGGCTTGAGCATGCCGCTCATCAGATTGGTCAGCGTGGTTTTTCCCGCGCCGTTGGGCCCGATCATTCCGATCAGTTCGGGCTCAGTCACCGTGAATGACACGTGGTCTACCGCTTGGAGGCCGCCGAAGCGTTTGGACACGTTGTTGAGTTCCAGGTGGAGATCACTCATCGTCCGCCTCAATTCGCGCGGCATGATTATCATCGCTCTCGCGCCGGGAAACCGTTTCTTTCATCACGATGTCGCGTCCGCTGAACCAGGTGATGATGGGGTAAAGCAGACCGTTGCGCATATAACGCAAGGTGAAGACCATCACGACGCCGAAGAGGGCAAAGCGCCAAAAACCCGGCTCCCAGACGAAGGCATCCGAGCCATCGTAGGTCGTCATGCCGAAGGGAAGGGTGATCACCACTTGTCGCATCGCCTCCAGCAGGTAGCGCGAGATGAAAGCGCCGGCCGCCGCCCCAATCAGGCTTTCCATGCCGCCGATGACCGCGTAGGCGATGATCAGCGACATCTGCAAGATTTCCAACTGCTCGGGGATGATGCGCTCGGAACCGACATCACTGTAAAAGATCGCGCCAGCAAAGCCGACAATCATGCTGGTGAAAACGAAAACCAGAATCTTGTAGCGCACGACATTGACACCGAGGGCGGAGGCGGCGTCTTCGTCCTCGCGCATCGCCCGCAGAAACAAGCCAATTGGCGAATTCGCTACCCAATACAGCGCCAACAAACAAACGACCAGCAAACCGAACATCAGGTAGTACTCGACCTGACGCGCGGCGTCGACATCGGCGATCTGAAGCAGGGGACGCAGCGACAAGCCATTGGAGCCGCCGGTGTAGTCGTATTCCGTCAACATCATGATGCGAAATAACTCAGAGAACGCGATCGTGAAGAGCGCGAGATAGGCTGCGCGCAGACGAAGCAAAAGCCAGCCAATCACCAACCCGACCGCGCCGGCGGCGATTGTGCCGATGATGATGGAACCGAAAGCTGAGATGGATTCAGGGCTGATGCTGACGCCCAGCAACGCGAAGGTGATGCCGTCCCGCGCGATCAAACCGGCGGCATAGGCGCCGATCCCCATAAATGCCATGTGGCCGAAGGAGAACTGTCCGGCGATGCCCGCCAGCAAGGCCCAACTGGATGACATGATGGCGTAGAAGAAGCCACTTATGAACACGGTCTTGGTGTAATTGGATTGCGATGTGTCGTTGGGGAACCAAAGGAAAAACAGCACCACCAGAACAATGACAAGATAACCCAGTTTCCGGCGGCCAATGCCCTGATCGATGGCCGACTCGAAGCGCCTGAAGACCACCATGATCAATGCTGCTCCCTGCCGAAGAGCCCGGTCGGTTTGAGCAGCAGGACGAGGGCGAAGATCACGAGGGCGAAGGCTTCCTTATAGGCGGCGCCGCGGCTGGGATCCGGATGGCAGCCCGCACCCAGCGCTTCCACTATGCCGACGATGATGCCGCCCGCGAGCGCGCCGGGCACCGAACCCAGCCCGCCAAGGACCACGATCACGTAGGACCGACCGACCATCTCCGCGCCGACCCAGGGCACCCAATTGAAAATCGGGATCAAAGCCGCGCCAGACATAGCCGCCAACATCGAGCCCATGGCGAACGACAGCGTGTTCATATTGGTCGGGTTGATGCCGGTGACGGCGGCCGCCTGCCTGTCCTGGCTGGTGGCGCGCAAGGCGCGGCCGGTCCAGGAACGCTGCAGGAAATACAGCAGCGCGAAAATCAACACGATGCCGACGACCATGGCGAAGGCGCGGTCGCCAATGATATGAATCGGACCGAATGCGAAGTCATCAGTAATTTGAGTGCGGTCTAGGGTGAATCGGCGAATCTGGATGAAGCGGTCCGTTTTCTGCGGGAAGGGACCGGCGACCGCCAGCGTGGTGTATTCAAGGAAGAATCCGAATCCAAATGTGATCAGGATGGCGTATTCGGAAACGCGCTCGATCAGACCTTCGTGCATCGGCTTGAGAAAAACGCGCTCGAATACCGCGCCCATGATGAAGACGATGAAGGCCGCGACCGGTATCCCCCAAATCGGATTGACACTGATGTCGGCGCCGGTAAGCTCGCTGAGGTGATAGCTGGCGTGCTCCAAAAAATAAAATGAAAAATAGCCGCCGACCATGTAGAGTTGGCCATGGGCAAAGCTGACGACGCCCTGCACCGAATAAATCAAAGTCAAGCCGACTGCCATCAACGAATAGATGCAGCCGATAACCACGCCGTTTGCCGTCTGCTGCGTCAAATAAGTGGCGGCAAAGGGAAGCGCCACGCAGGGGTTAGTCGGGTTCTGGATGGCGAAGAGCGCATAGATCTGCCAGGCGCCCAAGGCGCCAAATGTGACCATCCAGTCCCGGTTAATCTTTGGCGTGGTTTTCCACATTAAGCCGAAGATTAGCGGACCAACGGCGAAGCCACCTAATGCGGCCGCGGTCAGGGCGTTTTGGTCGTCCGCTTCCAGATCGCGGTAATGGCGCGGGATGAAATATGCCGCCAGCGCCGCCCACAATGGACCGGCGAGCAGCAGCCAGAGCGCCGAGGGAAAGTTCGGATCAATGACCCGCACCAGCACTTGCGATGTAAGGAAAACGGTCAGCACGACGCCGAGCGTCAGGCTGGTGCGCCTGATGAGGGTCGGCTCAAAATAGAAAATGCCTACGCCAATCGGACCCAGGGCAAAGCCGCCGATCAATCCCGCGATCTTCAGCGTTGTTGCCGGGATTTGCTCTTTTTCCCCGCGCCCCTGGTTCACGCCAGGCAGCACCAGCAATCCGACCGTCGCCCACAGGGGACCGGCGACCATGAGCCAAAGGATAAACAGCGTGTCTTCAATAACCATCAAGAACTGCCCCTCAGTTGAAGGCAGCGGGTGGGCAAAGCGCCCACCCAACTGGCTGTAGGATCTTGATGAGGCCTTCGAACCCCATCAGGATCCGCAAACAACTATGGCGAAGTTCCCGGCGCGATATAGCCCGAACCATGGGTCTGATAGACTTCCGGGAAAATCACAGCGGCGTCGAGTGAGCTTTGACCTTGCTCGAAGTACTGCATCATGGTAACGACCGGGTCTGGCCATTGATGCCACATGAAAGCCGGCGTGCCTTCGGGCAAGTCCGGATTGTGATTGCCGTACTCGAAATAGTAGCGCCCCTGCGACAGGTCAAGGTCGGTGGTTTCTATCGCCGCGACGATGGCCGCGCCATCGCTGGAGGAGCCGGCGCGCGCCATACCGTCGGCGATGATCCAAACGGCATCGTAGGAAGCCATCGCATAACTAGGCACGATATCCGCGAACTCTTCAAAGTAGGCGGCGTTCAATTCGACCGCCGTATCGCTGAAGAGACTGGGGATGATGCCGACACGGTTGAAGGCGCAGTAATTGCCATCGGGAACGTTCTGCCAGTACTGCTCGGATTGGAAGGCGACCTGGTTGGTGACGCAGATCGTGTTTTCTGAAGGCGCAATGCCCAGCTCCGCCATCTGCTGCGTGAGATTGTAGGATGTTTCACCGGTCACCAGAACGCGGACGACATCCGGTGTGTCGGCGCTGGCTTGAATGCGGCTGAGGATCGGGACGAAATCTTCCGTGCCCAATTCCACGTTGATCTGCGTTACCGTCGCGCCGGCCGCTTCAAAGCGAGCCAGTTCATCGGCTGCAGCCGGCTGACCGTAGTCCGTGTTCTCGGCGATGATGACGACATTGCCTACGCCCAGGTCGATCAGCCAGTCGACGACTACGCCACCGACCATGGAGCTGGCTGGCGAAACGCGAAATACGTGATCGACGCCATCGGCGTTGCGTGGCGGTCTGCCGTCATATTCCATGATGCCGTTGGCGCTGACGTTATCGTTCCAGGGCTCGGAGAAGACGGTCGGTATCCCGTTCTCATCCAGCATGCCCATGGTCGCCAAGCCGACAGCGCTGTGATAGACGCCAGTGACCGCATGAACCTCATCTTCGAGGATGAAGCGCTCGACTACCGCTTGTCCGCGTTCCGGGCTGCCTTCCGAGTCGCCAATGACAATCTCAATCGCGTGGTTGACGCCGTCGATCGACACGCCGCAGGCCGCGTTGATGTCGTCCGCCGCCCGATTAATCGCCCACGACATGGCGACCCCGCCGGCGACCGCGCCCGGCGCCGAAAGCGGAACCAGCCCGCCAATCTTGATGCTGTCTTCGGCGAATTCGCAGTGCCCATCCGCTTGAACTGCGCTCATGGGAAGCATGGCGATCATCGCGAGCAGCGCTACGATGCTGACTATCAAAGTTATCCGTTTCATGACGTTTTCCTCCATAACTGAAATCCAATGCATCATTGCAGCGTAATACCGCAGAATGATACCGGGTCGCTGCCAAGGGTCTCTCAGATACGTCTGCACTAGATGTGGAACGCTGACAATTTGGCAGCTTGCGCGATCATGCAATCGTTACAAGATTCACGCCCCAACTAAGTGTCCCCGATCATCGGCACAGTGGCGCACCGCTAGCGACAGGCACAGACTTAAGATTAACGTGTGCGTAACCTTGTGTCAAGCAAAGAGGCATATTGGCGCAGTCAAGGGCATTTGCCGTCGAATGTCGCGTGCTTTGTTCGGCGCTCGCCCCGCCCAGCGCAAATTTGACAGAGCATAGCGCGCATAGTATATTCTCCTGACGTCTTCTGGAACGCGCGATTCCACTTGGTGTTGCACATGCGCTGTCCAACATCCTCGGCGGATCGTTTGTGAAAAGGCTAGTTCAATTGGGGGCGCCAGCGAAGATATCGTCGTGTATGAGTTTGACCACAGATTGTCACTGTACATTTGCTAACGAAAGGGAAATCAAGATGAAAAGAGTCAAACTGCTCCTGCCCCTTGTATTGCTAGTCGCGGTCGTGATTGGCGTCAGCCTGTCAACCTCGGCGCAAATGTCGGAGCAAGTGCTTAAGTCAGCCCATGACGCGGAGTGGACGGGCTTGGATCCGCATGTCGCCAGCACCGTTTCGAGCTTCTATGTTCTGGCCAACGTTGTCGAATCGCTGACGACCTTCAACGACAGTATCGAATTGACGCCGCTCCTGGCCACCGATTGGTCACAGTCGGACGATGGTTTGACCTGGACCTTTAATTTGCGCGACGGTGTTCAATTCTCCAACGGCGAAGCCATGACATCGGAACACGTTGTTTTCTCGATGAACCGCATTATCAATCCCGAAACGGGTTCCGGGCGCGTCGCTTCCGTTGGCGGACCCGACGCGGTTTGGGCGGCAGCCGACTCGCACACAGTGAGTGTGACAACGCCGGAGCCGAACGCGATTCTGCCGATTCTTCTGGCTGCCCGCTCCACCTCCGTCGTCCATCCGGACAGCGTGGATGAAAATGGCGTCATCGTAGTACCGGTCGGCACCGGTCCCTTTACCGTCGAAGATCTCGATGGCACGATCAGCATGCGCCTGGTCAAGAATGAAGCATACTGGCAAGAAGGCTTGCCCCTGCTTGATGCCGTAGAAATCACCGTCATCCAGGAAGAAGCCGCGCGAGAAGCGGCTTTGCTCGGCGGCGAGGTGGACTTCATCACCAGCGTCGCGCCACAAGCCGTGCAGGCTCTGCAAGACAATCCCGATGTCAATATGCTGGTGTCGCCGGCGCTGGCTTACAAATACATCGGCTTGAACTTGACGCGCGAGCCCTTTGACGATGCCCGCGTTCGCCAAGCGATCGCTTACGCCATCAACCGCGACGATCTCTGCTCCGCCGGCGACTTCGGTTTGTGCACGCCACTCTACGGCGGTCCGATCGATACGGGCAGCCCCTGGCACTTCGATTACGCGCCCTACTCATACGACCCGGACAAGGCGCGGGCACTGCTGGCGGAAGCTGGCTTGGCTGATGGCTTCGAGATGGAACTGATGCCAACCTCGACCTATCAAGATACGGTGCGCCAGGCGCAGGTCTTGCAGGCGCAATTGGCGGCGGTCGGCATCACCACCACCATCAACGCGCCGGAATGGGCTGAATGGCTGGAGCTGGAAGGCAATTACCGCTATGACGGCTACATCTGCAGCTGGAATGGTCTGGTGGATGTCGAGCACTATTTCTACTTGCAGCATCGCACCGATGAGGTCTTCAACTTCACCGGCTACAGCGATCCCGACTTTGACGCCCTGGTCGAGCAGGGCCGGCAGGTTTCCGGCTTCGATGAGCGCTACGCCATTTACGAACAGGCGAACCGGATCCTGGTGGATGCCGTGCCTTACGTCTACTTCTACAACCCGGCTTTCACGCGCGCGATGAGTCTCAGGGTACAAGGCTACGTCCTGCGCTCGGACAACCAAAATCTCTACATGCACACCTATCTCGAAGGCTAACTGCTTTGTGGGCGCGGATTGGGCATTACAGTTCGCGCCCCAATTCTCAAGTAAAACCAAGCTAGCCGTGCAAAAGACATTCGCGATAAGAATGCTCCCCTTCCCTAGCTCGCTGGGGAAGGGGCTTGGGGGATGGGGTAAAAATGCGGCATTCCATATTTGCTTGACTTACTTGGAACGACTTCTCCCCTCAGATGACGCTCGCCTGATGCATGAGGGACTCTCGATTTGAATTATCAATACGTCATCCAGCGATTGCTTCTGGCATTGGTTGTCGTACTCGGCATAACCTTTGTCGTCTTCATGATTATGCAGATCGTGCCGGGCGACCCGGCGCGTGTCATTCTTGGTCCTTACGCCAGTGACGAAGCTGTCGCGGGATTGCGCGGTCGCCTCGGGCTTGACCGTCCCTTCTTCGAGCAATACTTCACCTGGCTTTCCAAAGCGGTGCGCGGTGATTTTGGCCAGAGCCTGCTCAATAGCCAGGATATCGCGCCGCAATTGCAGGGCCGGATCGGTCCCTCATTTGAGCTGGCTATGGTTTCGCTGGTGATCGGCTTGGTCATCGCCTTTCCCATCGGCATCATTTCGGCGCTCAAGCCGGGCAGCGCCATCGACATCATCGCGACGATATTCAGTCAAATCGGCGTGTCTGTCCCCACCTTTTGGATGGGCATCGTGCTCGTCATAGTCTTTTCATTAAACCTGAATTTGCTGCCACCCAGCGGTTATACGCCAATTGGCGAGGATGCAGGCGACTGGCTGGCGCATATCATATTGCCCGCTTTCACCGCCGGTTTTGTCAGCGCATCAATCCAGACGCGCTTCATCCGCAGCGCCATGCTTGATGTGCTCAATGCCAACTACGTGCAGACGGCGCGCGCCAAGGGGCTGCCGGAACGGACAGTGATCACGCGCCACGCTTTGCGCAACGCCCTCATCAATATCGTCACCATCATTGGCTTGCAGATCACCGCTCTGTTCAGCGGCATCGTAATTGTCGAGGTGGTTTTTTCCTGGCCCGGGCTGGGGCGGCTGGCATTCAACGCCGTGGAGGAGCGTGATTATCCGCTCTTGCAAGGCGCGGTAATGGTTGTGGCGATCATGGTCACTCTGGTCAACTTATTTGTCGATCTTTTATATTTTCTTCTCGATCCGCGGATCGAATACGCATAGACGAAAGTGCTGGCGGCGGTGTCTCTCTCCGACTCCCTGAGCAAACGTGTGGCATCCGCTGACCAGCCACTGGGACCAGCCAATACGCTTTGGCGCGATGCCTTTCGCCGCCTGTTGCGTCATCGGCTGGCGATGTTCGGCGCGCTCGTGCTGCTCGTCGTCGTGGCGATGGGCGTGTTTGGACCGGCGATTACGCCTTACGACCCCAACGGCATGGACTTTTCCGATCGCTTCGCCAATCCGTCTCTTGAACACTGGATGGGCACGGACGACTTCGGGCGTGATATCTTTTCGCGCATCATCGTTGGCGCGCGCGTTTCGCTGCAAGTCGGCTTTATCGCCGTCAGCGTGGCGACAGTCGTCGGCACCGGCCTTGGCTTGATGGCTGGCTACAGCACCCGCATCACGGACGAGGTCATCATGCGGGCGATGGACGTGCTCTATGCCTTTCCGGCGATCTTGCTGGCGATTGCCATTATGGCTGCGCTGGGCAAAGGCATTGGCAACGCCATGATCGCGATTGGCATTGTCTACATCCCCATTTTCGCCCGCATCGCCCGCGGCGCCGTGCTCGGCATACGCAATGAAGAGTTCATTATCGCGGCGAAGGCGATGGGCGCCGGTGATATCCGCATTCTCTTAACGCACGTCCTGCCCAACGTGCTTTCGCCGATCATCGTGGAAATTACTCTCAGCCTGGCATTTGCGATCCTTGCCGAAGCGGCGCTGAGCTTCTTCGGCTTGGGCACGCAGCCGCCCGATCCGAGTTGGGGCCGGATGCTCTCCGAAGGCCGAGCCTTCTTCCGGCAATCGGGCTGGATGGGCGTTTTCCCGGGCTTGGCGATCTTCTTCACGGTGATGGGCTTCAATTTCCTCGGCGATGGGCTGAGAGATGCGCTTGATCCCAAACTTCGGCGCTAGCCTGGGTGAGTTGCCGGCGCCCCGCCTGCTGGCAACGGCGATACTCTCGGCGAGCGCGCTGCTGCTCGAGATCGCGCTGACCCGTCTCTTCTCGCTCATTTTCTTCCCGCCCTATGTATTTCTGATTCTGTCGGTCGCGATTCTGGGTATCGGCATCGGCGCCGCCGCAACGGCGCTGCGTCCGGCAATGGCGCGGCGCATCGGGCTCTCGCTTGGCAGCCTGGCCGCGGCTCTGTGTGCAATTCTGCTGCTTCTCTTCGCCGTCTACGGCCGCCCAGTTGACATGCAGATCTTGCTCTTCGTCCTGCTCGCGCTCCCCTATGCCTGTTTCGGTTTGGTCATCTCTTTGCTGTTCAGCGAGTATGCGGCGGCGAGTCGAATCCTGTATATGAGCGATCTGATGGGCGCCGGCTGTGGCGCTCTGTTGGCGATTCCGTTGTTGAACCGGTTTGGCGCTGTCAACGCGATCCTGCTGGCGGCAATCGGATTTACCTTTGCCGCTCTGTATTTCTCGGGTGGGCGAGATCGGATAGCCGCACTCATCTGCATCGGCATCGGCGGCGCTGCCTTTGTGGCCAATGTCGGCGGTCCGTTTCTGACGATTGAACCTTCGAAGTTGGCGCCTGAAAAGCCGATTGCTGCGGCTTTGACCGAGGGTGCGCGAATCTTGCGGACGCGCTGGGACGCTTTCGCTCGTACGGATCTTGTCGACCCTGGCGCTGGGCGACCGCTGCGCATTTATGTCGATGGCGGCGCCGCGTCGGTCATGCCGACGGAAGCGGCGCGCAAAGACTTGTTAAGCGACATTGGATTCTTCCCCTTTGCCACCGAGCAGCCCGGACGTGTTTTCATCATCGGTCCCGGCGCCGGGCTGGATGTTTGGTTTGCGCTGCAGAGTGGCGCCAAGCAGATTTCCGCTGTCGAAGTCAATGCCGCCAGCACGGAGCTGGTCGAGGCTTGGAGCCTTTACAATGGCGCGCTCTACGACCGACCAGAGGTGACTGTCATCGCTGACGATGGCCGCAGCGCCCTTCGGCGATCAAGGGAGCAATACGACCTCATTTATCTGTCGCAAGTGGTGACGCTGGCGGCGGAACGCGGCGGTTACGCTCTATCTGAAAACACGATCTACACCGAAGACGCTTTTTCCGATTATCTGGATCATCTGGACGCCGACGGGCAGATCGCCCTGAAACTTTATGACGAGATCACCTTGACGCGGGCCGTCTCCACCGCGCTCGCGTCCTTGCGCCGCCGAGGATTGGACGACCAGCAGGCGCTGCGGCATTTGATGGCGTTCATCGATGGCAGGAGCAGCCCGCCGGCGCCGCTGTTGCTGATCGGCGCAAGCGCATTCAGCGAAGACGACTCGCTGGTGCTGGGCGCTATCGCTCGCGATGTGGGCTTTAAGCCCGCGCTGCTGCCGTATGTCTTGGTCCAGCCGCCGCTTGACGCGGTTGCCAGCGGCTCTCATTCGTTTGACCTGATCATCGCGGGCTCGGACGCGAACATCGCGCCAGCGACTGATAACCGACCCTACTTCTTCCAGTTTGAAAAGGGCATTCCGTCCAGCCTGGTACCGACAGTTGCGCTGGCTGTGGCGGCAGTTGGCGTTGTGGCGCTGGCAATTTTGGCGCATTGTTGGCGCGGCGCGACGCTGGTCCAACGTGGCTATCCCTTGCTCTTCGGCATGTTGGGCATCGGTTTCATCACTCTGGAAATTTATGCTATCCAACAGACTCGGCTTTTCCTGGGCCATCCAACGATTGCGATCACGCTTGTGCTGGTCACGTTTCTGGTTGGCGGCGGTCTCGGCAGCGGCTTGAGTCAAGCCTTCTCGCATCCGCTCATTGAACGCCGACCACAACTGGCGGCTGCGGCGGTCGTGATCCTGTCCCTTCTTTGGAGTTGGCTCTGGTCCCTGCTCAGCGCTCATTTCATCGCCGAGACGCTAATGACGCGCGCGGTGATCGTTGCGCTCTCGCTGCTGCCTCTGGCGCTTTGCATGGGCGTCCCATTTCCTCAAGCGCTGAAGGCGATTGGCTCTCTGGACAAGCCTCAGGTGGCGCTCGCTTGGAGCATCAATGGCTTGATGACCGTCGTTGGCTCCATTCTGGCGGTCGCGCTGTCGATCACGCTTGGGTTCAGCGCGGTGCTGTGGCTGGGCGCCAGCGCCTATCTGGTAGCGACGGCAATCTTGGCAATTGTGCATCGAGGGGGCGGAACATGACCGTCGAATCGACACGGAAGGTCAGTGAAGCGATCGCGCTGATGGCGAAGGTAGGCCGCTGCTGGTCGCCCTCTTTTGCCCCAGATGGCAGCGAGCTTGCCTTCGTCAGCGATTTGACCGGAAACCCGCAAGTCTGGCGCACCCCGGCAGCGGGCGGTTTTCCGGCCGCCGTCACCGCCTTTGACGAGCAAGTATCGCGGGTGATCTGGTCGCCAGATGCTGATTGGCTCGCCGTTGAATCCGCGCCGGGCGGTGGCATGAATTCGCAGATCGACATCGTCCGCCCCGATGGCAGCGAACGCCGGCGCATGACCACGGGCGGCATCAGCAACAACTGGCTGGGCGGCTGGTCCAAGGACGGGCAAAGCGTCTTTTATTCTTCGAATGTGGATACCTTGGATTCGATGGCTTGCTTTCGAAGAACCATTGGGGCCGGCGCGGCCGAGAAGCTGACGAGCGACGGCGGCACCGCAACGGTCGAAGATATCAGCGCCGATGGCTCGAAACTTCTCATCAAGCGCGTCGCGTATCGTGGCGACAGCAACATTTTTCTGCTGGAAGCGCCCGCCTGGCGCGAGCGGCTGCTGACGGCGCACGAGCCGCCCGCCAGCTTCGAAAATGCGCGATTGTCTGACGACGAGCGTGCTGTATTTGTCATTTCCAATCACGACGCGGATTTGACTTGCCTTTGCCGAAGGTCCCTGGAGAATGGCGCGCATTGGGAAACCTTCCGCGCGCGCGGCGATGCCGAGCTGGCTGAATTCGCGCTGAGCAGCGATGGCGAGCTGGCGGCGCTCGTTTGGAATATCGCCGGCCGGCACGAGTTGGAGCTTCTCGGTCTGGCCGATCGTGAGATCCGTCCTGTCGGTGAACTGCCGGGCGAGATCGTCGAGTCGCTGCGTTTCTCTCCGGACGGATCTACCTTGGTCATGTGCATTACCGGCGCGCGCACCCCGCAGGATATCTGGCTTTTGGGCATCGATAGCGGCAGTTGCCAGCAACTGACGCGCAGCCCGCATGCCGGCGTGGACCTTGAGCAGTTGGTCGACGCCCGTTTGTTGGAATATCGCGCTCATGATGGCTTGGCGCTGACGGGATGGCATTATGCGCCGCGGTCTGGCAATGCGCCATATCCGACCGTTTTGAGCTTTCATGGCGGTCCGGAAGGGCAAGAGCAGCCGCGCTTCCGCTATGATTATCAGGCTCTGTTGGCGCAGGGAATCGCCATATTTGCGCCGAATGTTCGTGGCTCCTCAGGCTTTGGAAAGCGCTTTGTCAACTTGGACAATGGCGCGCTGCGTTTTGACGCGATACAAGATATCGACTCGACGGCGCAGTTTCTGATTGACAGCGGACTTGCCGAAGCGGGCCGGTTGGGCATCATGGGCGGTTCATACGGCGGTTATATGACGATGGCCGGCATGGCGGCTTTTCCAGACCTTTTCGCCGCCGGCGTCAACCTCTATGGCGTGGTCAATTTCAAGACCTTCTTCAAGCGCACCGAGCCCTGGATGGCGAGCATCTCCAAAATCGAATACGGGGATCCGGATACCGAGGGCGATCTGCTGGACGCCTTATCGCCCATACACAAACTGGCTCAGGTCAAGGCGCCGACGCTGGTGCTCCATGGCGCCAACGATACCAACGTGCCAGTCCAGGAAGCGGAACAAGTGGTCGCGGCTTTGCGCGAGCGAGAGCTGCCGGTGGAATACATCCTGTTTCCGGATGAGGGTCACGGATTCTACAACGAGCAGAATCGTGTCACCGCCGCCGCCGCCATCGTGTCCTGGTTCGCAAAGTATCTTTAGCGCTTGCGCTCGTAAAAGGATAGCCGCAAAGGGCGATAGCTAATGATCAACGTGAGCCTATCGCCACATAGTACTACCATAATGTAGGGGCGGCCCTGGGGTCGCCCGCCAGAGCGCAAAGGATGTAGGGGCGACCTATCAGGTCGCCCGATAGAACCCTTTTGAGTTTCGCCAGAACTAGGATAGTGGCAGCATTCAAATGCTCTTGCGCAGCAGATTTGCTATGATTGATGAGCAACAGACGCTCAAACATTAAAGAGGACTAAAGCATGAGCGAAATGACGATTGGCTGCGCGTTGTGGACCTTGGGCGCGACGCCGGATGTGGCGGCGTTGGCGCGGCAGATGGAGATCGCCGCCGAAATCGGCTGCACCTCGGTTCAGCCCTGGATCGTGAATGTCGAGTATGATCCTTGCATCCTTGATCCCGAAGTGGGGTCGGTGGACGATCGCCGCGAAGTGAGACGGATCGCCGAGTCTCTAGGGCTGACTTTCAGTGGCTTCTGCGCCCAGTTGCAAGGGGCGGTCACCTGGGGCGGCCTCGAGGAGAGTGAAGGGCTGCAATGGCGGATCGACAAGACCAAGCAGGCGCTGGATACCACCGCCGAATTAGGCGGCGATATCGTGACGACCCATGCCGGCGTATTGCCGGAAGACAAGTCGGAACCCGCTTATGAGATTCTGCTCGGCTCGGTTGGCGAGATCGCGGAACACGGCGCAAAGGTCGGCGTCTATTTCGCCCTTGAGACGGGGCAGGAATCGCCCCGGGCGCTTGGAGACTTCATCGACGAGGTCGGCAATCCCTGGCTGAAAGTCAACTATGATCCCTGCAATCTGTTGCGATTTGGTTCGGAGGCGGGCACGATTCAAGGCGTGCGCATTCTGGGCGACAAGATCATCCATACGCACGCCAAAGATTGGAATCCGGAGACGATGCAGGCTACCTGTGGCGAGGGCTTGGTGCCTTGGGATGGTTATATTCAGGCTTTGCGCGACATTGATTATGCTGGCGTTCTGGCAATCGAAGACGAGACCGGCAACGAAAATATGATTGAGTCGATCGGCCGTAGCTACGCCTTCCTGCGGGGCTATCTCGATGCTTAATGTCGGCATTCTCGGCGCCGGAGGAATCGCCGCCCTCAGCCACTTGCCGGAGATCGCCGCAATCGATGGCATGCGCGTCACGCATATATGCGGGCGCCGGGAGCGTCGTCTGCGTCTGCTTTGCCAGCGCTTTGATGTGCCGCGATATTCGACGAGTTGGGCGAGCCTGCTGGATGATGACCATCTGCATGCGGTCATCGTGGCACTGCCGCATCCATTGCATTCCGAAGCCGGGCTGGCTGTCCTGGAACGCGGGCTGCATCTTTTCATGCAGAAGCCGCTCTGCACAACGATCGCCGAAGCCAATCAGCTGGTGGCGGCGAGCGAGGCTCGTGCTGCGCAAGTGGTCTTTTGTCGTCCCTCGTTTGACGGGTCGGTCTACGAGATGCGCCAGCAATTGGCCTCAGGCGCGATTGGTAGCGTCGCGGGCGCGCTCGCGCGGCATAGCCATGGCGGTCCCGAAATCTACTACGCCGAGGTCGCCGACACTTTTGAAGAACCCCGCGCCGAAGACGACCTGTGGTTTTACGACGCCGAAACGGCTGGCGGCGGCGCGCTGATCGATATGGGCGTCTATTCCATCGCCAATCTGGTCGCGCTTCTAGGCAAGGTGGACTTTGTGACGGCGCGCATGACGACCGTCGACAAGCCGACGGCTCTTGAGGACACGGCAACGCTGATTATGGAATTCGCCAATGGCGCCTTGGCGACGGCGGAGACTAGCTGGTGCGATCCGGCGCGCTCTTCGTACCTGCGCGTTCATGGCACGGCGGGCAAGCTAGTTCTGCGCGGCGACGTGATTGATTACATCCGTCCCAGCTCTTACGAGCGCGAGTGGGCTGAGCCGCTTGTCGATGAGATAAGGCCGACGCCTGCCCCCAACCAGCACGAAGAATGGCTGCGCTGCATTGAGCGGGGCGCGCAGCCAGCGCTCTCCAACTTGTGGACGGCGCGTCACATCATGGAAATCATGCTCGCTGCCGTCACGTCGAATGAAACGGGCGCGCGCGTCGCCGTTCACTCTGATCCGCGCGTCATCTAACGCGAGAACGCCTATAATTCCACGCCCAGCGCCGTGAACGAAAGCGGCGGCAGGCTCATCTGCGCGGCGCCGTCGATGATCTTCGGTGCGTAGATTGCCCGCGTCGTGAGCCGATTGGGATGCTCCCAACTGTTGTAAGCCTTGGGGTCATTGCCCGAAAGCTGCTGCGCCGAAGAAATGCGCTTCGGCGTGACATCCCCCCAGCGAATCTCGATCGGCATGCGCTCGCTCAAGCTGCGATTGACGATAAATATCGAGTTCTTGCCGGCCGCTTCGTCGTGAGAGGCCGAGACATCAAGCAGGGGCATATCGCCGAATTGCTTGGTCTCATAGCGCGGCGATTCAACGAGAAGATCCAGCGAGTTGCCGCTCGCCATCTGGCTGAACATCAGCAATGGATAATAGGTCGCCTGCCTGAGCAAGCTGTCAGTGGTGGTCAATATTGGCGCGATGACATTAACGATTTGGGCGATGCAGGCGATCTTGAGCACATCGGCGCGGCGCAGGAAGACGTTCAGCCATTGCGCCACTACTAGCGCGTCTTCCAGATTGTAGACCTCTTCAATCAGATGCGGCGCTTCAGTCCAGCCGCCGCGCAAATCCTTTGTTTCGCGCGCCTTGTACCAGACGTTCCACTCATCCCAAGAGAGATACACATCGTGTTTGGAACGCGTCTTGGCTTTGACGTAGCGCAAGACAGCAGCAACCGTATCGACGTAGTCTTCGAAGGCGGCGCTGAGGCTCAGGAAACTCGGCGTGTCATTTTCAGAGTTGCTTGCGTAGTAGTGCATCGAGTGGTACTTTACCAAATCCCAGCAAAGCTCCAGTCCGATCCGATCCCACTCCGGATAAGTCGGCATGAGCGAACTGGAAGAACCGCAGAGCACCAGTTCAACGGAATCATCATGCAGGCGCATGAGCTTGGCCGCTTCCCGCGCTTTCTTGCCGTACGCGACCGCGTCCAGATGGCCGATTTGCCAGGGGCCGTCCATCTCATTGCCGAGGCACCAATACTTGATGCCGTACGGGTCTTCGTGTCCATTCGCCGCGCGCAAGTCGGCGTAGTGGCTGCCCGTCGGCGCATTGCAATACTCGACGAGATTGGCTGCGTCCTGAATCGTGCCCGTTCCCAAATTCACCGCCAGCATCGGCTCCGCATGAATCTCACGACAAAAGTGAATGAATTCGTCCGTGCCAAACTGGTTGCTCTCGATCGATTGCCAGGCGAGCTCGCGGCGCGCCGGCCGCTGGTCTTTCGGTCCGATGCCATCCTCCCAGCAATAGCCACTGGCGAAGTTGCCGCCTGGGTAGCGCATTGAGCGAAAGTTTAACTCGCGCAGCGCCGCGAACACATCCGTCCGCAGGCCATTTTCATCGGCCTGAGGCGATGCCGGGTCATAGATGCCCCCGTAAATGCAGCGGCCCATGTGCTCGGCGAAGCCGCTGAAGAGCAGCGGCGATATCTCGCTGATTACGCGCTTACTGTCGATGGTGATACGGGCGGTTTCAGAATCGCTCATTCCTTGTCCCTCAATATCGTGTCAACTCAATGCAACCTGCTCGACGGCGTTTGAGCCGAGCGCGGCTCAATTGTAACCAATTGGTCCCTTGCGGCAAACAGATGCCTTCGAACGGTCATCCCAGTGCGGGCAATGTCAGCCGCTCGATGTCAGGTCCAGCGTGGACGCGCGCCAGATATCGCGATTGTATTCCGCGATCGTTCGATCGGACGAGAAGAAACCGGACCGCGCCGCATTGAGAATCGACATCGTCGTCCAGCGTTCCTGATCGGCGTAAGCCTCCTCGACTGTGGCCTGGCAAGCGAGATAATCGGCGAAATCGGCGCAGAGCATATATTCGTCATGATAGATCAGCGAATCGACAATCGGGCGGAAGATATTGGTATCGCCACCGGAAAACTGCCCGCCGGCAATCCAGTCTATCGCCCCGCGCAGATCGGCGTCCGCGTCGATATAGGCGCGCGGGTCATAGCCGCTTTCTTTGGTCGCGAAGACTTCTTCCGTCGTCAAGCCAAAGAGGAAGAAGTTCTCGGCGCCGACGCGTTCGCGAATCTCGACATTGGCGCCATCCAACGTACCGATGGTCAAGGCGCCGTTGAGCGCGAATTTCATATTGCCGGTGCCCGACGCTTCCTTGCCCGCCAGCGAGATCTGCTCCGATATATCGGCCGCGGGATAAATCAGCTGGCCCGCGGTGACATTGAAGTTGGGAATGAATACCACGCGCAGCCGGTCGGCCGAGGCCGGATCGCGATTGACCACGTCAGCCACCGAGTTGATCAACTTGATAATCAGCTTCGCCATGTGGTAGCCGGGCGCGGCTTTGGCGCCGAAAATGAACGTTCGCGGCGCTGGCTCCGCGTTTGGATCCAGCTTCAGCCGCCGATAGAGATGCACGATATGCAAGGTCTTCAGCAGCTGCCGTTTGTATTCGTGCAGCCGTTTGACCATGATGTCGAATAGAGAATCCGTGTTGACGGATAAGCCGCAGCGGATGTCGATGTATTCCGCCAGTTGCTCTTTGTTGGCTTTTTTCATATCGCGCCAGGCGCGCCGGAAGTCAGCATCGTCTACGTATTTCTCGAGACGGGCAAGCTCGTCGAGATCAGTCAGCCAGCCATCGCCAATTCGCTTGCTGATCAAATCCGCCAGGATTGGATTCGCCAAACGCATGAAGCGGCGCGGTGTGACGCCGTTGGTTTTGTTGCCGAATTTCTGGGGCCAGAGGGCAGCGAAATCGGGGAATACATGCGTTTGCAGCAGGTCGGATTGCAGCGCGGCGACGCCATTGATCGAATAACTGCCGATGCAGGCTAGGTTGGCCATGCGCACCTGCTTTTCCGCGCCCTCCTCAACAATCGACAGCCGCTCAACGCGGCCGATGTCATTGGGAAACGCCATGCGCACTTCATCCAGGAAGCGGTGATTGATCTCGTATATGATTTCGAGATGGCGTGGCAGCACCTTTTCCATCAGCCAGACAGGCCATTTCTCCAGCGCCTCCGGCAGCAGGGTATGCTGCGTCGAGGCGAAAGTAGCTGAACTGATTTTCCAGGCGCGCTCCCAATCAAGCAGGTATTCATCGAGCAGCAGGCGCATAAGCTCGGCGATGGCGATGACCGGATGCGAATCGTTCAAATGGATCACCGCAACTTTCGGCAACTCCTCCCATTCCACATTCTTGATCATGAAGCGCTTGATGATATTGTTCAGCGAACAGGCGACGAAGAAGTACTGCTGCTTCAGCCGCAACTCCTTGCCTTGCGGCGTGTTGTCATTTGGATAGAGCACCTTGGTGACATTCTCGGAACTGGTCTTCTGTTCCACCGCCCGCGAATAATCGCCAACGTCAAAAAGCTGCAGGTCGAATTCGCGGGTGGCGCGCGCGCTCCACAGCCGCAGCATATTCACCGTCTTCGTCTTGTAGCCGGGCACGAGCGTGTGATAGGGCTGGCCCATGATCGTCTGCGCCGGTAGCCAGCGAACGCGGTAATTGCCGTCGCCGTCGGTATAACTCTCCGTCGAGCCGCCGAATCCAACTTCCACCATATCGTCCGGCTGCGGGAATTCCCAAGGGTTGCCGTAATAGAGCCATTCGTCGGGGCTTTCGATTTGCCAGCCGTCGCGGAATGACTGGCGGAAGATGCCATACTCGTATCGTATGCCGTAGCCAACCGCGGGAATATTCAAGGTCGCCAGCGAATCCATGAAACAGGCGGAAAGACGACCCAAGCCGCCGTTGCCCAAGCCCGGTTCGATATCCAGTTGACAAAGCTCAGCCAGGTCAATGTTGTGCCGCCGCATCGTGTCTTGCGCGAGCGAATAGGTATCCGTGTAGAGCAGGTTCTTTTCCAACTGCTGGCCGACCAGATACTCGGCCGACAAGTAATAGACGAATTTGGGATTCTGCCGGAAATAGCAGTCGACGTTTTGCTGCCAGTCGTACATCATATAATCGCGGACAGTATGCGCGAGCGCTTCATAGAGATCGTGTTGCGTCGCTGTATAGATGGCTTGTCCGCGCGTGTAATAGAGATTGTCGCGAAACGCCTGGTCAAAGGCTTGTTGGGAGCGTTCAACCTTGGTGATGTTCTCGAAACTGGCAATCACGATTCTTTTTCCTCCAAGCTGATCGGCGAGCGCAAAGCGGCGCCCGCAGCAACTATTTGATAGTAGGCGCTGCTAATTTAGCGCGAAATGCATCTATCATAATAGCGCCAATTGTACGGAGGCTACAACCTTGCCAGTTCGCCTCGCCACGACGGCCGCGCTACAATGGCGCGCATGTATTGTATACGAAGGTCATCCGATGAAACGTCCTAATATTCTCATCATTTACACCGATCAGCAGCGCTGGAATGCGCTCGGCGCCAACGGCAACGGCGAAATTCGCACGCCAAACCTGGATGCGCTGGCGGCGCGCGGCGCCAATTTCAGTCGTCATTTTGTCCAGAATCCGGTCTGTATGCCGAGCCGCCTCAGCATGCTTTCCGGTCAATATCCGTCGACGCTTGGCATCACGCACATGGGTGTGCCGGTGCCGGAAGATCTCATGACGCTACCGCGCCTGCTCAAGCAATACGGCTATCGGACGGCGAACATCGGCAAGCTGCACTTCTTGCCGCACGCCAATCGAGATCACAGCATGCCGCATCCTTCTTATGGCTTTGATCACTTGGAAATCGCCGACGAACCCGGCGTTTACGAAGACGCCTATCGCGCCTGGGTACGGCGTCAGGCGCCCGATCAGATGGATGGCGTCAGCGCGGGCTTGCCGCCCAATACCCGTGTCTGGCAGCGCGCCATGGGTATCGAGGATGGCATCGTTCATCGCGGCGAGCCGGAAGGGCGGCATGATTTCAAAAGGGCGATTCCCTTCGCCGCCGACGAGCGCCTGACTTACAGCGCCTTCGTCAGCGACCGGACGATAGAGTTCATTGAGCGATCGGGCGCTGAGCCTTTTCTTTGTATCGCCAGCTTCTACTCGCCGCACGCGCCCTGGATCGCGCCGCAGAAGCACCTCGATATGTATGACGAGAATGGGCTGTCGCTGCCCGCATACCCGCCCGATATCGACCGGCAGCGACCCGCTGATCCAGCAGCGCTGTTCTCCGATGATCAGTTGCGCTCGGCAAAGCAGGGCTACTATGCGATGGTCAGCGAAGTGGACCATTATGTTGGGCGGATCCTGGAAGCGCTCGAGGCGGCCGGGCTGCGCGATGAGACGATCGTCGTCTTCACCTCGGATCACGGCGAGTGGCTGGGCGATCACTTGCGCTTTGGCAAGGGCTATCCCGCGCCCGATGTCGTAAGCCGCGTTCCGCTTATCATCGCCGGACCAGGCGTCAAAGCGGGCGGCCGGCATGACGGCATTGTGGAATCGGTGGACATCGTGCCGACGCTGCTGGAGCTGGCGGCCATTCAGTCGCCGTCATTCCTGCAGGGCGAGAGCCTGGCTGGCTTGCTCAGCGGCGGCGGGTCGCGCCAAAAGGCAAGTGCGCTGACCGAGGCTCATGGCTGGAAGAGCCTGCGGACGCCGCAGTTTCAGTACCTGATTCACGATGACGGACGCGAGAATCTGTGGGATATCCAGGCAGATTCGGGCGCCTACCACGATGTCGCCGAGCATGAAGCGTACCGGGATGAACTTGCGGAATGTCGACGCCTGTTGTTGATACGGCTGCTGGCGATGGAGCGTCCGCGCGAGCGAAGCTGGACATACTAGCGCAGTTATACGAACGGGTACTCGGCAATCGTGTACTTTGCCACGTGCGGCCAAAGCTCTTCGACCGCGCGCCTGTCGTCGGCGTTCAGGCTGATCTTCTGCGGATCCCGCGCAAAGGGCGTTTTCAAGACGCCGCGCCGCCACATCACATACTTGTGCAAGGAAACCCCGTAGACCGTCGCATAATTCAGCAGCGGCAGCAGGCTGAAGCTGATGCGCTCAGCCTCCTCAACTTGGCCGGCTCGATACAAATTGTAGATTTTGACTTGGGCGTCCACCATTCCGCCGGCCGGCATATTGCCGCAAGCGCCGCGTTTCAGTTCATCAATGAGATAGGTGCCGTTGGCGCCACCGAAAACGCCGGCGCAATTGCCCGTATCCAATGCCAATATCTCGTTGATGTGCTGCAGAATCGGGTTCGTCTCTTCTTTGATGTAAAGGATATTGTCTTCAATCGCGAGCAGGTCAACCAGCTCGCGGGGCGACAAAGGCGTGCCAATGGGCGCGGGCGCGTTTTGAATGATTAGCGGGCGGTCAAATTGCGCAAGCGACCGGTAATATTCCCGCAGGTCCGTTTTCGATGCTTTGCGCAGGTAGGGAGGCATAGCCATCAAGGCGGTCGCGTCATTCTCGCAGGCATGCACGGCGAATGCCAGCGCGATCCGCTGGTTCAGCCCTTGCGCGCCGACAACGAAGGGGACGCGCCCGGCAATGGCGTCGCCGGCGAATTCGACCACTGCCCGCCTTTCGGCATCGCTGAGCGTGAAGAACTCGCTGGCCAGCGCCGGCACGACCAAGCCGTGTACGCCAGCCGCCAGGCAGTATTCAATCTGATTCGCGAAGCTCTTCCAATCGATCGCCCCGTCGTCCTCAAAGGGCGTCTGCAAGATCTGATAAATGCCGGCTAACACGAATTCCGCCTCCTACTCATTTCCAAGCAATCGCACTAGACTAGTTTTACCACCGACGGTCGCGTAGACACAGACCTACGACACCGAGAGAGAAGAGAACACAGAGAAAATCTGCATAAACAGTTAGGCAGCAGCGACAGTTTGGGCTTTCAGACGGCGTCAAATGCTATGAAACGGTCAACAGAATACCAACATCTCTGTGTCCTCAATTGAACTCGGTGTACTCGGTGGTAAAGTATGTTGTTTCAACCGAAACTGATACACTCTCCTGCATCGGAGGCATGAGACATGGGCATCAGTATAGTCGAGGCGATTCCGCTGCGCATCAAGCGAGACGAGGCTTATCTGGGTGGCATTCCGCAAGCGGCTGATCCGGCCGCCTACTTCACCCGCCCGCCTTATCGCGCTCTGTACTCCGCCTACTTCGAGACGGCTTTCGTCAAGATCACGACCGACGACGGGATCATCGGCTGGGGCGAGGCCTTGTCGCCGGTTGCGCCGGAGGTCGTATGCACGATTATCGAGCAGTTGCTGGCGCCGGTTTTGATGGGACGGGACCCGCTCGATGGCAATGTGCTATGGAATGTCATGTACGATCTGATGCGCGAGCGCGGCTACTATGGCGGGTTCATGCTCGATGCCATCAGCGCTTGTGATACGGCGCTCTGGGACCTGCGCGGGAAGCTGTTGAACCAGCCCGTGTACAAGCTGCTGGGTGGCGCCTTCCGCGAGCGGATTCCTTGCTACGTATCCGGTTTGCCCCGGCCGACCGCCGAAGAGCGTGTTTCCCTGGCGCTGGAATTTGTCGAGGATGGATTCAGCGCCTTCAAGCTGGCGGCTGGTCATGGCCTACGCGCGGATGCCGCCAGCGTAAAGGCATTGCGCGATGCCCTGGGCGAAGAAACGGCTCTGCTTCTCGATGCCCATTGGGTCTACGCGCTGGATGAAGCGGTGCAGCTGGGTCATGCCTTGACCGACCAGGGCGTCGGCTTCTTTGAAGCGCCCATCAACCCGGAGGATATCGAATCGCACGCCCGGTTGGCGGCCGCCGTCGCCGTGCCCATCGCCCATGGCGAGACCGAGCGCACGCGTTATCAGTTCCGTCCCTGGCTGATGCAGAAAGCGGCTGACATTTTGCAGCCCGATGTCGGACGCGCCGGCATCTCGGAAACGATCAAGATTGCGGCGATGGCCGAAGCCTTTAATGTACGGATGGCGCCCCATCTCAGCGTGGGACTGGGAATATGCATTTCCGCTTCAATTCATGTGGCAGCGGCGATCCCAAATCTTTATATGCTGGAATATCAACCGCCGGTCTTTGCAATCGCGAACATGCTGCTCGAATCACCGCTTATTTGCGAGGCCGGCTATTATGAGATTCCTTCAGGCGCCGGACTCGGCGTGGAATTGGATGAGGGTCGATTGCTCGATCTTCAGGCGTAGCGGCTGCGATCAAGTCCCGGTATAAGCGGGGGATTCGGACGCACGATCTGCAAGCGCTCAGGCGATAGGCGCGCGGCCAACTCGTCGGACACCTGGTAACCGAAGCGGAAATTGCCCCAAGACGGACCGTAACGGAAAACGATGATGCGCCGCTCGCCGGCATTCACTCGCTCCGCCGAACCATGGCAGAGCGCGTCGACAAAGAGCAGGACATCCCCGGCGTCCATGAAGACATTTAACGCGCCTTCCACATCGTCGACCGAGGCTACCTCCCGGCCCATGCCGTGTTTGCCCTCATCCGGATGGGGAAAATGGGCTTTATGGCTGGCGGGCACGACCATGGTGTTGCCGTCGCCGGGTCCGATGTCGGTCAGCGCCATCAGGATGTTGATCTGCCCGCAATGGAAGCTGCCATTGTAGTAGCGGAATTGCGTGCGTTTGGTGCCTTCGTGGCCGCCGGAATGCAAGCCGATCGCCTCGCCGGGACCACGAACGTTAGCGAAGCACTCGTCAATGAAGAGCGGTCCGCGATTGTAATCGAAGCTGTCGGCGCCACCGACGAAGTACTTGACCTTTTCAATCCACGACGGATGATCAATCAGCCTTTCAAACGCCGCGCCGCCTTCGTAGATCTGCTGTAAATTCACGCCATCGTCATCGCCGTAGGTGTGACCGTGCACATAACCATTCCATTCGCCGGCCTGAATCGGCAGCAGGGCGTCGATGGAGGCGTTGATATCGGCGACCTCCTGCTTGGACAGCGCGCCTTTCAGCAACAGAAAGCCGTTGAGGTCAAAGAAATAGCGTTCCCGTTCGGTAACTTGCATTGGCCTCATTTCCTCGTATCTAGATTATTCGTAACAGTGTAGCGCAAAGAGCGCCGCGGGCGCATCGCCCTGGCTCTCAATGATCTCGACCTGCAAGCGATCGGTCTCGATCGGCTCGTCGAGATCGAATCGGTTCGCTGTTTGATGATTGTCGGTTATTTCGGCAAGCACGCGGCCAGCGCCAGTTCGCAGTCGATATCGCTTGACGGCGAAGGGCATGACATCCTCCGGATGACCACGCGTCACCGTCTCCATGGCGTGGTCAAAGTCTGTATCGAACATCAGCGTCACGCGGCTGATGCTCTGCGGCGCGAGCCATTTTACATCCAGGGTCGGAGCCTCATCATCGGGGTCGGCCACCCAGGCGTTCACCTCAGCTACCGGGCGAGCTAAGCCGTTGCAGACGTTCTGCGGGTCGAAGCCGTTGATCGGCGGCGCGAATGTCATCGCCATGTTTTGACCATTGGGTCGGCGCGGAGGCGTCCAGAATTCGAACGCTTCGACGCCAATGTCTTCGTAGGGAATTTGGTCCCGCCAATATTGCAGCGCGAGCAAACCGGTGATGCGGCGGTCGCTCAGATGCAAGCGCAGGGCTGGATTCTCCGTGACGCAGACGAAGACGTAACGCGCGTCATCGATCAGGTGCTCAAAGTCAAGGTGGACCACTTGACCATCGCCAGCGGACAAGTCGAAATTGAGCGTCCCCAAGATGACATCCGGCGTGTGATTATCCCGTATCGAGCTCATACGGAGCTGAACCTCTAGTGCTGTCTCTTCGGCAGCATCGACTCTGATCGTCATGCTAGGGACGCGGCCCCGCTGCAACGGCAACATCTGGGCGTAAGGGCGCTCTAGCGCGATCCGGGGACCATCGTCGGGCAGCGCTTCCAGGCAGAGCTTGCTGGATGCGGTCACTGTCGCCTGCCTGACTAAGTTTGCGTCGTCATCCAATCTGAACTGCGGGATGTAGCCCCCGACCCGCTGCAAATCACGCTGCAGGAGCGCCACATTCTCCGGTTCGGCGATGTCCCGTGGCCGCAAGCCCCGCTGAACGCAGTGCGCCGCGGCCATGCCGACCGATTGCGCCGCGCAAGCTAGCGTCAGCATCACCCGCGTCGAGCCGAAGGCGACGTGCGACGCGCTCATGATGCGGCCGGTGATGAACAGATTGCGGATATTCTTGCTGTACTGCGTGCGATAAGGCACCTGGTAAACGCCTTTGGCATGCCACTGGTCACAGCCGGGCAGCTCACTGAAAACGCCATCGGCCGGGTGCAAGTCAATCGACCAGCCGCCGAAGGAAATGGCGTCGTAATGCTGCCGCTGCTCGATGACATCCTGCTGGATCATCATATAATCGCCTTCGAAGCGCCGGCTCTCGCGCTTGCCGGGGATCTGCCCGACCCATTCCAGCGTAAGCGTCTCGGCATCGGGGAAAAGGCCCGAGTTCTTGATATGGTTCCAGACGCCGTATACGACCTTCCACAGCTGCCACTTTATGGTCTCGGTTTCGTGCACGGTATCCAGGCGGCCGCCGTATTCGATCCACCAGAGCCGACAGCCGTCAATGGCGGTGTTGAAGCTGCGGAAGCGCGGGATCTGTGTGATGTCTTCCAGCGCGTAGCTGGGCGGCACAAACTTGACCGGTTCGCCGATATCTTTCGTGTAGAAGTAAATCGAATGCCCGAGCAGATAGCCATATTCTTCGCTCGGGGCAAACTTCTCGCCAAATTCCTCGCTCGATTCGGCGCCCATGCGAAAAGCGGCGCCCGCCTGAAAAGCGACGATGCCATCGCCCGAGGCATCGCAGAAAAGCGGGGCAACCAATTCATATTGCGTCGAGTTCTGGCTGCAAAAGGCGGTGACCGATTCGATCGTCTCGCCGTCTGACTTGCTGACGCTGACCGCGGCTGTGTTGAGCAGCAGCGTGATATTTTCTTCCTTGACAACTTTTTCCAGCAGCACCGTGTCGAAGATCAGCGCGTTGCCTTCTTTGTTGCGATACATGTTCTCGACCAGGATTTCGTCGATGACCCCGCCTTCGCGCGCCCAGCGATTGTTATTGTTCATGTGAGAAGTGGCGCCCAGCGCCCACAGGCGGACCTCGCTGCTGGCGTTGCCGCCCAAAACCGGGCGATCCTGAACCAGCACAACCCGGATGCCGGCGCGCGCTGCGGTGATGGCGGCGCAGGTCCCCGCCAGCCCGCCGCCGACGATGACCAGATCGCTTTCAATACGCCTGGTCCGTGGAGGCCGAACTTCAGGCGAGAAGGGCTCGCTCAACATTCTTGGTATCTGATTGTTTTGTTTCATGATGCGCTTTTCCGAGTAGATTCTCTGATTGTTCGGTGGCTCAGTGGCCGTGTCGATCCCGCTCGATGCCGTGTTTTTCGCACCAGGCGTTCAGCGGATTGACGCCCCCCTCCGGCTGGAATTCCACGGTCTCGTCTACCTCTTCGCCTACCAGGTAGCGCTCAATCTCGCTGAGCTTATCCACAAATGAGGCTTCCTGTTTGACAAAGTCCAACGGTTTCAGCCAACGATAACAGTAGCCGATCATGACGCATTTGCGCGTGATGTCGCTGAAATTGGGCGCGCCGGCGTGCCAGGTGCGATACTCAAAAATGACGCAATCGCCAGGATTGAGCAGGGGTTCTATGGCTGTTTCTGGATCGGTCTCGCCTTCGGGAATCTCAATGTGCTCGGTGAGCCGGTTGCTGCCCGGCGCCAACATGGTGACACCGGAATTTGGCTCGCTTAGGTCGGTCAAGTAGAAGGCGCATTTCAAACCCAGGCGCGGATAATTGTCTTGACCCAAATCGAACGACGTACGGCCGCCATCGCGATGCCAGCCGGGCCGCCGAACCGTATCGGGCGTGCCCGGCGGGTCCGGATGACGGTAGATGAGATGGCTGGTCGAAAGCTGCAAATTCGAACCCAGGAGTTGAATCACCAGCGGCAGGGTGACGCTGTTGGTCAAGAGCGGGATAAAGGCGTCGTCCATCACAATGCAATTACGAAAGCCGTCGTAGAATTCGCTTGTCTGGTGGCGATTGACGCGCTCATCGGTGGCGATGAGGCGGTCGCCCGCTTCGATTAACCGGTTGATGGTATCTTCATCGAGAGCGTTGCGAACGATCAAATAACCTTCTTCGCGGAATTGCCTCCGCTGTTCGTCTGTCAACTTTGTGAATTCCTTGTTCATTTTTGTCCATCCGTTTCATTGGCTATGTGACTTGATTAAGTATACGTGAAATAGGCCGTCGCCACAGTGTCATTCAGGCAGCGCAGGCGAACCCAGTGGGCGCTGTATCCATCGGGAAAGGCATGATGGACGTAGCCGCCCGCAGGCACTTCGAATTTGTCGTACGTTCGCCACTTGCCATTGCCGAGGAAATCGACCTCCAGCGCAAGATGTGCCGTCGAATCGGCGTCGTTGGTCAGATGCAGCGCCTTCTTGTCAAAGCCGGTCATCAGGTAGGCGTCCGAGGTTTCTCCGGCCGCGACTTCGTCCTCCCACCATACGCCGCCCCAGCCGGCCGGCTTGCCGAAATTCCATAGATCGTCGGTCTTGCCGAAATACAAACCCGATTGTGGCTCGCCCGCCAGGTGGTTGGCGCCGTTATGCGGGCTGGCGTTGTCCGCGCCCAGCACGAGCATTCCCCGATACGTGCAAAAATCGCCGTGCACCCAGAGGTGGGTCGAGATCGGTCGAACGCCCCAGATGTGATTGTCGTAAGCCCAGGTCGAAAGCTCGTAGAACATGCCATGGCAATCCATGATGAAGCGCTCATGATCGACTTCACGGATGCGGGGCCACTCGGTCTGCCACATGTGATCGAAACAGTGGCTGGCTTTGGGCAGGCGGTAGCGTTTCCACTCGCCATTGGCATCGGTGTACACCTGGAGAATCGCCGAGCGCTTGTCCCAACCCATGGCGAAGATCGTGCCAGCGAAGTTGCCGCGGCCATTCACTTCAATGAAGGGATTGCGCTCGATGACGGTCCAGCTTTCGCCGTCCCACTCCGCCAGTCGCCCGGCCGCTGCGACGCCGCTGAAATCGCGCTCGTCATAACTGTTATTGGCGACGACAACGCGCCCAAAGTTGCTGTATGCCGCCTTGAAATGCGCGTACTGATGATCGGGCACGCCAAGCTCGACGGTGAGATCAGCCAGAAAGCGCGTCTCCAGCGTGTGGACATTCAGCTCATAGAACTCGCCTTCCATGCCCAGCATGTAGACCCAATTTTCCTGGTAAGTCAGATGACGCATTGTCGAGCAGAGCCGCACCTCCAGCAAATCTTCGATGGTACGGACCTTGCCCTCGGCGTCGATAACGTGCGGTCCGATGAAGAGCTGGTTGGATTCCCAATGCACCATGCGGTTGGTATAGGTGCCGACATAACTGGCTGGATGTTTAGTCATCTCCAGCCGCTCGTTGATGCTGTAGAGCCCGGTGCCGACGCCGCTGGCGGACTTGTGGGAGACATAAGTGACCAGCCAGAGCTTCCCCGCCCATGCCATCATGGCGCCGACGCCGCATTCTGTGCGCGGCGGACCCAACTCGGCACTCAGCGCCAGATGCGGATAGACGCCGCTCACGTTTTGGTATTGGCTGGACGCCATTGTCTTTCGCCTTTCTACGATGTCAATTCAGTCGGATCTGCAGCGACGCCAGCGACAACGCGATTGTGCCAACTGGTCAATGCCGACTGCAATGCCGACTGGATGCCGGCGCAATCGGGATCGTGAAGACGATTTTCCAATTCGAAGGGATCTTCTGCGATGCGGTAAAGCGCCGCCGGCGATAGCGTTCGGTTCTCGGTTACCAATTTCCAGGTCTGCGAGGTGGCGCAGAAATTCTGAAATTCGCTTATCACTATCCGGTCTTCATCAGCAGTTCCGCCCTCAATCTGCGCCCGCAGCGAGATACCTTCAGCCGTTAGTGGCCGATCGACGCCGGCGTAATCGAGCAGGGTCGGCATCAAGTCTACCGTCGCCGCCAGCTGGCTGGTTCTATGTCCGCTTGCCTGGCCCGGCGCCCGCGCAATCAGTGGCACGTGCAGCGATTCTTCGAACATCACGCCCTTGCCAAATAGTCCGTGCGCGCCCGCCATCTCGCCATGATCCGATGTGAATAGCACCAGCGTATTCTCGCGCAAGCCCAGTTCGTCCAGCCGGCTGAGCAAGCGCCCGAAGGCGGCATCAAGCTGGCTGATCTCGCCAAAGTAAAGTTGTCGGAAGGTCGCCGCGTCGTAGTCCGCGCTCCAGTGCGGCATGTCATACCAGGTGGCGGCATCGGCGTTTGCTTCCATTAGCAGGTCTAGGCCGCGGTAGAGATCGAGAAATTCGCGCGGTGGCGAGCAGGGCGGGTGCGGTGCTTGATAGGACAAGACAATGAAGAAGGGATTCCTGCCGCTGGCCGCCAGCTCCAGCTGCCGCAGCGCGATATCGGTCATGGAGTCGGTCTCATGACCGGGCATTTCTATAGGACCGTTTGGATCATCGCGCCAGATCAAGCCGGCATGGTGATCAACATGATGACTTTCCCAGCCGATGAAATGCTGAAAGCCGGCGCGCTGCTCGGGGGGCACCCAGCGGTTCTCTTGCGGGGCGCCGCTAAGGTGCCATTTCCCAACATAATGCGTCGCGTAGCCGGCCGCGTTGAGATGGTCTCCGAGGCTAGGCGCATCAGCCGGATAAGACTGCCCGTTACTCAGAATACCGGTCTGCGACGGATAGCGCCCGCTGAGCAGGCAGCCACGGTATGGCGTGCAAACCGGCGATGTGGTGATGGCTCGCTCGAAGACCGTGCTTTCAGCAGCGAAACGGTCGAGATACGGCGTCCGCACAATTGGGTGGCCATACGTGGGCAGCCAGCGCGCGCCCAATTGATCGACCAGCACAAAGAGGATGTTCGGTCGCGAAGCCATCGCCGCGAGACTCAGCCTTTCATGCCGGAGAGATTGGCGCCTTGGATGAACTGCTTTTGAAATAAGAAGAACACGATCAGCACCGGCACAACCATCAAGACCGAGGCCGCCATTTGCTGGTTATAGATGCCACCTTGACCGGGCAGCGACGTGAATTTGTATAGACCAATGGCCAGCGTATGCAAGTCCGGGTCTTTCAAGTAGATCAGGGGACCAAGAAAATCGTTCCAACTATTTTGGAAGCTCAAAATGGCGATTACTACGATGGCGGGTTTGGCGAGCGGGATCATCACTTGGGTAAAAATGCGAAACTCGCTGGCGCCGTCGATCTTGGCTGCGTCCAGTAGATCTTGCGGTATGCCCAGGAAGAACTGCCGGCAGATAAATATGTAAAAGGCGTTGCCAAAAAAGTTCGGCACGATCAAGGGGTAGAAGGTATCGATCCAGCCGATGGCGTCATAGGCGGCATACACCGGAATCAGGCGGACGGCGAAGGGCAGCATTAGCGTCGCCAGCAAAATCAAGAAGAGGGTGTCTCTGAAGGGGAAGCGGAAGCGGGCAAAGCCATAAGCGACCAGCGTACAGGAACCGATGTCGCCAACGAGCGAGAAGATCGTGATGATCATGGTGTTGCGAAATGTCGTGCCGAACTTCCAGAATCTAAGCGCGTCGGTGTAATTTTCCGGCTGCCATACGCGCGGAATCCATTCGACGGGGAAGACGCCAACCTGCTCGAGCGGCATAAAGGAGGACATGAACATCCAAAACAGGGGCGCAATGAACCACAGGCTCATGAAAATAAGTATGCCGTAGAGCGCAACGCGCCCGATGATTTGGGTCACGCGGGTGAGCGCGTCGCTGCGGAATTTGGCGGATTGCGTCTCAATGGCTGACATTGCTTCTATTACTCCGCGCCTTGATAAAAGACCCAGCGCTGTGATGAGGCGACGATAACCGCGGTGAAGGCGAATATGATCATGAAAAGGATCCAGGCGAGCGCCGACGAATAACCCATCTGTGGCGGGAGGTATTGAAACGCGTGGTCAAATAGATGCAAGACATAGGTTCGCGTCGCGTCGCGCGGGGCGCCGCCGGTCATAATGAAAACCTGAGTGAAGACCTGAAACGCCCCAATGATATTGATGAGGACGTTGAGATAAATCGTTGGCGTCATCAGCGGGATGGTGACGCGCCACAAGCGCTGCGCCATGTTGGCGCCGTCAATCTTGGCCGCGTCGTAATACTCCTCCGGGATGCCCTGCAAACCAGCCAGGAAGATCACCATCGTCACGCCGACCCAGGTCGTGCTCATAATCAGAAAGGCGAGCATAGCGAAATCGGGGTCGGCAAACCAGCGGATGCGCGATATGCCAAAAAAGCCCAGGAACCAGTTTAGCAAGCCGGCGCGGGCATTCAACACGTACAACCAAACGATCGAAAGCGCGACGATGGGCACGACCGAGGGCACGTAGAATAGAGTCCGCCACAAGCCGAGAAAACGCACCTTGGTATTCAGCAGCAACGCGAGGGCGAATCCGAGCACGATGCGGATCGCGACCGAGCCGCCAACGTAGACGGCGGTGTTTTTGAGCGACTTAAGAAAGAGCGGATCATCGGTGAAGATGTGCTCGTAGTGTTCAGTGCCGACCCATTCCGGTGGCGCAACGATATTGTATTTGGTGAAGCTCAATACGAAGGATGCGATGAAAGGAAATAGCGCGAAGAGCAAAACGCCAATGAACCATGGGGCGATGAAGAGAAAGCCGAACTTGGCTTCGCGTTTGCGCATGGGCGAGAG
>JAPOWK010000041.1 GCA_026707665.1 Chloroflexota bacterium
TAGCGAATCGACAGCGGATCATCGCTGGGCTGGACGCCAATATTGGTCGATACCGCGTCGGCATAAACCGCATTGCGCAGCGCGACCATCTCATCGGTCGTCCAGAAATCCAGCATGGACCAAGCCAGCGCTTCCCTTTCCGACGCAATCCGCGAATAGATGCCGGTCGCCCAACCAGTGCCGCCGGGCAACTGACGTCGTACCATCTCGTCATCAGCAGAACGCAAGGGATTGACAAAGGAAAGATCTAAATCGGGGAAGTCGCCCTGTCTATAGGAGCCAACCCAACCGCCCCAGTGGTACCAGAAGGCGGCATTGCCCGATGTCAGAGACAGCTCCGCCGCTGGCACGTCCATACTGTTGACGCCGTCCACGAACATGCCGTCGTCCGTGTAGGTTTGCAGAATCTCGAGACCAGCCAAATGGTCGGGATCGGTGAACTTGGTATTGCCAGTCAAGACATCAAATGTGCCCTCGACCGGCCGGTTGCCGGAGGTCTGCGCATAAGCCCAGAATTGCCAGACGGGCCACAAATAGATGTTCAGCCCCGAATGTGTGAAGGGCGCGTAGCCGGCCGCCTTGAGATCGTCCGCCATATCCAGCAGCTGCTGGTAGCTCTCCGGTTCGCCTTCAAAGCCGACCGCGTCCAGCGCCTTCTGGTTGTAAAAGAAGGGGAATCCGCTGATGCCGCCGTTCGGTATCGCCCAAAGGCTGCCGCCGATGGAATAGGTCTCGAGACCGATTGGACGGAAGCGATCCAGATAATCTACATCGGAAAGGTCCTTCAAGCGTCCGCCAACGGCATAGCGGCGCAAGTCCTGCCCGTTGAGATCCATGATGTCGATCTGGTCGCCCGCAATTTCGGCAGCGGCAAAAAGCTCGGTATAGCGTTCGCTGGTCAAGCTACGCCATACGACCTTCACACCAGGAAACTCTTCTTCGATCCGGGCGATGAAATCGGCCTGCTGCGAAGCTTCGCCGGCGCTCATGACGACGAAGTCGCCCTGATAATCGCCCTGCCCCAGTACCGGTAATTGGCTGAAATTGCTGGCCGCGGCGACTGCCACTGTGCCAGCGCTGGCGGCTGCCTTGAGGAATTCTCGTCTGCTTAGCTTGCTGCTCATTTCAATATCCTTTCAAGATCAATTTTTGGGTATATGCATGGCAGTAAGTTAATCTGTGATATTTCACCTCCTCGCCACGCTGAAATCACGGATACATGAAGTGTACATAGACCGAGAAAAGATGTCAAAAAACAGAAACAAAAAAACCGACATCGCTGTCGGTAAAACTAAGCTCTTGTGGGCTGTACAGGACTCGAACCTGTAACCTCCTCGACGTCAACGAGGCGCTCTGCCAGTTGAGCTAACGGCCCAATCTGCCCCAATTGTATCGCAGATGCGGTCCCTTCCGCAAGGGTTTGGGTGCTCACCATTTGACAAAGCCCGTGGGCTCGCCGTATCATGGTGCAATTGTGACCGCCCGCTAAGAGACATTCTGTGCCACACGCAGTCGCCGACCAAATCAAGTCCCGTTTTCGCGGGATTCAGGACGTCAAATTCGCCAGTACCGCTGCGCAAATGACGCTTACAGCCCGCAACCACGAGCCCGACATCGTTGTTGAGACCTGGATGAACAGTCGGCTCTTTGTCTACCTCTTCGGCCGGGCGCCAAAACCGCGGCTGATAAAATCCATTCTCAAACAGAATTCCAAGTCCAGCATCGGCTCGCTCTTCCTGGTAGACGCGGCGCTGCTGCCCGCCGACGGCTATTGCGGCCGCCTGCGCGATTGGCAAGACGACCTGCGCGTGATGAATATGGGCGCCATATTCGCCTATTCTGAGGCGGAAGAAGGCCTGCGTCTCATCCAGGTAAACATAGATGAAACGACGCAGCGCAACCAGTTCATCGTCTGGCACACGCTTGATTTCCCCTTCGACGCGGTCGCCGTGCGCCGGCGCGAATATCAGACGAATATCCGCGGAAGCTGGTATATTGGCGATATCGCCTCCGCCAGCTTCAAGCGCCGCATCAGCGAAGAGCGCGTCCGCCAGCGATTTCACTATCGCACTCGCGGTACGAATTCGCTCGAATCCCATCAGCCCGAACAGATCAGCGCCGCCTATCTGGCGCTGGAGATCGAAGTCGGCGCCGGGCAGGACGCGGTGAAAGAAGCTTTCCGCAACCTGGCGCGCAAATACCATCCCGATGTCAGCGATCACGAAAAAGGCGAGGCGGAAAAGCGTTTCAAGGAAGTGCAGTCGGCTTACGACCGAATCAAGTCACACCGGCGCTGGCGATGAGCGCCGTGCAGCCGAGGTCCCGCTTTGCCCCGCGAGAATGTGCAGCGCGCAGCTGCGCCCCGTCATCGCCACTCAAGGCGCGACCATGGCTTATCGAGTGGTCGGCGCCAGTCAGCCGGGCCGTGCCGTAAACAAGATTGTCCGCATCAGCGAGGGCGACCGCCGATTTCATGAAGGACTCCCAGCTCCAGTCCGTCGATGGATACTCGACCGGCGGCAAATCGATCTGTTTATGCTCTCGGCCTTCTAAAGCCGACAAGCGCAGACTTCTGGGACGATGTCGGGAGGCAACGATATTTCAACATACGAAAACATCTCTATCATATCGTGGCTAACATTGTCGAGATTTCGGCGGCAGCCCGCCGCTCTAGCCAGAGTTGGCGAGACAACGGGCGCCGAAGCTTCTGTCCACTTCCGCCCTGCCGCCGATTACTGCGATCATCTGCCGCATCTCGGCGCGATGCAGCGTATTGTGGTTGAAAACATGGAAGATCGTTTGCCAAACCGGCGTCGTCATCGCCGTATCTCGATAGACGATATCGATCTGCTGTTGGAATCTCGCATCGTCCAGCTCGGCCATATAAGCCATCCACTGCGCTTCGACCCGGTCCCAGGTCGCTCGCACCTGTTCGCGCGTGGGATCTTCCATTGTGACTGCGACGGTGGCGGTTTTAATGCCGTGAAGGCGTTCCAGGCTGGCATGCATCTCATCTACCACATGCGTACACTCGCGCTGCATCGTGCCCCAGGAATAAGCGGTATCGATCTTGAAGGCGGTCTCGGGCAGCGCCATGATCGCCCCATCCCAAAGGCGGCGATCTTCCATAATCTGATACTCAAACAGGGTTCTGATCGCATCGGCCATCATTAGCGAAAAACTCCGCTCAGGAACTGCATTAGACTCAGATCGAACTGGGGTGTCTCATGGACTTCCGCGGCAATGCGCATGATGTCCGATCGATGCGACGTTCCCTGATAGATCACGTCAAAAATCAGCTGCCATGTTTTCAGCTTGACAGCGCGATCGCCGTCATTGAAGGCGCAGTCAGCGAAAAAAAGATCGGCCTCAAGCCTACCCATGTATGCCGCCCAGTCCGCGTGGATTGCGCGCCACTGACTGAACATCGCCTCGCGATTCAACGGAAGTTCGCCAACGGGCAACGGCTCGCCACAAAGCCGCCGCAAATTCGTCCACTCGCTTTCCATGATGTGGGCGCACTCTCGCTGGACCGAACCCAATCCGAATTGGACCTGCCGCTCAAACTGTTCATCCGTCAGCGGGGCAATGGCGAGCGCCCAGACGCGCTCGTCTTCCCAGCAGCAGTGGTCGATCAGCTTCCGAGCGAAATTAAGATCTACAGCGCGTGTTGGTGGGTTCAATGCAATTTAACAAGCTACACTGAAGGTAATGGATCCACCAGGACTCGAACCTGGAACCAATCGGTTATGAGCCGACTGCTCTGACCATTGAGCTATGGACCCATCGCACAGGCGGTACTCGCCCTCCAAAGAGCTGGCACTCGAAAGCGGGTAACGGGATTCGAACCCGTACTGACACCTTGGAAGGGTGGAGTGCTACCATTACACCATACCCGCATTGCCGCAGTCGGGGCGCCCGGATTTGAACCGGGGGCCTCACGGACCCAAACCGTGCGCGCTACCGGGCTGCGCCACGCCCCGAATGC
>JAPOWK010000018.1 GCA_026707665.1 Chloroflexota bacterium
ACGATGTGCTGCGGGTCAAGCTGGATGAGACGACCGAGCGCTGGGGCATGAAGATCACGACGGTCGAGATCCGCGAGATTGAGCCGCCGCGGGCGATTCAAGAGTCTATGAATCGTCAAATGAGCGCCGAGCGCGAACGCCGCGCTGAGGTGACCTTGGCGGAAGGCGAACGCGAAGCGGCCATCGCGCGCGCCGAGGGCAGCAAGCAATCAGCGATCTTGGAAGCTGAGGGACAGAAGCAGTCGCAAATCTTGAAAGCGGAAGGCGAGCGAGAAGCGCAATTGCTGACGGCGGAAGGTTACGCGAAGGCGCTGACAGCGATTCATGAACATGCGCGCGATGTCGATGGCAAGACGATGGCGCTGCAGTATATGGAGATGCTGGAAAAGGTCGGCAGCAGCCCATCGACCAAATTCGTGCTGCCGATGGAATTGACAAGCATCGCCCAGAGTTTCGTCAGCACGATGGGCGCGGGCGCCGGCGCGGCGCTGACGAATGGCGCGGACGGCGTCGATTCGCGCGAGGCGGCGAAGGTCGTGGAGTAGAATTGCGCTTCAGTTTTTGCGGGTCTTGTCCGCACCTCGCGATTTCTCACGCAACCCCCACCCCAAACCCCTCCCCCAAAATGAGGGAGGGGCTTCTTTATGCGAACATTGAATCGATTAGCTCCCCTTCCCTCCTTGTGGGGGAAGGGGCCGGGGGATGGGGGGTCAAATTGCGAGTTAAGCGACTAGTACCGGACAAGCGTTACCACATTTAAGGTGCGTCGACGTCTAATCGAGCGTGATCTCCCAGGCGGAGACGCCGATGACCACACCGCCGTCTTTGACGAAGATGACCGGTTCGAGCGGGGCGTCGGCGGGGGAGAAGTCTATGGGCTCGCCGATGCGCGAATCATTGAAGAAGGCGCTGACGGCGCCGGTAGACGGGTTGCGGTCCAGGCGCAGGCGCGTGATCAGATTGTTGACCGTACGCTGGCTGACGAAGTCGGCTTCGCCGTTCCTGTATAACGCCAGGCTGATGACGTCTGGGCTGACCTGCTGAATTTGAATGCCGGCCATGCCCGCGCCATCGGCGTTCTGCAGCAGGATGCCGAAATAAACGTCAGCGGACGCGAGCGCTGGATCGGTACTGTGCAAGGCAAGCTCGGCTTGTACTCGGCTGATGCGGGCGGGCGCGTCATTGCCATAGCGCCCCTCCAGTAGATCGGCCGGCGGAGCCAGGAAGATCGTGTCGCCTTCGCCGGGTCCGCTTCGCCCCAAGCGCCACGAGCCGCCGGCGCTGCTGAAAACGTCTTCATCCCAGAAGGCCGCCGCGTCGCTGGCGTAGAGATCGAGCATGTTCTGCGCGCCCTTCAAGCCCTCGGGCGGCAGAACCGCCGTGGGCACTGGCGTCGGAGCTTCAGTGCGAGCCAGGGTAGGGATCTCGCTGGGGATCTCGCTTGGCTCGGCCAAGGCAATCGAGGCGGGGGCGGATGTGGCGGCGGCGGCGTTCTCATTGTCGCCGGCGCTTTCGTCCACCGCTGGCGCGGAATTGACCGCCTGCGCTACGGATTCACTTGCCGCGCCGCTGTCCTCTGGAACGGGCGCCGATTCCGCAGCTGAGACAGTGGGCGATGAGCCGGGAAGGATGGCGGCCAGGAAGCCTCCGAGGCGGCCGTTGCCAGCCAACGAAAGCAGGCCGCCGATGACGAGGACGAGGCCGATCAGCAGGGCGACATTAAAAGCCCAGCGATTGACCGCTGCTGGCTGCGCTTCGGTTTCGGGTGCCGGTGACGGCTCGGGCAATTGCGCCTGTTCGACGGGCGCCGGCGCCGGGGCGGCCGGCTGGTCTTCCTGCTCGATTTCGGGCTTTTCCGGCGCTTCTTCCGGCAGGGCTTCCACCGCGCGATACCAATGGCGGAAGAGGGGATAGGCTGGGTTGCGATCGATAAACATCGCCTTGAAGAGTTCGTCCATCGCCTCGAGTTTCTCTTTTCGGCTAAGGTCGCCGGAATAGATTGAGACGAAGGCTTCGTAGGTATCACGCCAGCCAAGCATCATCTGCGCGAGTTTATAGCCCAGCAAGTCTTCGGTGACATCGGCTTGCAGATGGATGGCTTCGCGAATGCTCGGCTGTGGCTCGTCAAGCTGGCGGTCAATTTCACTCAGCAGGTTGCGCCGTTTCACGCTCAGTTCAGCGAGCGCCGCTTGCAGCTCCATCATCCAGGCACGGTAGGGCTGCATGTTGATACTGGCGTTGGATTCAGCTTCGGTGATGCTGCGCAGCACTTGTTCGATTTTGTTGCCGGCGGCGCGAAATTCGGCATCAGCCCAATCTTGCAGCGCCGATTCCAATGCTTTCAAGCTCTGTATGCCCGGCGTCAACAAGCGCGATTGCGGGTTCTGTTCTAGCTGGCGCAGGAGCTCGGCGAGGCTGTCCGTGATATGGGGACCGGTGAGTTCGGCGAATATGTTCTGGGCGGCGAGCAAGCTGTCGCGCCGTTCAATGAATTCGTCGAGCTTGCGCAGGGCGATGTGTCGCTCGGCGAAGTCGGGGAGGGCGCGCAGGCAGGCGGCATGCCAAAAGCGGGCGTCATCGATGGCGCCGTCATGGGCGTCGAGGACGCCGGAAAAGATGTAATGGGCGAAGAGAATGCGCAGCGCCGCTGTGTTAGCCGTGGCGAAACCCTGCACCAAGCCTTGCGACATCGCTTTGAGGTAAGTTTCGGTGCTGGGCATCTGAGCCGCGAAGCCGTTAATGACGCGGTTTTCGTGATCGGTGAACAGGTCTTCAACATCGATCAAGGCCTGTTGCGTGCGGCTTTCGCTTTCGACGCCGTTGCGCTCGACCCAATCGCGCAAGACGCGTGAGACGCGCCAGAGGCGTTCGGCGATGAATTGCTCGCTATCACTGCGGGCGATTTCCATCGCTTGCTGACCCAGCCGCTGAGCGTCGGCCAGTTGCCCCTGATCAAAGGCGGCCCAGCCGTCAGCCAGCGTTCGACCCAGGTGGCCCGGGACCGAGTGGCGCTCGACATAGCTGGCGCTTTCCACCACGCTGGATAGTTGACTGAACCAGCTTGAGAGGGTGGGGCTGATGGTGCTGACGGTCTCGGCGGCGCGGGTCAAAACGCCAGTCGCTTCGGTTTTGTCGCCGGCGACGATCACTTCGCGATAGCGCTTCCAGGCGACTTGGGCGGTGGAAATGCCGGCGAGCATCTCCGTCAACATCTCGTCGAAGAGTTGGCTGGCAAAGGGCTCAAGCTCATCGTGGGTAGCCGTCAGCCACCTTTCGAGATCGGAGCCATCGGCGGCGGGCACAAAGGTCTGGCTGTTCTGCAAGATTTCGTAGAGCAGGCTGAGGAAGTCCTCAATCTTATCCCAGGCCGGGTTCGCAGGATCGACGGCGCGGCTGGCGTCGAGGGCGGAGAGGGCATCGCGCGGGTTGTTAGCGGCCGCTTTGCCGACGACGTGCATATTGTCTGCAAGCGCCATGGCGGCGTTGAGCGCGCGCGTCAAGGCGTTGAGCGGCAGGCGCCCTTCGGAGAATTCATGTTGCAAGCTGAGCGTCTGCAGGTTGGCGTTGAGGGCGGACAGGCTTTCGACCACTTCGCGGAAGACATCCCGCAGCTGCCCGGCGCCGGGCGCTTCTATGCCCCCGGTTTGGTCCAGCGCGCGGTTGATGCCAGCCAGAATGCCCAGCGGCTCGTCTATCGGGATATTTTCCGCCGCCAACTGTTGAATCGCGCTATCGAGCCGGTATAGATTGGGCCGAAGCAGCAGCACATCGGGAAAATGCGACGAGATGCGCTCAGCCAGGCGCCAGTTCAGGAGTCGGTGGTCTTCGTCCGGCGCGGGACCCGATAGAAGCGTGTTGGCGGCTTTATCCGCTTTGTATTCAAAGAGCAATTTGGCCGCGTCTGACACGGCGGCGGGCGCGGGGCTGAGTCGGCTGTCGGTCAGCATCAGGCACCAATCGAGCAGGAGGTGCACCAAGCCACCGGTTTTGCTGCCAGCGCGTCCACGGAGTTCCGCAAGCAGTGCGGCGGCGCTCTCCCAGTTGTGACTCCGCATGTAGATACTGACAGCGTCAAGATCGGCCGCCACTTCGAGATCGCGCATGCGGTCGATGATTTCCTGATGGGCGTTGCGCGCTGCGGGATAGGCGGGGTTCTGGCGCAGGGCAATTTGCAGATTGGTCTGCAAAGCCTGCAAATCATTGCGGCTGAGATCGGGCTTGCGGAGCTTGTCAATGGCGCGGGCGACGATGGAGTTGCGGTCTTGTTCCAGCGGGCTGCGATAACGCAGCAGATCGGCATTGAGCTCGCTGAGCGAGGCGTAGCGGTAACGCAGGTTGGGATGTACGGCGCGGGTGACGATCGCTTGCAGGCGCGGATCGATGGACTCGCTGTCTTGATGGAAGTCGACGCGAAAATCGGCATCGGCATCGCGCGGGACCTCGACGCGATAGCCGCCGGAGAGAATGAAGTAAATCAGCTCGCCCATCTGGTAGATGTCCGTTTGGCGGCTGATACCCGCCAACGTGGCTTCGTCGCCTTCGAGGAAGACGGCGTTGCCCCAGTCGATCACCTTGAGTTCGTAGCGTTCCCGGTTCCAGAAGAGGTGCTTGGCGTCGACATCGTTGTAGACAATGTCCAGTTCGTGCGCGGATCGCAGGAGGTCAATCAGGCGCTCGAGGATTTCCAACATTTCGAGCTCGGGCAGGCGTTGATGTTGCCCGGCGAGGCTGACGACTTCCTCTTCAATGATATGCCCTTCGGCGCGTTCCATGACGATGTATTGCTGGGGGATGCCGCCGACGAAGAATTGGCCGCTGCCCAGCAGTTCGGTCAAGACGGGATGCCCGGCGAGCCGCTTGAGCGCTTCGCGTTCGTTGATGATGCTGACTTCTTGGCCCGCGCGGATGGGCGGCGCGTCGTTGGGGTTGGGGCGCTTGATGACGACGGGGCGGTCATCGGCGGCGGTATCGACTGCGCGCAGGGTCTCGCCCGAGCGGCCGCGCGGATATATGTAGTCGTAGCGGTAGCGGTTGTCGAACAAGCTGTTCGCCATGGTCGTTTCCCTCAGGGGTTGTTGCTTAGGTTCCGCCAGCTTCGTAGCAATGAGTCCCCTCCCGTAAGTCTCAACATGTTCGACTCCGTTCTAGTTCGATGCCTATCGCTGCTCAGGTGGTGATGCGCGCTCGCCAAGGAGGCACATGAGAAACCGCCCGTTCAGCGAGGTCCGAGCAGGATCCGATTCACAACTACTTACAATTTTAGACCGGATCGACGGCGGCGCAAGGGATATATCGCAGAATTCTTGGGATATAGGCGCGGTGACTTGGGATATCTTGGTGGCTGCCGTTTGACTAGGCAAAATTTCGTCGTCTGTGTATAAAGGAAGCAGCTTCTGGCAGCAGAACGAAATTAGCCATGCGATTGGCGATTGGAAATCTATAGCAAGCGTGGGCGAGCCACCGGGCCGCGTAGGTCGCGTAGACACTGACCGCCGACACAGACCGCCGCTCGCCCGTACAACCGTATATTGGAATCACCGAGACATGACAGCGTTCCCAAGCGAGAGCTGGTGAAAATCGATGCTGATGCCCTTGCGCCGGGTCGTGCCTGACCTCGCCCTGATACTGATGCTGCTGATAGCGCCGCTGGTGATGTTCCATCAGCAGACTCTTGGCGGTCGCACGCTGTTGCCCAGCGAAAATCTGTATCAGCATTTGCCCTACTCGGCATACCGCGATGTGGTTCGGGCGCCGGCGATTCCGCACAATCACCTGCTTTCGGACATGGTCTTGCAGAACTTGTCCTGGAAGAGTTTCATTCGGGCGCAGATCGCGGGTGGCGAAATCCCGCTGTGGAATCCGCACCAATTCGCCGGCATTCCCTTTTTCGCCGCCGGGCAGCACTCGGCGCTCTATCCCTTGAGCGTCATCTATTACGTCCTGCCCTTGAGCGCGGCTTATGGTTGGTTCATCCTGCTCAACCTGTGGCTGGCGGGCTGCTTCATGGCGGGATTCCTGCGCGCCTTGGGCGTCAACCGGCGGGGCGCCGGGCTGGCGGGAATCGTGTATCAGCTGTCCGGCTTCATGATCGCCAGCGCGGTTTTCCCGATGATCGTCGCGGCGGCGGTCTGGCTTCCGCTCATTTTATGGATGATCGAGAATATCCTGCGCGGGCGCAGCTTGTGGATCTTCCAGGGCACGGCGCTGCTTTGGGTCGTGATTGGCGCGCTGGCGCTCGGCTGCAACATTCTGGCCGGGCATATTGAGTTGACGATCTACACGCTGTTGATCGCGGCGTACTACGCGGCCTTTCGTCTGGCATGGGAATCGGCGCGGCGCTGGCGCGAGACGGGGAGGCCGCCATTCCGCTGGGCGCTGACGACGATGGCGTGGCTGATCGCGCTGGTCGCGCTTGGCATCGGCTTGGCGGCGCTGCAGTTGATTCCGCTTTACGAATTTGTGGGGAGCAACTGGCGGGCGGAACGCGCGAGCCTGGAGACGGTGCTGGGTTATGCGCATCCGATTCGCGACCTTTTGCAATTTCTGCTGCCGAACTTTTATGGCAGCCCAGCCCATCACAGCTATGTGGACGCCTTCAGTGGCGAGCTGATTAGCGATTTACGCGACGCGGCCGGAATCCCGCGAGCTTACATTTACTGGGGCGTCAAGAATTATGTGGAAGGCGCGCTTTATGTGGGCGTCTTGCCGCTGCTGCTGGCGCTCTATGGCTTGGTCAAGGGCTGGCGGCGGGAGTGGGCGCCTTATCTCATTCTGTTCGCCATCCTGGCATTGGCGGCGCTGTCATTCATGTTTGGAACGGCGGCTTATGCGCTGGTCTTTCAGCTGCCGGGGATGAATCAGCTGAATTCACCTTTTCGCTGGGTCTTCGCATTGACACTGGCGATTGCGGCGCTGGCGGGCATGGGCTTGCATATCTTATGCGATGGTCGCGGGCGAACGCAGTGGCCTGCGGCGCTCCTGGGGCTGCTCAGCCTGGCGGGCGGTCTCGCCCTGTGCATTGGACTGGCGGCGATCGGGGCTGATTTCGCTCGATTCGAGCCCATGCTGAACCGGCTCGTCGCCGAGCTGGCCGGGGCGGAAGAGGCATTCGCTGACGGGCGGATGTTCTTCAGTTATGAACTGCCGCAGCTGCTGACGCTAGGAGCGCTGCTATTGGTTAGCGGCGTCTTGTTTCTTTGGGCGGCGCGGCGGCGATCGTGGCCTTGGGGGGCGCTGGCGCTGGCGGTGACGGCGGCCGATCTGCTGATCGCCTCCTATGGATTCAATCCGGCGAGCGATCCGCTGTTGTTGGAATTTAAGCCGCCCGCGGTGGAATTCCTCCAGGGACAGGCCGGGCGCTTTCGGGTGACGAGCCTGGAGCGGCCGGGCGACCCGCGGATTCTGCATCCGAACGCGGGCATGCGCTATGGGTTAGATGATATCCGCGGCTACGACAGCATCATACCACAGGGCTATGTGGCGACGATGCGGGCGCTGCAGCCGCAGCATCTGTTGGATCACAATCAGATTGCGCCGCTCTACACCGATGAAGGCCGAAGCCCGGCTGGCTATCAGCGGGTATTGCAATCCGACATGTTGAGCTTGCTGAATGTTCGCTATGTGCTGACGGCGCCCGATTTTGAGATGTATTTGCCGGGCTGGGAGGATGTCTATCGACAGGAAGTGGCGATTTGGGAGAATCAGTCTGTCATGCCGCGCGCCTTCGTCGTAGACAAAGCCGATTGGGACGCGCGCTGGCTGGCGGAAGAAGGGGGCGGCTTCCGCTTTGCCGAGCTCGACATCTTTGGCGGCTTGCGTATTCCGCGTTATGAAGAGGCGGCGATCAGCGGAGACAGCGGGCGGGAAAAGTTCATCGATGTCAGCGTCGGGAGCGATAGTTGGCTGGTCATCAGCGAGAGTTATATGCCCGGCTGGCGCGCCTTCGCCCGTCCCTTCGGCAGCGGCGAAGAGGCCGAATTTGGCCTGGGTGTAAGGCTGGTGCTGGCGAACTTGCAGGGCATTGAATTGCCGGCGGGCGACTGGACGGTGCGTATGGTTTTTAGCCCGGCGAGCATGCAGTTGGGTATGTTCAGCTCGTCGATCAGCGTCGCGGTCATCGTATTCCTGTTGGGCGCCTGGTTATGGCGGGCGACTGTGGGCTTGAACACCGAGGCTTCTTCCGGGCTGGCCAAGGTGGCGCGCAACAGCGCCGCGCCGATCATCCTCAACTTGTTCAACCGCGGCATTGATTTCGCCTTTGCGATCGTGATGTATCGACTGCTGCTGCCCGCCGATGTGGGCATTTACAATTTCGCCATCGTGCTCTTCGTCGCCTTCGACATTTTCACGAATTTCGGCCTGGACCTGTTTCTCATCCGTGAGGCGTCGCAGAAGCGCGCCCGCGCCGGCTATTACCTCTACAACACTTCGTTCTTTCGCCTTGCGCTGAGCCTGGCTGGCGTCCCATTGTTGGCGGGCGTCATGCTGCTTTGGCAGAGCTCGGCGGCGGAGGCAATCAGCAGCGAGGGGCTGGTCGCCATCGGCTTGCTCTATATCGGATTGTTCCCGGCGAGCTTGTCGAAGGGCATGACCTCGCTGTTCTACGCCAACGAACAGGCCGAGCGCCCGGCGGCGATCGCGACCATTACCACGATGAACAAAGCCGTCTTCGGTGTGATTGCCTTGCTTCTGGGTTACGGCATCGTCGGTTTGGCGGCGATCAGCATTTTCAACAATGTGTTGACGCTGCTGGTGCTGCTCTGGGCGGGGCGAAAGTTCATCGGTCGCATCGGCGGGCGGCTCCCGGACCGGCGGCTCATCGGCGCGATGGTCCGCGAAAGCCTGCCGCTAATGCTCAATCATTTTTTGGCGACTGTGTTTTTTCAGGTCGATATCTTGATTTTGCAGGCGCTGAAGGGGGCGGAGACGGTGGCGCAATACAGCACCGGATACAAATGGCTGCTGGCGATCAACATCGTGCCCTCGTTTTTCACGCAAGCGCTCTTCCCGGTGATGTCACGGCAAGCGCAGGATGATCGCGCGGCGCTGAGCCGCACGTATCGATTCGGCATCAAGTTGCTCTTCGCGGCGACGCTGCCGCTGGCAGTCGCCTTCACTGTGCTGGCCGAGCCGCTGACGCTGATTTTGGGCGGGGCGCGCTATATCCCGGATGGCGCCATCGCCCTGCGGCTGATGATCTGGAGCATTCCGATCGGCTGGATGAACAGCTTGACGCAATACGCGCTGGTCAGCCTGGGCCAGCAGCGGCTGGTCACGAGAGCCTTCGCGGCCGCGGTGGTATTCAATATCGCAGCCAACTTCATCTTCATTCCCGCGTATGGCTTTCGGGCGGCGGCGTTGGCGACCATCGCCTCGGAGTTGGTTCTGTTTGTGCCCTTCATCGTATTGGCGCGCGGCAAGCTGGACGATGTGCGCGTTTTGGGCTTGCTTTGGCGGCCGCTGGTGGCGCTGGCGGCGATGCTGTTGGTCTTGTTGGCGCTGGGCGGCTCGTTGCTGGCGCTGATCGTCGGCGGGGCGGCTTATATGGCGATGCTGCTACTGCTGCGCCCGCTGGATGCGGCCGAGGGCGGGGCGCTGCTGCGGCTGCTGCCGGCGGGGACTCGGGGGACGTGGATTGTGCGGTGGGTTGCGGGTGGGTAAAGGATGGGCGACCTGGTAGGTCGCCCCTACAAGGCTTGTCCGGTACTGGTACGATCGTTTCTGTATCTATGAAATGCAGGAGTTTGCCTTTGCATTTCCACAGCCCGTCGCTAGTCACGACTCGGCTCACGCAGAATATTCAACCCGCAAGAAAGCAAGCTGTAGGGGCGTTTCGCCGAAACGCCCGTGCCTGTGATAGCGCGTGCTTAAGGGCGAGACAAGTCTCGCCCCTACAGCTCCCTAGTTTGACAGGCACTTAGTTGCCGTAACATAGTACCGGACAAGCCTGACAGCCTTTACGCATGGGCGGAAGTTTCACAGAGCCGCCCGTACAATCGTGTTGATTGGAGAGATTGTCAGCCGGATGAATGATCCGCATGCGAGTTCATCGGCATGTCGGCATGAGTCATGCCGCCCGCCTTTGCTGGACGCGCCCAGCGATTGCTGAAGGTCAAGTCGCCGAATGAGATCGCGTCGTCTCGCTCGCTCATGAGCATGTCCGCGATGTGGATATCCAGGTCGTAGACCTCGCCGCTCTCGCATTTCAGCTGAAGCGAGAATGTGCTTTCCGGGGTCAAGTCTTGGCTTAGCCCTGAAAGCATGATGTGCGTGCCGCCCGGGCGCAGCTCGAGCGTCTCGCCGGCGGGGATGACCAGGGCGTCGATGGCTTCCATGCGGGCGATGTCGTTTTCCACCACGGTTCGGTGAAAGGCGACCTGCTCGGCGGCGGCGCTTTCGGCGGCGACGATGACTTGGTCTGCCGCGCCGCGGTTGCGGATGCGCAGGTAAACGGCGCTGGTTTCGCCCGCCGAATGTTCCATGGCGCTGTGATCCACGCCGGTCATCTCGTCTTCGTCTGACTCAGAGAGGATTTCGAAGCGGAAGGTCTCCGAGGCGAGCTCGCCGTTGGGCAGCGTGAGGCTGGCTTCGACGATCCAGCCACCAGCCATCGTCCAGGTGAAGGGCAGGCTAAAGATGCCGTTGGTTGACTGGTCGGCTTCGGCAAAGACGGGGACCATGCCGGCGTGGCTCATATCGCCGCGAACTTTAAGCGCGCCGGGATCTGCAATGGCATTGCCGTCGCTGTCGGTGACGGCAAGCAACAAGGTGGTTTCGCCGATGAGCGTATTCGTCGTTGTCAACTCCATCAGAATATCCGCCGGGGTGATCGCCTGCTGACGGCAGGCGGCAGCGAGCAGCAGGATGATGAGGAGGGTGGGCAGCTGCCGTTCTACCCCATCCCCCGACCCCTGGTTCCCCCCATAATTCCCCCCCGTTTGACGGGGGGCGTCCAGTAAACTAGGGAAGGGGAGATTATTGAGAACGACGGTGTTTCTCATGGCTAACTCGGTACAATCTGTGATGCGCTATGGCGAGTGAGCAGCAGGAATGGCGGGCTGTCTCAAGACCATGCTCAGGCCATAGCCGAAAGCGCCGGCCAGAACCGGGACGCCGAGCCACATGTGGATTAGCCACCAGAGCCCGCCTGTATTCCAAACGGAATTTCCCAGAATGTGAAGCACCATCATGGCGCCGAGACTATGGGCGAAGGGAATCAGAAAAGCGGCGAGCCGCAGCCGACTCGTTTCCATGGGCTTTGATCCGCTGAGCAGGTAATCGCCCAGGAGGCCGACGAGCGCGGCGCTGAGGGCGAAGATGAATTCGCCCGCCTCGCCGACGCGATACCAGGTCATCAACAACGAATTGAGAACGAATAGCAGGGTGATCGCGCCGAAGGGCAGGCGCCAGCGGCGAGTCATGAAAAGAACAGCGCCGAGCAGAATATTGCTTTGGATAACAAAGGCGACGATGCCGGCGACGTCTTGCAGGCTGTGCGAGTCGGGCCGCGGTCCGGTCAAAATAATCATATCGCCACCGATGGCTGCAAAGGCATTGAAAAAAGTAAAAACGGAAGTAATGCAGATGAAACAAAGTATCGCAGGCGCGAGGCTGGCCCAGCTGCCGTCGCTTTCGCGCTGCCAAAGCGCGCGGATGGGACCGGTCATGATGAGTAAGCCGGTCAATGCGAGGAAGAGGTGAGATGGACTGATGAGCGCCTCGATGCTCTCTTCAAAACCGAAGACTTCGTGCCAGATCATATCAACGACGCCGCCAGCGCCAAAGGCGAAGAAGCCAATCAGCGAGAGCGTATAACCGGCGGGCAAAGCTTTGCTCCAGCGGAATCCTCGGTTGACATTGCGGAAGTGGTGCACGATCAGAACGAGACCGGAGAGCCCGACGGCGCCGTAAAGGAGTGCGTGCCAGGGCGTGAAAAAGCTGTCGTCGACGAAACCGTGATTATGCGCCCAACCATCAATGTACAAGCCAAATATAATGGCGCAAGAGATGAGCGCCATCGTCCAATCCAAGCGGATGTTGTCGGCGGGGAGGTCTGCGATGGCGCGCCTGGCGTTTGTGGCGAGCCTCACCCCCTCGGCCGATCTGGTGGCGGCCATATAACGGTTCCTTTCACTAAGCGATTGAGTCTATCTTATCCGAATTCTCTGAATCTACAAAACTCGCTTTCGAGCGGTCGCGCGGAGGGCGGCGTCAAAACTCAGTTCGGCGCGCACATCGCTAGCGCGCTTTACGCATTCAAGTAAAATCGAATTACTGTATAAGAGAAGCGGCTGTGGCATCGCATGGCATTTGAATTGGAAGCGCTGGTAGGACATTTATACATCGTAGGCGGGCGCGTTATCAATGTCAATCCGCCGGGCGCCTTGGTTGAAGTGGCGCCGCCGACCGCCGCTGAGGGGCGCGAGGGCGATACGTTTTTTCTGCTGATTGTGCCCTCGGGCTCGATCGCCCCGACCACCTTCTACGAGCAACTGGCGACTTTGGCGGCCGAGCGCTATTTCAGCGCGGGCGGCAGCGTCACCATCGCTCTCCGCGCCATGTTCCAAATGATCAACCGCAATCTTTACGAGCACAATCTGGAACACAGCGAGAGCGATAGCCAGCAATTTGAAACGAGCATGATTGCGGCTGTTTTGCATGAAGACGATATGTATGTCGCGCGAGTGGGACCGGTCGTTTCAGTCTTGCAGACGGCTGGCTTAACGCTGACTCTCCCCGAAGATCTCACCGATGATGAGCCTTTGTTCAGCGTGCCGCTGGGTTTGCTGCCTGAGCCGGAGATTTCGATGGTGCGCTATGGGGTCAATGCCGGCAGCCGCCTTGTGCTATCGGACGGGAATCTGGCCGATATTCCGATCGACCGATTGACGAGCGTCTTGCTGGAGAACGATATCGAAAAGGTGCTGCACGGCTTGCGGCGCACGATCAAAATACAGAGCCAGTTGATGTTAGTTGAGCTGGTGCCGCCGGAATATGAGAGCCCGGTTTTGGCGGCGCCGGGCGAATCATCGCATGAAGTGAGCCTGAAGCTGGGCGAGGCGCGGCAGCAGTTGGCGCTGGAGATGGAGGGCGCGCCGGGGAAGCGGCCGCGGCGGGGCGATTTCGGCTCGCTATTGTCTTGGGGCTTGGCGCATTTGGCGGGACGCGCGGCCGGGTTGCTAATCTTCTTTGCGGACTTGTTTCAGCGGCTCTTTCCGCTGCCGGAGATCACGCCTACGCGACGATTGTCTTCCGGCACATTGATCCTGACTATCTTGTTGATACCCATGATCATTGTGAGCATTGTGGTCTTATCCTGGGTGTCCAATTTGGGGGAGACGGAATTCGAGCAGTGTCTGGGCAAATTGCAGGATACGGCGAGTTTGGCGCGCTCATTGGATACGAGCAATCGGCGCAGCGTCACATCGGCCTGGAACGCGGCGCTGCAGGTCGCTGAGGCTTGTGATGTCATGCGGCGTGACGACCCCACGGTAGCGGCGATGCGAGAAGAGGCGCAGACGCTGATTGACGCCATCAACAACGTGAAGCGGCGCGAGGCGATCCCGCTGGCGAACTTTGAAGATGCGGTGATCACGCGGCTGCGGCTGCAAGGCACCGATCTGTATGCGCTGGATGACAAGAACGACCTAGTTTACAGCATCAAGCTCTCGGATGATGGTCGGGAGCCGATTCGACAGGAGCCGATATCGCTGATGCGGATTGGCGCGACGCATGAAGGCGGTTTCACCATCGGGCAGATCGTCGATATTGCCTTTGATGATCATTCGGGCGACTTGGCCATGTTGGACCGGAATGGCACGCTGGTGCGCTGTTCGCCGCAATTCATCTTGAACTGCGATGCGCAGCGCGTTTTAAACGCCAACAATTGGGAGGGTCCCAAGGCGCTCACGATTTGGGCGCGGAAACTCTATGTTCTGGATAGCGAAGCGGGGCAGATTTGGCGCTACGATCCCTCAGGGAGCAGTTATGTTAGCGCGCCGCGCGAGTACTTTGCCGGATCGGCGCGACCCAATCTGCGCAATGTGGTCGACTTTACCATCAGCCAGAAGGGTACGGTCTATGTGCTCTACGATGATGGCGTGATGAAAACGTACATTGGCGGCAACGAGTCCCCCTTTGTATTCAGCGGATTTAACGAGGGCAGCGAACCTCACATTGCGCGAACGGAGGGCTTTTACCTCAATGACAGCCCGTTTGCGCCCGGTTTCTTTATCATCAGCCGGCGGACGCGAACGATCTTCGAAACGACGGTCGCTGGCACATTCATGGACAGTTTCCAGGCATTCGACCAGGAGAAGCTGGGCTTGGTCTCGGCGGTCGTGGCATATCCGGAGCAGAACATGGTTTATGTCGCGTCGGGCAATACGATTTTCCGCATTGATATGGACGTGGGGTAGCGGCAGGCAACTCCACCCCCCGGCCCCTTCGGAAGGGGAGCTTGGCCCCACGAGAGCTTGAATCATCCCGTTCCTTGCCGTAAGCGAGCCGAAAGGTATTTTGCGTGGGCGGCGGCAATGTCGCCCGTGTGTCTACAGTTTGCGCTTCGGCGGGCGACCTGATAGGTCGCGTAGACTCTGACTGCCGGTCGCCCCTACATTTGCAGATGTAGGCGGCTTGGTCACCGGGCGGAACGCAAGTCGCGACTGTGAAAGAAGCGGATAAATGGGTATATTTGCATTCACTGAAACTGATTCCGAAAAGGCAGGAAGCGCATGAGCAAGAAGGTATTGATGGTTTACGGCGGCTGGCCCGGGCATGACCCGAAAGAGACCACGCATTTATTCGCTGGGCTGTTGGAAGAGGCGGGCTTGGACGTCACCCTGTCGGAGACGCTGGACAGTTTTCTCGATGAAGAGTTGATGGCATCGGTGGACATGGTGACGCCGATCAACACTATGAGCAGTATCAGCAATGAGCAGGAAGCGGGGCTATTGAATGCGGTGCGGGAGCGCGGCGTCAATGTCGGTGGCTGGCATGGCGGCATGGCTGATGCCTTTCGCAACAATACCGAGTATCAGTTCATGGTCGGCGGGCAGTGGGTGGCGCATCCTGGCAACATCATCGATTATCGAGTGAATGTCGACGACCAGGAGCATCCGATCACGGCGGGCATTCCTGATTTTGCTATGCATTCGGAGCAGTATTACATGCACACCGACCCGTCGAACAAGGTGCTGGCGACGACCACCTTCAGCGGCGACCACGCGCCCTGGATCGAAGGATGTGTTATGCCGGTGGTCTGGACGCGGCATTACGGCAAAGGCAAGATATTCTACAGCTCGCTGGGTCACGTGGTGGGCGATTTTGATGTGCCGGAGGCGCGTGAGATTGTGCGGCGCGGTTTGCTTTGGGCGGCGGATAGTTTGTAAGATTTGTCAGCTTTGAATTCGTTTTCGGCGACAGTCAATCTCTCCCCCCATTCCTCCCCGAGGTATCCGCTGAAGCCAGGACAGGTTTGCGGCGAGAAAAACATCGTTGCGAATTCTGTATTCTCTTGAGATTTTGTGGGCGACCCGATAGGTCGCCCCTACATTTGGCCTGCGTCGGCGGGCGACCCAATGGGTTGCCCCCACAGTCAATGGGGAGAAGACACTATTGCGGGCTTCTCTTATGGCGATGCGCTAGGTGTAGGCAAGGGTCCGGCGGTCGGCGGGGTTCAAAGCGCGGTGGCGCAGCTTGATCTGCCAGACGCGCAGAGCCGCTTCAAAGGCAATCGTGCTGGACATCTTGGAATCGCCATGCTGTCGATCCGGAAAGTGGATCGGTATCTCGCCAATGCGGTAGGCGAGGCGGTGCGCCACAAATGCCAGCTCGACCATGAATACGTAGCCGTTGGCTTTGACTTGGTCCAAATCCATGCCGATAAGGCAATCCCGCTGATAGAGGCGGAATCCGCCGGTGGCATCGCGGATGGGGAGGCCTAGAATGGCCGGAGCATAGACGCGATTCGCCCACCAGCTGAGCAGCTTGCGGAGTGGTCCCCAGCCCGCGTCGACGCTGCCGCCGGCGGCATAGCGCGAGCCGATGACCATGTCAAAATGGCCCGCGTTCTCCAGCAGCAGCGGGATGTACTTGGGCTGGTGGCTTAGGTCGGCATCCATTTGAATGACTAGATCGGCGCCGAGCGTCAGCGCGCGTTTGAAGCCCTCGATATAAGCGGGACCCAAGCCCTGTTTTACGGGGCGGTGAAGAACATGAAGCCGGCCTCGGTAAGCCGCTTCTTCGCCGAGCTCTTCGGCGATCTGGCCCGTGCCGTCGGGCGAACTGTCGTCGACGACGAGCAGGTGAAAATCAGGGATGTTAAGAGCGAACAGCGCCGGCACGATGCGGGTGATATTTTCGCGCTCGTTGTACGTTGGTAGAACGACAATGACCTTTGGCGGCGTCGCGGACATCGATAACCTCGAAACGCGTCAGCTGGCCAGGCGCGCGTTGACCGCCTCGGCCACATGCCCGGGCGTCAGGCCGTATTCTTCGTAAATGCGGGTGTAGGGGGCGCTGGCGCCGAAGCGATCGACGCCAATGGCGATGCCGCCGTCGCCGATATAGCGGGTCCAACCGAGTGTGGCGCCAGCTTCGATGCTGACGCGGCAAGCCACGGCGGCGGGCAAGACGCTCTCTTTGTAGTCATCGTCTTGCGCCTCGAACAGCTCCCAGCAGGGCATGGAGACGACGCGCGCGCGGATATCGGCCTCTTCCAGCAAGCCCGCGGCGTCCAGCGCAATCGAGACTTCGCTGCCAGTTGCCAAGAGGATGGCGTCAATATCGCCGGATTCATGTTCGGAAAGGACGTAGGCGCCGCGGGAGACACCGTCGTGGATGCCTGCATCGTTGCCGGCGAGAATGGGCAGGTCCTGGCGGCTGAGCACAATGGCGGCGGGGTGATCCAACTCGGCGATAGCAGCCCAGGCGCCGGCGGTTTCGGTGGCATCGGCGGGGCGGAAGACGTGGAGATTGGGCATGGCGCGCAGAGACATCAGATGTTCGACCGGCTGATGGGTGGGTCCATCTTCGCCCAAGCCAATGCTGTCGTGAGTGAAAACGTAAACTGCCGGGATGTCCATCAAGGCGCCGAGGCGGATCGCCGGGCGCATATAATCGCTGAAAGTGAAGAAGGTGGCGCTGTATGGTTTGACGATGCCGCCGTGCAGCGCCAGCCCGTTGACGATGGCGCCCATGCCGTGTTCACGAACGCCGAAGCGCAGATTGCGCGCCGCCGCTTGATTGGGACCGGTGTAAGCCGCATCTTTAATCAGCGTCCGCGTGCTGCCGGCCAGGTCGGCATCGCCGCCAATCATGGTTGGCGCGAACTGGGCGAGGGCATTCAGCGCCTCGCCACCAGCGCTGCGTGTCGCGATGGAGGCGCCGGCTTGGTAAGTTGGCAGGGCGCCGCGCCAGCCCGGGGCGAACTCACCGGCCATCGCCCGATCCCAGTCTTCTGCCAGCGCCGGGAAGGCGGCGCGCCAACTGGCGAAGCGCTCGGTCCATTCGGCTTCGGCGGCCGCGCCCGCGTCGATGGCGCCGCGGAAATGCTCGAGGGCGTCGCCGGGGACGTGGAAGCGCTCATCCGCGCTCCAGCCGAGGGTTTGCTTTGCCAGCGCAACTTCATCATCGCCCAGCGGGCTGCCATGCGCGCTGCTGGTGCCTTGTTTATTGGGGCTGCCATAACCGATGATGGTGCGGATCGCAATCAGGCTTGGTTGATCGGAGACGGATTTCGCTTCTTCGAGCGCGTCATTGATTGCGGCGAGGTCGTTGCCGTCAGCCACGCGGCTGACCGCCCAGCCCGTCGCGCGAAAGCGACCGGCGACATCTTCCGAGAAGGTCATATCGGCGGCGCCATCAAGCGTGATTTCGTTGTCGTCATAGAGGAAGATCAATTTGCCCAAGCCCCAATGCCCGGCGAGAGCGGCGGCTTCGAGGCAGACGCCTTCCATCAGATCGCCATCGCTGACAAGCACGTAGGTATGGTGATCGACGATGTTATGCCCGGGGCGATTGAAATAATTGGAGAGAAAAGCCTCAGCCAGCGCCATGCCGACGGCGGTGGCCGCGCCTTGGCCCAGCGGTCCGGTGGTCGTTTCGACGCCGGCGGTATCGCCAAACTCGGGATGCCCGGGCGTGTGGCTGCCCCATTGGCGGAAGCGCTTGAGGTCGTCCAGCGTGACGTCGTAGCCGGTCAGATGCAGGAGCGAATACAAAAGCATGGAGCCGTGCCCGGCGCTGAGCACGAAGCGATCCCGGTCGGGCCAGCCGGGGTTGCGCGGGTTGTGGCGCATGTGATTCAGCCACAGGCTATAGGCAAATGGCGCTGCGCCCATTGGCAGACCGGGGTGCCCACTATTGGCTTTTTGCACCGCATCCATCGATAGCGTGCGGATGGTGTTAATCGCAAGTTGGGTCAAATCGGACACCGGATCACTCCTGTATTTTCTGCCGGGCGATAGCGCAGGAATTATAGCAGTGGCTGCCGCGCTGCGGAAAGGTCAGAGGCGGGCTCGCGGTTTTTCTACCCCATGCCTGAAGGTCGATGTCGGCGGTCAGTGTCTACGCTACCTAGTTGACCCGGCCCCAGGTTCCCCTCATAAATCTCCCCCCGCTTGACGGGGGGCGTCCAGCCGGCTAAGGAAGGGGCGTTTACGTAATGAGGATGTTTTTCGCATGACCAACTTGGGTCTGCTTAGTTGCGGCCCGCGAGAAATGTGAAGCGGACCGAATATTGGGGAAATGCGCGCGAGAATTATTGTCTTGCGCCTGGCGGAATGGAACTCGGCGGCGGCGAATACAAAAAAGCGGATACGACGTATCCGCTTCCGGTTGTCATTCAACTTGACGACGGCGTCCTTAAGGCTTTTCGGGCCGCGGCTCCACGCGAAAACGCACTGCCGTTCGTTCCTGCCCGTCAATATCAACTTCGGTGAAATATGGCGTTGTTACGATGTCCATTTCATCGCGTTCCAAGTAGCCACGCGCGATTGCCAAAGCCTTCACCGCTTGATTGACCGCGCCCGCGCCGATCGCTTGAACTTCGGCGCTGTGATGCTGGCGCATCACGCCAGCAATGGCGCCAGCGACCGCGGTAGAACGCGAACGGGCTGATACCTTGATAATATCCGGTCCGTCTTCCGCGAATGCATCCTCGTCATCCAGGTAAGAATCTGACAGGGATACATGGCTATCGTATTCGGACATTAATCCCCCTCTAAAGAAAACGCTCACTGACCAACACAAAGCAGATTAACAAGATTTTACATCCGATTCAACGATATGTCTAGCAATTGCCCAATATTGAGTAAAATCAAGGGTTTAAGCCGCAGATGGGCATTAGTCAAACACTAACACGTTGGTTTATAGTTATGATAGCGTTTAATTAGGTTAGGGCTTGTCGCTGATTTCAATTGTATCGTCATGGTCAATCAGGCGCTGGCCGAACCGCGCGGGCAGCAGCTGGCGAGCATTCAGATATCCCAAGAAGATGCATCTGATCGGAACAGGATTCAAGTATCAATGGCGGACTATGCTGGCATATAGCGCTTTCGTCGGTAGCAGTAGCGATCAGCGAAGGGGAATAGCATGGGATATCTGGGAAAAATAGGCGGAAATGCCGCAATATTGGTCGTTTATCCCAAGATTCGAGGAAGAAGTTCATACGAAGCGTGGTTCAATTTATCCCAAAGCTCGGCATGTAATATCCCAAGCTTAAATTTTTCTGATTGGTACGCGTTTTGGTTGAGGCGCGAGCCGCTATGAATTATACTAGTTGAACCTGCGACGAGAGAGTTCCCGCATCGCGTTAAAAGATTGCAAGCGCGCGAGTGGGCAATGATGGCGCGCAGGCCGCTGTAGGTCAGTCCGCGGTTCTGGTGAAGCGAAGCAGCCGGCAAACACCCCGGTCGGCTGCTGGACAGAAACCGGACGCACCCAATTCAATCACAATTGCGTCAGAAGCCAAGGCAAGGCGGTTGCCTATCGTGTTGCGCCGTCTCAAAAAGAGGCCAACGCGACCTTGGAGAATCATGGAGATATACACCATGGCGAAAGATGCGCGCACAAGCTGGAAGGCAGCGGCGGAATTGATGAAGCGGCGTTGGGATCGCGCCAGTTACGAGACCTGGCTGCGCCCGGCTACATTCTTGCGCTTTGAGAATGACACCTTTGTCGTCGGCGTACCCGACAGCCATGTGTTCGACATGTTGGCGCATCGGCTACACAGCGATGTCAAGGACGCGCTCTGCGAGGTGACGGGAAGCGCGGTCGATGTGGCTTTCCGGGTACAACATCGTCAGCCCGAGGCGCAAAACGGGGAAGCGGAGATGCCGCTTTTCAAGCTCATGGCGCAGCAATCCAGCGAGCCCGGTCCTGCTTTGCGGGAGGCGGCGCGCCACGCAAAGGCGGCTGACCCGCCGGAGAGCGCGATCAACCCGCGCATGGTATTCGATCGATTCATCGTCAACGATTCCAATCACCTGGCGACGGAAGCGGCGCGCGCGGTCGCCGAGCACCCGGCAACGGTTTACAATCCCTTTCTGGTCTATGGCGGGGTCGGCATTGGCAAGACGCATTTGCTGCATGCGATCGCCAATAGCTGCCAGCAGCGGGGTCATCGCGTCTTATACGTTTCGTCGGAAGCGTTTACCAATGACCTGGTGCATGCGATCCGCAATCGCAGCTCGCCAATGTTTCGCGAAAAGTATCGCTCGGTGGATGTGCTGCTGGTGGATGATATTCAGTTCATCCGCGGCAAGGACACAACGCAGGAAGAGTTCTTCCACACCTTTAATACGCTGGTGAATTTCAATCGACAGATTGTGCTGGCCTCCGATCGGCATCCGCGCGAGTTGTCGACGCTGGAAGACCGCTTGCGCTCGCGCTTTCAGGGCGGATTGGTCGCCGACATCGGGCCGCCGGAGTTGGAAACGCGAATCGCGATCATGGAATTGTGGGCGCGGGAACGCGACATTCAGGTGCCGACCAAGGTCTTGCATGTGATCGCCGAGCGCTCGTCGACCTGCATTCGCGAGTTGAATGGCTTGTTCAATCAGATCGCGGCGCGGCTGCGCATCAATGGAAGCGGGGGGCTGAGCGTGAAGCGGGCGGAAGCGACCTTGAACCGTTATGAGAAATCAGCCGAGCAGATCACCGTGAGCCACATCATTGACGTGATCGCGGCCGCATTCAACCTCGACAGCGAGACGCTCAAAGGCAAAAAGCGAATAGCGCGGATTAATCACGCGCGGCAGGTGGCGATGTTTCTTTCGCGGGAGATGACTGAATCGTCGCTGCCTCAGATTGGCGATGCTTTTGGGCGCAGCCATACGACGGTCTTGCATGGCTGCAACAAGATCGAAGCCGAGATCGAGCTGGATGCGCTGCTGGCTTCGCGCGTGCAGCAGCTGCGGAATCAGATCACGCGGGTGTAGGCCCTTGCAGCTACTGGGTTGTGCCACCGCGTTTTTTCTACCCCATCCCCCGGCCCCTTCCCCAGCGAGCTAGGGAAGGGGAGCTGGACCTCGCGAGCACTTGATACATCAGATTTCTTGCCCACAGCGAATCGCAAGATTTTCTGCATGAGCGGCTGCCGTGCAGCGCGTGTGTCTACAGTTATCGACGCGTGTGGGGATGAAAAATGACGGCGTGACAAAAGAGAGGGCACAGAAACAGACATTGACCAGCGTGCGTGACATGCGCACGATATCCTCCGCTTGCTGAGGGTGGCGAGTAGATACCCTGTCAACTCAACAGTCTAATCGCTACAATCAGGGGTGACGCCGTCTTGCTTCGGCATGCCCAAATAGCTGACCTGGATTGGCTGTGCAGCTCACTGCCCCGTATGCAGCGTTTCTGCTTCTCCTGCTTTTGCCCATCGTCTGGGTAATTGGCTTTCCGCGGCATGCCTTCCGGCGCTGGCGCGATATTTGCAGTTTGTTTCTGCGTACCTTGATCATTATTTTACTCATCCTGGCGCTGGCTGGATTGCAGACGGTGCAGGCGGTTGATCGGCTGGCGGTGGTCTTTCTCGTTGACGCTTCGGACAGTATGGGCAGCGGGAGCGAAGACCTGCAGTTGGCATTCATCCGCGAGGCGATAGAGGCGAAGCAGCCGGATGATGAATGGGCGGCGCTGCTCTTTGGCGACAACGCCGTGCCGGAAACCGACTTCAGCATGGCTCGCGAGATTGATAGCTTTACGTCGATCCCGCTGACAGGCGGGACCGATATCGCCAATGCGATCCAGACGGGTTTGTCAATGTTTCCGCCCGATGCTTCGCGGCGCATGGTCGTGCTGAGCGATGGCCAGGCGACCCAGGGCGATGCTATCGCGCGGGCGCAGCGCGCCGCTGTTGCCGGCGTCGAGATCAGCTATGTGCCTTTCTTTCGCGAGGCGGAGCCAGATGTGCGCATCACCGCCTTGGATGCGCCGGGGCGGGTTTCAGAGAATCAAAGTTTCGATATTTCCGTGGGGATTCATGCGGAAATGGCGGGTCCGGCGGATTTGCTGGTATTTTCCGGCGGGGAACTTATACATGAGGAATCGCTGAATCTGCAGGCGGGCGATACGCGCTTTAGCTTGACGCAGACGAGCGAAAGCAGCGGCTTTCTCGATTTCTCGGCGCAGATCGTGGTGCCAAGCGCGAATGACAATTTCCGGCAGAACAATCAACTGGGCGCCTTTAGCCAGGTGGTGGGTCCAGCGCGCGTCCTCTTGATACGCTCGCAGCCATCGGAGGCCGAACATTTGCTGCCGGCGCTGGAGCAAGCGGGCATTCTCGTAGATACCGCCGAGCCGGGGGATCTGCCGGTGACCATGGCGAGCTTGGCCCATTACAAGTGCGTCATCCTGGCGAATGTGCCAGCGACCGAGCTGAGCGGGGCGCAGATGAGCCTGCTCGATCAGTTTGTCAGCGATATCGGTGGCGGCTTGGTTGTCATCGGCGGACCGCAGAGCTATGCGCCGGGCGGCTATTATCAGACGCCGCTGGAGCGCACCTTGCCGGTGGAGATGCAGATCAAGGATCAGAAGCGACTGCCGCAGCTGACCATCGCCTACTTGATTGACCGTTCCGGCAGCATGGGGCAGATCGGGCGCAGCGGCGTGCCCAATCTGGAATTGGCGAAGCGCGCGATTGTTCTGTCGCTGGGGCTGCTGCAGCCCTCCGACCGCGTCGCCATCGGCACCTTTGACACCGGCGGCGCTTGGGTGGTTCCCTTCCAGCAGGTTAATGACGCGCAGGCGCTGATCGCGATGACCAACACGATCCGCTCCGGCGGCGGCACCGATATCTTGGCTGGATTGCGGCTGGTGCAGCGCGATATTGTCGAGGAGCCATCGCAGATCAAGCACTTGATTTTGCTGACTGACGGCGGGGCGAGCCCTACTGGACTGGTCGATCTGACCGAGCTGCTGCACGAGCGATTTAATGTCACGCTTTCGGCAATCGCGATCGGGCGCAATCCTGGCGCGATGCTGCAACCAATGGCCGAAGCCGGCGGCGGCAACTTTTACGCGGTGGAGAATGTAGAGCAGATTCCCCTGATATTTGCCCAGGAGACGGTGCTGGCTTCACGTTCGTACATCGTCGAAGAGAGCTTCGTACCGCGTATCACCGGCAGCAGCGCCATCATTGATGGCATCGGAGAGACGCCGCCACTGCGCGGTTACGTGGCGACGACGCCAAAGGTCGCGGCGCAGCGGATCCTGAGCGGACCTGAGCCCTACTCCGATCCGATTTTGGCCTCCTGGCAATATGGGCTGGGGCGCGTGGTCGCCTGGACATCGGACGCGAGCGCGCGCTGGGCGAATGAGTGGGTGCCTTGGGAAGACTTCTCGCGCTTCTGGGGGCAGGTGGTGGCTTGGAGCATCAACGCCGGGGCGAGCCAGAACCTGGAAACGCGCATTCTGCTGGAGGAAGAGCAGGCGCGAATTGTGGTTGACGCTCGCGATGACGAGGGCCAGTTTCTCGATGGCTTGCAGCTGAGCGGCGCGCTGCTGAATCCGGCGGGCGGCAGCACCCGCATTCCACTGCAGCAGACGGCGCCCGGGCGCTATGAAGCGAGCTTCTCGCCACAGAATGAAGGCGCCTATTTCCTCACAGTCAGCGGTGAAGCGCCGTTGGCGGCGGGCGCGACCAGCTTGACCGATCTCAATGGTTGGGTGATGTCGTACTCGCCCGAATACGTCTCACGCCCCCATGATGAGCGCAGCCTGGCGGAGATCGCGGAAATCACCGGCGGGCGCAACCTGGCGGACGAGCCCACGGCTGCCTTCGCGCATAATCTGGGCGAGCGTCAAGCGTCGACTGATATCTGGGAACGGCTGGTGCTACTGGCGCTGTTCTTGCTGCCGCTCGATATAGCGGTACGTCGGCTGATTATCACACGCAGCGATTTGCAGCGCCTGCGGGCGTTTCTCAGCGGGCGCGGGCTGGATCAATCGCGATCGCAGCAGATGCAGGCGCTATTCAGCGCGCGCGGACGAGGTCGGGCGGCGACGCAATACGGCGACCGTCCATACTTCCGCCCGCGGCCGCCTCGTCCTGATCGACCGCCGCCAATGCCGCTGGGGGCGTCGGCGGTAGCCAAGACGACCAGTGGCCGGGATGCGCTGGAGCCGGAATTCAAGCTAGAGGAGACGGTTGCGGTGAATTTGGGCGATCAGCTGCTGCGGCGGCGCAAACGGCGGGAAGGCGATGACGATGAATCGGCCGAATAGCCGGGCTCACTCGTCGGTCGCGCAGCCGCTGCCGTCCAGCGCTTCACTTTCATCCACGTAAACGGATTGCGCCTCGCTGTCTTCAATGGTGTTTGCATGCAAGAAGGCGGTGGAGCCAAATAAGATGCTGATGCCGTGCTGGGCGCTGCCCTGGATGGTATTTCCGGACAAGGTCGCCTCCGAGTGGTAGTCGATGATGATGCCATTGCCCTGGCGGATTTGCGGGGCGTCGCTTGAGCCGCGTGTATCCGAGACAATATTGTCGCAGATATGAGCCATTGACATATCCAGAAGCTGAATCCCGGTTTCGGCGTTATCCGCGACGATATTGCCAAGGACATCGGCGTGGGACATTTCGGTGATGGCGATGCCGTGCTGTCCGTTGTCGGTGACGACGTTGTCCATCACCTCAATCATGCCGGTCATATTGGTGTAGATGCCGCTGCGAGAATGACCGAATACAAGATTGCCGACCACGCGCGACGGGGGCCATTGCGTCGTGTTGGTAACGTGGATGCCCATGCCATAGGGCGGCTGGGCGTGGAAGACTGTGTTGTCCAGGATGTCGGCCGCGCCGAGCCGCACTTTGATGCCCACCAGGCGGCTGCCGGAGACGAAATTGTCGCGGATGGTAATGTCCTGGCTGTGCGTGACGTAGATGCCGATTTCGCCGCCGACAATGGAAAGCCCCTCAATCGAAACGGACTCCGTGTCCGCTATGGCGATGACGGGATCGTCAGCCGTTGGCGCGAGCAATACTTCGCCATCATGCTCGGCCGGGCGCAGGCTGACGGGCCGGTTGATGACCAGGGACTCGGGGTAGGTTCCGGCGGCAATCTCGATAATGGCGCCGGCGGGCGCTGCCGCAAGCGCCTCGCCTATGGTCAGGTAGTCTGCGGGCACGCGGACGACCACCGACAGCGCCGAAGCTGTCAGCGAGAGCGCCAAAGCGAGGAGAATCGCGAGTGATCGGGCCAGGCGCATCGTAAACCCGGGCTTGTCTATGGCTGGCATCGGTTCGCTATCCTTTGACTGCGCCGGCGGTTACGCCACGGACGAAGTAGCGCTGCAGGCTGAAGAAGACGATCAGCGGCACCACCATGGTGATGAAGGCGCCAGACGCCAGGATGTCCCATTCGTTGGCGTATTGGCCGACAAGCTGGCGGATGCCGACCGTCAGTGGGAACAGTTGTTGATCGACCAGGAAGATGAGGGCGTTCATCAGGTCGTTCCAGATCCAGACGAACTGAAAGATGCCGAGCGAGGCGATCGCCGGCATCGACAAGGGAATGACAATGCGGAAGAACATGCCGAATTCGGAGGCGCCGTCGACGCGCGCGGCTTCGAAGAGCTCGCTTGGCAGGTCGCGAAAGAAATTGTAGAGCAGGAAGATGGCGAAAGGCGTTCCATAGGAAGCATGGGCGATCCAGATGCCGGGGAAAGTGCCGATCAAGCCGGCCGCGTTCAGCATCCGCAGCACGGGGATCCAGGTGGTTTGCATGGGGACGATGAGCATGGCGATGCACAACAAGTAGAAGGCGTTGCGGAAGGGCAGGTCCAGCCAGCAGAAAGCGTAGGCAGCCGTCGCCGCGATGACGATCGTTAAGATTGTGCTCGGAACGGTGATGATAAAACTGTTCTTGAAGAAGTTGAAAAAGCCGGGTTCGGCTAACTGCTCGCGCGTGAATACTTCGACGTAGTTTTCCAGCGTCAGCAGCGGATTGATGATGCCCAGTTCCATCTCAATCGTACCGGCGAAGTCGGGCGCGGCCTTGAACTCGAAGCTGCCATCGGCGCTAACGTGAAGCGACCCGGCCAGCGGCAACTGTGTCGTGGTTCCGGCGTCGACCGTTTGCAAGGGACCGCCGGCGCGCTCCATCGCGTATTGAATGGTGAAGGGTGGGCTGGCGAGGACACTATGATCGATCGTCGCCTCGAAAGTACCAACGAAGCTGGCACGCGGTTCAAATTCGTAGCTGCCGTCTTCATTGACGATGATTTTGCCGGCGCGCGGCACACGTTCGGACTCGCCGATTGCCTCGATTTCCAATTCGCCTTGTATCGACTCAAAACCTTGCAGCTGGAATTCGGCGGTGAAGGGCGCCTCGGCGCTGTCGATTTTGGTCACGAAGGCGCCGGCATAACCGGCAGCCGGCGCGAAATCGTAGCTGCCGTCCGCATGAATGGCGACTGTACCGACGCTATCGAGCGTGATGGGCTGGTCGAATTCTTCAACGGTGACGCTGCCGATAATTTGCTGGATGCGGACCAAGCCAATTGTGGCGGCGGGTACGCCCTCGACCGCGTCGGTAAGCAATTCGCCGCTAAAGCTATGACCGGCGAGGACGGTGTCTTCGCCGCTTTCGCCAGAGTCGACGATGTTTAGTTCCCAGATTTGGTCGGTGACGGTGCGATCTCCGCTGGCGATTGTCCACCAGCCGGAGGCGGAGATATCGCCGCGCGTGCGGAAGGATGTGACCGCCAAACCGACCGATGGCGCCAGCCAAATGATGCCGATAATCAGCAGAATCGCGTGAACCGGTCCGCGCCTTGTCAGTATGATGAGCGCTTCGGTCAGGCTTGGGCGCCTGTTGACGTTTAGGCTATGCCCGTCCACTTCGTCCTCATAACTGGCGGCGGACCTGCCGCACCTGATAAATGATAAAGGGCATGACCAAGAGCAAAAGAATGACGGCGACGGCGCTGCCATAGCCGGAACGGTTGTTGTTGAATGTCTCCCAAAAGACGGTGTAGCCGATGATGCGGGTGGCGCCGCGGGGCGCGCCCTTGGTCATCACCAGCACCAGGTCGATCATCTTCAGCGCGTTGATGATCATGGTGATGGCGATGAAGGTCACCGGTCCGCTGAGCATGGGCAGGGACACGTGCCAGAACAACTGCCAGGCGTTGGCCCCGTCGATGCGGCCCGCTTCGTGGATTTCGGCGGGAACGGCTTTGTAGGCGGCCGATAGCACAACGACGGAGAGACCAGTAGATATCCAGACGCCGGCGAATATCACGGCCAGGTTGGCGACTTCAACGCTGCCAAGGAAGGCTATCGGCTCGAAATCGGGGAAGAGAGCGGTAAGGAGAGCATTCAGCGAGCCGAGATTTGGATTCTGATTGTAGAGCAGGCGAAAGATGACGGCGGCGGCGGTGGCCGAGATCGCCATCGGCATGAACATAATGGATTTTATGATGGCTTCGTATTTGACTTTGTCGGCAAGGACGGCGACTAGAAGACCGATGAGCACGATGGCGGTAGGAAATATGATAAGCCAGGCGAAGCTGTTGACCAGCGCGCCGCTGAATACGCCGTCTTCGAAGCTCAAGAAAAAGCGGTCTTCGGTGAGCAGGATGCGATAATTCTCGATGCCGACGAATTCCTTTGCTGGCGTCGTGATCGTGCCCCTGGTGAAGCTGAGAATGATGGTGACGATGGTGGGGTAGACGAAGAAGAGCGACAGCGCGATGAGGGCTGGCGCGGCGAAGAGCCAGGGAATCAGTTTGCTGAATCGGCGTGAGTGCATTTTGTCTGTGTCAGTTCAGTTGCCGCCTAAATGAAGATCCACGTCGGAAATAGGAAGAATCGGTTGGAAATCTATAGCGAGTGTGGGCGAGCCACCGGCTCGCCCGTACATCAGTCCCACTACTGATTAAGATTCTGTAGGAGGCAGACGCTATCATTATTTGCTTAGACTTTTATTTTGTGGAATATGTGGAGAATGAACTGGCAAAAGAGGGCAGCCCGTCTGGACTGCCCTCAGAACTGACGCTTCGTCAGCGCTACATGTCGTAGGCAGTATCGGCGACATCCTCGATGAATTGAGCCACCTCTTGTACCGAGTCGGGATTGGCGACCAGGTCTTGCAAGCCGGTGAACATGGCGTCGCCGCCGATCGCGCCGGGCGCCAGGTCGGAGCCGTCAAAAGCGACGAAGGCGGCATTGGCGACCATGGCTGCAGCCGCGCCATCGCAGGGCTCGGCGTAGACATCAGCCGACACATTGTAGTTGGCTGATAGCTGTGGTCCCGTCTCTTGCGTCGCCATGAGTTCCTGCGCTTCGGCGCCGGCGATCCAGACCATGTATTCGCGCACCTCCGGCCGGTCGTTGTACATCAGCCAGAAGTTGCCGCCGAGCACGACCGAATTGGCGTAGTCTTCGTTGATGGTGGGGAAGCGGAAGGAGCCGAAATCATCGGGGCAAGTCTGTCCCGGGAAGTTGGCTTCGGCGAAGCTGCGCATGAAGCTGGCAAGCGGGAACAAGCCGGCGTCGCCGTTCATGACCGCGTCCATGGCGTCGATGAAGCCGCGGGCGAGCGTGCCGTCGGAGCCGCCGTATAGGCGCGTGTCAGTCGGCGATACCGCTTCGGCGAAGTGTTCGAGCGCGCTGATGACGGTGGGATCGGTCCATTCAACTTCGTGTGTCACAAAGAGCTTGTGGTACATCTCCGGACCGGCGATGTTGAGATAGAGGTTCTCGAAGAAGTCGGTGAGCGTCCAGCCGTCCAGGGCGCCAAGCGCAAGAGGCGGGATGCCTTCCTCGGCCAGGATGTCCAGATACTCGATGAACGCGTCCCAGGTCGCGGGCGCGTCTTCGCCAATATCTTCAAAGACATCGGTGCGGCGCCAAGCGATGCTCTTGGAGCTGACGGCGCTGATGACGCCGTAGAATTCGCCGTCAACCGAGCCCAGATCGATGAGCGCCTGGCCGTAATTGGCTTGCACGAATTCATCGGTCATCACCGGATCGTCGCCGCTGGTCAAGGGGATGATCAAGCCTTCGCGCGCCAATTCCGCCATTACGCCGGGCCGCGGCATGCCGGATACATCGGGCGGGTTGCCGGCGCTGGCCATGATTTGCGGCAGCAGGTGGCAGTCGCGATCGTCGATATGTTCGACTTCAATGCCGGTGGCTTCGGTGAAGGCGGCGTTGACGCCATTGAAGCCGACGCCTTCCGCGCCGCCCCAGCAAGTGACGACCGTGACTTTGGGCGCGTCCTGGGCGAGCAGGGTCGCTGGGCTGAGCGACACAGCGACAAGGACTAAAACTGTAAGAACGACTAATTTGCGCATGATATGGCTCCTTTCAAAAGCCTATGTGCGATTCTCATATGTGGGGGGAGGTCCGTATGCAGCCTACGAGCGATGAACAGCGGATGGGAGATTCCATCTCTTCAATTAGAGTTTAACGAAACGCGCCTAATACTGCAATTCAGGCGGAATAACTTGCCTGATTAAGCCTTATCAGTCTTCCAGCAAGAAGACGGTGAAATCAAGGTTGCCGGGCGAGTGACCGAAGCCGGTGAGCAGGGCGGCGCATTCGGCGCGGTGCTGCGTGCCGTGATTGACGACATGGGCGAGGCAATGCCACAAGACGCGGTGGCGAATCACATCGCCTTGATAGCTGATGATGCCGCTCAAGTCTTCATCACTGAGACCGGCAAGATAAGGCCAAAATGCCTCTCGTTCGACATGCCAACGCGCGCGGATGGCGGCTACATCGGGGAAGTCTTCCGGTTGCAGCCATTCGACTTGCTCGCCGTCCTTCAGCAGGTTGCGCCAGACGTATTCGGCGTCCAAGAGATGGACGAGGGCGCCGCGCAGGCTGCCCCAGCCGAGGTCGTTCGGCGCTGTCAGTTGCTCGGAGCTTAGGGCTTCGGCGGTATCCAGGATGCGGTCATTCGCCCAATCGTTGTATTGGAAGAGCAATTCAATGTCCCGGCGATTCATGGCATTGGACTGGCTCGAGCGGATATCTCGGCTGTTGAGGAATAAGGTGAGGTCCATATCGCCGGGCGAATGGCCGAATCCGGTCAACAGGGCGGCCGCTTCGGCGCGGTGCTGCGTGCCGTGGTTGACGACATGAACCAGCGTCTGCCACAGTACCCAATCGTACTTATTTCCATCCCGTTCTGCGCTATGGACGCGATTCAGGTCTACATCCGCCAGCGAATCCAGGCAGCGGCGGCTGATTTCGTTTTGTTGCTCCCAGCGTTTTCTCAGCGCGGCGATATTAGTGAACGACTCTGGATCGAGAATGCCTTCATCTTCGCGGTCGAAGAGGAAGCTGAACCAGCCGTACTCGGCGTCGAGGATATGAACGAGGGCGCCGCGCAGATCGCCCCAACCGAACTCATTTGGCTTGGTCAGCTGCTCGAATGTCGCCCGCTCGGCCGCGTCGAGGATGCGCGTGTTCGCCCATTCATTGTAGGCGTAGTAAAGCTTGATGTCTTCGACTTTCATGATTCCTCCGTTGCCGCGCGGCGCTCGCGGCGAAACACGCTGCTGAAAACAGCGTTATACTGGCAGGAGATTCAGCGTTTGCCTATGGTCTATGCCAGTCTATTACGATCAGGCGATATCATTTTATGATGCGACGCGCGGCTACCGCGACGGGGTTGTCGATCGCTATCGCGAGGCGCTGCTCGGCCATACGGGCGCGCATGCCTCAGCGCGATTTCTCGAAGTCGGGATCGGCAGTGGGCTGATCGCGCAAGCCTTCTATCCGGTGGCGCGGCATTATGTCGGCATCGATTATTCGCTGGGCATGATGCGCTTGATCCGGGGAAAGCTGGAGGGCGATTGGCGTCCGCTGTTGGCGCAGGCCGATGCCCGATATCTGCCCTTTGTTGCTGGCAGCTTCGATATCGTGCATGCCGTGCGCGTTTTCCACCATTTGCCGGCTTGGCGCGATTGCATTGATGAGGCGCGGCGTCTGCTGCGAAGCGGGGGCGCTTTGGTCATCGTGGAAATGATACCGCCAGATGGCGCCGATCGGCCGCCCTGGGGCATCGTACAAGACAAGTGGGACGAGATCTTGCGCGGTCTGGGCGTCAGCAGCGACGAGGGCGTGGACCAGGGAATTTGGCTCACGGATGATGCGGTGCGGCAGTATATCGAAGCGACTGGCGGGAGTGCCGATGTCATCGACCTTGTGCGCTATCTGGAGAAGCCGGTATCGCCTCGCATCATGGTGGAGCGGCGGGTGGCGGGCATGTTCAGCAGCGACTGGCGCTTGCCGGAAGCGGTACATCGAGAGGCGTCGCGGGCGCTGCGGGATTGGTTGGAGCGCGACTGCGAGGCGCCCGATGACCTGGTCGAGCGGGAGATGCTTTTCCGCGCCGTCATCGCGCGCTGGTAAGCTGATCAGAGCAAAGAAAAGCGGTCGAGAGCGCACGGGGGAAGGGCGATGGCGGAAGTGCTATTGAGTTTGGCGGCGATTCTCGCTTGCGTGTTCGCGCTCGCTGTTGTGACCGACAAATTCTTCATCCCCAGCTTGGATGAGATTTCGCGGCGCCTGAAGCTTTCGGATGAGGTGGCGGGCGCATCATTGATGGCGATCGGCTCGTCGGCGCCGGAGCTGGCGATTGCCCTGATGGCGCTATTCACCGCCGGCGGGGCGCACAGCGATGTAGGCATCGGCACGATCGTCGGCTCGGCTGTCTTCAACATTCTGGTGATCACCGGTGTGTCGGCTGTTTTCGCCGGCGGCTTGCATATCCATATTTTCGCGGTCGGGCGAGACATCGTCTACTACCTGATATCCATTCTGTATCTGGGGCTGGTCTTCTTCGATGGCCATGTTTCGCTGATTGAGGCGATCCTCGGATTGGTCGGCTATGTGGTGTATATGGGCGTGCTCATCGTTTGGCGCTATTTTGGACCGGATGAGGAAGATGAGGACGAAAGCGAAATTTCGAGCGAGCCGGAGCGCGGGCAGGTAGCTGGTTGGCATCATTTGGAAGCGCTGATCGAATCGAAATTGCGGCGCATCACGGGCGCGCCGGAACGGAACTTCGTCTGGGCTTTCATCGTCTCGATCGCTTTGATCGTCGCGCTGAGCTACGCCCTGGTGGAATCGACGATTGTATTTTCGGCCGGCATCGGCATCCCGCCGGTGATTGTGGCGTTGACCTTGTTGGCGGCGGGGACATCGGCGCCCGACTTGATGGCGTCGCTGGATGTGGCGCGCGAAGGACGGGGCGGCATGGCGGTGGCCAACGCGGTCGGCTCCAATACCTTTGACCTGCTGGTTGGTTTGGCGCTGCCCTGGACGATCGCGCTGTCGCTGCTGGGTTTGAGCGGGATTGATGTCGGCACGGGCGACCTTTGGATTTCTATCGGCATTTTGGTGGCGACGACCTTGATCCTGGCGCTGTTTCTGACGAGCGAACGGGAGTTGAGCCGCCGCGAGGGCTGGGTGCTGCTCGCGCTTTATGGCGTTTTTGTCGTCTATACGCTGCTGAGCGGGACCGCGGTTTGAAGCGTCCTCCGCACCCCATCCCCCGGCCCCTTCCCCAGCGAGCTAGGTGTATAGTCTTGGATTATAATGGTACTGTTTCCAATGAGCAAAGGGAAGCATTAT
>JAPOWK010000069.1 GCA_026707665.1 Chloroflexota bacterium
TTGATCGCAGCCAGTTCACGCTCGACAAGTCGATTGAGGATTTCCGCCGCTGGACAATCGAGCGCGGCTTGCGCCATATCGGCATCGGCACGAGCAATCATGTCGCCGATTATTATCGTCAATACAAGCGCGATGCCGCCGCCATCCTTGGTGACATGCTCAAGGCGGGAGAGGCGCTGCCGGTCGCGGTCGAGGGTTGGAAGGACGCCGCCTTCATCCACCGCGACGACCTGGCATTGCTTGCGGCGATTCAAGCGGGCGAGCACGAGCCGCGGCTGACCCACTTCCTCTCGCCCTTTGACAACCTCTTCTGGGATCGCGATCGCGATGAGATGCTCTGGGATTTCTTCTATCGCATCGAGGTCTACACGCCCAAAGCCAAACGGGTCTACGGTTATTATGTGATGCCGATTTTGCACGGCTGCGAATTAATCGGGCGTATAGACCCCAAGGTCGACCGAAAGAAGAAGCGCCTCATCTTCAACAATCTGCACCTGGAGCGCGGCGTCAAGCTCAACAGCGCGCTCAACCGCGGCTTGATTCGCGCCATCGGCGAGTTCATGGCGTTTCACGGCTGCGAGAGCTTCGAATTGCAGAAATGCAATCGAATGCCCCTCGCCCGCAGGCTGCGCAAACACTTCGCTTGAGCTCATAACGCCCGCGCAAACGCTGCTATAATGATTGATGCAAAGTGAGCGCAGGCGCGGAAATGCAAGCCAGTATTGCCGATATTCTGGATCGGCCGGAGCGATACGTCGATGAGATCGTCAACGTCGATGGCATCCTGCTCATCACCGATTACGACAGGAGCGTTTCTCGTTTTCAGCAAATTTGGCTGGTGAAGCAGGACGAGCCGGAAAACCGCGCCATTCGCGCCCAGCCGATCAGCAGCGAATCTACTTTATGGCATGGTTTGTCGCGCTTGAATCCGCGGCATCTGCCCGGCTTTCAGACTTACCGCGTGCACGATGCGGTGCGCGCCTGCCTGCGCGTGCTGCGGCGTCCCGATTCGGCCTACGAACCCACTGTCGAGATATTGACCGCCGCCGTCTATCGCAAGCAATTCACGCTCTACGTCGGCGAGGGAGGCGTGCGGCTCGATCAGGCTTTGCCCGCGCGCACACCGATCCGCGCCTTGCCGGAGATTCAGGCAAATATCCCCCGTTTTCTCGGCCGGCGCTGTCATGTGTATGGCACGTTGGTCATCCGCTCGGCGCCGCCGACGCAATTCCTGCTGCCGGGCAATATCCCCTATGCCGAAGATTTTCGCCGCACGGTGGATCGCCTGGGCAGCGGGGACATTGAGGGCGCCTGGCTCGCCGATATTGAGTATCCGCAGAGCGAGAGCGAGCCGGCCGCCTTCGACCACTTGCCAGAGTCGCTCCTGATTGACCCGGAATACGCGATACGCGACCAGCTTGCCGTCTTGCCGGGCATCAACCAGACGGTGGTCAAGCCGGCCATCGTCGCCGGCATCTTAAGCGCGCGTGACCACGACGAGCACTTCGCGACATTAACTGAAATCGACAACGTTTATTTGCAGAATATCTGCTACACCGACCGGGGGAAAGCCTTGGAGTCGGTGATCAAGCTCAAGAATTTTGAAGCCGTGCCCATGGAAATCTGACGGGACCCCGCGTTGATCCAAGCAGCGTCGGTACTTGCAAGCGCCGATGATAGACGTACCACTCGATGGCGAGCAGCAGCAGCGCCGCCAGCGCCAACCACATCCAGAACTCCTGCGTGCCCAGTTTTTCGTCGGCATCAGCGGCCGCCAGCGCGCCGCCCAAGCGCAAGTCGGCTTCGGGCACCGGCCGGATCTCGCTCTCGCCGGCCCCGAAGAGATTGACAGCGAAACGCTGCGCGCTTGTCACCTCGCCGTCTTGCAGGATCTCCAGACGATAGAGACCGAGCTGATCGGTGTTGGCGAAGGCAACGCGGTCGCCGGAGATCGGCAGTTCGTGCGCGCTGCCGTCCGGCGTCGTGACGCGGATGCTTTCGGCGAGCAGCGGCGGCGATATCACCAGCACGTCGCCAACGCTCAAGCCGTCGGGCAGCGACACGATATCGGCCGGCGAGAACCAATCGAGCAGGTTCGCCATCAGCACGGGCCAGGCGATCAAGAGGGGCAGGTTGGAATCGCGCAAGTCAAAGGGCAAGATCGCGATTTGCCGCGCATTCGCCTCGCCCGCCAGCAAAATGGCGCCCCCCTCAGCCCTAGCCAGCGACCGCGCCCAGCCGGCTTCGACCGCGCGGTAGGCCAGCAGGCTCATCTCGTCCAGATCGACGAAGGAAGTAATCGCCGATTCCTCGTCGGCGATGCCGATCTCATCGGTGGCAGGCAAGGGCACGCCGACGGTGAAGAGCGGCGTCGAATTTGGCGGATTGACGAGGAGCATGTCGCCGGCTGGCAGTTGATTCGGCAGCCAACTGTCGAATACATAGAGGTCGAAGGCTTCGCCGGGCAAGCCCCGGTTTTCGGCGTTGCCGCGGAAAGTCTGCACGCCGGGCAGGCTGCGCAGCGCTTGCTCGAGGAAGAGGTTCTCGCTTGAAGACACATAATAGACGCGGCGCGTATTCACTTCGTTTTGCACCGTCCAGGCGCGATTGTCCAGCTCGAGGAAGTCTTCGACATCGTTGTCAAAGGTGAGCGTCGCCGAAAGCGTCTCGAAGGGCTCGGTGATTGGCTCATCAAAAGGAATAGGCAGTTGGCTGCGCGGCGGGATGGCCCCGCTGCGGGAGAGGCGCAGCACATCATCGAGGCGGATCACCAGCGAGATTTCAGCGCGCGAATCGCCGTAGTTCGTCACCTGGGCGAAGAGCTGCGGCGCTCCACCGGCGAGGGCGCGGGTGGCCAAGGCGGTGATGGCGATATTGTTCGCCGATTCCCCCACCGGCACGTAGATCGGCTGGGGGATATTGGCCGGCAAGCTCGCCGCCTCGCCCACCCCGCCATCGGAGATCATGACAATGCTGAAATTCTCGGCTCCCGATGCACCGGCCGCCGCCAGCGTCAGCGCCGTGTCCCAATCGGCCGCGCCGTAGCTGACCCTCATGCTTTCGAGGGCGCGGCGCAGCTCGTTCTTGTCGGCGGTGTAGGAGGTCAATGGCTCGGCGATATCCGCCACGCGGATCAATGAGATGATATCTTGCGGATTCATATTGCTGACGATCTGACGCGCCTGGTCGATGGCGGCGGAAAAGCGCGATGCGCCAGCGACATCGGTCGCGGTCATGCTGGCCGAGGCATCGACGAGCAAGGCGATCTTGCCGGCGCTGACGGTCGGTACGGTGATGAAGGGACGAGCGAGCGCCAGAACCAACAGCAACAAAATCAGCAACTGCAAGAATAGCAGCAAGTTGCGCCGCAAGCGCTGCCAGGGCGTATTGGCTTCGGTATCTTGCACCACTTGCCGCCAGAGAAAGGTGCTCGAAATCAACACTTCGCGCCGGCGCAAGCGGAGCATGTAGAGCAGCAGGATCGGAATCGCTATCGCCAGCGCGGCGAAGCCAATCGGCACCAGAAACGACATGGGCGTCCTTCGAGAACGAGGATTGAGTCAAACGCAGTATATCATGCCCGGCAAAGGCGATACATGGTGCGGCACGCCGTGGTTTTGTTCATCATCTAGCGCGATGTGTAAGGCTTGTCCGGTACTGGTACATGCTATCGCGCCAGTTACACCCCATCCCCCCAACCCCCTTCCCCAGCAAGCTAAGGAAGGGGGAGCATTCTTGGAGCACGCTCGGAACTACGGGTTTCTGACTGTCACGGCGCCGAATATCCCAATTCTGCCGTCGACTCACCCTTCCCTAGTTGTATAGTATCGGTTTATCATGGTGTCGTAACGAATTGCGAAAAGGAAGCATTAT
>JAPOWK010000129.1 GCA_026707665.1 Chloroflexota bacterium
CGGTCGCCGTCGGCATCATCTGGAAGTGGATGTACAATCCGCAATTTGGCCCCATTAATTCGACGCTGAGGTCGGTCGGCTTGGACGTTCTGGCGAAAGGCTGGCTGGGCGACCCCTATCTGGCGCTGCCCGCGATAATCCTGGCCGGCGTATGGGGCTATTTCGGCTTCTGCTTCGTCGTCATCATGGCCGGCTTGCAGAACATCGACATGGAGCAGATCGACGCCGCGCTGGTCGATGGCGCCAATGGTCCACAGCGCCTGTGGTATATCATCATTCCCGGGCTGCGGCATGTGCTGACAATGATCACCACCTTTACACTCATACTGGGTGTCAACGTCTTCGACATAATCTGGATCACCACCCGCGGCGGCCCTGGCCGCGCGACTCACGTCATCGCCACCTATACCTATAACACCGCTTTTCGCGAAAGCTACGTCGGCTATGGCTCGGCGCTGGCTATCGTGATGGGGGTAGTGTCGCTGGTCGTGTCGTTCATATTCATTTCGATTCGCGAGCGCGGAGGCGATTAGCTATGCCAACCCCACCCCGACCGCCAGTGTCTACGCGGCGCAGCCCCTCCCCGAAGCTTCAGGGAGGGGAGCCAGACGCGGCGCGATGCAAGGTATTTTGCGTGGGCGGCGGCATTGTCGCGCGCGTGTCTACAGTGCTCAACAGGCGAGCGCGGAGGCGATTAACGTCATGGCGAATGATGTAGGGGTGAGCTATCAGGTCGCCCGTAGCCCGCGCAAGCCCCTGGGCTTACGGATCGCCAGAGGCGTGCAATACGGCCTGCTGATCCTGTTTGCGCTCTATGTGCTGGTGCCTTTCATGTGGGTGATCTTCACGGCGCTGAAGTCGAATTATGAGATCGCCCAAGACCCGCTGGGGCTCCCGCCGAACTGGCGCTTTGAGAATCTTGCGCAAGCTTGGAACCAAGGAAAGTTCAGCCGCTATTTCATCAACAGCGTGATCGTGACCGTTCCGATTGTCTTACTAGTTGTGAGCCTGTCTTGCCTGGCCGGTTACGGTTTGGCGCGTCTTAAGATGCCGGGAAAAATGCTCATCTTTTATTTCTTTTTGGTCGGGCTGATGGTGCCCTTCACGGCGATCATGATCCCGCTCTTTTATATCTTGCGCGATATCGGCGTGCTGGGCACCTATTGGGCGATGATCCTGCCGCAGACGGCGATATCGCTGCCCTTCGGCATTTTCTTCATGCGCGCCTTTTTCAGCGGACTGCCCTACGATTTGACCGACGCCGCCAAGATCGACGGCTGCAACGACTTCGGCGTCTTCCGCCGCGTGATGCTGCCGCTGGCGGGACCGGCCGTAGCCGCTCTGGTGGTCTTCAACTTCATGGGCGCCTGGAACGCCTTCCTGCTGCCCTTGATCTATTTGCAGTCCGACAAGCTCAGGCCCGTCATGACCGGCATGATGTTCTTCACCACCCGCTGGGGACCCGATTACAGCATGTCCATGGCCGGCACGCTCATCGTCATGATGCCGATTATGCTGGTGTATCTGGTCTTCCAGCGTCAGTTCATACAGGGTCTGACGGCGGGCGCGGTGCGAGGCTGATTTGTGCCACTGAGGCGCAAAAGGAAAAACCGACTAGGTAATTCAAAATATTTACCACCGAGTACACCGAGTTCAAGTGAGTACACCGAGAGCAAAGGCAAAGGTTTTCTCTGTGCCCTCTGTGCCTCTGTGGTGAATAGTTGTTTCACGACTTACTTGGTCTTACTGAGGACACAGAGAGGGCGAAAGCAGAATCAACTGATTGCAGCCAGAAAGGCGAACGAATGCCAATAAAAGCCATTTTCAACGAAGACCACGACGCGACGCTGGTGGAATACGAAGAGCGCCCGCTGCTGCCCAACGAAGTGCGGATTCAGACCGAATACGCCTCCGGCAAACACGGCACCACCATGCACATGATGGACGGCCGCAACCGACAGGGGCAGCGCTGGGATGAAGACAATCGCCTTTTTGTACCGAGTGACGAGTCGGATCCGGATCCTGTGCCCGATTCAAAGGTTGGCACCAGCGGCGTTGGCGTCATCATTGAGGTGGGCGCCGATGTCCGCGACTGGCAGGTCGGCGATCGCGTCTTCGGCTTCATGGACGTCAGCGAGACCAACATCATCACCGTCGATCGTCCGGCCGACTTCATTTGGCCGGGCTTTGCCGAGCCGTCGCCTTGGCTGATCTGGGACTTGGACGACCTCGATCCTCTTGATGCGTTGTGCTTCGAGCCGGCTTATGTGGCGGTGAACAGCGTACGAGAATCCAATGTCCGCTTCGGCGACGCGGTGGCGGTTGTCGGGCTGGGCGCGATCGGTCTGCTGACGGTCAAAGTGGCCGCGCTGGCTGGCGCCGATGTGATATTCGCCGTCGACCCGTTGGAAAAACGCCGTAAGTTGGCGAGGGACTACGGCGCGCATCATGTCATCGATCCATTCGCCTCCGATGCGGCGCTGGAGATCAAAGAACTCACTGGCGGTGGGGTTGATGTGGCGATTGAGATCAGCGGGCATTATGCCGCCCTGGATACGGCGATGCGCGCGGCGCGCTTTGGCGGCACGGTCTGCCAAGCGGGCGCCATCAGCGGCAATGCGGCCGAGTTGTGGCTTGGTCGCGAGTTCCTGATCAATAGCCTCAGGATGATCGTCCCGCGCGGCAATGGCGCGATGGAGTACGCGCCGAGTGATTATCCCCTGTGGGATCAGTATCGAGTTTTCGATACCATCGTCAGCATGATGAAGCAGGACAAATTGACCGCCCCCGGTTTGATCGACCCGCTGGTTTCCATCGAAGACTTCCCGGAGACATTCGAGTTGATCAAGCACGATCCGAGCGAAGTGGTCAAATATGGCGTCCGCTTCTAAATGACACAGCCTATTGAAAAAGGAGAAATGTGATGGTCGCGCGCGCAGCGGTATCCTCTGTGACGATAAATCGGCTATTGGGATTTGAGACCTATTTGCCAACTGCCGACAACTCAAAAATGATAAAGGCGCCAGCCATAGATTCCACGCGGCCCGACGGCTGGGAAACACGAGCTCCCAGCCATACCCTGCTGGAGCTGCCAGCCGAGGTGGCCGCACAAGGTTACGACTGTTTCGACCTCTCCATGCTGCACTTCCCCAGCATGGAGCGCGCTTATCTCGCCGACGTGCGCGCCGCCTTTGAAGATGCGGGGGTGGAGATCTTCCAACTGCTCATTGATACGGGCGAGATCGGCAGCCCAGACCCGCAAGAAAGCAGCGCTGGCATCGCCCACACCAAGTTCTGGATCGAGCGGGCGGCCGAACTGGGCGCTAGTGGCGTGCGCTATGTACCCGGCGATAGCGAACCGACGCCCAAAACTATGTGCGCGACAGCAGCCGCCTTCCGCGAACTCTTTGACTTCGCCGTCGAACATGGCTTGAAGCCGGCCACCGAAAACTATCGTATCTTCACCAACAAAGCCCGTAGTCTCCTGCAGCTTGTGGAGCTGTCAGAGCGCGATTACGGCTGGATCGCCGATTCTGGCAACCCTAGAGATTCGGGCGAGCAGGAAACCTTTGCCAAGCTGCTGCCGGGCGCGACCTCGATTCACGCCTGGGCGCCACCGACCGAAGACGGACGGGCGGACTTGGTGGCGTTTCGGCGTTATATGACCATGGCGCGCGCTGCCGGCTTTGACGGACCCATTATGTTGCACGGCGCTTATCAAATGGACAACTTCGCTTGGGCGCCCGATCTCTGGAGCGGCGTCGACGAATTTCGGGCGGCAGTCCACGCGGTATTCGGTGAAGACAGCCAATGACAGCGCCCATCCGCGTAACAGTCTGGAACGAGTTCTGGCACGAGAATCCCATCCATTGGGATTATGTGCGAACGTCCTGGATGAGCCACGGCTATAGCCAGGAAAGCGCGATTGAAGAAACCGAAGGCGTGCGGGAGATTTATCCCGAGGGCATCCACGAGGCCATTGCCGCTCCCTTACGCGAGGGGGGTTTCTCCGTACGCACGGCGACGCTCGATAAACCGGAGCATGGCTTGAGCCAATCGGTGCTTGATGATACCGATGTGCTGATCTGGTGGGGGCACATGGTCCACGACAATGTCGACGATGCGGTCGCCGAGCGCGTCTATCGGCGCATCGTGGACGAGGGCATGGGTTTCATCGCGCTGCATTGGGGCGCCGGGTCCAAGGTCTTTAAGAAGCTGATGGGCACATCCTGTTCGCTAACGCCAATTGTGAGCGGCGCGCCCGAAAGGCTCTGGGTGATCGAACCGGCGCATCGCATCGCCCGCGGTTTGGAGACGTCCTTTGTCGTCCCGCAAACGGAAATCTATGGCGAGCCCTTTGATATTCCCGCGCCAGATACGGTTGTCTTCATCAGTTCCTGGACTAGCGGCGAGGTCTGCCGCAGCGGTTGCTGCTTTCAGCGCGGGAGCGGGCGGGTCTTCTTCTTCCGGCCCGGCACGAAACCTACCCGATTTACTATCAGAGCGAAGTGCAGCAGGTCATCGCCAATGCGGTGAAATGGGCGGCGGGGTGCGACTGAACGCCAACCCCTCCCCCAACGCCCTCCCGACGGGTCCGTGTCTACGCGATCCCGAAGCATCAGGGCGCTCGTAGACACCGCGCTTCGAGGGGGAGCCCGACGAAAACGGCGGACTGAAACGGAGACAATATGCCGCGTAAGCTGGCATTCACTGGTGGATATAAAGTTGGGCTAATTGAATACGACGAGCGGCCGCTTGCGCCCCATGAGGTGCGGGTCAAGACCGAATATGCCTCGGGCAAGCATGGCACGCCGCTGGCGATCATGGATGGCCTCAGCGAGCGCGGCCAAGTATGGAATGACGAGATGCGTCTCTTCCTTCCTGAGGAAGGGGCGGACGGCCGCTATGACCTGAGCGGCGCCGCAGTCGGCACCAGCGGCGTCGGCACCATTATCGAGCGAGGCGCCGAGGTCTCGGACTGGAAGGTTGGGGATCGCGTCATCAGCTTTTTGGACGTCAGCGAGACCAACACCATCACGACGCAGAGAAAGCTGCCTTGGTATGGACCACCGCTTTGGCTGGATGGCTGCATCTGGCCTTTGGGCGATATCGACCCGCTGACGGCGCTTTGCTTCGAGCCTGCATTCGTCTCCTTCCATTGCATACGCGAATCAAATGTCCGCTTCGCAGACACCGTCGCCGTTATCGGCCTGGGTGCGATTGGTCTGCTGACGGTGCGCCTGGCGGCTTTGAGTGGCGCAGAGAGAATCTTCGCCGTTGACCCACTGCCGAAGCGGCGCGAGTTGGCGCTGGAGTATGGCGCGCATCACGCCCTCGATCCCTTCGAGGTGGATGCCGCGCTGGAGATCCATAAGTTAACTGGCGGGCCCGGCGTCGATGTGGCAATAGAGCTGAGCGCGACGTATAAGGGTTTACAAAGCGCAATTCGCGCGACGCGCATGGAGGGCACGATCTGCGCCAGCGGCGTCTATTTGGGCGAGGGGCGCGAGCTATGGCTGGGGCGCGAATTCCACCGCAATCGCCTGACGATGATCGTGCCGCACGGCTGCTTTCTGGGGCATAAGCCGCGCGATTATTCCCGCTGGGATGAATATCGCGCTTACGATGCCATCATCAGCATGATGCGCCAGGGTGCGCTGACCGCGCCGGGTTTGATCCAGCCGCTCGTTGCGCTGGACGAGGGGCCCACGGTTTGGGATATGGTGGTAAATGAGCCGGAGAACGTGGTAAAGTTTGGCATACGCTTCTAGGCGAACAGGAATACGGAAAGGAAGAATCATATGGCGCGCGCAGGATTATCCAGTTTCTCGTTGCATTTGCCCGATGCCTTGGGCGATCCCTGGTTTGAATTGGACGATGGTCACAAGACCGTCTCCGGATCTTTTCGGCAGACACCGACGCTCGATTTGCTCGATTTCCCCGGCGAGGTGGCCGCGCATGGGATCAACTGCGTCGATCTCTGCATTCAGCATATTCCCAATATCGAGCCGGGTTACCTGGCCGAATTGCGCGCCGCCTTTACAGCGGCAGATGTCGAACTGTATCAACTGCTGATAGACATCGGCGAGGTTGGCAGCCCCGATCCCAATGAGCGCAGCGCCGGGATCGCGCTGACCAAACGCTGGATGGAGATCGCTGCCGAGTTGGGATCAAGCGGCGTCCGCTATGTGCCTGGCGATAGCGCGCCCACGCCCGAGACGATCAGCCAGAGCGGCGAAGCATTTCAAGAGCTTTACGATTACAGCGTCGCCTGCGGGGTGGAGCCAGCTACCGAAAACTACAAATTTTTCAACAACGAGGCTCACGATCTCTTGAGCGTTCTCGATCTATCCGAGCGCGATTACGGCCTGGTCGCTGATTTTGGCAACGCCAAGGGACCTCAGAAATACGATACCCTGGCCAAGCTGATGCCGCGGGCGACCGCCATACATCAGTGGGTGGCAATCGACGACGAGGGCAAAATCAATGACGAGGACTCTAAACGTTGCCTGAACATGGCGCGCGAGAACGGCTTTGACGGCCCGGTCATGCTCCTGGGCGGGCACCCGTATCAGCAGTATCGCGACTCGCGTGAGATGTGGGATGCCGTCGACGAGTTGCGGGGCGAAGTGAAGGCAGTATTCGGCGACGCTTTTGCCGGCTGAGGCTCAGCCGCCGTGCCGCTAGGAAAGGAAGAATGCAATGGTTAGCGCAGCCGTATCTACAGTTACATTGATGAAGGCATTGGGCAAACCGATGTACGAGTTGGACGCTGCCCGTGGGCAGCAGACAGGCGCTCCGGTCGAGCCGGCGACCATCGACCTGCTGGATGTGCCGGCCAAGGCGGCCGCGCATGGCTTTCATGAATTCGACTTGAGTGTTTATCATTTGCCGAGCATTGAGCGCGGTTATTTGGCTGATTTGCGCGCCGCTTTTGAGGACGCGGGCGTGGAACTGTTTCAGTTGCTGATTGATACGGGCGATGTCGACAGCGCCGATGCGGGAGAGCGGAACGCGGGCATTGCTCACATCAAGCGATGGATGGAGATCGCCGTCGTTTTGGGGGCGCGTGGCGTGCGCTACGTCCCGGGTGATGGCGAGCCTACGCCCGAGACGATTCGCAGCAGCGGCGAAGCATTTCGCGAGCTCTTTGATTTCGCCACGGATCTTGGGCTGAAGCCCGCCACCGAAAACTACCGGCACTTTAACCTGAGTGCGGGCAACCTGCTGGGTGTTCTCGAACATTCAGAACGTGACTACGGCGTGATTGCCGACTTCGGAAACGCCCGCGGACCGAACAAATATGAGACCTTGGAAGCGATCATGCCGCGCGCGACTTCGATTCACGCCTGGGCCGAAGTCGACGACAAGGGTAATCTCATCAGCGAGGATTTCCGGCGCTGCCTGACCATAGCGCGAGACAATGGCTTCGACGGACCCATCATGCTGCAATACGGCTATCCGGTTGATGTCTTTGAAAATACACGCGAAGTCTGGGCGCGGGCGAGCGAAATGCGGGAAGAAGTGCGCGCCGTGTTCGGCGACGCGGTATCGAACGGAGCATAGCCAATGACAGCGCCAATACGCGTGACGGTATGGAACGAGTTCTGGCACGAGAATCCGCGGCGCCATGCCGATGTCCGGTCGCGCTTGAGGGCCTACGGATTCAGCGAAGACCGGCTCATCAACGCGACCGAGGGGGTGCAAAAGGTCTATCCGGAGGGCATGCACAAGGTCATCGCCGATCATCTCAGCGACCTGGGCTTTACTGTAGGTACGGCGACGCTGGATGAGCCGGAGCATGGTTTGACGGAAGAGGTGCTGGACCGGACCGATGTCTTGACCTGGTGGGGCCACGCCGCGCACGACCAGGTCAGTGACGAGATCGTCGAGCGCGTGCACGAGCGGGTGAACATGGGCGGCATGGGTCTCATCGCGCTGCACTCCGCGCATTATTCCAAGATCTTCAAGAAATTGATGGGCACGACCTGCATGTTGAAGACGCGCGAGGCGGATGAAAAAGAACGGATCTGGGTGATTGAGCAGGGGCACCCCATTTCTGCGGGCTTGCCGGAATATTTTGAGATTCCGCAGACGGAGATGTATGGCGAGCCCTTTGACGTGCCGGCGCCGGATACGCTGGTCTTCGTCAGTTGGTTCCAAGGCGGCGAGATCTTCCGTAGCGGCTGCTGCTATCATCGCGGGCGCGGCAAAGTCTTCTACTTCCGGCCGGGCCACGAAACCCTTCCGATTTATTATCAGCCCGAGGTGCTGCGGGTGATCGCCAATGCGGTGCGTTGGGCGGCGCCTTCGGGCGGTCCTGAATTAATCTTTGGTGATCATCCGCCGCTTGAGCAACTGGATTAACCCAAGTTCACTCATTAAACATTGGGAATCGCCATATATGAAACTCCTGACCTACGACTCGGGAAGCGGGCCGCGCTGCGGCGTTCTGAGCGAAGACCTGGTAATCGACGTGACCGCCTTGCTCGGCGTCGAGCGCACCTTGTGCGACCTACAAGCGCTGCTAGAGTTGGGAGACTCGCCGATTGAGCGCGTGCGAGAGGCCTTGGCCAGCGACATCGCCGCGCCTGCTGTGCCCCTGCCCATGGTCCGGCTGCGCGCGCCGGTGCTGCAGCCGCCGACAGTGCGCGATTTCTTCAGTTATGAGGGGCACGCCAGTGGGCAGGGCGCAAGAGAGCTGCACGAGGCTTGGTATCGTTTGCCCATATTTTACTTTTCCAACACCCTGCGCATCTTTGGGCATGAAGATGTCGTGCCCGTGCCTTCGGCGACGGACAGGCTTGATTTTGAGCTGGAGCTTGGTTGCGTCATCGGGCGTGAGGGCAGTGATATCGCAGCCGCCGACGCACTGGATTACATCGCCGGCTTCTGCATCTTCAACGACTTTAGCGCGCGCGACTTGCAGTTTGATGAAATGGCGGTTGGGCTTGGACCCGCGAAGGGCAAGGACAGCGCCACCGCGCTCGGTCCCTGGCTGGTGACGACCGACGAAATGGCGCCCTACTTGCGTAATGGACGGCTGCAAGTCAATTGCGCTGCCCGGGTCAACGGCGATGTCTGGCTGGCTGAGGGTGATGGAGGCGCCGCGCATCACAACTGGGGCGACTTTGTCGAGCGCGCCTCCAGGGACAGCCGCATCGTGCCTGGCGATGTGCTGGGAAGCGGCACGGTCTCCGGCGGCTCCGTCCCCGAGGCGATCGCGCGCGGCATCGATTCAGCCCGCTATCTGCAACCCGGCGATGTCGTCGAGCTGGAAGTGGAGGGCATCGGCACGCTGCGCAACACGCTCGGTCCCAAAGCTTTTGTCGATCCGGATTATCGATACAAGCCGAAATAGCAGCCAATTGGAATAATGTAGGGGCGACCCACTACCGCGCGCAGACACAGCGGGCTAGTCACCCATTGTATTCATATAGTGTATTCGGCGACGAAAACAGACGAACATGCCATCAGTTGTTACAATTCACGTTCCGATGACAATCGCAGAGGCGGTGAAGTAAACGATGAAGGCGGATGAAATCAGCAGGGTGGCCTGCGTCGGCGGCGGCACAATCGGCTTCTCCTGGGCGGTTCTATTCGCCCAACATGGCCTAGAGGTCAACATTTACGATATCGCCGACGAGGCATTGGCTTGGACGCGGCGGGAAATCGACAGCGCTTACGAAACCCTCGTCGAAGCGGGCCGCATGACCAACGGCGACGTAGCGGCAGCACAGAACCGAATCATGACCACGACCGACCTGGAGGCGGCGGTTTCCGATGTCGACTTTGTGCAAGAATCGGGACCGGAACGTTATCGTATCAAACGCGAGATTTACCGCGAGTTAGACCGGCTTGCGCGCCCCGACGCCATTTTCGCATCGAGCACCAGCGCCATGTTGATTACCGAGATTCAGAAGGCGACGTCGCATCCGGAGCGTTGTGTGGTGGCGCATCCTTACAACCCGCCGCATATCGTGCCGTCGGTCGAGATCGTCCCGGGCGAAGCGACCTCGGCTGAGACGGTGGCGCTAACGCGGGACTTCATGGCGCGGGTGGACCGCGTGCCGGTGGTGGCGCGAGTAGAATGCCGCGGTCACATCGTCAACCACATGCAAGCCGCAATCTACCGCGAGGCCTTGTGGCTGGTGGGCAACGGCGTGGCGACGGTTGAAGAGATCGATTTGGCTTTCCGCACCGGACCGGGCCTGCGCCTGGCGCTGATGGGTCCCTTTGCCGTGGGCATGCTGACCAGCACCGGCGGTTTGCAGGACACCTTTGTTGACCGGAAGCTGGACCACAGCGTGGAAGACGACATTCCCTCGCGTGTGGAGCGGGAAGCGCCGCCGCGAACGCCAGAGTTGGCGCGCGAATGGGCGAAGATCTGTACCGCCCAGATGGAAGAAGCGCTGGCGGATACGGATATGGAGCAAGTGAAGAAATGGCGTGACAAGAAACTGCTGCAGATTCTCGATGTAATTGCCTCGGATTAGCAGACCCGGTAGACAATCACATGTAGACCGTCAATGGAATAGCGAAGCGCTTATGAAAATCACCGATGTCACCACAACTTATATCTCGATCCCGCATCTGGGCAGCATTCAAGACGCAACCATTCGCCACCCGACGCCGGGAAGAAGCCAATGCTTTGTACATATCCACACCGACGAGGGGCTGGAAGGGCTGGGCGTCTGCGATGGCGGGCGCGCCGCTCAAGCGCTGATCAATGACTCGCTAAAACCGATTCTGGTCGGGCAAGATCCGCTCTTCATCGAAAAGATCTGGGACGATATGTTCTGGCGCCTGCGAGGTGTTGGGCGCAAAGGCTTGGCTTTCGCCGCCATCTCGGGGGTGGACACGGCCCTGTGGGACTTGAAGGCGAAGGTTTTCAACGTGCCGCTTTACAAGCTGCTGGGTCCTTATACCGACAGCGTCCCCATTTATGGCAGCGGCGGCTGGACCCACTTCAGCGTCGACGAGTTGGTGGCCGAGCAGGTCGGTTATGTCGAGCGCGGCATGAAATCGGTCAAGATGAAAGTGGGGGTGGATTTCGGCAGGAGCGAACGAGAGGACATTGAGCGGCTGGCGGCCGTGCGCGCTGCCGTTGGCGCTGATGTTGAGATCCTGATTGACGCCAACAACGGCTACTATGCCAAGCAGGCGATCCGCATGGCGCGCGAATTTGAGCCATACCGCGTGGGTTGGTTCGAGGAGCCGGTCTTGGCTGATGACATCGAAGGCTTGGCCGCCATCGCCCGCGCTATCGACATCCCGGTGGCGACCGGCGAGCATGAGTACAGCAAATACGGTTTTCGCGAACTGATCGCCCGCGGTGGCGCCGATATCGTGCAGCCGGATATCGGCCGCGTCGGCGGCGTGACCGAGTGGATCAAAGTGGCGCACTTGGCGCATGCCTTCAACTTGCCGGTGGCGCCGCACGCCTTTCAGGTGATTCATCTGCATGTCACCTGCGCCACGCCAAACTTGCGCATCGTCGAGTACTTGGGCGTATCCGAAGAATTTGATAAGCTGGTGTACACCGAATTCCCCGAGCCGGTGGACGGCATGTGGTCGCCATATCCCGACAAGCCGGGCTTGGGCTTGGAGTTGAACCCGGATGCCGTCAAGAAATATGGCGCCTGAATTCAGGACGAGGCGAGAATCTAGCTGAAGGAGTGTGGCAATGAAGGCGGCAGTCCTCTATGAAGCGAACACCCCGCTTGTGATTGAACAGTTTGATTTGCCTGACATCGCCGATGACCAGGTGCGCGTACGCTTGATGGCCAGCGGCGTCTGCCACTCGGACTGGCATATCGTCAAAGGCGAATGGGTCGATGTTAACCGGCCGCCGGTGATTCTCGGTCATGAGGGCGCGGGAGTGGTCGAGGAAGTTGGCGCCGCGGTGAAGGGTGTCAAAGCCGGCGATCACGTGGTGCTGTCTTGGATGCGCAATTGCGGCATCTGCGAAATGTGCCAGGAGGGCTATTCCAATCTCTGTGAAGAACCTTGGGACCACAGCGCCCAGCCGCGATTCGCCGCTAGCGGACGCCCGATGAAGCGCATGAATGCGATTGGCACTTTCAGCACCGAGACCATCGTGCCCCAGGATATCGCCATCCCGATTGACCGCGAGATTCCCTTCGCCCAGGCTTCCCTGGTCGGCTGCGGGGTGATGACCGGCGTGGGCGCCGCATTGAACACCGCCAGGGTGCAAGCCGGCAAGTCGGTCGCCGTCTTCGGCTGCGGCGGCGTGGGCCTCAACGTGATCCAGGGCGCGGCCATTGCCGGGGCGGAGCCGATCATCGCCATTGATATCCTGGACAACAAGCTCGAAATGAGCAAGCAGTTCGGCGCCACGCACACGGTCAATTCGGCGCAGGTTGACCCTGTTGAGGCGATTAGGGAATTGACCGCTGGCAAGGGCGTGCACTACGCCTTCGAGGCGATCGGCTTGGCGCCCGAGCCCTACACGCAGGCTATATTATGCACGCGGCGGCGCGGCGTTACCGTCTTCGTCGGGCACGGTCCCGATAATATGCCGATTGACTTTGACTGCAAGATCTTGGGCGCCGAGAAGATGGTCATCGGCTCGCTGTATGGCAGCTGCAATCCGCGCATCGATTTTCCCCGCATCCTCAGCTTGTATAAAGCCGGCAAGCTGAAGCTGGATGAGTTGGTGACGCGCGTCTACCCGCTGGAAGAAGTCAATGAGGCTTTCGCCGCGCTGGGCAGAGGCGAGGTCGCTCGCAGCGTTTTGGATTTGACCTAATGGAGCAGCCTTGTCCTTAGCGCGATTTAAAGGCTCAAGTGGAGATTAAAGGCAAAACCGCCATCGTCACCGGCGCCGCCCGCGGCATCGGACGCGCTATCGCCGAAGCTTTTGCCGGGGAAGGCGCCAAGGTTGTGCTGGCGGATTTAGGCTCGCTGGCGCATCGACCGGCGGTGGGCTGGCATTACGGGCTCTCACCTGAATCGGAACTGGCTGGCGCGGCGAAGAAAATCCGCGAGCGTGGCGGCTCCTGTGCGGCGGTCGAAGTCGACGTCTCCGACCGCGCCTCCTGTCAAAACCTGGTTGAAGAATCGCTGGAAGCCTACAGCTCTTTGGACATTGTTGTGAATAATGCCGGCATTCTTAGGACAGGCGCGCTAGCCGACTTTGCCGAGCGCGATTGGGACCGCATATTCGCCGTGAACGTCAAGGGCATCTTCTTGCTGTCGCAAGCGGCGCTTCCCTACATGAAAGAGCGTGGCGGCGTTATCATCAACATTGCCTCGGTCTTGGGCAAACAAGGATACGCCCGGATTGGCGCCTACTGCGCCTCGAAATTCGCCGCGATCAGCTTAACCCAGTCGATGGCGGCTGAGCTGGCCGAATATGATATTCGCGTCAACGCTATCTGCCCGGGCAATGTCGATACCCCCATGACTTTCGCTCACCTTGCAAGCTCCGAAGGGCTGCAGAAACAATATGAGACTGCGACCGTTGAAGAGGCATTTGACGCCTTCAACCGCGACAGGATCCCCCTAGGTCGCGGACAGACGCCCGAAGATATGGCGGACGCGGCGCTCTATCTGTCTCGCGCCGATAATGTAACGGGCATATCGCTGGTGGTGGACGGCGGCTATGGGATCGGCGTCTCGTAAAGGGCAAAAAGCACGGATGAAGATTCAAGGGAAAACCGTCATCGTCACCGGCGCCGCCCGCGGCATCGGACGCGCCATCGCCGCTGTCTTTGCTTCGGAAGGCGCAAACGTTGTGCTGGCGGACTTGGGCTCGCTGGCGCAACAACCGGCGGCGGGCTGGCATTACGGGCTATCCCCCGAATCGGAATTGGCCGGCGCGGCAAAGGAAATCCGCGAGCGCGGCGGCTCATGCACGGCGCTTGAGGTCGATGTATCCGACCGCGCTTCTTGTCAAAATCTTGTAGCCAAGTCCCTTGAGGCTTTTGGACGTTTGGATATCGTCGTGAACAACGCGGGAGTGATTAAACTGGGCAAACTCGCCGACTTCGCCGAGTCCGAATGGGATCGCATCTTCGCGGTGAACGCCAAGGGGGTCTTCTTGATATCGCAAGCGGCGCTGCCGCACCTGCAGGCGAATGGCGGGCTTATCATCAACATCGCCTCAAACGCCGGCAAAAGAGGCTCGCCCTACAATAGCGCCTACTGCGCCTCCAAAGCGGCTGTCATCGGCTTAACCCAGTCGATGGCGGCTGAGCTCGCTGATCGTGACATAAGGGTGAACGCCATCTGCCCGGGCAACGTCTTCACTTCCATGCAATTCGATTACCTGGTCTTGCACCGGCTTCAGCAATATGAGGGTCAATCTTTGGAAGAAGCTTTCGACGCCTTCGTGCAAGCGACGGCGCCGCTGGGTCGCAGGCAGACGCCTGAGGAGATCGCCGAAGCCGCTTTGTATTTGGCGCGCGCCGACAGCGTGACCGGCATCTCGCTCTCTGTGGATGGCGGCAATGGGATTGGCGTATCGTGAGGTTGGATCGACGCTGATGGAGATTCAAGGCAAGACCGTCATCGTCACCGGCGCCGCCCGCGGCATCGGGCGCGGCATCGCCGAGGCATTTGCCCGCGACGGCGCTAGCGTCGTTCTGGCGGACTTGGGAGCGGTGGCGGGCGAAAGGGCGGGGCCCTGGAACTACAAGCTCGCCACGTTAGGGGATCTGGCGACGACCGCAGTTGACATCCGCGAGCAGGGTGGTACTTGCCTGGCGCTCGAAGTCGATGTATCGGACCGCGCCTCCTGTCAATCGCTGGTCAAGCAGTCACTTGAAGCTTTTGGCGGCATTGATGTGCTTGTGAACAATGCTGGCGTCATTCAGTCAGGACCCCTGGTCGACTTTGCCGAGAGCGATTGGGACCGCATCTTCGCGGTCAATGTCAAAGGTATCTTCTTGCTGTCACAGGCGGCGCTGCCCCACATGCAGGCAAATGGCGGCCTCATCATCAACATCGCCTCGGTCGCTGGCAAACAGGGATTTCCTGACATGGGCGCCTACTGTGCCTCGAAATTCGCCGCGATCTCCTTGACCCAGTCGATGGCGGCCGAGCTGGCCGAATTCGATATCCGCGTGAACGCCATCTGCCCCGGCAATGTCGATACATCCATGTGGTTTGATCATCTGTCCAAGTCCGAGCGGCAGCAGCGCCTGTACGGCACGGATACGGTTGAAGATACTTTTAGAGCCGTCGTTGGCGCGACGATTCCATTGGGTCGCGAGCAGAGCCCGGCTGACATGGCAGAAGCGGCGCTGTATCTGGCGCGCGCCGACAATGTGACCGGCATCGCGCTGACTGTAGCCGGCGGCATTGTGATGAATTAAACTCTGTTCTTGAAAATGGAGAACGAGCTATCGTAATGAAATCAGAGAAATTCGATGTAATCATCGTCGGCGCCGGCGTCTCGGGCTTGTACATGTTGTATCGCCTGCGGGAGTTAGGCATATCGGCGCGGGTGATTGAGATGGCCTCTGATGTTGGCGGAACCTGGTACTGGAATCGCTATCCCGGCGCGCGCTGCGATACCAACACGCTGGAATATTCGTACAGCTTTGATGAAGAGCTCCAGCAGGAATGGGAATGGCCCGAGCGCTATCCCAGCCAGCCGGAAATACTGGCCTACCTCAAGCACGTCGCCGATCGCTTCGACCTGCGGCCAGATATCAGCTTCAACACCCGCGTTGACGCGGCAACATTTGATGAAGCGTCCAGCCACTGGCGCGTCTCTACCGATGACGGCGCAGAACTGGCGGCTCGTTTTCTGATTATGGCGACCGGCTGTTTATCGGAACCAAATTTGCCACCAATTGGGGGAATGGACAGCTTCCGCGGTCCCATTTATCACACGGCGCGCTTTCCTCACGAAGGCGTCGACTTCCGTGGCAAGCGGGTCGGCGTCATCGGCACTGGTTCGTCGGGCGTGCAAGCGATCCCGGTCATCGCCGAGCAGGCGGCGCAACTCACAGTCTTCCAGCGCTCGCCTCAGTGGTCGATTCCGGCGCAGAACCGGCCCGCCGATCCTGAATTGGTGGCGGAAATCAAAGCCGATTACGCCGGCTTCCGCGCTCGAAATCGCTTGCAGCCGGGCGCCCAGATGTCGCATATGCTCCCGAACGACATTTCGGCCAAAGCTGTCGCCGAGGAGGAACGCCAGCGCATCTTTGAAGAACGCTGGCAAGAAGGGGGCTTTGCCTTCTACGGCAGCTTCAACGACATCACCGTGGATCTGGAAAGCAATGCAATGGCGGCCGAATTCGTGCGCGCGAAGATCCGCCAAATCGTGAAAGACCCGGCGGTCGCCGAGGCGCTCATCCCCGAATACACGATTCACTGCAAGCGTCCGGTCATGGACAGCGGCTATTTCGAAACCTACAATCGTTCCAATGTGCTTCTGGTCGATATCAACGCGGCGCCAATTGAGGCGATCACGCCCGCCGGCCTCCGAACGCGCGAGGCGGATTACGACTTCGATATCATCGTGCTGGCGACCGGCTTCGACGCCATGACCGGCGCCTTGCTCAAGATCGACATTCGCGGGCGGGGCGGGCTAACCTTGCGCGAAAAATGGGCGGACGGGCCAGTCAACTACCTTGGCCTTCAGGTGCCCGGCTTCCCCAACCTGTTTACGATCACCGGTCCCGGCAGCCCGTCGGTGTTGACCAATATGATGGTGGCTATCGAGCAGCATGTGGAGTGGGTGGCTGATTGCATCAGCTATTTGGAGGAGCATGGACAAGCCTCCATTGAAGCCACCGAAGAAGCGCAGGAAGCTTGGGTCGCGCATGTTAACGAGGTGGCTGATCAAACCTTGTGGACAGCCTGCCACAATTGGTATCAAGGCGATAACATACCCGGCAAGCCGCGCGTATTTATGCCCTTGCCCGGCTTCCCGCCCTATGTCGAAAAATGTGACGCGGTTGTGGCGAATGGCTATGAGGGCTTCGTGCTGTCGTGACGGACGTCGAACCTAGATAGGAATGTAAACTGGAAAGATGTAGGGGCGTTTCGTTAAGACGCCCGCTTTTCCAGCCACGTTTTTTGGGCGTTTCGGCGCCGCGCGTAGACACAGCGGGTCAAACGACCCTACGACTGTTATCGGTATGTGATCATTCGCATTCTGAGGAGAACTAGTGGAATGATCGAGTTGACAAGTCCCGAATCCGTCGGCTTATGCGCGGACCGTCTCGCCAGAATCGCCGCGCATTTCAACCGCTATGTCGATGCGGGGCGGATTCCCGGCTATCTCGTCCTGGTCGCGCGCCGCGGGCAAGTGGCTTATCTTCATCGCTATGGCGCCCGCGACGTCCAGTCCGGGCGCCCGGTCGAAGAAGACACGATCTTTCGCATCTATTCGATGACCAAGCCCATCACATCGGTCGCGGTGATGATGCTCTACGAGCGCGGCTTGCTACAGCTGGATGACCCGGCCTCTGAATACATTCCCGGATTTGAGCGCTTGGAAGTCTTCGAGTCCGGCGATGCGGAAGGCTACCTCACGGCGCCGGCCGAGCGCGAGATGACCATTCGCGACTTGCTGACCCACACCGCGGGCTTGACCTATGGGCACTTGCATGCCCATCCTCTTGATGAAATGTATCGTCAGCGCGACTTGCTAGGTGACGGCATGACGCTGGGGGATTTCGTCGGGCATCTGAGCGAACTGCCGCTGCTGTTTTCGCCGGGCACGCGCTGGAATTACAGCGTGGCTACTGACGTCCTGGGTCACATTATCGAAGTCATTTCGGGCCAGTCGCTGGCTCGCTTCTTCGCTGAGGAGATCCTGGCGCCGCTCGGCATGGTCGATACCGGCTTTTCGGTTCCGCTTGATCGAGTCGAGCGCTTTGCCGCCAACTACGATCGTGATGGCGCTGGCTTTCGCCTGATCGACAGTCCGAAAGAAAGCGCCTATTTGTCCGAGCCGACGCTGTGTTCCGGCGGCGGCGGACTGGTCTCGACAGCGAGCGATTATCTACGCTTTAGCCAGATGCTTCTCAATAGGGGCGAGCTCGAGGGCGCGCGCATTCTGGGGCGCAAGACGGTTGAGCTGATGACCAGCAACCACCTGCCGGGCAACATGGATCTGTCCGGTATGGGTTACCTTTTGCAGAGCGAAACGCGCGCGGACGGCATCGGCATGGGTCTCGGCACGCGGCACAATTTGCGCCGTGGAGGCATGGGAACGCAGACGCGCCATGATGGCGTCGGCTTTGGCTTGGGCGGCTATGTACTGATTAACCCAGCAGCGGCTCAGATACTGGGCTCGCCGGGCGAGTTTGGCTGGGGCGGCGCGGCAAGCACGACCTTCTGGATAGACCCGCGCGAGGACATGACAGCGATCTTCCTCACTCAGCTGATGCCATCGTCATCGTATCCGATTCGGCGCGAGTTGCGCGTCTTGGCGAATCAGGCGGTCGTTGAGTGAGGCCACGTATTGATCCGTAAACGTATCTAACCCGCTGTAGGGCTTGTCTGGTACTGAATAATGCCTGTATCCAGCACGATCTTACCCCATCCCCGGCCCTTCCCCAGTAAACTAGGGAAGGGTGACTCGACGACATATTTGGAAGATTTGAGCGCTGAATCAGCGAGGAAACTTAACGACCTTGTTCCCGGCGAAGGCGCTCCCCCTTCCTTAGCTCGCTGGGGAAGGGGGTTGGGGGGATGGGGTGAATTAAGCGCGCTAGAGTGATCCGGTAGCGGACAAGCCTTGCAGGGGCGATTGGAGCTCTGTGTCTGCGCGACCCTGTGAATCGCCCGCGCGCCCGAAATGCCAGGCTAGAAGTCTCAGGAGAACTGTACGATGAAAGTAACCGGTGTTGAAACCATTCTCGTCCGGAACATTGAGCCCTATATTGGCGGGCGGCACTGGCTGTTTGTGCAGCTATCGACCGATGAAGGCATCATCGGCTTGGGCGAGCGACCGACGATGCATGCCGCCAACCTGGGGCCGGCCATCAGCATGATCGAGGACTTCTGCGAGCAGTTTGTCATCGGCAACAACCCCTTTCATATCGAGCGTATTTGGCAGACGATATACGCTTCGCGGCACGACTGGCGTCATCCCAGCCTGTACATGACGCCGGCGCTCAGCGCGATCGAGATGGCGCTTTGGGATATCGTCGGCAAGGCGACCAATCAGCCCATTTACAATCTCCTGGGCGGGCAAGTCCACGAGCAGTTGCGCGCCTATGCCTACATGCCGACCGCAGGCATTTGGGAGAACCCGCTGAAAGCCGGCGAGATTGCCATCAAGCTGGTGGAAGAAGGCAATACCGCTTGCAAGCTCGATCCCTTTACGCCGCTCTTTCCACAGCCGCGTGATTTCTCGTTGAAGACGATCCGCCACGTGGCCAAGATCTTCCGGGCGATTCGCGACGCCGTCGGCGACGAGCTCGAAGTCGGCATCGGCACGCACGGGCAATTCAGCACCGCCGTCGCCATTCGCGTAGCCAAAGAGCTGGAGGAGTTCAGCCCCTTCTGGTTCGAGGAACCGGTGCCGCCCGAGAATATCGATGAGATGGCGCGCGTGGCCGCCCACACCAGCATCCCGATCGCCACCGGTGAACGGCTGGTGACCAAGTTTGAATTCGCCCAATTGTTGAAGAAGCAGGCGGCGCAGATACTGCAGCTGGACGTCGGGCAGTGTGGCGGCATCTTGGAGGCGAAGAAAATCGCTGGCATGGCTGAAGCCCACTACGCCATGATCGCGCCTCACATGTATTGCGGACCGGTCGCCGCGGCCGCGGCCGTGCAGCTTGATACCTGCTCGCCCAACTTCTTGATCCAGGAATACAACGGCGCCGGGCTGCACAATGACATACTGAAAGAGCCGATTCGCTTCGAGAATGGCTTCATCAAGCCGCCAACGGGACCGGGCTTGGGCATTGAACTTGACGAAGCGGTGGTCAAGAAGCAGCTGGCATAGTCATCAGGCGAAGCTTCGCGCTTATGTCAGTTGGCATCGTCAAGGGCTTAAGCCGGTCACGGCATCGATTTGGCCGATGCTTCATAGTGGATGAGATATGAGAGAGAGCATGATATTCGAAAACCGATTTCGAGGACAAGTCGCCATTGTCACCGGTGGCGGCAGCGGAATCGGCTTGGGAATCGGCAAGCGCATTGCAGAAGAAGGCGGCACGGTCATTCTGGCGGATATCAACGAGGGGGCGCTGGCAAAGACGCAGGATGCGCTGGGCGATTTACCCGGTCCCGTCGCGGCGTTGCGAACGGATGTCACTAGCGAAGCTGAAGTCCCCCGGCTGATGCGCTTCGCAAAGGAACAATTCGGTCGTCTTGATGTAGTGGTGAATTGCGCCGGGATTGTCGGCGTGACTGCCACCAATATAGACGAGTACGATTTGTCCTCATTTTGCAAAGTCTTGCACACGAATCTAATTGGCTCATTCCTGATCACCAAATATGCCGTTCAGGCGATGCTGCCTCTGGGCTACGGGCGGATCTTGCTGCTGGCCTCAATATCGGGCAAGGAGGGGAACCCCGGGATGGCTGGCTACTCCGTTTCCAAGGCCGGCGTGATCGGTCTGGTGAAGGCCATTGGGAAGGAGTATGCGCGTACAAGGATTACCGTCAACGGATTGGCGCCCGCCCTGGTTGATACCCCGCTGCTCTCGGACGCGTCGGACGAAGCGCTCGCTTATATGACCAACAGGATTCCCATGGGTCGGCTGGGTACGGTGGAGGAAACGGCGGCGATCGCCTGCTGGATTGTGTCTGGCGAAGCCTCGTTTAACACCGGCGCCGTATTTGATCTCTCCGGCGGCCGCGCGACCTATTGAGAGCGACAAGCTGTCGGCGGCCGCTAGCCGACTCAATTGGCGGATTTAACCAAGTCGATCGCATCCCAACTGAACCAACTGTCATTCTGAACGCGGATCTCGAGCCTGTTTTCGCCATCTGCGAGCGTCTCGCCGGGCAACTCAATTTCGGCCGTACAGGGGAAGGCGAGGTGGGCGGGGTCGCTGTTTTGGATGCCCAACCCGCTCGGCAGCGAGGCCTCAAAGCGCCGACCGTTGACCCTTACGTCCAACTGTGGCGCGGGCGCATTTGCCTGATCAGCGGTATGCAAGCGCAGGCGCGCGGGACCGGCAAAGCCCGGCTTCACGGCAAAGGTAAGACGGACCCGTCGATTGCTCGTCATCAGTAAGGGCAAGGCGGATGCTTCTGGTCGCTCTCCCTTGATGTCGACAGCGGTCATGCCGTCGATATGCGCCAGGTCGTCGTATCCGGCAAACTCGCGGGTCATTGAATCTCGTCGTCCGATCGATAAGAGCATATCTTCGCTTGGCTCTATCACGATCTCGTCGGCGTTCCAGCATGATATGCGCCAGCCGGTCTGCGCCAGCGTGAGACCCGTCGGCGAATTGACGGGCGCGCTGATGTTGATAATGCGCGTCTCGCCGGGCGGGATGAAGGCGTGATTGTTCTCAACGTTGAGGTCGGTGCGGTAAGCGAGCAGGGGATGTGGCTCGCAGAAAAGCGCGGTCATATCTCCCTTGTTGGCCAGTTCAATCTGTAGGCTTTCGCGCTGGTCAATCCGCTGCGCTGAGCGAATACGCGCCTCCAGGACTGTTCGCGCCGGACCGGGTGCTGCGCCGGATACCAGACCGGCCAGAGGCGCTGGCTCATTCGCTGAGCCAAACATGTGCAAGCGCTCCGTCACCAATGCTCCGCTTGCGTCGTGAAGCCGAAGTTCCACAAAAAGCAAGCCAGCGTCGTCTTCACCGCGCGGACCAGATTTGATCGCGCCCAGAGGCCGCGCTTCAATCGGCTTTACCGACGCGCTGCCTTCATCCCGCGCCAGCACCTGACCGTCGGCGTCTCGCAGAAGCCAGCGCCAGCGCAGGTCAAGCGCGGGCTCAGGCGCGTCACTGACCAGCCACAGTTGAGCGTCCAATCCGGCGGCCGGATCGTAGAGGTTGGACTCGTGCTTCAGCGACAGGCTAATGGGCGCCAAAGCCTGTTTCTGGAAGTCGTAGGTCATCAACGGCCGACCGTCATAATCGACCAGATAGGGACCGCCGCCATTGGGCCAGGGCTCATTGAACACCCAAGTGGTGATGCCGCCGATCCGTGTGCCGCGCCGGCGCAAGGCATCGACCGCGTAGCGCAGCCCGTGCGCGCCCAGGTATTGCCCGGCTTTCACCAAGGATTCCAGCGAATCGACCCGCCCAAAGAGAGACTCCAGGATGGTTTTCATCAGCCAATGCTCTTTGGTGAAAACCGCCTGCACCACATTCTTGCGGATGAGTACCGGATTGTCCTCATCATAGGCGGGCCAGTGATCGGACGGTGGAATCTCCCGCTGCCACACCTCCAGGTTGGCGATGGAGTGACAGCCAAATTCGCCGTAGCGCATCATTTTGTGTTCACCACGGCGCCAGCCCGTATCGAGCAGGTCTTCGTCGTCATAATGCGCGTAATGCGTTTCGGGGTCGTAATGCCAGGGGCTGTGGCGCGCGCCCTGGATGGGGCAGGTGGCGCGGAACAGGCGGTCGTCCTCCTCGGCGACGATGCGCTCCAGCAGGTGCAGCGCCGCATGGTCATCGCCCTGATACCACCACATCTCATTGCCGCCGGTCCATTCGATGATGCATGGGTGATTGCGATAGCGCTTGACCAGTTGGCGGATCGTTCGCTCGAGATTGCCCAAAAAGACGGCGTCGGTTTCGGGACGGCAACTCGACATGGGGAATTCCTGCGAGAGCATGATGCCCAGTTCATCGGCCAGATCGAGCATGGCTTCGCTTGGGAAGACGCCGCCGCCCCAGACTCTCAACGTATTCATGCCCGCTCGCGCAGCAAGTTCTATCAAACGCGGACCGCGCTCGTCCATGCGGCCGAAGAGCAGATCTGGCGGCAAGATATTCGAGCCGATCATGCGCACAGGCCGACCATTGATGACCAATTGATAAGGATTGATGAATTCTTCGGGCGCGCCTTCCACTTGGTCCCAGCTTATATCGCGCACAGCGAATCGGGTTGAGCGCCTGTCCAGCAATTCGCCACTGTCGGCATCCAGCAAACGCGCCTCCAGCGTGTATAGGGGCTGATCGCCCTGTCCCAGGGGCCACCAGAGCGCCGGGTCGGTCAACGCTAGCTCGAGCTCCATGCTGTTTTCACCCTGGCGCAGCGCCGCCTGGATTTCTGCCTCTTGCGCTTCTCCATGCCCATTAATGCGGACGACGGCCACAGCATCCAATGCGCGCAGACTGTCGGTTTCCAGCTTGACTTTGACCGCTGCCGCGCGCTGATCGCCGCTCAGCTCCGTCCTTATTTGCAACCACTCGATGCGGGCGTCTCCCCCCGCTTCCAGGCGGACATCTTGCCAGATGCCGAGCGTATAGACATTCACGCCCCAATCCCAGCCGTAGTTGGTTGGGCTTTTCAGGTCTTTCAGCAGCTGCCTGGTCTGGTTGATGCCAACGACGAAGAAATCAGGACCCCACTCTTGCGGGTAATTCTCGCCGCCGCCGCTCATTGCGCCATCGGAGGCGGACAAGATGTGGACTAGTTCCGGCGGTATCCGCTCAATCCTGACCGCCAGGCGATTGATCTCGCCGGGCTTGATAATGCCGGCGACGTCAAACCCGAAGCGCCGAAACATGCCGGCATTCGCGCCAAGATGCTCTCCATTGAGCCAAACATCGCAGGCGTAATCCACACCATCAAAGATCAACTGCAGCCGTTTGCCAGCGAAGGACGCCGGCGCCTCGAAGTCACGCCGATACCACCAGTCTTTCTGCGCTGCGTCCGCCAGGCGGGGGTCGCCAGCGCCATACCAGAGCGGCTTCAATTCATGCGCCGCTTCCAGATCTGCTTGCACATTGCCCGGCACGCGCGCGGGGATCCATCCGGGCGCCGGAACGGCGGCTTGGTACAATTTGTCGGCTGTGCCCGTGCCGGCCGCATCCTCGTGGATAAACCAGTCGGCGCCGCTTAAGAGAAGCGTATTCTGAGCCTGCGCTTTAGCCATTTTATAGCCTCAATATCAAACTCTTTCCGAATGTGCCTATACCCAATTCCAGCGGTCGCCCCAAGGGACCATTACGTCGGGCAAGCCACGACGTTGAGCCACGGCGAAGGTTGTGGTTCAATCGGTCAGGAATAGAGATAGCAGGCGACATGTCGCGACGTCTCGGCTGCGTCATCGACATCAACGGCTTGCAAATGCGGACGCGCGCCCCAGCATTTTTCCATGACGGCCGGGCAGCGCTCGGCGAAGAGGCAACGGTCGCGTCCTGACGATATGCCCGCGCCAGCCTCGGCCAGGGGACCGGCCGAAAGATCTTCTTCCCAGCGTCTGCGAGGATCCGGCGTCGGGATCGAACTGATGAGCAACTGCGCATACGGGTGTTGCGGATCGTCCATGACGCCCCGCGTCTGGCCCCTTTCCATAATCCGGCCTTGGTAGAGCACGATGATCTCGCCCCCCAGATACATGGCCGTAGACAAATCGTGCGTGATGAAGAGCGTCGAGATGCCATGCGTCTCGCGGAAGTCGAGCAGAATGTTCAGGAACGAGGCGCGCATGCCCGCGTCAATCATCGATACCGGCTCGTCGGCGATGATCAAACGCGGCCGCATCAAATAGACCCTCGCCAGCATCAAGCGTTGACGCTGCCCGCCGCTCAGTTGATGCGGATGCCTGCCCAGCACCTCTTCCGGCCGCAAATCAACCGCGCGCAGCGCCTCGTCCATAAGCATTTCCGCTTCGGCCTTGGTCTTGGCAAGACCGAATTTGCGGATGACCAGCTTCAATACCCGGTCGGCCTTATAGACCGGGTTGTAGACGCTGTATGGATCCTGGAAAACCGCCTGCACCTCGCCGCGGAATTTGCGATTCCATTTGCGGTCTCGCGTGAAGATATCGGTTCCTTCATAAAGTACGCGGCCCGCGGTCGGATGCAACAATCCCAGAATGATGCGCGCAATCGTCGATTTACCGCTGCCGCTTTCGCCAACCAGGCTTATGATCGTCGGTTCCGCGGGTATGCGAAAGCTCACCCCATCTACGGCGTGCGTCCTGTCGCGGCCGCCGAATATCTGTTGCAGGCCTTCCACGACCAGCAAGTCATTCATTGCTAGCGACCTCAGGATCATACAGATGGCAGGCTGTCCAGCGCCCGTTGCCCGGTGAAAGCAAGGCCGGCGCTTGTTCGCTGCAAGGCGCGAACACATGCGGGCAGCGCGGGTGAAAACGACAACCGTTTGGATAATTCCAGGGGCTGGGCGCTTCGCCTGGCAAGCCTTGCACCCGTTGGCCGCCGCCCCGCGGGATTGATCCGATCAGCCCTTGTGAATAGGGATGGAGCGGCGCCTCGAACAAGCCATTAACGCGACCCAGTTCGGCGATTTTGCCGGCATACATGACGGCGACCCGATCGGCAATTTGCGCCACAACGCCCATATCGTGCGTGATGATCAGGATGGTCGCGCCCAATTCGTCCCGGATGCCCGCCAATTCCTGCAGAATCTGACGCTGCGTGACCACGTCCAGCGCGGTTGTTAATTCGTCCGCTACGATCAACGCCGGGCGCATACTTACCGCAGAGGCGATGATGACCCTCTGGCGCATCCCGCCGCTCAGTTCGTGCGGATAACTGTCCGTCAGTCTAGGCTCCAGGTTAACCAGTTCCAGCGCCGCGATGGATCGTTCCTGGGCTTCGTCTTGAGACAAACCATGTTGAATCAAGGTGTCCGTCATTTGGCGCCCGACCCGCAAAACCGGATTCAGGGAGTTCATCGAACCCTGCGGGATGTAGGAAAGGTGCCGCCAACGCAACTGACGCAGTTCGTTTTCCGGAAGATCCAGCAAATCATAGGCTTTGCCATCGCCGGGCCGCAGGGTCATCGATCCGGATTGCAGCACTTGGGGCGGGACCAGCAGTCGCATGATGGCGGTCGCCAATGTGCTCTTGCCGCAGCCGGATTCGCCAACGATGCCGAGGATTTCACCGGCATGCACATCGAGATCGACATTGCTGACCACCTGCGTGACCGAGCGGCGGCCTTGCAGACCAGCCGACAGCCCGCGAATCTCCAACAAGGCGGGCATTATTCGCCGCCCTCGATCGTCGTCTTCAAGCGCGGGTTGAAGACCTCGTCCAAGCCAGTGTTGATCAGGTTCAGCGCCAGGAAGACGTAAATCAAGGCGCCGGCCGGCAGCAGCATTTGCCCAATCAATCCGATGGCGATGACGCTCTCGCGGAAGCCCTTGGCGATCATGAAGCCGAGCGTGGGCAAGCCGCCCGCGCCCAAGCCGATGATCTGCAAGCCGGCTTCGGCCAACATGGAGCCGACAATGCTCAAAGAAAATACGTAGCCGATATAGGGCAAGAGAGGCGGCAGCAATTCCAGGAAGATGATCTCGAGCGGGTTCTCGCCCGAGAGCACCGCTAGATCGACGTAGCTGCGTTCGCGCAGGCTCTGCACTTGCGGCCGGATGACGCGCGCCACAAAGGACCAGCCGAATATTCCGAGTATCAGCGACAGCTTGTACAAATCCCAGCGCTCAATGTAGGCGGCCAGCATCAGCAGCAGCGGTAGCGTCGGGATGACCAACACCATATCGATCAGGATGCGTGACAGCGTATCCAGCCGGCCGCGCGCATAGCCTGCCAGAAAGCCGATCACGACGCCCAGGATGGTGGAGGTGGCGCCAGCGATGACACCAATTTGCAACGATGGCCAAATGCTGGACACGAACACCATCAACCCGTCGCGGCCATCGCCGTCGGTGCCGATGGGATGTTCTGCCGAATCCAGTTGGTAGGGGCGGTAGCTGCCGCGCATGCCCGGACGTTCGCCCGGGAAGAGCCACTGGCTGACAAGCGCCGGACCGGCCAATGCCACGACCACGATCAGCGCCAGCATAATCAGACCAATGATGATGCTGGGATTCCTCATGCCGTCCTCCGGATGCGCGGATCGAGCAAGGGCAGCGCCAGATCGACGATCAGCGTCAGCGTCAGGACGGCGAAGATGGAGAAGAGCACGACCGCCTGCATGGTATTGAAATCGCGCAGACCCATGGCCTGGACGAAGAGCGTGCCCAGGCCGGGCAATTGGAAAAGCACTTCGATGATAAAGGTCCCGTTCAAGGTTGCGCCGACGATGATAGCCAAAGCCGTGACCTGGGGTATCAGCGCGTTGCGGAAGGCGTAATCTTTGAGCACGGTAAAGGGCGACAAGCCCTTGGCGCGGGCGAAGGTCAGGTAGTCCTCACCCAATACGCTGATCATCAAGGCGCGCATGCCCAGGGTGAAGCCGGCGCCGATGACGATGATATTAGAAAGCATCGGCAGAATCGCGTGGGTGAGCAAACTGCTGATGAATTCCCAGGACCATTCCGGTTGCAAGTGCCGGGCGTAGGGACCGCCGGCGGGCAAGATGCGCCAGGTGTAGCCGACGTAAATGATCAGGCCTAAGGCGACCAGATACACCGGCGTGATCTGCAACAGCGTCGAAATCACCACCGCCAGCTTCGACAGGCGACTGCGCTGCAGCCAGCCGATCAGCGCGCCCAATCCGGTGCCGACAATCCAAGCCAATAGAACCGACGTGGTAAATATGCCGATCGTCCAGGGCATCCGGCGAAAGACTAGGTCCTTCGTCTGCGCCGGGTATTCGACGAAGGACGGACCCAGGTCCAGCCCGCTCAAGACGGCTTTTCGCAAGTAGTTGATGTATTGCAGCGGGAGCGGCTCATCCATCCCGAAAATATGACGGTAACGGGCGATGATAGCTTCCTCTGCCGCCGCATCACGCTGACGACCCTCCGCTCGCGCCAGATTGCCTAGCAGAATATTCATCGGGTCGCCCGGCACCAGGCGAAAGATGAAGAAGGCGACGGTGATCGCCGCCCAAAGCGTGAAGAGATAGACGCCGAATCGACGCAAGACATAAAGGAAGACCTCGTGTCGTCCGGCGGTCTTCTCGTCTTCGCTTGATTCTGCCGCGCGAGAGGATGAGTCAGGAGTCATTGTGATGTCGCGGTCCCTCGCAAGTCACGACTGGGCTCACACAATATACCGAACCCGCGCCCAAAAAGCCTGTAGGGGCGTTTCGCTGAAACGCCCTTCATAGCGATACGATGCTTTTACGGGCGACTCAACGAGTCGCCCCTACAATTGAACTGCGACGGGCGACCTGGTAGGTCGCCCTTACAATTTGTGATTTGCGGGCGGGCATGCATTGCCTTACATGTCGCCGGCCGGTTCCAGGAAGTCGATGATTTGCCGGGCGGCCGGCGTCCAATGCACCCAGGCCTGGCCCACTGCCAAGCCCGTCCAGTATTGGCTGTTGAAGACAACGCCTTCGTTCTCGCCGAACAGCGTCACGTAAGGCGCATCCTCCGCCCAGATTCGATAAGCCTGCCGGAAGAGCGATTGCGCTTCCTCGGAGGCCGGGTCAGCGGTTCTGATCTGCTCGATCAGCGCATCCATATCCGGGTTGCTGTAGCGCCCTGGGACACCACCCGCGCGCTCGCCAATTGGCACGGCATTGTCAGAATGCAAGCCATCAAACATTTGAACCGGGTCGCCGGGCAAATTGCCGCAGAACCAGCGGAAAACGATGTCAAACTCCCCGTTAGGCAGCTGCGTGAAGAAGGTCGGAATATCGAGCAAACGCGGATTAATCTCGATGCCGACCAACTCCGCTTGCTCAGCCAGCAGCCAAGACCAGACCGTCCAGGCCGGGTTGCCGATATCGATGTAGAGCGCGTCGAGCGAAATGGGCTCCCCGTCTTTGTTCACGCGTTTGCCGTCCACCAGCGGATAACCGGCTTCATCCAGCAGCGCTACCGCCGCCTCCGGATCAAAGGTGGTCACCTGGAATTCCTCAGCCGCCGCCGCGTCGTAATAGCGCTCGTCCGGATCGCCGAGGTTTGGCCAAAGCACGGGCGTTACATAGCCGGGTACATTCGCCAGGTTAGCCACCGCTTGGCGATTCAGCAGCAGGCCCAAAGCGCGCCGAAACAGCTTGTCATCCAGCGGCGGATTCAGCGTGTTGAAGATGAGCGCGCGCGGGCAGGGATCCTGGTGCACCAGTGGCTTGATATGCGGGTTCGAGCTCATGATCCGGGTCATAACGCTGAAAGGCATCCGCCCGAGATCGTAGTTGCCCTCTTCCCACTCGAAGACCGCCACATCGGCTTCGGGCCGCTTCAGCCAGACTTGATATTTCGGCGCCGGCAGTCGGTCCGGATCCCAATAGTCATCGCGCCGCTCCCAAATCGTCGTGCGGGTGTCGGGGTTGCTGCTGACCAGTCGGTAGGGACCGGAATGAATCGCATCCGGATTCTTGAAGGTAGTCGGGTCTTGTCCTTCCCAAACGTGCCGGGGAACGGGGCTGAAAGTGCCAATGCCGGTGAAGTTGTAGTGGAAGCGCCAGTTGGTATCCGGCAGCGTGAATATGATACTGCTGCCCTCGGCGCGCCACTCGACGTCCCTCAAGAACCCCGACCAGGAAATGCCTTTGTCAGCGTGATCTTTGTTGTATTGCAAGGTGAAGAGCCAGTCGTCCATCGTCAGGGGCGTGCCATCGTTCCAATTGGCGCCTTCGGTGATGACCAGCGTCATTTCGGTGCCGTCTTCGTTGTATTCCCAGGATTGCGCCAGCCAGGCATGGAAATCATGGCTGGTGATGAAGGCCGGCTCGTGAATCACGTTGGCGTAGCCAGTGGCGTTATTGTAGGTTCCGGCTTGATAGTAATTGAAGCTGTCCCAGACATCGTTGTGCGGCGCCTGCGAGGCGACGATGAAGGTTTCGCTGCGCGGCAGATCGCCGAAGACCAGCTCCTCGTCTTGGGCGACGGCGAGGCCAAATACGGAGACCAGCGCCAACGCCAAAACTGATATTAGAAGTACACGTTTCGCATAAAACATATCGTTCTCCTTATGTTTGCGTTTTGCTACGCCATTATACCTGTCAATTAAAGGAATTGCCGATAAGTCCTCCTCACAGTCCCTGCTGTAGATATTTTTCGTCTCCCGATAGCTGTCGATCTCAAACTAGCGATTGGCGATGATGACCGGCTGGCGACGCTTGGCGCCCATCAGCTGCTGCACGATTTCGGACGGATTGGCGATGAATCTCAACTGCGCCAGCATGTCTTCCTGCGTAATGTAACATGGACGGGTATACATTCCCAACAAGGCGCTGCGCGACGCCTCGCTGTTGTTGGGGCGGGCGGTGTGCCAGGTCGCGCCGTGATAGACCATGACGCTACCACGAACGCCCGTCAATATCTCGCCGTCGGGATGCCATTTGTCGATCATGTCGGCCGGCGGACGATGCCCTTTCTTGTGGCTGTAGGGCATGATGCCGGTGCCGCCGTTCTCCACCGAAAAGTCATCCAGCAGCCAGATCGTCTGCCCGCTGACCGGGGTCTCGGGCCAAGGGTAATTCAGCCACTGGAAGGGGAAATCCGGATGCCATTTATATGTGCCGAAGCCCGGGTAGCTGGTGTTGGCGGTCCAGGTTGAGCAGATAACATCTTCGTCCAGGTACTTCTTCCAGATGGCGACGATCAAGGGATGCGCCATCAATTCGAGAAAGATCGGGTGCTTGACAGCGATGCCGCCGACGCGCTGGGTTTTGGCGGCGCGCGATGCGTCGGTCGCTTCCGCTTCCAGCAGGCTTTCCAAAATGGTCCGCGCTTCGTCCGCCTCCTCCGGTGAAATCACCGAGGGGATGATGCAATAGCTGCGCTCTTCGATTTCGGCGATGACTTTGGCTATATCGTGCTGCATATTGAGATTCCCCGTTTGCGGGCGACCTAGTAGGTCGCCCCTACAATTCTTGTGCTGCGACAGGCGATTCACAGAATCGCCCCTACAGTTTTCGTGCACCGGCGGGCGACCCGGTAGGTTGCCCCTACGCAGTTGGTGCTGTGCATTGGAATGGCGGCTGCCCGTGCGCGATTAGCCAATCGACGAACTTCTCGCGCATCGGCGGCGAGAACCCATGACCGAAGTCCGGATCGACGAATTGCTCAGCCTGCCCGCCGGCTTCGTTTATCAGGCGCACGGTTTCGGCGTTTGTTTCGGCGGGGCAGTCGGTATCGAGCGCGCCGTCGATGAATAGCAGGCGCCGGTCGGTGAAGCGCTCGGGATGCGACTGGGTGGCGTATTCGGCGCACCAGTCATCGCACCAGCTACCGCGCTGCGCTTCCCGGCACCATTCATCCGCTTGGTAAAAACTGGAGCGGCCCACGACCGATACCATCGAGGCGAAGTCGCTGTTCTCGGCGAAAACCATCTGCGCGATCAAACCGCCCATGGAGCCGCCCGTCACCTGCGGATTATGCGTCGAACTGTAGGGCAATGCCATGACCGCTTCGTAGAGCGCGGCCGCTTCCTCTCTGGTTTGGTCCATCGCCTGGCAGATGAATGCCCAGCCGTTGAATTGAGCGCGGAACCAGGCGTCGGTCGCGCGCTCGCCGTGCTCGTAGCAGTCGGGCGCAACGACCAGGAAGCCGGCCGACGCCAACTGTACGAGGCTTTGATCAGGTGTTTCCAGCGCGCCTTTATTTCCCGTCCAGCCGTGATAGTGGATGATGACAGGCGCCTGGTCGATGCGCCCGTCACGCAGGGTGATGCAAGGGATCCCCGCGAGTTCCTGTCGTTCAATATCAATCATTTCAGCGGTTGTCCAACAAGGTGCGGTGGGCGCGGAAAAGCAAACGCTGCGCATCGTTCCAGCGCGCGAAGGTGCTGGGCAAGACGTAGGGCTCTTCGTCCATGGTGCTGTGATTTTGCGATTTCATCCAGAAGGGCCCA
>JAPOWK010000032.1 GCA_026707665.1 Chloroflexota bacterium
CGATCTCGTCCGGATTGACCGTGCCCGTCATCAGGTCGCGCACGGCATTGGCGACGACGCTCACCGGCTGATTCTCGGCGAAGGCGCGCAGCCAATCGGGCATGGTCATCGTCGGCACGAAGATTGAGCTGGCGAAGGTCAGCGGGAACATCCAGATGAAGCCGGCCACCTGCGCCGCTTCCGGCTCTTTCACGTACAAGCCGATGGTTGCGCCGATCCAGGTGAAGGCGTGGCCAAAGGCGATTGCCAGCAGTATACCCAGCAAGCCCGTGCCCCAGTCTTCAAAGCGGAATCCAATCACGAAGCCGGCGACCATCATGATGGTAATGGTTACCGTGCCGCGCACCGTATCGGCGACCGTGCGCCCGGCCAGCACCGCCGCCCGCGACATAGGCAGCGAGCGAAAGCGATCGATCATCCCCTGCGACAGGTCGATATTCAGACCGATCGTCGTATTGGTGGAGGCGAAAATGATCGTCTGGATGATGATGCCCGGCAGCAGGAAGTTGATGTAATCGCCGCCAGTGGCGAAGCGGATGGCGCCGCCAAAAACATAAGTGAATAGCAGCAAAAACATCACCGGCTGAATGGTGGCGAAGATCAGCAGCTGCGGCTGCCGCGTCAACTGGCGCAGGTTGCGGCGCATCACGATCCAGGTATCGGTGAAATTCCAGAGGAAGCGCCGCAGGAGGCCGGCCTCTTCGGCCGCGTGGATGAACGGCGTTGGTGAAACGGGCTGCAGACTGTGTTCGGTCATTTTGGATACTTTCCCTCTCGCTAGGTTTCGCGCGAAGCGCTCAGGCGCTGCGGCGGCGGCGCCCGAAGAAGCCGCGCTTCGGTTTGACTTCTTCTTCCACAATCGCCTCGCCAGTGATGCTGAGAAAGACATCATTCAGGGTCGGCCGGCGCAAGTTCAATTCGGCAATGTGAATGGCTTCGCTGTCAAGCAAGCGCACCACCTCGGCGATGCGCTGCGCGCCACTTTCGACAGCCAAAACGACATGCCCGCGCTGATCGTCGATTTGCGGCGAATCGGTCGAAAGCCGGCCCAGGAGAGCCGATGCCGCTGCCGTTTGCGCCGGGTCGGCAATGGTAATGTCGATGAAGTCGGCGGCCATATTCGCTTTGAGCTCGTCAGCGGTGCCTTCAGCGATGACATGCCCGTGATCAATGACCACGATGCGGTCGGCGAGCTCGTCGGCTTCTTCAAGGTATTGCGTCGTCAATAGCAGCGTAGTGCCATCAGATACCAGTTCGCGTATCGTCTCCCACATGGCGATGCGGGCGCGCGCATCCAAGCCGGTGGTCGGCTCATCGAGGAAGAGAATGCTCGGCCGGGCGACCATGCTGGCGGCCAAGTCGAGGCGGCGGCGCATGCCACCGGAATAGGTCTTGACCGAGCGATCAGCCGCGTCCGTCAATGCGAACTGGGCGAGCAGCTCGGCGGCGCGTTCCTTGGCGCGTTGGTGCGACATGTGGTAGAGACGCCCGACCATGATCAAGTTCTCGCGCCCGGTCAGTATTTCATCGACGGCCGCATATTGCCCGGCCAAGCCGATGATCTCGCGCACTTGCTGTTTATGCCGCAAGACATCAATGCCGCCGACGGAAACGACGCCGCTATCGGGCTTGAGCAGGGTCGCCAATATGCGCACCAGCGTCGTCTTGCCAGCGCCGTTCGGTCCCAGCAAGCCCAAAACCTTGCCGGTCTCCGCCGCGATTGAAACGCCGTCCAGCGCCTTGACTTCGCCGAAGTGTTTGTAGACATTCTCTGCGATGATTGCGTGACCGTTTTTCATAGAGTTTCGCTCCTTCAATAGCTCGCAGCACCGAATCCGAACGGACGCGATGCGATTTCAGATACCACAAGGACCGGCGTCGTCCGTTTCGTTTTCGAATAGCGACAGCAAACGTTCCAAGGTCGCCAGCGCGGCGTGGCGCTCTTCTTCGGACAGGGGTTCCAGCAATTCTTGCGCCAGCAAATGATGGCGCTCATAGGCGAGGTTCATTCGCTGGACGCCCTCTTCCGTCAGCTCAACCAGCTTGCTGCGGCGGTCGCGCGGGTTATCGATGCGGTACACAAGCCCTTCCGCCACCAGCCGGTCGATCATCTGCGAGGCGTTGGACAAGTTTGAGAAGATGCCATCAGCGAAGAAGCTGATCGGCTGGGGCGCGCCGGCATCGTAGAGCCGCTTTAGAAACCACAACTGCGGCGGCGACAGCATGCCGGCCGCTTTGATCTGTTCCGCATGCAAAAACAGCTGACGGCAAATCCGCGTCAACAGGGTGAAGAACTGCTGTTCAAACGACTCATCGGGCGCTTCACCGGCGGCGCAAGATTGATTCATAGATGAATTATCCATATATGAACCATATATGGACATTGCGCGCTTGTCTATATGAATTGTGTTAGAGATGATGTTTGCCGTCGACCGCGACCGACGCTAGGGCGCTATGAAGACGACCTCAAAGATCTGCTTCCATTTCTTGCCAGTGATGAAGAAGGTTTCGCTTTCCGGATTGTAGGCGATGCCATTGAGCACGCCGCCAGGGGGCAGCGCGGCTCGTTCAGCATCGGTCAGCAGGGTCGAGGCGTCAATCACAGCATTGACTTCGCCCGTCCACTTGTCGATGCGAAAGATGAAGTCGGTATTCCAGGCATTGGCGTAAATGTGATCGCCGACGCACTCCAGCTCATTCAGCAGCTGCGGCGGGACGATCTGCCCCTGATATGTCACGGCGGCGCGCACGATGAGCTCGAAGGTCGCGGCATCGCGCAGGGACAGGTACGGAGTGCTGTCGCTCATGAAGAAAAAGCGCCCGTCATAACACAAACCCCAGCCTTCGCCCTCGTATTCGATGGTGTCGATCAGATCGAAGCTTGCCAGGTCGTACACGAAAGCGACGCCCGCTTTCCAGGTCAATTGAATCAGCTTGTCGTCCACGCGCTCCAAACCTTCCGCGAAGTAGGCCTCGTCAATGGACAGCATTACTTGCGACTCGCCACTCTCGATATTGACGCGCCGCAGCGTCGATTCGCCATAGAGACCGGTGGATTCGTAGAAATAGCCCTCATGCCAAAGCAGCCCTTGCGTGAAGGCGTCGCCGTCGTGCGGCAATACGCGCAGCACTTTGGGAATGAAGCGCGCCACCTCGGTAGACTGCGCCTGCAGGGGCTGCAAGGAGAGAAACAGGATGAGCGCAAAGATGACTCTATTCAATTGGCGGTGACCTCGGCGACATGTTCTGCGCGGACGTTCCGGCAATGCTATCAGCGAACTGCGAGACGCGGCTAGCCCCGTTTGTCGAAGCCGCAGCAGGCGCGGGATCTCGTGTTTGTGGCGCAGGTCGAGGCGAGCGCCAGAAGCTTTAGTGAAAACTCACAAGAAATATCGCGCGATTGCCAGTCGATTCGCCGTATCTGTTGTAAGAAATGTCCATTACAATGGCGCTGCTAGTTGATTTAGACGCGAATAGCAGAAGGAAGAAACGAGATGGCAAGGTATGTCCCGCCCGCTTCGGCATTAGAGTCTCCTGCCGCCCTGCTGAATTGGGCAAATGAAAACGACGTTGTCGAGATTGATTTGCGCTTTGTCGATATCCGTGGTGTGCCGCAGCACTTCAGCATGCCGATTCAGTCGGTCGACGAAGGCGCCTTTGAAGACGGCTTTGGCTTTGACGGCTCGAGCATCCAGGGATTCCAGGCGATCAATGAATCGGACATGATTCTGCTGGCGGACCTGAACACGGCTTATATCGATCCCTTCTTCAGCTACAACACGCTGGCGATGTACTGCGATGCGC
>JAPOWK010000155.1 GCA_026707665.1 Chloroflexota bacterium
ATATAGGCGGATGCGACCAAGCAAGATAAATTGGGGCTATCAAGCAACTGAGCGCCGCAGCTTTGGTCCTGCCGACGTTGCGCAGGACGATGTTTCAACCGGAGCGGTTAACTTTGAGAGGCATAACAATGCGAGAGCGCATTGAATGGCGGGGAGATAATCCGCTGAATGCGGTGATTGCCGGGACCCATTACAAAGCCTATCTGGTTGCGAACCTGGCCCTGAATGACGGCCCGCAGGCGGCCGCGGAGCACTTTCGCCTGGAACTTGCAATTGTGCGCGCTGCGATGGCTTTCTATGACGACTAGCGAGCTGTGCTCCCTGAAAAGAATCAGGAAGCGCGAGGACTAGGCGAGCAAACCGGCGCTCGCTAGGCGTAAGCAGCCTTGGAGGATATCAGGGGGCGTCAGAAAGCTCGCGGGGGAAGTGGGGATGGGGTTCAGAAGCGCCCGCCTAGTCGTAGGTCCCGCGCGGCGTCACGTAGTTGGCGTGGATCCAGCCCTCTACGCCGTGATTATCCACACGGTACGAATTCGCCATCCGCCCCAGCGCCGTCTTCGTGATGTCGTAAGGCAGCAATTCCATAACATCCCTACTCTGGCGGGCGCGGAAGTTGAGGATAGTATTCGTCGTCACCATGCAGTCGCGCAGGCTCCTGTTGCGCGGCGACGGCGCCGGATAGCTTGCGCGCGATTGGCCGGCTAGAGAGGAGCTGGCGAGGGCAGAAGGGTATAATGGCGCGTCGGTTGATCCATAAGAAGGCGAAGGCGGGATATGAGCAATCAGATTGAGTGGGCGAAGCGAATCGCGGCTCTAGCAAAGACCGGGCTTCATTATGCGCAGAATCATTTCGATGAAGAGCGCTATGGGCAGCTGCTGGATATTGCCGCGGAAATGCTTGCGGGCGCGTCCGAGTCCGATGTGGCGCGGGTGAAATTGGTATTGGCGGTGGATGACGATTACATCACGCCGAAGGTGGATGTGCGCGGCGCGGTATTTCGCGAGGGCAAGATATTGCTGGTGCGCGAAGCGGCAGACGGGCGTTGGACGCTGCCGGGCGGCTGGGCGGATGTCGGCGACGCGCCATCCGAGGCGGTCGAGCGCGAGATCCGGGAAGAAAGCGGCTATGAGGCGAAGGCGGTCAAACTGCTGGCACTAGAGGATCGCAAGCGCCGTCATCCACCGTCGCTGAACGACGTATACAAATTGGCTTTCCTGTGCGAATTGGTAGGCGGCGCGGCGCGGACGAGCGCGGAAACGACGGCTGTCGGCTGGTATGGGGAGGAAGAATTGCCGCCTCTTTCGGCGGGCCGGGTGACGCGAGAGCAGATCCAGCGCTGGTTCCGGCATTGGCGTCAGCCTGACCTGCCGACCGAGTTTGATTGAGGCCTGATGCTTCGGCGACGGGCGACCTATTGGGCCGCCCATACAAAGCACTGCTTCGGGTGACGCGTGATTACATACCTGCTAGGGCCAGGATACGTGCGGGACCGCCGGAGCCCTCCTCGTAGCGCGGGATGCCGCAGATGATCGTGGCTTGCGAATCCATGATCGCGCTCAAGTTGGCGACGTTTTCGATGCCCAGAAGACCGGCCCCGAGGATGATGAAATGGGTATCGAAAGTGGCGGAGGGGCCGTGGTCGATGCTGAGCGTGTCGACGCCGATGCCATGAATGGAGCGCTCTTCCACCAGCCATTGCGAGGCTTCGCCGCTGAAACCGGGGAAATGCAAGCCGCTATCATCGCCGAGAAAGGCTTGAGTGCCGATCAGATGTTCCCAGCCGGAATACATCATCACGAATGCGCCTTCGGGAATCTCACCGTTTTCCATTTCCCAGGATTTCAGATCATCGACCGTCACCATCGTGTCGGCATCATCTTCAGCGCGCGCCGAGATATCGATCACGACAGCGGGACCCATCAGCATTTCGACGGGGTAAGTATCGGTCCGCAGCCCGTCGGCGATGAAATGGCCGGGAAAGTCCATGTGCGTACCGGTATGCTCGGCGAAATTCCGGCGCTGGATGTAATAGCCATTCTCCTCGACTGTGACCAAGGTCTCGCGCTCCGCTTGTGGTCCGCCGGGGAAGACCGGGAAGTCCGTAGTAAAGGCGTGGGTGAGGTCAACCAAGCTTCGTTCGGGCATATCAGCGCGGGTGACCTGGGGCGCTAGGGCGGCGCCAGCGGTCAGGATGCTTCCCATCTTTAGAAAACTGCGGCGGCTGACGCTGGGCAAGCCCTCATTATTGATCCGTTCGCGCACTGTCTGCGCCACATGTGCGTTACACATAATCATCCTCCGAATCTTATTTATGCGATATATCATAAAGAAATGTCTCAAAACTAGCGTAACAAAAAAGTGCCGCTGTGTAAATGAACTGGCTGAACGCTGAATAAGGTAGGCGCTTGCTTGAGCCTGGATCATTTCGCCGTTCGCCTGCTCTGATTGACAACTTGCTATTCAGGCTGTACAATTGTTTCGACTGATGTAAGTCAGTTGCTAATGATACGAGATATCAATTATCGGGATGATGTGATGGAACGGCGTCAATTCAAAATCGGCAATATGGATTGCGCCGGCTGCGCGCGCGAGGTGGAGAGCGCTGTGGGGAAACTCGAGGGCGTGCATTTCGCTCGCGTAGACTTCTTCAGTAATGAGCTGCAACTGATCGGCGATGTGGAGTTCGAGCGGCTGCGAACGCAGGTCGAGGCGGTGGGCAAGACGATTTCGGCTGGCGATACGGCTGAGGAGCGACCAGGGGGCGCGGCAAAGCGATCCGGGATATTGGGATTTTGGGATTATCTCTTGTCGAGGTCCTCAAGCCGGTTGGCGCTCGTGGGTGGGATATTGCTGCTGATCGCGATTGTCGCCGATGTGTTGCGGCTGCTGCCTCCCGATCTTGGCAATGCGCTATATGCGCTGGCGATGCTGGTGGCGATGAAGCCGATCGCCGAAAGCGGCTTTAATGCGTTGCGCGTCAACCGTAAATTCAATATCAATATGCTGATGACGGTGGCCGCCGTCGGCGCGCTATTATTGGGGGAATTTCTCGAGGCCGCGACCGTCATCTTTCTCTTCGCCATCGGCGAGGCGCTGGAAGGCTATGCAGGTGACCGGGCGCGGGACAGCCTGCGCTCGCTGATGGCGCTGAAGCCAGCGACGGCGAATCGAATCGTCGGCGATCGTAGCGAGGTCGTCCCGGTAGAGGCGCTGCAAGCGGGCGACTTCATTCGCGTGCTGCCGGGCGAAGGGATTCCGGTGGATGGCGGCGTTACAGCGGGGAATAGCGCGGTTGATCAAGCGCATATCACCGGCGAGAGCGTGCCGGTGGAAAAGGGTCCGGGGCAGGACGTCTACGCCGGGTCTATCAATGGTGCGGCGGCACTTGAATTGCGCGTCAGCCGCCGCTCGGAGGACAGCACACTCAGCCGCATTATTGACATGCTGCAGAATGCGCAGTCGCGGCGGGCGCCGAGTCAACGGCTGATTGATCGCTTCGCCCACTATTATACGCCGGCGGTAACTTTGGCCGCGGTTGGCGTCGCCTTCATTCCGCCATTGTTTTTTGGCGGGAGCTTTTGGACCAGCGCCGAGGGCACGGGCTGGCTGTATCGCGCGCTCTCGATGCTGGTGATCGCTTGTCCGTGCGCGCTGGTGATCAGTACGCCGGTGACGGTGATCAGCGCGATAACGGCGGCGGCGCGGCGCGGCGTGTTGATCAAGGGTGGCGCGCCACTGGAAACGCTGGCGGGCAGCAGGGTCTTCGCCTTCGATAAAACCGGCACTTTGACACGGGGCGCGCTCAGCGTTGAGGCGACTTATACCGAGAACTGCGTTGAGGGACCTGATTGCGAGCCTTGCTCCGAATTGATTTCGCTGGCGGCGTCGGTGGAAGCGCAGAGCACCCATCCTTTCGCCGGCGCGATATTAGAAATGGCGGCGAAAACGGGCTGCGCCTTTGGGAGCGCCACAGGCGTGGAAACGCTCGCCGGTCATGGCATTCGCGGCGAGGTGAATGGCCGGCGCGTGACGGTAGGTAGCCACAGTTATTTTGACGAGGAATTCGAACACACCTCCGATCTCTGCGAGGTGGCGGCAGCCATAGAGGAAAAGGGAAAGAGCGCGGTGATGGTGCACGATGGGGAAGTGGTGCGTGGCGTCATTGCCTTGGCCGATGAAGCGCGGCCCGAAAGCGCCGATGTGATCGCGGCGCTGGGCGAGATGGGAATCGAGTCGATCATGTTGAGCGGCGACAACAAACACGTGGCGGAGTCGATTGCCAGGCAGGTTGGCGTCGAGCGCTATTATGGCGAGCTGCTGCCGGCGGACAAGGTGGCGGCGGTGGAGAAGCTGACGGCGCGGCATCATGTTGTGGCGATGGTCGGCGATGGCATCAATGACAGCCCGGCTTTGGCGCGGGCGTCGGTGGGCATCGCCATGGGCGGCGCCGCCAGCGCGCAGGCGATGGAGACGGCAGATATCGTCTTGTTGGCGCAAGGGCTGCGGCAGTTGCCGCGGACGATCCGGCGGGCGCGTTTCGCCCGGAATCTGATTCGGGAGAATGTCGCCTTGTCATTCGGCTTGAAGGCTGTTTTTTTGCTGCTGGCGGTGACTGGCAATGTGACGATGCTGGCGGCGGTGTTTGCCGATATGGGCATGTCGCTTGCGGTGACGCTGAATGGGATGCGGGCGCTAAGGGAGTGAGGTTAGAGCCGACATCTTTGTCACCGGCGCGGGCGGGCTTTCCAGCTGTAGGTATCGCGGAATTCGTGTTTGTCGAGAAGTTCATCGTATAGCCGGGTGAAGCGGCGGCGCGTCGCTTTATCCAAGGTCACGCGCATGTCCCAGGCGTCTTCCTTGTTGTTGCGGTAGTAGTTTCGCCGGCGCCCGCAACGGCTGAAGCCATACTTTTGATAGAGGCTTTGCGCGACGGCGTTGCTGACGCGCACTTCCAGCACGATGAAGTCGGCGTTGAGGCGCAGAGCTTTGCCGAACATGCCCGCGAGCAGGATCTCGCCATAGCCGTTGCCGCGCTGGCTCGGATGGGTGGCGATGGTGCTGATATGGGCTTCGCCTTCGATTTTCCACAAGCCGCCGTAACCGACGATGGCGCCGCGCCCGTTGGGAGTGGGCGTATTCCCGCGCAGCTTGTCAGTGAGATTCGCCAGCCAGCCATTCTGCCGCTCCCGCTTTGGAGGCGGTTGTTCCAAGCGGCGATCAAGCACGACCATATGGCTGACGCGGGACTCCTTGATTTCAAAGACGTATGAATCACGCGCCCAGGGCGGCTGGAAACAGTACGCGTCGATTGCTGCGACTTGTTTGATATCCGGCAGCTGCATGTAGCGCAGAGTCAGGGGCATGACCGGCAAATGAACTAGCGACCACTAGCGCAAAGTTTATCTTTGATTGCACTGCTGCACAAATATGGGTCTGAATGGTCGGGTGAGGAAGGCGCCGAGATGAGCGGAACGGCGCCTGCCCGCCTCGTGAGGTGGATGCGTGGCAGGCGCGAGAAAGGACTACATGTTCATTTCAAAGATCTGCACGACATCAAGAGCGGCGACGTCGATGTAGGGACAAGCCTTAGCGATCTCGATGGCGGCGTCCATGTCATCGGCTTCTACGATTGTTAGACCGGTCAGGCGATCCTCGCGCGGGTCGTTGGATACGCCGTCGGCGTCGACGCGAGTCGGTGGTCCCATGGGGATGCCTCGGTTGACGACGGCATCTCCGAGTCCGTTGAGCCAAGCGACGTATTGCTCGGCATTGGCTTGCCCTTCTTCCGGGCTTTTAAATTGCGGTTCGCCTACATAAAGCAATCCAAATTGCGCCATGATGAGTTCTCCTCGTTTGATCAGTCGATTCGCATGTTGAATACGGCGACTAGCATAAGCTCGCCTCTAGTCTGGTCAATACCCAAGTCAGTCTGCGCCCGGTATCTGACACTTGCTTGGTGATGCCCAGCTGTGTTAATTTCAGTTATCGGCGGGGGATCATTGCTAAAGATTCTGAAATGTGTCGAGCATACAACAGACCGCCCGCCCGCTAAAACCGCGAGGCCACAGGCATGCTCAGCACCGGCGACTTGGAAAAGCTGCGTGAAGGTTACAGCGCATACAGCAACCTGTCGATTGAGGACGCATTGCGCGAGATTGGTGATCCATCTCAGCAAGCGATAGTGGACGCCGCTGTGAGCGCGATGTCGCAATCGAATCGCAACGCGCGCGTTTTGGCGCTGAGGATGCTGGCACATCAGCGGGGCGACGACGCGATGCGCGGCGTGCTGGCTGGATTACGTGACGAAAAGCGACGCGTTTGCGCAGTCGCGATTCAAGCATCCGCTCATTTTCTGGCTTATGAGGAAGTCGCCGCGCGCTTGGAAGCGATCGCGCGGGACCCGGCGCTGAAAGGCAAACTACGCCGGCGCGCCTTGAGCATGCTGGCCGGGGACGAGGGACGCTGGCCGGGCGACTTGACACCGGCGGTTTCGGCAGCGCTCAGACGATTGATGGCGGAATCGGCAAATCGCTTCGCCATTGTGTTCGGCTTGGTTCGGCTCGACTTGGGGCAGCGGGTCGAAGCGATGCTGGAGGACTTCGCGCGTTCGTCCGACGAAGCGGAGCGCCGCATGGCTGAACGGGCGCTGCGCGGCGAGCGGGTCATTCATATCGGCAACTACGAGGCGGACAAGGGGCTGCAGCGCTGGATTATGGAGAACTGCGATCGGGCGCATGGGCGGATGTATTACTGGGCGCCGCGTGAAGATGTTGCGCTTTGGGTGGGCGTCAAACCCCATCCCCCGGCCCCTTCCCCAGCGAGCTAGGGAAGGGGAGCTAGATTTGGCGGGCGACTCACAGAGTCGCCCCTACGGTTTGGAATCTGGCGGGTCAAAAGAGCGGGAGGCCCGGGATGCGCGTTCGCAGGCGATATAGAGTCGTGATGCCGGTCAGGAATATCCCGCGCAGGTCCTCATCGCCAAAGGCGACATTGGTCACCTGCATTGGCGTCCGAATGCGGCCGAGAAACTCACCATCGGCCCGAAATACATGCAATCCGCCCGCGGCGCAGCAGTAAAGATTGCCCTCGCTGTCTATTTTCATCCCATCCGGTCCGCCGGGTCCGTCGCCACCGGTTTTGGCGAAGAGCCGACCATCAGCGAGCGCGCCGTCGGCAGCGACTTCGTAAACGCGAATCAGGCTTTCGGGCGTGTCATTGATGTAGAGCAGCGATTCATCGAGAGAAAAGCATAAGCCGTTGGGTCGATTGAAGTCATCTGTCAGCAGGGTCATGGCATTGTCGTTGGGATCCAGGCGGAAGACTCCGTGAAAATCCAGCTGGGGTTCGCGCGGGATGCCGACCTTGCTTTCGCGTCCATAAGGCGGATCGGTGAAGTAGATCGCGCCATTGCTCTTGACCACGATGTCATTGGGGCTGTTTAATTCTCTTCCCTGATAATGGGCGGCGAGCACGGTCATGGTCTCGTCATCATCCATGCGCGTGACCCGGCTGCTGGCGTGGTGAGCGCTGAGGAGGCGCCCCTCTCGGTCGTAGGTGTTGCCGTTGGCCAGGTGGCTATTGGCGCGGTAGATGCTTAAACCGGTTGGATTCGACCATTGCAGCGTGGCGTTGGCGAGGATGTCGCTGAATCGCAGGTGACTTTCGTAGGGATGCCAGGCTGGTCCTTCGAGGAATCTGTGACCGGCGGAGATCGTTTCCAGATCGGCATCGGCCGGGATGATGTCGCGCAGGCTCTTGTTTCGCACGTCGAGTTCTACTGAAGGCATTGGTCTCCCTCACCCTTTGCGTTTACGCTGCTGCGGTTTGAGTGTCTTGGCATATTCATAACTCCTTTCGAGATGGGGTAGGAGGCTCTGGGTGTCTTCCAGCAGATGGTCGGGCACGGCGACATATTCTTTCATCACGGTGCCGTAAGTTTCGAGCAGCGCCGCGTTATGATCTGCGATGAATGCTTCGCGTTCGGCTAAGCCCATTCGCAAGCCCAGCACCCCGGCTTTGGTCAGTTGGCTGAACATATTGCCTTGAAATGAGGTGTATGGCAGCTTCAGCCCGCCTTTGAGTTCGATCTCGGGGTGGGCGTCGATAAGCCGCTTGTAAAGCGCCAGCTTGTCGGCGGGGACTTGACCGCTGTGTTTGCTCATCTTTCGCCTCGGGTTTGTCTTGCCAGTCTTGGAATATGGAACGCTCTGAGAGCGATGGTCTAGCAATGGCGGGCGTAGTAGCGGAACTAGGTCTTTCGGGAATAATGTACATTTTTTCACCACTGAGGAAAAGAGGCAAGACAGCGGGCAGGGTGGAAGAGTACATAGGCTCTTCGCGAAGTTTGGTTACGGTCGGATTATACCCTTTCGCTGAGCCGCTAAATTGCGCGCCCCCCTCTGTCTAGACAGAGGGTGGTCGAAACCAAGCTGAGGCACTGTACTCAAGCGCTTTCGCGATAAGCGTCCTGTGGATTGGAAATGTATTTTCCGGCAATTCATTTGGCTGGAAGTAGCGTACCTCTACTGACTCGTCATCATTTGGCCGAGGTGTTTTGCCATCGATCGGATGACAGCGAAAACAGATGTTGATGATGGCGACTTGATCGCCGTTGCCGTAGGTATGGAAGTGATCGGATCCGGAAAGCACGGCGACGATGGCTTCCGGCGCCACTGAAATGCCGGCCTCTTCGCGTACTTCTCGGATGATGCCATCGGCGACATCTTCACCAGGATCTAGATAGCCGCCTAGAAGGGTCCAAAGGTCCAGGTCGCTGCGCCGCTGAAGCAAGACATCGCCGCGTCTGTTGATGACGACGGCGCTCGTGCCGGTGAGGATCAACAGATCGTTGCCGATCTTGGCGCGGATGTCGCCGATGTACTTGGATATGGGCATACTTTCCTGCCTTATCGACGGGCGATATGTGCCTCTAACTACAGCGTGGCGGGGTCTAAGTCTTATTGGTGGAAGCGCATAATGGAGCCAGCCATAGGAAAATCAGGATGACGGATTGAAATAGACTCTTAGATTGCCTTCCAGCGCCAGATTGACGATCCATTGGTGGCGGGGCAGCATGTTTGCTGGCAGGTTGCCGCTGGGGAAATAGCGGACGTCTTGCGACTCGTCGTCGTTGACGCGCGGCGCCTTGGCATGAAGCGGGCGGCAGCGAAACACGGTCGTGACGGTCGCCAGTTGGTCGCCATTGGGATAGGTCACATTGTATTCCGCGCCTGAGAGCACAGCGACGACGGCTTCCGGCTCGACCTTGATGCCGGCCTCTTCCAGGACTTCGCGCATGGCGCATTCGGCGACGGTCTCGCCCGGTTCGACGCCGCCGCTGGGCGGCGCCCAGGTGTGGGTATCGCGGCGGAGTTGGAGAAGCACTTCGTCGCGCGCGTTGATGACGACTGCGGTCACGCCGGGCAGGAGCAGCAGGTCGCTGCCGATTTTGTCGCGGATATTCTTGATGTATGGCGAAATAGGCATCAGCCGACGGAGACTTTGAGATCGACGGCGCCTTTGAGCGTGTTGGCGACGATGCAGGCGCGCTCCGACATCAACACCAGCTTTTCGAACTCAGCGCGGTCTTCGTAGGTCGACTTTACCACCATGTCGATCGAGGCGAAGCGGGCGGGCGCTTCCGCCAGTTCGCCGCTGACCTCGATGGAAATGTCATTTATGTCCAAATCGCGGGCGCGAACGGCGGCGAGCAGATTACTGTTGAAGCAGCCGCCGAGCGAGGCGAGCAGCAATTCGCCACCCATGGCGCCTTGGTCGCGGCCGCCCTTGGCTTCGGGGCGGTCGATGTCGACGGCGTGACTGCGGATTTGCGCGGCGGTGGTAGCGTCGTTGACTTGATTGAGGCTGACGGTGATTGTGGGCATTTGTCGTTCCTTTTGTTCGGGCGACCTGATAGGTCTCCCCTACGGTTTGTGACGGAGGGCGACCCGTTGGCTCGCCGCTACAGTTTCCAATTGTGGACAGCTTAACCTTTGACGGCGCCCATGGTAAAGCCTTGCACGAGGCTGTCAAGGAAGAGGTTGTATGCCAAGCCGACCGGGATGGCGATGATCAGGGCGGCGGCCAGCAGCGGCTGCCAGAAATAAACATCGCCCAGGATGAGCTCGGTGGGCACGCCGACGCTGAGCGTGCGCTGGGAAGTATCGGCGATGAAGACTAGTCCGTAGATGAATTCGTGCAGGGTGAGCGTGAACGTGAAGACGATAGTGGAGATGATGCCGGGCAGCGAGAGCGGCAAGACGACGCGCAGGAAGGCTTCGACGCGGTTATAGCCGTCGACCAGGGCCGCTTCCTCCAATTCGGGCGGCACCGCTTTGAAGAAGCCGCTGAGAAGCCACATGCTGAAGGGCACGGTGAAGGAGGGGTAGACGACGATCAGCGACATCGGATCGTCTTTCAAGCCGAGCAGGACGACGATACGGAACATGGGAATGAAGAGCAGGGTGGGCGGCACCAGATAGACGAGGAACATGAGGATGCCGGCGCGTTCGCCCCAGCGGCCCGTCAGGCGGGCGAGGGCGTAGGCGGCTGGCAGCGAAAGAGCCAGGGTGATGACCACCACGGCCAGCCCGACGACGACCGAGTTGCGGATGAAGTCAAGATAGGCGGTGTTGTTGAAGAGGGCGTCCAGATGTTCCAGCGTTGGGTCTTGGCGGAAGATGAAGGGTTGAGGGCGGCGATAGAGATCGCCATCGGTTTTGAAGGTATGCATGAACATGATCAGGAAGGGGGCGGCGGCGAAGAAGCAGAAAGTCAATACGACGAGATAAAAGGGACTGCGCCGCAGGATATAGGTGAGCTCGGCGCGGGTGGCGCCGTATTTGTGCAATCGCCAGGCGATGCGCAGCCCGACTAATACCAGGACGAGCGCGACCAGCAGCGACCAGAAGTTATGCAGAATCCAAACGAGGGCGCCCATCACTGCACCTCGGCGCGGCTGGCGGTGCGCAGCATGAAGATGGCCATCGCCAGCAGCAGGGGGAAGGCGAAGAGCGATATGGCGGCGCCTTGCGCCAGGTTACCGCCTTCGATTCCGACTTGGAAGGAGTACAGTCCCAGGACGCGCGTGTAATCCACCGGTCCGCCGCGGGTGAGTACATAAACGACGGTCATATCGCCGAACATGGTGATCATGCTAAAGAGCAGGGCGATGACCATGATAGGCAGGATCAGCGGCAGCTTGATTTGCAGTAGGGCGCGCATGAAGCGGGCGCCATCGACCTCGGCCTGATCGAGAATGTCGGTGGGGATGGATGACAGACCCGCCATCAGGATCACCGTCGCCAGCGGGGTCATGCGCCAGACTTGCACGAAGATGACGCTGATTTGCGATAGATCGGGTGTGGCCAGCCAGAAGAGGTTGCGGTTATTGCTCAAGATGCCGTTGGGACCGAGGAAGCCAGTTTGCAGCAACAAATAATCTATCGGGCTGTATTTGGTATCGAGCATCCAGAGCCAGCCGATCATCGCCAACGAAACCGGCGTCGCCCAGGGCAGGATGAAAATGAAGCGGGCGAACCACTTGCCGGTGAAGTTCTGGGTGAAGATGACGGCGAGGATGTTGGCGAAGATCAGGATGAAGACTTGCGAGACAAGAGTGAAGCGGATGGTGGTTTCGAAGACTTGGCGGAAAATATCGTTTTCCCAGACCGCCAGGTAATTTTGCAATCCGACGAAATTGAGGTTGGTGTCCCCCACGGTGACATCGGAGAAGCCAAAGGCGATCGCCAGCAAGAACGGGAAGCCCACGAGGAGGACGATGTATAGCAACGCTGGCGACAGGAAGATCAAACCGACGAAGCGCCGGTTGTCCAGCGGATAGGCGAGGCGGAACATCAGCGGACCTTTGCCAGGTTCTGCTGCTCAATGCGCCGGCCCGATTCCAGGTCAAAGAACTTGATGTCGCGGTAGTGAACGGCGAATTCGTAGTCGCCTTCTATGTCGAGGGAGACGCGCACGTTTGACGGCACTTTGGCGAGGGTCAGGTCCTTGTCGTGCCCGCGAACGTAGCCGTAGACCAAACGGTCGGATCCGAGATATTCAACGCGTTTGACGTAGTAGTGAAAGATGCGCGAGTTTTCCGGATTGTCGTGCAATGTTTTCGGCAGGAAGTGCTCCGGGCGGAAGCCGAATCGAAAGCGATCGGCGCTGAGGATATTCATGCTGGGCGAGCCGAGAAAGGTGGCGACGAATTCGTTTGCCGGGTCGTCATAGATGCGCTGGGGACTGCCGATCTGCTGGATCTTGCCCTCGGACATGACGACGATGCGATCGCCCAAGCCCATCGCTTCGATTTGATCATGAGTGACAAAGACGGCGGTGATATTGGATGAGCGCTGAAAGTCCCTGAGTTCATCGCGGGCGTTGGCGCGCAGCTTGGCGTCGAGATTTGAGAGTGGCTCATCCAGCAGGAGCACGGCCGGTTGCGTGACCATAGCGCGGGCAATGGCGACGCGTTGCCGTTGGCCGCCAGATAGCTGCCGCGGGCGCCGGTCGAGCAGCATATCGATTTCCAGCAGGCGCGCGGTGTTCACCACTTTTTCGCGGATCTGGCGCTTGTCGAACTTCAGCTCGCGGCGCTGCGCGCGCAGGGGGAAAGCGATGTTGTTGAAGACATTCATGTGCGGGTAGAGGGCGTAGCTCTGGAAGACCATCGAGACGCCTCGTTTCCGCGGGGGGAGCTCGGTGACATCTTCGCCGCCGATTTCGATCTGGCCGGCGGTGGGCTTTTCCAAGCCGGCGATCATGCGCATCAGCGTCGTTTTGCCGCAGCCGGATGGACCCAGTATGACGAGGAATTCGCCTTGGTCAATAGCGAGGTCGACGCCATCTACGGCGCGCACGGCGTCGAAGTATTTTTTCAGTCCGCTGATTTGGACGATGGACATTGGCGCTTATTTCCTGCCACGCCACGCGGGACGGGGCACGGCATGTCGAGTGAGCCACTTTCTGATGATATCGACAACTGCATCCGTATTGTTAATGACCTGATCATTTGTGAAACGTAGTACGCTTAGACCTAATTCTTCCAAGTACAGTTGTCTGTCTTCGTCATATTCCGCTTGCCCTTTCGCACCGTGAATATCGCCGTCGAGTTCAATTGCCAGTTTAGCCTCTGGGCAATAGAAGTCGGTGATATAGCGTGATATAGCATACTGCCGGCGAAAGCGGTATCCACTTACCTGCTTCTTGCGAATTCGGCGCCACAACTTTTCTTCGGCAGGCGTGGGGCTTTTGCGCATGGAACGAGCGCGATCCTCTATGTCTCCGTAAATGGCGCGCTCAGTGTGCGTGATTGGCTTTTCTGCACTGTCCATTTCCACACCCCATCCCCCGGCCCCTTCCCCAGCGAGCTAGGGAAGGGGTGTCTTATGACGAGCTTGTAGGTTATTCCGAGTTAGGATTCACTAGTAGGTACATTAATCAAACATTATCGCTCTTGGGAGTTCTTTCACCCCATCCCGCGGCCCCTTCCCCAGCGAGCTAGGGAAGGGGAGACCTGGAGCGAGTCGGTTGCTCTTTTCCAATCAGGATATGCTGGTTTGCTGGCCAAACCTACATGTTTGCTAAGCCTTGCTCCCCCTTCCTCAGTTTACTGGGGAAGGGGGTTGGGGGGATGGGGTTAACTGCCGCCGACCATGCCGCGGGCGCGCCATTCGTTGAAGATTTCTTCGACGCGTTCATGCGCCTGCGCGACCGCTTCTTCCGCGCTTAGCTCACCCAGGGCGACCTTGGCGGTCATATTGGGAATGACGCTTTCGGCGAAGACCTGGCTGATGGCGGGGTTGGTGACGCCCGGGAAGCCGAGGTGGACCGACCAGTCGTTGACAGTCTTCAGCACTTCGAACTTATTGGGCGGCATGGAACCCCAGGGATCTTCTTCCAGCCAGCCATCCAGCTCGGGCACGGTGCTGGCGTGGCAGGGGAAGTTGTAGAGTTCGCTGTGATAGGTCGCGTCGCTGTAATTGGCGGTGTGATCGAGGATGAATTGTTTGGCGGCTGCCAATTCATCGCCCTCGACGTATTCGGGAATGACATAGATTTGCCAGACGTGTGACGAAGCCCAGGCGCCGGCGGGACCGGCCAGGGCGCTGGTGAAGCCGATATTGGCGGCGGCCGCTTCGTCGATCTTTTGCAGGCTGCGATAGGCGGAATTGGAATTGAGGATGTAGCTGAGCTCGCCGGCGATCAGACCCTGGTTGTTGCTGGCGGCGGTCCAGCCGAAGACCTCGTCGGTCATGGCTTCGTTTTGCAGCTGCGCCAGGTATTTGACGGCGGCGATGGTCTCTTCGCTATTGAGCACGACATTTTCGTTCTCGTCCTGGACGCTGCCGCCGAAGCTCCAGATGGCGGCGCGGTTGGCCATGCGGCTATCGAGCTCGGGGCTCATGCCGATGCCGACCGGGATGCCGGTCGCTTCAAAGATGGCGCGCCCGCCTTCCAGCAGATCGTCCCAGGTCTTGGGACCTTCCGGGTAGCCGGCGTCGGTCCAGAGGGCGATGTCATAATCGCCGGGATCGGGGACGTAGCCATGGGTGTAGGCGTAGTAGGTATCGACGACCGGCAGGTAGGAGGCGGCTTGGCAGGTAGAGGCGCGCTCGCCGTGCGCTTCGGCCGCGGCCGCATTGATATCGCCAAGGTCATGCAGGCCGTCAATGAAGGCGGCGGGCGAGAATAGCACCTCAACGATGGTGTGGCCGTCGCCGGCGTCAATCTCGGCGGCGAGGGTGGAGAATAATTCGGTGAAATTGACGTGGTCGACGGTGACGCCGACGCCGTTGGCTTCGCCCCACTCGGCGGCGTATTCATCGAACCATTCATCGTAACGGGGCACGAAGTGGCTCCATTGGAGCAGGCTGATTTCGGTGCCTTCGGCGTAGTCGCCTTGGGCGGCAGCGCCGATGCCAAGCAGCGCGAGCAGGCTCAGCAAGAGCAGAATACGGATTGCGCGATTCATGAAATTGTCTCCTTTTTGTGTGTAAGGCAGTTTCAATAGCCGGACGGCTACCATCAAGGCTTGATTTTAGCGAACAGCGGATAGCTTGACAACAGGTCTTGTCGTTGGGAGGGGTGGATTTATCGGGAAAGCGTCATAACGGGCGCAGTAGAAGTCTTGCCTACATGCGTTTGGATTCTGGCGGGCGTCTTGCCGAGACGCCTCTACCATTTGCAAGTTAAGGCCTGCGGCCACGCCTGGACCAGTCCGCGAATATTTCTTCGATGCGCGCATGGGCTTGGGCGACGGCTTCTTCGGCAGAGGCTTCGCCCAGGGCGACCTGGGCAATCACGTTGGGGATGATGTGTTCGGCATAGACTTGCGCGATTGCCGGGCTGCTATAGCCGGGAAAGCCGAAATTGACCGAGCGGTCGATGGCGGTCTTCAAGACGGCGAATTTGTTCGCTGGTTCTGAACCGAATGGGTCATTCTCGAACCAATCCGGCAGCGCGGTCACGGTGGCGGGATAGCAGGGCAGGTTGAATAGCTGGCTGTTGTAGGTGACGTCCGCGTAATTGGCGGTGTAATCGAGCAGGAACTTCTTGGCGGCTGCCAGTTCGGCGTCAGTGACATAGGAGGGGATGACACTGACGAATACGTGTGTGCCGCCAAATGCGCCCGCTGGACCCTGCAACGCAGGCGTGAATCCAATGTTGGCGGCGGCGGCCGCGTCGATCTTCTGCAAGCTGCGGTAGGCGGAATCGGGGTTGAGGATGAAGCTGACTTCGCCGGCGACCAGCGCCTGGTTATTGCTGGCGCCGCTCCAGCCGAAGACTTCGTCGGTCATGGCTTCGTTTTGCAGTTGCGCCAGGTAGTTGACCGCTGCGACCGTGGCTGGGCTGTTAAAGACGACTTCGCCATTTTCGTCTTGAACGCTGCCGCCAAAGCTCCAAATCACTTCGCGGTTCGCCATTTCGCTGTCGATTTCCGGGCTGATGCCAATGCCAACTGGAATGCCGGTCGATTCATAGATCGCCCGTCCGCCCAGGAGCAGGTCTTCGTAAGTTGCAGGTCCGTTTGGATAGCCAGCTTCCGTCCACAATTCGATGTCATAGTTGCCGTGGTTGAGCCCATAGCCGACGACAAAACCGAAAAAGTAGTCGCTATCAGGCAGGTAGGAAACCGCCGTACAGAAGTCAAGCCTAGCGCCAAATTGGGCGGCCGCTTGCGCGTTGATGTCGCCCAGATCGTGCAGGCCGGCGAGGAATGAGGCGGGCGACGAAGGCAGTTCAATGATGGTATGTCCTTGGCCGGCGTCGATCTCCGCGGCCAGCGATGATGGCAGCTCGACGAAATTGACGCGATCGACAGTTACCGCCACCTTGTTGGCTTTGCCCCAGTCTTGGACGTAGCGGTCGAACCATTCGTCATAGCTTGGCACGAAGTGTTTCCATTGGAGCAGGCTGATCGCCGTACCATCAGGAAAGTCATCTTGGACGCTGCCCACGCTGGGAAAGACAAATGTGGCAATGAGGAGAAACAAGGGTCCATAGAGTCTCATAGGTCGATGCCCCAACGGTAAATGTGTAAGGAGAATAAGAGCGGCCATCTTAGTTGAGGCTCAAGCGCTTGACAACGATAGGTGTGTTGCCTGATTGGCGCAGCGGGCTCAGAAAAGGCGGAGTTGACGCGTTGGCCGGCGACCATTCAGAAGGATGTATTTGGCGACCGTCTGCGGACTGCGGATGCCGATTTGCTTGAGATGCAGCAACTCTGAGAGCGTGCCACGACGGCGCGCGCTAATGATGGCATTGGCGCCGACGGGGCCGACGCCCGGAATACGCAGAAGCTTTTCGCGTTCGGCTGACATGATTTCTACCGGCTGGTGCAGCAAGTGTTCATCCGCCCAGGCTTGCTTGGGATCGACATTGGTAGGCAGATTTCCATCGCGCAGGAAGGGCAATTCTTCGACGTCCCATTGATAGTCGCGCAGGAGAAAGCTTGATTGATAGAGGCGGAATTCACGTATCGCTTCTGCCGCGGGCAGGTTCTCAAAGGGCGTGCCGGGTACTGGGCTGAACGCGGAATAATAGACGCGCGCCAATTTCGCCTGGCTGTAAAGCTTGTCACTCATGGACAGCAATTCCAGGTCGGTATCGCCGACGGCGCCGACGACAAATTGGGTGACGCTGCTGGCTAGTCTTTCGTGTGGGCGATCTTGTCGGATTTGCTCCGCCCACTGCAGCATCTGTACCAGTTCTTCGACGAAGATCTTCTTCGGCGCCAGGGCGGCCAAGCGCTCGCTGGTCGGCGCTTCGAGGTTGATCGAGATGCGGTCGGCCAATTGCATGGAGCGGTATAGTTGATCGTATTCAATGCCGGGCATGATTTTGAGGTGGATATAACCACGGTAGCGCTGCTTATTGCGGATGATGTCGGCGGTATCGATGATCTTGTCCTGGGTGGTCACCGAGCCTTTGATGATGCCGGAAGAGAGAAAGAGGCCGTCGACTTTGCGGCTGCCTTCCAGCGTCTCGAAGGCGGCTGCCATTTCATCGGGGGAAAAGGTGACGCGTTTGGTTTTGGCTCGCCCGGCGCGGAAGACGCAGTAGTTGCAGTTGCGTTCGCAGGCGGTGGTCATCATCGATTTCAGAACCGGCTTGGGACCGCGGGGCGTGCTGAGGTTGGCGATGCAGTCGTTGAGGTTGAACTCTTGCTTTCGCGAGCGGCGCTTACGCTCGGAATGGGGGCTGTCGCCGGCGGGTTCATGCAGGGTTACATCGCCCATTTGCGAGAGTTTGGTCAGGGTTTCGGAGACGAGACGGCCGGCCATGCTCCCAGTCTATAGAACAGGTGTGCGATTGTCAAGTGGAATCGTCGAGGATTTTGTCGATTTGGTCGAGGTACGCTCTATATTGCTAGTGGCGCGCGCGCATAATCACTCCATTAGCAGCGGCGGCTGTAGGCGCAGCCATTCTGGCTTGTTCCGTTTGACCGCTTCGACCACCGAATCGAACACATCTAAGATTTCGCCATTGCCATCGATCTCGATGATGTTATGGCCCTTTGCGCGCAAAAGCGCGATCCCGGCTCGATATTTCTTCAGTCGCGTCGGCAAGTCATTCTCAAACAGTTCGCGCGCGTTTCTGCTGCGCTCATCCATTCGTTGGTAAGCGACGTGGGCGGAGACCTGCAGCACGATGGTCAAGTCGGGCATGCGCGCCCAGCGGTTGATTTGGTAGACGTCTTCCAACGTAATGTCATCGCGCGTCTGATACACCAGCGACGATAGCAGGTAGCGGTCGCAAATTACAACAGCTTGTTCTTTCTGCAAATGGCAATCGATAAGGGTTTTAAGGTGATTGCTTCGATTAAGGGCAAATGCCTGCGCCAACTCGACAGGACTTAGCTCGCGCTCCCGTCTTAGCGCGCTGCGAATCTCCGTGCCCATAAGCGATGCGTTGTGGGGCTCTTCAGTCAGCAGGACATTCTCGCCGAGCGTCTGTCGCAAAATGTTGTTAAGCGCCCGCGCGATGCTGGTTTTGCCCGCGCCATCAATGCCTTCGATTACGACGAAGAAACTGTCATCCGACACTGGCTGCATTTGTCCATTCTTCGAATCCGGACTGATAGAATAACTTCCGTAAGTGCAGTTTACAAGCATACGCGTTCGGCAGTTGGGATTGGCAGAGCAATTGCACGAGACGTGAGCTACTCGCGCCACGTCGGCTATACTATTCGGGAAGCGTGACCCGACTTCGGAGCGAGCGATCGAATGACCCGGCGGAGCCATCGCAAGCCGCGCGGACCCAGTAGGCGGAAGATGATTCAAGGGCTGGCTTTGGCCGGCGGATTTTGTGCTGGCGGTGTGGCGATGGCTTTTCTGCGGAATCGACCGCGCGTGGTGGTCCTGCCGCATGGCGATGATTCGCCGGTCGCCTCGCCGACGAACGTCCGTCCGCCGATTGTCAGCAGGGCGGAATGGGGCGCGCTGCCGATCAATCATCAGGCGCGCAACGAGCACGGCTTCTATCAGCGAAGCGGCAATCCCGAGGGTTGGTATGTATATGAAGGTGACTTGCGCGACAGCTACCAGACCTTGATATTGCATCACAGTTCCTTTTATGAGGCCGATGGCCTGGCTACCTTGAGTGAAGTGCAGCGCCTGCACCGCGAAGACCGAATGTGGGCCGACATCGGCTATCATTTCATGGTGGACATTGACGGGACGATTTATGAAGGGCGTGACCTGGCCGCGCGTGGCGTTCATACCGGGGGTTATAACACCGGCAGCGTTGGTGTCTGTCTGTTAGGCGACTTTCGCTTCGCGGCGCCCGCGGCCGCGCAGTGGGAAGGGACGGTGGCGCTGGGAAGCTGGCTCGTCGCCGAGCTTGCGCTTAGTCATGTGGCCGGTCATCGTCAATTCAACAAGGCGACGGAGTGCCCGGGCGCGGCTCTGTTGGCGCGCTTGCCGGAGATGGCGGCGCTGCTGGGAGTGGAATATGGTACAGCGGGCTATGCGCCGGCGACGTCTGCGGGGGATGGTTGTCACTGCTGCTGCGAAACAGTATTTTAGCGCTGTCTCCCAGTAGGTCATGCTAACGCGCTTGTTCTACCCCATTCCCCGGCCCCTTCCCCAGCAAGCTAAGGAAGGGGAGCTTGCTGAGCCGGGCAGGCTTTTTCACAAGTAAAATGGTACTACTGAGTCGTCCGTACTGGCGGCGTCTAGATGTGATAGATTTAGACTGGATATCGGAGAGGAGCGGGGAATCATGGCTAATGCGCTGAGCGATGCGGAAATCAGGACGGGTCTCGCCAAACTGAATGGCTGGGCGCGGGATGGCGATGAATTGGTGAAGGAATTCCGCTTCGAAAATTATCTCGCGGGCTTGGCCTTCGCATCGGGCGTGGGGGTGATTGCCGAGGGCTTGAATCATCACCCGGATCTTGTCATCGGCTGGCGGCGCGTGAAGGTGGCGTTCACGACGCATGACGCGGGCAGCAAGATTACAGCGAAGGACTTGGCCGCGGCGGAAGCGATTGACGGCTTGGGTTATCCGCGCTCTTGAACGTCCTCGGCGGGCTGGGTCGCTTTTGCAGATGGGGCGGCGGGCAATTCGTTGGTCAATTGATCACGGTGCTGCTTTTGGCGCAAGGCGATCAGATCCGGGTCGCCGGCCTGCGGTTGAATGCAGGCATTAAGTCGGTAGATGGCCGGGTGGGAGTCGTTCTTGCCGAGAATGAACGCGATTAGGCCGAAAATAGACGCACCGACGACTAACATCAACTGCTCAACGGGTAAATGTCCGCTGAAAAATAGGAGCGGTGTGCCGATTGCGAATATTATCACGAAGGAGATTCCAATCGCCAGAATATGAGTCGGGATTCGCATGTCACCCTCAATCAGCGTGCGCGTCGGGTCAACTTCACGGATGTGACCACTGATGATTCCACTTAGCGTTGCTGGCGTCCATAGCCAGCTGGACATTACGCGGATTTCAAAATGGATCGAATCGCGCGAGCGCCAGAACGAAACTCGGTAGGATTCAGTATCGCTGAAGTAGCTCGTTTCTTGAGTCGACATTGCCTGCAAGCGTTCCAGGGCAAGGTCAACCGGCAGTGGCGTCTCGTAGTGAAAACGGTTACGGTGTTTGAAACTTAGGCTGTGCTTCTTCTTCTTGGGCAAAATCAGTTGCCATTCAGAGTAGAGGCAATGCGTAAGCAATGGCAATTATAGCACAATGTGTAAAGCCTTGCACGGCGGGCGTTTAGTGCGACTTCTGCTCTTCAATCTGATGACCGATGAGACGGACCCGGTGCTGGGATTCGCCTGCGTTTGGATTCGCCGGTTGGCGGCCCAATGTGAGTCCATTGACGTCATTACGATGTATCGTGGCGCGTATGACCTGCCGGGGAACGTGCGCGTGTTTTCTGTCGGGCGGGAGCGCGGATTAAGCAAGGCGGCGCGGGTCGCCCGCTTTTATCGCCATTTGCTGCGATTGTTGGCGGCGCACCAATACGACGCCTGTTTTGCGCATATGATGCCGCTCTTCGCTGGCTTGGCGGGACCATTTCTCAGCGCGCGCGGGATTCGGACGGTGCTCTGGTATACGCATCGTCAGCGGTCGGCACAGCTGCGGTTGGGTTTGGCGATGTCCTGGAGAGCGGTCAGCGCCGATGCCACCAGCTTTCCTTATCATACGAAGAAGCTGCGCGTGATTGGGCACGGTATCGATACTGAATTTTATTCGCCTGCCCCCCTATCCACAGCACCAGACTCCCTCGGTCCTCCCGCTCAAGGGGGGGCGGATGTCCCACAAGGAGGGAAGGGAGCAGGTCTACCTTGGCACGGAGTCGAGATCGACGATGAGACGCGGCCTTTGGTGGTGCAGGTGGGGCGGCTGGCGGCGATCAAGCACCAGGCGACGACCCTGGCGGCGGTCGCCGGCACGGAGGCGCGCCTGGCGCTGATCGGTGGTGTACAGTTGAGCCACAGCAGGGACTATGAGCGCAGGCTTGTGGAGAAGGCGCGCGAGCTTGCGCTGGAGGAGCGCTGCCAGTTCACGGGAGATTTGATGGCAGCCGAAGTTCGCGATTGGTATCGACGGGCGATGATCGCGGTCAATATGAGTCCGGTCGGTCTATTTGACAAGGCGGCTTTGGAGAGCATGGCTTGTGGCGTGCCGACCATCGTCTGCAATCCCGCGTTTACGCCCCTGTTGGGTGAAAACGCCGATATGCTGCTGACACGGGACCCGGAAGATGTCGCTGGCTTGCGCAAACGGCTGGACCGGCTAAGCGCGCTCTCGGATGAAGAACGCGTCGGAATTGGGCGGCAACTGCGCGAAAATGTTCTGCGCGAGCACAGCCTGGACCGTTTGACTGGGCGGCTACTGGCGGTTCTGCGGACGGGGGAGTTGCCGGATTCACCCCATCCCCAAGCCCCTTCCCCAATGAATTAGGGGTCGCGTAGACACTGACCCGCCGGAAGGGGAGAAATGTCGAGCGATTCGGGTGATCGGCGGCAGGCGAGCCATCGTCCCGCCCCTGCGTACAGACGTAGATGGCGGGCTAGCCGGCGTAGCTCCAGCCGAGCTGGGTTAGCGAGAGAACATCGGGTGGAGCGCCCTCTTTCATGACGTCGGCGTGGATCGCTTCGCCAACTACGATGTCATGATCGCCGCCGACATCGACAATTTGCGTCACTTTGCATTCGATGTACGCGGCGGCGCCTTCCAGCACGGGCACGCCGGTCTCGGGCGCGGCGCTGAAATTGGCGTCTTCCATTTTTTCCGGTTTCTTGGCGCGGCCGCTAGTGATGCCCATGATGGCATCGGAATCGGCTTGGAGGAATAGGTTCAAGCCGAAGCTGCCGCCAGCTTCGAGCAAGCCGCGCGAATAGCAGGACTTCTGAATGCCGACCGCGAGCAGGCGCGGGGCGTAGGACATCTGCGAGACCCAATTGACGACCATGGCGTTGACTTCTTTGCCGTTGTTGGTGGTGAAGGCGTAGAAGCCGTAGGGCATCATGCGCAGCGCGTCTTTGATCTTGTCGTCGGACATGTTTGGTTTCTCCTTCGGTTAATAATTCCATCCCCGGGCCTAGTTCCCCCCTCGGTCCCCCCGCTCGACGGGGGGTGGAATTCCCAGCGAGCTAGGGGTCGCGTAGACACTAACCCGCCGGAAGGGGAGACCGCCAAGAGTATATTCGATTGTGGCGGGGCTGTCATGCCTTGTCCTGCTAGCAACCCCATCCCCCCGGCCCCTTCCCCAGCGAGCTAAGGAAGGCGAGACTCGCTAGCGGTCTCCGGGTCACTTCGCGCTGATTCGCTCCGATCCATCAGACCGTTCGTCCAATTGGGCTGAGATGCGTTCCAGGACTTCGAGAATCTTTTCGTCCGTTGTCGGCTCGGGTTCGGGCTCTGGTTCTGGCTCTGGCTCCGGTTCGGGCTCAGGTTCGGGGGCGGTTTCCTCCTCGTCGCCATCGAGCAGGTCGCCAATTTCGTCGACGGCTTCATCAAGCTTGTTGACGACTTTGATAAGGAAGAAGATGGCGATGGCGGTGATGAGGAAGTCAATGACAACATTGACGAAGTTGCCGATGTTGATGGTGGCAACTTCGGCGGCGTCACGGCCGAGGTTGAGCCAATCGAGCGGGATGACCCAATGGGAAAAGTCGAGCCCGCCGGTTAGCTGCCCGATGGGTGGCGTGACGACATCTTTGACGAGGGAGGTGGTGATGCCTTTGAAGGCGGTGCCGATGATGATGCCGACGGCGAGATCGACGACATTGCCGCGCATGACGAATTTCTTGAATTCGTCGGCGACGCCATGGGCGCTGTTTCTGAGACCCTGGAACATGGTGCTTCTCCTTGACTTGTGGCTGGTTTCATTTTACCCCCCTCTAAATCTCCCCCCATTGAAATAGGGGGAGACTTTTCTTCACCACAGGTCGCGTGGAGACTGACCGCCGAGGAAGGGAGGCAACACGGAGGTCACAGAGGTTTCTTTTACCACCGAGTACACCGAGTTTTGGCGAGGTCACCGAGAGTTGTTGGCCACATAGGCGCAGAGGTGATGAAGAACTGTTGTCTCATACACTTGGCACCTTAATATGGCGCAATTATACTGGCGTACAGGATCAAGGAGGCGGCATGGCGACAACCGACATTCGATTCAAGCGCATTCAGGGTGAATATCGGACCTTGCAGGACGCGCAGGATGAGCTGTTTGACAAGGTGGACAGTTTCGAAGCCGCGCTACTGGGCTTGACGGAGATGGTTGCGGAGAACAGGGAGATGATCCTTGAAAATTCGCGGAAGCTGGACGCCATCATTGAGCATCTGCAAGTCCCCTACAACAAGCCGCCGGCGGGCTTCGTCAAAGAGTGAGCGCCGGACTCCTATTTCAACACAGGTCGCGTAGACACTGACCGCCGAGGAAGTGAGAGAACACAGAGACCGCAGAGGTCTCTTTTTCTTTTGCCATCGATGGTCGCGTAGACACTGACCTACGGCGCCGAGTTTGAGTGAAGTCACCGAGGAGCGCATGCTACCATTCTAGCCCGCTAGCGACAGCGCCAGGCAAAGTCATCCCCGCGCGCGCGATGAGCAATTCTGAACGATGCTATACTGCCATTTATGAACGGGCGGAGCGAGATTGCCGGCTGGATTGAAGCGGCCAAGCGGCGTGGTCAAGCGCCGTTTCTGTTGACTGTGCTGGAGGCTTGCGAGCCGCTGGCGCCGGTCTTGGCGCAGGGTCTGCTGGTGGCGCAGCCGCTGGCGAATTTGTGGCCCGGCGGCGCGGCGCTGGGCGAGCTGGCTGAACTGCTGGAAGAGCCGGATGGCTTGCGCGAATTGCGGGCGCTGCTGGCTGACGACCGAGCGGAGTGAGCCACTTGGACGAAACGACAGTTCAGGTTTATAGCGTCCTCTTTGTCGCCATCACCGTTGTGTTGGTGTATACGGCGCGTTTCTTCGGTCGGCGGCGCGCCCGGCGGCGGATGCAGCGGCAGTTGGCGGGCATGGATCAGATTCCGCAATGGATCACGCAAGGGATTGAATCGAATTTGCCCTTGCATCTGTCGTTTGGCGCGGCCGGCGTCGGCGGGGACCATACACCGGCGGCGCTGGCGGGAGCCGAGTTCTTTCATCATGTCATCGCGCGCGCCAATGCCAGCGATATGTCGCCGACTGTGACGATGTCGGCGCCGGCGACGGTTCCGCTGGGGCACGACGTGCTGCGGCGCGCCTGGCGACCGGGAAACACGCTTTCGAGCGTGCAGTGGTATCCGCCTGATCTCGCTTATGCGGGCGCGGTGGCGGCATCAGCCGCGGTTGAGGAGCCGGCGGCGCATATCTTGGCGGGGCGTTTCGGCGCGGAGTTGGCGCTGATGCTCGATAGCGCGGACCAGCGCGGGCAGCCGAGCCTGGCGGTCAGCGAAAGGCTGGATGGGCAGGCGGTCGCTTTTGCGATGGCTGATCATGTTCTCATCGGTGAAGAACTGTTCGCGGCGCCGAGCGCTGTATCGGAAGATGAGGGCGGGCGGGCCGACGCTGCGATTCTTGATGTTTGGCGCGGTCTCATCATCTTGGGCGCGACCGTCTTGCTCATGCTGGAGTTTAGCAAACAGCTGCCCCTATTGAGTTGGCCGCTGGTTGCGGTTATCGCGGCGGTCCTCATTGTGCTGGGCGCCATCACTTATCGGAGGCGCTAGGCGATGGGTCCGGCGGGCATGGCAGCATTCGTCGCCTTTGTCGTTGGCGTCACGACTATTCTCAGTTTGCTTTTGGGCGATAATCCGGCGCTATTTGGCGCGGGACCGGGCAGCGACGAGCTTGCGCGCCGGTTGGCGCTGCCGGGCGATGTGCTGCTGCGGCTGGTCGCCATTGTGATTGCCGTCAGCATTGTCATTGGCATCGCCAATTTGCTTTTTGTGCACGTCGGGCGGTTGGCGCGGGGGAAGATTTACAGCGCCGTTATGCTGGCGAGTTTCGCTTTCACGATGTATTGGTCCATCACGAATAAGGGCGACGCGTCGCTATTGGAAGCGGTGCAGGTTCCAATTGAATCGGCATTGGCGGCGCTGCTGTTCGTGTCGCTGGCGCTTGGCGGTTCGCGCGTGATGCAAAAGCGGGCAGACATTTGGGGGCTGCTCTTTGTTGCGCTTGTGCTGATTGTGCTCCTCGGCAGTTTGCCGTTGGCGGAACTGGCGCCGGTCAAAGCCTGGAGTGACTGGCTGATGGCGATTCCGGTCAGCGCTGGCGCGCGGGCGATTCTGCTCGGCATCGCGCTGGGCAGCGTCGTCGCCGGTGTACGCGCCCTGCTGGGGCAGGACCGTGCCTATCGCGGTTAGCAGATAGTTGATTCAGGTCGAACTAACAATGTCTTACCTATTGTGTTTGGAAATCTCTGACAATTTTGGAGGAGCCACCGGGTTGCGTGGAAACTGACCGCCGCTCGCCCGTACAGACTTTCGATATTGCTCTGAGTATTTTTTTGCGGCAAGTATTTTCACTGCTTGCTAGGAATTACTGAGCATGAGCGAAGAGTTCAACTGGCTGGATTACGCTGAGCCGGAAGAGAGCGCACCGGCGCCAAGCCCGCGCCGTGGTCTTCGCCGTTTTCTGCCACGCGCTCCCGGATTGCCGCGGTTGCCCGGGCGCCCGCGTATGCCTGGTCGACCGCGCCTGCCACGCTTGCCGGGATTGTCGAGGCTGCCCCGCTTGCCGCGCCTTTCTATTCCGGGCAGAGGGCGTGTTGATTCAGCACTTGAAGCGCCGACGGCGCCCGATCTCCTGGGACTGCAGGATGAACGCCCACTGGAAGAATTGGACGATCGTCTTCGCTCATTGCGCGAGCGCGCGGCCACTGGTTCGCAAGCAGAGGCGGATTCGGGGCAGGCGCTCTACGATGTGGATGAGGTCTTGGTGAGTCCCGAGATCTTGCACAAGCCGGGTGGCGTGATCAGTGCGGCGGCGCTTTCCAAGGCGCAGGAGCAGCAGGTTGAACTGCTGAAGGACATTGTCGGTGGCGCCGGGCAAGCGGAGGCGACGGGCGGGCGCCGTTTCTTGCCGAGCGGGGCGCTGTTTTCGCTGAGTGCGGTTCCGAGGCTGATTGGCAGCGCCGTTCTGTGCCTGATGGTGTCTTTGCCATTTGTCTCCTCAAACTTCTCGGAGGGACAACTGCCGCCTTCAGAGTTTGACGAGGATAGGCCAGGTCCGACCACCGTGTACGACCTGCTGGATAATCTGACGGCCGATGATTATGTCTTGCTGGCATTTGAATATGGGCCGGCGGCGGCCGGCGAGTTGGACGCAATCGCTGATCTTTTCCTGCGCCATATCGTCGCGCAGCGCGCCAAGCCGCTCATCGTCAGCAGCAATCCGATTGCGGTCGTGCATGCGCAGAACATCATTCGCGCGATTAACCGTTCTGTCGCTGCCAGCGGCAACGATTTGCAGCGCGGCCGGGATTACTTCATCTTGCGCTATTTGCCTGGCGGCTCGCTGGGGTTGCGCGAACTGAGCGAGAACTTCGCGGATGTCGCGCGGGTATCTCACAAGGGCGAGCTGACGGGCCTGGAATTTGACTCGCTGGAGGAAATGGCGGCTATCGTGTTGATTGCCGAACGCGCGGAAGACATGCGCAATTGGGCGGAGCAGGTGGTGTCGGAGGTCGGCAGCACGCGCCTGTTGGCCGCCAGCGGCTATGCGGCAGCGCCCCTGGCGCAAGTGTATGCCGACAGCATGGAGGAGATCGTCGGCTTGGTGGTCGGTTACCGCGATGCCTACACCTACGGCGAAAAGCTGCAACTCAACTTTGGACCCTTGCTGCCCGGCGCGTATGAGACTGGAGTTGATCTCGCCGTCGAGCCGGCCGCGCAAGATGAGCAGCCGAGCGATGTGGACGCGCAGGTGGAGCGCGCGCCCGCGACTGAGCTGCCGCCACCAACCGAAATGCCGAGCCCGACCGTACCGCCGAGCCCGACCGCCAGATCGCTGCCGACGACGACGCCGCGCCCAAGCAATACAGCGCCGCCGCAGGCGACCGTCCCGCCGGCCGCGACGGCTACACCGGACAACATACGTGTTGTAGAGGTTGTCTCGCCGCAGCAAGTGCGAATTCGGCGCGGACCGAGCACAGCCGAAGACATTCTGCAATTGGCGCTCGCGGGCGATATGTTTGAACTCATCGGCGCCAACGCCGACGGAAGCTGGTATCAGATTGCGCTGTCGAACGGCTTGGAAGGCTGGATCGCCGAGTTTTTGGTGGAAGTCAACGAGGTGACTATGGCGGCTTTCCAAGCGGCTCAGTCGAGCGCGTCGGCGCGTATTCCGGACGAGCGCGTCTTCTTGTGGCGGGAATTTGACGTGAGCCTGGGCAAGAATCGTCCGCGCTACTACCAGGTCAACACGCCGATAACCGGCGATATTCCGGAATACGTACTGCTGCGCGATCGTTCACAGGAAGTCCCGCGTTTGGGAGCGATGACATTTGGGACGCTGGCGGCTGTGTTGGTTATCGCCGTTGGCAACATCTTTTATGCCCTTGGGGCCCTGCGGCGGCGGCGAGCGGCCGACGGCGGCTGGCGCGGATAGACAAATGACAGAGAATGCAATTGCGCTCGTCAGTTTCGTTTTGACCCTCATGGTCTTCAGTTATCTCCTGGGAGATCTGCCCCTGGTTGGTGTGTTGTATCGCATCGCTGTCTACATCTTCGTCGGTATGACCGCCGCCTTCACGCTGATCGTCAGCTATGAAGGCTTGATCCTGCCATATCTGCAAGATATTCAGAATACTGAGACGAGTTGGACCACGCTTGGCAATTCCGCTGATGTCGTTATTTTCTTCACGGCCTTAACCTTTGGATTGCTGCTGCTGCTGAAGCCGATTCGATCCTTGACTTGGCTGACCAATAGCGTCTACGCGGTGGTGATCGTCGTCGGCGCCTCGGTGGCGGTGGTTGGCGCGCTGAGCGGCACGCTGTTTCCGCTGCTGCACGCGACCGTTACGATCCCCGAAGACCTCAGCTCGGATTTCGGCGCGCTGCTGGACAGTCTGATCATATTCGTCGGCACGATGACCGCTTTATTCTATTTTCATTATCAGACGCGGGCGAACAGCGGCGCCGGCCCGGGGCAGAGCCGGCTAGGTCGTGGATTCCGTCATATTGGCAAGGTGTTCATCGTAACCGCTCTGGCTGCCGTCTACGCCTCAACCATCTTGACCAGCCTGACGATTCTCAGTGAGCGCGTCAGCTTTCTATTTCAATTTGGCGCCACATGAGCGAGCGGCGCATTCATTCCATCCTGGCCGCGGATTTCGGCAGCGTGAATACGCGCGCGCTGCTGTTTGACAAGGTCGATGACCGGTATCAACTGGTCGCGAGTGGATCGGGGCGCACGACGATTGGCGCGCCCACGGATGATGCGCAGGCCGGTCTGGCGGCGATTCTGCAATCGATGAGCGAGGCGACTGGGCGGCGATTCTTTGACGAGGCCGGAGGCATCATCTGCCCGGAGCAGGCGGATCGGGTTGGCGTGGACTATTTCCTCACGACGACCAGCGCCGGTCCATCGCTGCGCGCGGTGCTGGTCGGGCTGTATCCGCAGGTCAGCATCGCGGCGGCGCGCCGAGCCATCGCCCCGTTTTACCTGGATGCCGTCGCCGAGGTGCATTTGGAGGACGGCCTGAGTGGGCGGGGGCGGCTGAACCGAATCATCCACAGCCGGCCGCAGATCATTGTCATCACTGGCGGCGCCGACGGCGGGGCGAGCACGGTGCTGCTGGAGATGCTCGCCTTGGTCCGTGAAGCGGCTTCGCTGATGCCACCGGGTAGCAAACCGGCAGTCTTATACGCCGGCAACAGCAGCCTGGCAGCGTCGGTACGCGAGATGCTGAGCCAGCAGGTGGAAGTCTTGCTTGCGCCCAATATCCGGCAGCAGGGACGAGATGCGCTGGAGCCGGTGCAATCGGCCTTGGGGCGCTACTTTGATGGCGTCAAGCGGCACCGTAACGCCTTCCAGCGCATCGCATTGACGTCCGATTCCGGCATCGTGCCGACGGCGCGCCCGGTCGAGACGATGACCGCTTTCTTCTCGCGATTGCGGGAGCAGGATGTGCTGACGATAGACGTCGGCAGCGCGCGAACGATGTTGTCGCTGGGGCGGAAGGGCCTGGTTCAATCCGTCATTGGCAACGATATTGGCGTCGGTCACAGCGCGGCTGCGGCGCTGGAGTCGATTGGAGAAGAAGAAATCGGGCGCTGGCTGCCATTCCATCCGCGCAAGGGCGAGCTCGCGCAGTATGCGCTGAACAAAGGCTTGCGCCCAGCGAGCGCGCCGTTGGATATGCGCGATCGGTATATTGAATACGCTCTGCTGCGCGCAGGCATCCGTATGATGGCGGGCGAGTTGAGCCAGCTTGACCGGAGGCGGGTGAGCCTGATCATTGTGGCGGGCGGCATTTTCAGCGGCAGCGGCCAGGGCGCGCTCGATATGATGCTGCTGGCAGATGCGCTGGCGCTCGAAGGCGTCGTGCAGGTACGGTCGGATCCGCATGGCGCGCTGGCGGCGTTGGGCGCATTAGCTTCCGTTGCGCCGACGGCGGTTGTACAGCTGGCAAATGGCAATGTGCTGGAGAACGTCGGCACATTGCTGCGCGCTTCGGGACGGGCTGCTACCGGGACGAGCGCGCTTAAGGTACGGGCAAGGCGAGACAGCGGTGAAGTTATTGAGCGCGAAGTCCGCGCGGGCGATATGTGGCATTTGCCGGTCGCGAATTCCGGGACGGTCGAGCTGCGCATTCAGGCGAGGCGCGGATTATCGTTTGGCGGCAAGCGGCGGCTGCGGATGAAGCTATCAGGCGGGCGCGGCGGCGTCTTGATTGACGCGCGGCTGGGCGCGCAGGCGGCGGCGACGACGATGACGGAGCGGGCCGTGAGCATGCTGCGCTGGTATGCGGCGGTGACCGGGCAGGAGGGGCCGGTGGCGATTCCCGAGAACTGGCTGGCTGGGGCGGAGGATGTTTGAGCGGCCGGGCTTTTGATCCAACCCCTCCCCCAAACCCTCTCTCCGAAGCATCATTGGGGACAGGACAGGTTTGAGGCAATCGCACAAACGACCGCCAAATCAGACGTCAAAAGCGTCTCTCGTGGCGAAAACTGTAAGGCTTGTCCGGTACTGCAAAAGGCCTGTTTTCCCTACGTCTTACCCCATCCCCGGCCCTTCCCCAGTGAACTAGGTGTATAGTCCTGTAGTGAGATGGTGCGGTTCAGTATGAAAGTTTTCCGGGTTTTC
>JAPOWK010000139.1 GCA_026707665.1 Chloroflexota bacterium
AGGTCAATAGCGACAGCCTGTGGATCCAGTTCCGCGAGGTGCAGGGGGCGGGAGTCGGCGTGCGTTCGGTGCTGGACCGCGGCGCCCGCAGCGCGATTGATATTTGGGGTCCGCTGGGGGTGGAGGCCGAGGTCTGCTTCGCCGGCGTCGGCTCGTTGATCTTGCTAGACGCGGCTTACAGCCCGCGGCTGGAAACGCCGCTGTCGTCCTATTTTCGCGCTGGCAAGACCTGCGCCGTCATCACGCGGGCGGGCACAGTCGTGCTGATGCCGGGCGAGCCAGATTATACCGTTGCGCCGACGGCGACGCCGCCTCCGGGCTTGGGGCAGGCGGGGGCGCGCAGCGTCGCGGCGGCCACGGCGATACCGTCGGTGCCGCTGACGAACTGCCAAATCTGGCCGAATTACATTCTCAATTTCCGCGAGAGCCCGAACGGTCCGATCAAGAGCTGGCTGAACGAGACGGTCGACGCCCTGGCGCGGACGCCAGACTGGTTCCAGGTGGTGCTGCGGGGCGAGATCGGCTGGATCAGCGCCCATTATGTGACGACCGTTGGCGATTGCGGCTAGGGGCGGATCTGTAGCCCTCAGGCCCGACCGCCAGTGTCTACGCGGCGCGCCCCCTCTCCCACAAGGGGTGCGCGTAGGGCACGTAGGGCACGTAGACATCGCCCTTCGACACTGACCGCCGACATTGCCCTTCGACACTGACCGCCGACATTGCCCTTCGACACTGACCGCCGACACAGCACTTCGAGAGGGGAGCTAAATCCTGCGGGTCGCAAAGTATTTTGCGTGGGCGGTGGGGGGATATTCAGGTGTAGCGTTTACGCAAGATCTCCGCGGCTTCTGACATCGCCTTCAGCTTCTGATAGGCTTCTTCCAGCGAGATCGGGTTGGTGCTTGTCGGCGCGAAGCCGCAATCGGGATTGAGCGTGATCTGCTCCGGCTCTAAATAGCGCAGCGCCTTCTCGACGCGCTCCACGATAATCGCCGGCGTATCGGCAATTTCGCCGCGCACATCGACCACGCCCAAGCCGATCTCTTTGTCGGTGGGGAATCGCTCAAAGATCGCCACATCGCCCGCTTGCGACACGGCGAATTCCATCGCCAGTTGGTCGACATCGGCTCGCAGCAGATGGGGCATGATTGGTTCGTAGTCGCCGCTGGCGTAAACGGTGCGGGCGCGGTTGCCGCGGCAGACATGGAGCGCTGTCTTAAGGCCGTCGATGCCAGCGAGGACGCGATTCAGGTCATCAATCGCCCGTTCGATCTCGGCCTCCGGGTCGTCAAATCTCGCACGATGTTCGGGGTCGACAAAAAAGCAGAGCCAGGGATCATCGAACTGAACCACATCGACGCCGGCAGCGCGCAAGGCGATGATTTCCTCGCGCAGGATCGGAATGACGGCTTCAATGAAGTCGCGGCGTGTCGGGTAGGCGTCGCTGGAGTATTCCGCGTGCCAGAGGCGCCCGCCGATCATGTGCGGCGACGGCAAGGCGACCTTGGTCATGCGCTCGGTGCTTTCCTGAAGAAAGCCGGCGCCCTGTGCGGCAATCGCGCGGGCGTAATTCATCGGCTCCACAACCAGCGCCTGTTTGAATTCTTGCAGGGTCCATTGCTGCGGCGGAGACAGCTCCGTGTCCGGCAGCAACTCAGGCGCCAGCGCTTGCGTCTGATACTCCGCCTGTTGAAAGCCATCGACCATCTGGGCGAAGACTTCGAAATAGCCGATCCGGCGCCACTCGCCATCGGAAATGATGTCGATGCCGGCCGCTTCCTGCAGTCCGATCGCGAAACTGATCGCTTTGTCCAGGGCGTCGTCCAAAGCCTCATCGTCAATCGAGCCGTCTTGATGCGCGATCAGCAAATCGATCACCCACTTCGGCCGCGGCAAGCTGCCGATGACGCTGGTTGGAAACAAGGTATCCGCTGTCATCGCCCGCCTCACATTCGCTCAAATTCTTTACAACAGTTCCGGCTTGTCCGAGCAGATCGCATCGACGCCCAGCGCTTTCAAGGCGGCAATCTCTGACGGGCGCTCTTCGTGCCAGCAGACAATGCCCAGATTCGCCTTGCGCACCGCCTTGATCCAATCGGGCTTCAGTAGGCGATGCGGCTGCTCGGCGCGATTCTCCCAGCAGGGATGGACGTAATCGGCTTTGATGGATTGCGCCAGCTTCACCGGGTCGATATCGACCGCGCCAAACAGAATCGACGTCCTGGCGTCGGGGCGCGCCGCCTTGATATCAGCGAGATAATCGGGGCGGAACGAGCCAAAGATTGTCCGCTTCAGATAATGCCGGCCGTCCAGCGACGCTAACATGGCGCGAGCCGATGCCTTCGTGAGGCGCTTGATATCCAGGTAGAGCCCCAAGCCGAGCTCGCGGCACTGGTCGAGCGCTTCATCAAAGCTGATGACCGGGCTCTCAGCGGCCGTCATTTGGCGCAGCGCCTCCATCGTAAATTCGGATACATCGCCGTCAAGGCCGTGAGTTCGCCTCAGGCTGTTATCGTGGATGACAAGGGGCACATCATCCTCCGTCGTGCGGATATCTATTTCCACCATATCGGCGCCCAGTTCAGCGGCCGCGCGAATGGCTGCCAGCGAGTTTTCCGCCGCGTAAGCCGATGCGCCACGATGGGCGATGCGCAAGACGCGCCGCCCTTCCGGCGGGATGGTAGCGGCCAGGTAGGCGAGCCAGGCGGAAACGCGCGCCGGTATCCACTCGAGGAGTTGCGCGCAGCCGACAAAGATGGTGGAACGGAGGTCGAAGCTCTTGTTGAAGGCGAAGCTCGGTTCAAATTGCTGTCGCTCAAGCCAGGTGTGAACCAGTCGATTGTTCACAGGCGTATCGTCAAGAATGATGCCGTCGAAGAGAGGCGTGACATGCACCGCCATCGCGCCTGCGCGAGCGCCGCAACCGGCTTGCGTCTTCGCTTTTCTTTGCACCAGCCAGCCCGGCGATGGCGCGAAAGCGTGCTTGCCCGATTCGGAATAGAGCGCCAGCCGGCCGGCGCGGGTGGGCAGACGCCCCTCTTCGTCGCGCATCTGGTGGTAGCGGCCGTGCCAGCTCGCCTCGGCCTCCGCGATCCCCCCGTCGCCGTCCACGTAGAGCCAGATATGCTCCAGCTCATAGAGATGCTGAATATCCCAGTCCCACCAGATCGCGTATTCAATGGCGAAGGCGACCTTCTCCGTCAGTTGGATGTCTCGTGGAAACGAGTCAGATGGGGCGCTTTGCCGAAATACCGTATAACCGACGACCGAGGGGAAGAAGGGCTCACGCTCATCAAATTGGATGACGGGGGCATAACGCCGCGCGAGCGCGCAATCGGCGTCAGGCGGCGCCGACTGCCGAAGGTTCTCCAGTTGCGCATCCAGCCGGCTGATGTTCACTGGCGCCAAAGCAGCGAGCGTTCTGTCTGCGGGTCGAAGAATTGCGCCTGCGTCATATCGAAATTCAGCGAGACGCGCTCGCCAGCGCGGTGCTGTTTTTCGGTGTCGGCGAGCAAGATGAAACCATGGGGGCCAACGCGCACATCGATCAGGTCTTCGCGCCCCAGCGGCTCCACCACAAATATCTCGCCAGTCACATCGCCCTTCTCGACGATTTGAATGTCTTCGGGCCGAATGCCCATGACGACGGGTCCCCCGTGCCCGGCCGGCGGCGCGCCGCGATCGGCGCCCAGCGGCAATTGAATCGAGTCCGCTTCGGCGAGAAAATGCCCATTGGATTGCGAGACCTCCACATCGAGGAAGTTCATCGGCGGGTTGCCGACGAAGCCGGCGACGAAGCGCGTCTTGGGCCGGTCGTAGAGTTCGTCGGGCGCATCAAAAGCCTGCAAGTGACCGCGGTTCATCACGGCGATGCGATCAGCCATTGTCATCGCTTCTACTTGATCGTGCGTGACGTAGATTGAGGTGATGCCGAGATTCTTCTGCAGGTGCTTGATCTCTCCACGCATGGTCAGCCGCAGGCGCGCGTCCAGGTTGGATAGCGGTTCGTCAAAGAGCAGCACATCCGGTTCTTTGACCAGGGCGCGGCCCAAGGCGACGCGCTGCTGCTGCCCGCCGGAAAGCTGCCCGGGCCGGCGATCGAGCAATTCGCCGATGCCCATGACATTGGCAACTTGTCTCACCTGCTCGTTCTGCACATTTTTCGGCACTTTCTTCAGTTTGAGCGGATAGGCGATGTTCTGGAATATCGTCATGTGGGGATAGAGTGCGTAACTCTGAAAGACCATGCCGATGTTGCGGTCCTTCGGCTGCACCGTGTTGACCACCCGATCGCCAAATCGGATGAGGCCATCGGTCGGTTTGTAGATGCCAGCCAGGGTCAATAGCGTGGTGGTCTTGCCGCAGCCGGAGGGACCGAGAAAGGCGACAAATTCGCCGTCGTCGATGTGCAGCGTCAGGTCTTCCACGCCGACCACATCGCCGAACTTTTTCGTCAGATTGTCGATTCGTATTTCCATTGTCCAGCGCTCCCGGCAAAGCGGCTTTACGAGCTTCCCTTCGTGCCGCCGGCGTAAATGTTCAAGAGGTATTCCTGGGCGAAAATGAAGAAGATGAATATCGGAATCAACTGAAACATCCCGACCGCCGCCACCTGATTCCAATCCACGGGCGCGGTCGCGTCAATCAGTTCTTCTAGGAAAACCGGCAGATTGCTCACGCCGGAACCAATGGAATACGTAGCGGGAATAATGTAGGCGTTCCAACCGCCGATGAAGGCGAAGATGCCCAGCGCCAGCAATCCGGGGCGTATCTGTGGCAGCAGGATTTCCCAATAGGTCCGGAAGCGAGAGGCGCCGTCAATCAGCGCCGAACGTTCCATATCCCAAGGGATATTGTCGAAAAAGCCTTTCATCAGCCAGACGCCAAGCGGAAGCTGAAAGGCAACCATTACCAAGGCAATGCCGCCGATCGTATTGAATCCGATCAAATCGCCGATTATGGGTATGCCACCGAGCCGGAGCAGGACGAAAAAAATCGGAATCAACAGGGTTATGGCGGGGAAGCCATGCAGGATCAAGGTGAATGAAAGGAAGAAACGCCGGCCGGGAAAGTGCATCCGCGACAAGGCATAACCCGCCATGGAAGATACCAGGAGCACGATGAAAGTCATCACCAACGCGATCGCCAGGGAGGTCATAAAAATCGGAACGATGTTGAATTCCAAGCCCGCGATATTCCCGACGATGATCGATTCCCAATTCTTCAAGGTCAAGCCGCCGAAGTTGTCATTGCCGTCAAGCGGTATGAGCCCTTCCGTGCGGTAGGAGAATGTCGCGATAATGACCCAGGCATAGCCGACGATCAGCGGCGACAGCAAGCCAACCAGCGCGATATACGGCGCCCAATGTCCGGGCAAGAATACGATGATCGCGGTGAAGACGAGACCCAAAACGAGACCGGGAATCAAGACGCTCAGCTGCTTGTCGGATACCAAAACGACACGGACTGTCTCCTGCATTTCCTCATCGCCGCGGATGAAGCGCAGACGAAGCGGCGCCTCCTCTTCCGATTGGTTCAGGCGCTTGTTGAAAGCCGCCAAATCCACCTGATCACGCCGGATCGCCGTGATGATATCGCCCACCTTGATTTCAGCGATATCGGCGGCGCCGCCAGCGACGATGGCATCCACGCGAATGCCGGCTTCCGTTTGGCTGAGCGACATCTCCAAAGATGGTCGTGGGGCGAAAGCGCCGTAACTCAACGCGTAATGCCCGGCGGAAATCGCGGCAAACAGAATGACGGTGCAAGTCAGCGCCAGGAAGAGCGCCCGCGCCATGTTGGTAGCGCTGTAGCGGCGGGCGGGTCCAGCGGCGACAATGTAGGCGACGAAGGGCAGCACAAGTAGACAGAGGCGCGTCAAGACATCCATGACCGTCTCTTCGACGCTGCCGAGCGCGAATAGCGGGTGCACGATACCGCTGAAGAAGAAGGCGGCGGCCAGCATCACAAGAATGCTGATAAATCCTAGCCGCAGCCCGTCGATCAGATCCCGTTGGAGCGAATTGGGCGCTTCTTCAACCTTGAGTTTGTCGGAGTCAAATAGGTTTTCGCGCGCCGTCATAGCGCCTCCACCCGCGGCTCGGCGATGAGTTCATCAAAGCGGAATACACGCATATAGATGACGGCGAGCACGACGCCGATCATGACCAAAAGCACAGCGAAAGCCGAGCCATAACCCCATTGGGCGTTGCCGAAGTAATTCGACAGCGCGCGATGATAAGCGGTCAGCGACCAGACTTCAGTGCGATAGAGGCCCGGTCCGCCATCGGTCAATAGCTGTATTTCCACGAATGAGGTCAAGAGCGACAAGGTTTGATAGGTGACGACGAAGAGCAGGGGCCAGCGGATCAAAGGCAAGATCACGTAGCGGATGCGCTGCAATCTTGAAGAGCCATCGACCAGCGAGGCGTTGAGCAAATCCTTGGGGATCGACTCGATGGCGGAGGTGAAGATGATCATGCCGAAGGAGACGCCGATGAAACCGTTCACCACCACGACGAATACCCAGGGATTGGTCGCCACATAATTGTAGGTCGGATAACCGAGGAATTCGTTGAATTGATTGAGAATACCGAAGGGCGCTTCCGCTGACATCCGTTTCCAAATGAGGATGTAGACGACCGGCGAGGTGATGCGCGGCAATATCCACAGCGCGCGGAAGAAGAAACCGGCTCGGCGGTCGATATGCGTCGTGAGCAGGGAAACAATCAGCGCCAGCGAGACATTAAATAGCGAAAGCGTGACCAAGACGTAGAAGATCGTGTTAAAAAAAATTTTGCGGGCAAACTGGTCGTTGAACAGGGTTCTATAATTCTTCAAGCCGATGAATTCCATCTTGGCGAGATCGGAGGTGAAGTTGGAGCTCGCCAGGTTGGTCACGCTCAAGTAGAGCACGATGGCGACCGGAATCAGGAAGAATACGATAACGAGGACGCCGGCCGGCGCCATGAAACCGTAAGCGCCCAAATAGGATCTCAGGGCGTTGCGCCGGCTCTGAATTAGCGCGGCTGATGATTTGGGTTTGTCGCTTGATACGGTCATCAGTCGGGATTGACCTGCGGGCGACTCATTGGGTCGCGTAGACACTGACCGTCAGTCGCCCCTACAGAATCATTTCATTGGACTAGTCTTGTAGGGGCGAGCCGGCGGCTCGCCCGTACAGTGCGCCAATGTACAACAAAATACAGCCGGGATCGGCTAGCGAACCGTAATGCCGTCGCCGAGCTCATTCTGCATTTGCGCGATGGCAATGTCGGCGGCGCCGGCTGCGTCGGCTTCGCCCGTTTCAACGGCCTGAATGCCGAGGAAGTAGGCGCCGGACCAGGCGTTCCAACCCGGATGGTTGGGCAGCGAGGTCGTATGGTCAAGCATGTAGTGCGCGCTGCTCAAAAGCCGGTTATTGGCGTAGGCCTCCGATTCCAACTGCGCGTTGAGAATGCCCAGATGGAAGCTGTCGATGGCGTGCTTGTTGTTGTGCTCGGGTGTGGTGATCGCGGCGATCAGGGAGAGAGCGACATCAGGATGCGGGCTGCCACTGCTGATCATATAGGTCAGCGGGTGCGTCAGCGTGATCGCTTTGCCCGTTCCCATTGCCGGAATGAGCGTCAGCCCGATGTTCTCGAAGAGATATTCATCGCCGCCCCGGTCGGCCACATAATTGAGCGCCCAGTTGGGCCAGTTCCAAGTGCCGCCAGCGGCGAAGAGCACAGTTTCAGCCTGCCCTACTGTCGGATGCCAAACTTCGCTCCAGTCGAGACCGATGATATCGGAGCGCAGCACGCCAGACGCGACCGCGCCGCCCAGCAACTCATAGGTCGCGACCAAGGCATCGCGATCCACAACCAGGTTGCCCTCCATATCGAGGACTTCGCCACCATGGCCGTAGTAGTAATAGAGGAAATCGGGACCATTGCTCGGGCGATGCCACCAGCCGTTGCCACTGTCGACGACGCCTTCGTCAATGGCGGCTTCCGCGGTCGCCAACATATCGGCGAAGGTGAACTCGCCAGCGGCGACGCGATCGGGCAGCGACTCGATGTCTTCTTCACTCCAGCCCAAATCACGCAGAAGCAGTTTGCTATAGAAGATCGGGCGCGCTTCGGCATCTTGCGGGATGCCCCAGATTTGGCCAGCGTAGCCGTGAGATTCCCAAAGCGAGGGCACGATGTCGTCAAATTCGCTGTGCATGGGGATCACATCATCCAGCGGGATGATGAAGCCGGCCGGCGCCCAAGCGCCAATATCTTCGTGCCCGGACAATATGATGTCCGGCGCTTCGCCCGCTTCCGACGCCAGGACGAATTCATTCTTGTAATCGCCCCAACTGGCATTGTCCTGAATCAGATTCAGATTGATTTCGATGCCCAACTCGGCTTCGACTTCGGCTTCGACTGAGGCGAAGTTGTTGCAGCGCCAATCTTCTTCCGGCGGGCTGGCGATGCAGCGGATGGTGATGCTGACGGCATCTTGCGCCACGGCGAAGCCCGCCAGCAATCCCAGCAGCAATGCGAACAACATGGTGAGAGACAATTTACGAATCATCTTGATTTCGTTCCTTTATCTATTGCTTTCGCTCGCATACATGGTAACACAAACTGTCAATGCGCCGCTACAAATCCGCTCGCTGCGCAGCTAAAGATGAATTATCCGGCAATTGAGGATAGAATATGCGTAATTGAAATTCCAGGTGCAAGCATGACTTACCAACCTCTTGCCGAAGTACGGAAGACGCTGCGCGTCGATTGGTATCGCTGCCCGATGAAACGGGGGCGGCTGCGCGAGCTTTCGCGGCGGAGCGACGCCCAAGGCTGGTTTCAAGCAGGCGGGCATGCCGCGCTTTTCATCTTGACTGGAACGCTGGTCTTTGCCTTCTGGTGGCATGAGTTGTGGCTGGCGATGCTGATCGCGCTTTTCTTCCACGGCACGGTGGCCGGCTTTTTCACTGGCACGGCGCCGCATGAGCTGGGACACGGCACGGTATTCAAGACCAAGTGGCTAAACAAATTCTTCTTGTATTGCTACAGCCTGATCGGCTGGTGGGACCATTTCGATTACGCCAGCAGCCACACCTACCACCATCGCTATACCTTGCATGCGGAAGGCGACCGCGAAAACCTGCTGCCGCTGGAGCCGTCGCTCGCTTCATCCTTTATGTTGCAGATGTTCACCGTTAATCTGCTGACGCAGCGCGGGCGCACCTTCGGCAAAGGCGGACTTATCTCGACCCTGATTATCACGATATTGGGCGCTTTCGGTCGCGTGCCCGCGGACGAACGGGCCCCGATCAACGAATGGCTTAAGGCTTTGCATACCGATCAACCGGAGCAGCATCGGCGGTCGATCGTATGGTGCCGCCTGCTGCTGATCTTTCACGGAGGCGTATTGCTGATAGCGATCGTCAGCGGCTGGTGGGTTCTTTCTTTGATCTTCACCCTTGCCGTCTTCATCGGCAACTGGCTGTCGTATTTTGTCGGTTTGACGCAACACTGCGGCTTGCGCGAACACAGCCGCGACTTCCGCAAGAATACGCGCTCGATCAAAATCAACCCATTGTTTTCGTTTCTTTATTGGCGCATGAACTGGCATATTGAACACCACATGTACGCCGGGGTGCCTTGCTATAACCTGGGCAAACTCTACGAAGAGATCAAAGACGATATGCCGGCGCCACGCACGCTGATTGGCGCCTGGCGTGAAATGCGCCATGTTTGGGATCGCCAGAAGCGCGAGCCCGGTTACGAGTACGACACGCCCTTGCCCGCGAGCGCCAATCCGGAGCCCGTCCTAGAAGACGAGCCCCTACGGTCGTCAACTGAATTGGAGCGATCCATCGGCGAGCTGGCGCCGGCGGGGCTGCAAGAAGGCTGAACTAGAACAGGCGAGAAAACCATCGACAAAAGAGGGCGAGCCAGTGGCTCGCCCCTACACGTCGAAGAGCTAATCCGCATGCGAGTCGCGCCCGGCTAAGGTGTCCGTCATTTGCTTGGCGTCCGCGTAGGTTGGCACGCCTTCTTCGGCGAAGATACGGTCGATTTCCTCGCGGTCCCCGTCTGTCAAGCGCCAGTCGACAGCGGCGATATTCTCTTCCAACTCGCGCTCGTTGCGCATGCCTACGAGCCCGACGGTCACCGCCCGGTGGCTCAGCACCCAGGCCAAGGCAAGTTGAGCGACTGACTTGCCGTAGCCGGCGGCCAAGGCCTTCAGGCGCTCGGTGACGCGCAATTCTTTGAGGAAGTTCTCGCGCTCGAAAAGCGGCAAGCCAAAAGCCATACCGCGCCCGCGCCAGTCGTTCTCGGCGAATTCGGTGTCGGGCGTCAAGGCGCCGGTCAGCAAGCCGAAAGCCAAGCTGCCGTAAGCCATGAAGCCGATCCCGTTCTCCAGGCAATATGGCAGCACCGCCCTTTCGACGCGCCGGTCAAACATATTGTAGCCGACCTGATTGGCCGCTAGGCTGCCGAACTGTTGGCAGGCCTCCATCATCGGCACATCGTAATTCGAGACGCCGTAGTGGCGGATCTTGCCGGCTGCTTTCATCGCTTCCAGCGCGCCAATCGTCTCTTCGTGCGGCGTTTTCAGATCGGGCCAATGGATCAGCATCAGATCGACATAATCGGTGTTCAGGCGTTTGAGGCAGCCTTCGGTCCGCTCGGTGATGTAGGCGGCGGTGGCATTCCGCCCGGTGATGGCCGCGTCGCCAACGATGGACGGGTCGTCATGGAAGACGAAGCCCACTTTGGTCACGAGGACGATATCCTGGCGCCGGTCACCGAGGCCGCGCGCCAGCAACTCTTCAGACGTAAAGGGACCATAAACTTCGGCGGTGTCGAAGAGCGTGATGCCGTGGTCAATCGCCATGTGGACCGCGCGCACTGCTTCGTCAACATCGATTTCGCCGTACTGCGTCGTGCCCAGTTCCCAGGTGCCGAAGCCAATCGGCGAGCAAGTCAAATCCGTATTGCCGAATCTTCGCTGTTCCATTCCGAGTTCCTTTCGTCAGATCAGTTGCGTTCTGTCGCTAGTATAGCGATTGAGCAGCGATCCCAATAAAGACTTTTGCGGCGTATCGAGATAATCGCGCCAAATCTCTTTGCCATCGAGTACACCGAGTTTGAATGACTATGCAGATGCCTTGTCCCATCAATCAAAGGGCATATGCCCACTTTAGCATTGATAGGATACTTTGGGATACAGTGCGTTAAAAATAGGTACTTCGTCTACTATGATAGCTTGCAACCACCGTCGGGTATAATGGTAAAGTGTCGAAGGATGATGGCAGAGGATTGAACATGCAACCGAACGTAAGGTATGAGGAAGATTGGGAGTTGGCTCGCCAGAGAGCACAAGCCGCCAATGTTTCCGTGGGAGAATGGCTGAACGGAGTAGCGACTTACGATGAGAAGCGCAAGCGCGACCTAGCGGAATTTCGGGCCAGCTGTCACCGGTCGCTAGAAGACCTAAATGACGGTGAAGGAACACCCTTCAATCCAGATACATTTCTCGAAGACACGAAGCGCTGGGCTCAAGAGCGAGACGAAGCCAACATTCCGATAAGCGATGACCAAAAACCCGCAGATGCCCTCGGTTGAGTTTTCGCCGGAAGCCAGGAATGACCTTGCAGATATTCGCCGCTACACCTTCGATAAGTTCGGTGAAGAGCAAGTTAACGCGTGCTTAAGTAAGCTGGCCGAGGGTATCCAACGTGTCCGGTTAAAGCCAGGAATCGGTCGTCGTCATGACGAAATCCCTGACGGTCTGCTCCTAGTCAAAGTAGAACAGCACTACTTGGTATACCAACACGTCGATGACCAGATTTCTATTGTGCGAATTCTATTCGCCCGAGGCAACTTGGGCCGATATTTCGAGGAATAGAGAAAAGTATGCCGTCCAAAGGCATCTACACCCGCCGCAATCTCGACCGCTCAACAATTGGTCCTGGTGAGCGGTAGAAAACTGCATTTGCCGATTCTCATCACCTGTTAAGACCTGCTGAGTTTCTTGGGAAGTAACTTTGTGCCCCGTGTGTCTCCATGATGAATTCAATTTGAGTCGCGCCCTCACGACCAAACACTCGCGAATTTTCAAGCTGCGCGTTATATTGTTAGCGGTGCGGGCGCCGGCGTCGCAGCGAAAATAGGAATTGGAGGCAAGAGTCATGGATTTGGCAGAGGCGCCAACGCGCGCAATTGAGCCGTATCAGGTCCGGGTGGCAGAATACAGGTCGTTCCGCCGCGATGGCTATCTGGTGGTCCGCGGCCTGGTGACGCCGGAAGAAGCGCGGGAATGGGCAGATTTCACCGATGACATGATGGCGGGGCGACAAGTGATGCCCGGCTTGCCTTCGCCACCAGCTGACGCGACCGACGCCGAGCGCCGCCACTTCTACGACCGCATTCACATGCCGCATCGCACCTGCGAACTCGCCGAGCGCTTCCTGCTGCACCCGCGCATCGTCGATGTGCTGGAGGCATTGATCGGGCCCGACATTCTCGGCTTGCAGACCATGCTCTTTTTCAAGCAGCCCGGTCAAGGCGGTCAAGGGTTCCATCAGGACTCATACTATATTCCCACGCAGCCTGATACCTTGATCGGCGCCTGGATGGCGATTGACCCAGCCGATGAAGAAAACGGCTGCCTCTGGATGACGCCCGGCTCCCAGCATGAGCCGATCTATCCCGACTGCGATGGAGTGACCCAACAAGGCGATACCATTCTCAGCGACATTGAGGCGGTCAAGAGCGTCAGCCACCCCGATGTGGAATTAAACACCTTGGCGCAAGTCGCCCTGCAATACGCGGAGGAAGTGCCGATAGTCGCTGAACCGGGCGATGTCGTATTCTTCGGCGGGCATGTTTTCCATCGCTCGCACCGCAACCAGTCGGATCGGCCGCGGCGCGCTTTCGTCAGCCATTACTGCAACGCCCGTTCCCGCATTGCCTGGGATCACGGCAGCAACAAAGCGCATTATGAAGGCGCCGACGCCAACGGCGCCACCAATCATCGGCACATCCTGGCGCGCGGCACGACTCACCTGCCCTACGCCCAGCCGAAGTTCGGCACGCTCTGCGCCGCCAATGCGCCCGAGCTCTACGGCGAGCGCTTTGACGACAATCGCGTCAAATCGATGATGGGCGATGACTCCGGCTTCATGGTGCTGGTGCCGCACGAAGACGTCGAGCACGATCATTAGAACATAGTGTTGTAGGGGCGACCAACCTGGTCGCCCACGTGCCTTTCACCCCATCCCCCGGCCCCTTCCCGAAGGTCTGTGTCTACGCGACCCAGCGAGCTAGGGAAGGGGCGTTTGGTCGCCAATTGAACGGACTCGTCGATGAAAAAAGTCTGCCCCCAATTCATTAGAATCATCCAAAGGACTAACCTTGATGCTTGATTCTGAGTATCGCATAACCGACAAGCAGGTAGCGCAGTATCAGCAGGATGGTCATATCCTGCTGGATAAGGTCCTTGACGCGGCTTACATCCCGCCCTACCAAGAAGCCATCGAGCAGACGGTCTCCGTGCGCAACAAAGAAACACGCGCCCTGAAAGACCGTGATACTTATGGCAAAGCCTTCTTGCAGACGACCAACCTTTGGCAACACAACGGTGTGGTCAAGGAATTCGTAACGGCAAAGCGCTTCGCCAGCATCGCCGCGCGGCTGATGGGCGTGGAGCGGGTGCGCCTCTATCACGATCAAGCGCTGTTCAAGGAGGCGGGCGGCGGCATCACGCCCTGGCATCAAGATCAACATTATTGGCCGCTGGCGACGAATAAGACCATCACAATGTGGATGACGCTAGCCGACATCTCGGCTGAAATGGGTACGCTGCGCTTCGCTTCCGGCTCTCATGCCGAGGGCTATCTGGGCGATATCCCGATTTCGGATGAGTCTGAAACGCAGCTGCGCGCCTTCGTCGAACGCAAGGGCTTCAAGCTGGGGCAAGCCGCTGTGATGACGGCGGGCTCGGCGACCTTCCACAGCGGCTGGACGCTGCATTCGGCGCCACCGAATTTCTCCGACCGCATGCGCCCGGCGATGACGGTGATCTACTTCGCCGATGGGGCGCGGGTGAGCGAGTTGGACAACAAGCACCGCGTCAACGACCGCGACCATTGGCTGCCGGGGACGGAGCCGGGCGATCTGGCGACCACGCGATTGAATCCGCTTTTGGGATAGCGGCTTCCCACCCCAACCACCGCTTTGCCATACGCCTTCCCACCGTTTCAGGCCGGTTCATGTGCATCCGTATATACTGCGGCCAAGTCTTGAATGCGGACGAGAATGCAGATACGAATGTGCCGAATTATTGCATTTCTGGCGCTGGCGCTGGCCGCGAGCGGCATCGGTTATGCGCAGGATCGCGGTTGGGCCACGGCCATCGCCTGGAGCCCGGACGGCGAGACGATCGCCGTGGGCAGCAGCACCGGGGTTTGGTTATTTGATACCGAGTTCAATGAAACGGGTTATGTCGCAACGCCGGAAATGAAAGGCTATCCACCCGATTCGATTGATTGGAATGCTTCGGGCGATTTGATCGCCATAAGCGTTCGCAATGATGATACGCCCGTCTTGATCATTTCCGCAGAAAACCTACGTGTGATCACACAGATCAATACCTCGTTTCCATTGTCGGTGAGGTGGCACCCGCACGACAACATTTTCGTGTCAGTAAGCTTCTTTGAAGCCATCATTTGGGACGCGCTGACCGGCGAAGAACTGGTCCATATTGGAAACCTTGAATCAGAGTACTTTAACCACTTATATGCAGTTTGCTGGCTAACTGGCGATGAAATTGCTTTGTTGGGAGATCGCGACATATTTCGGATCCGCGTCTCTGATCAAACAACGCTCCAGACTTTCGGCAATCTCAGGGGGTCCGCGGTTGACTGTCACCTTGATGAAAAACTCGCTACGGCTGATGGACGGGTTTATGACGTGGACGCTGGCCGTCGCTTGAGAACAGATTCGGGTCTAGCGACGCTCGACAATTACACCTTCGAATAAGTCTCCGTTGCTTGGTCACCGGATGGCAGCAAGATCGTAGGCAACGGCAATGGCGGCAGGTGCCGCTTCGGTGTATTCGACGGCGAATCCACCGAGATATTGGCGGAATTGCAAGGCAGCTTTTCACGCGTGCACGACTATCTTCGCTACGCTGACTCCATTGCTTGGCATCCCGATGGAAGTCAGTTCGCTACAGTCGGTCAATTTGACATTCGACTTTGGGACGCGGAAACGTTCGCGTTGCTTAGGCGATTCGATGGCTTCGACGTCCCCTTCTATGCGGCCCCTGATTTCGAAGAAGACTTGACCGAAGCGGAACGATTGGCGCATCTGCACCGGTACCACAGCAAGTGCCCGGAATCATGACCATTCGCGCATGTCGTCTCTCGGAGAGGTTCTAATGAAACACCTTACTATTGTGGTGACCGCTATTTGGCTCCTGATTGCATGCGATGTTTCGCTCGCATTCGACCGCGGCGCAGCGACAGCAATTGCCTGGAGCCCGGACGGCGAGACCATTGCCGTTGCCAGCACGAACGGGCTATGGCTGTTCGATACCGAGTTCAACGAGATCGGCTATGTTCCCTCGCCGGAATTAGATGCCTATCCGCCCTCTACCATGGATTGGCACGCAAACGGTAAGTGGATCGCTATCAGCAATCACAATTTCAAAAAGAGATACGACCGCGAACGGTCACGCAAAACCGGTTTTCCCATACTCGTCATTGATGTGGCTCAACGGAAAGTAGTATCCACTATCCAGTTTCCGCGGCTTTCCACTGAGATCCGTTGGCATCCGGAAGACAGGCTCATCCTCGGCGGAGAGTATGATGGCACGGTCAAGATTGTCGACGCGTTTTCGGGTGAATTCCAGTTCACCTACCGGAAAAGTCGAGCTCCGGCTTACCATGAATACAATCGGCCAATCGCTCTATGCTGGATTTCGGACAATCTCGTGTCTATCGTGACGCGAGATACGGTGTACGTCGTCGACCATGCTTCAAAAGCGACTGTTCACCTGATCAGCATCGACAAAACTGGTTTGAGTTTGGGTTTCGAGGCGGCAGATTGCCATCGCTCCGGAAAGATCATTACAGATCTCGGATACTTCATTGACGCCCTTGGCGCCACAAAGGATCGTATATTCTCTCTCGACAAGACATTCACGTTTAAGGATTACTGGTACGATGAGTGGGATATTGTCGATATACGATGGTCTCCAGACGCTTCGCAGATCGCGACCAATGGCAACGCCGGATTATGTCGTACCGCCATCTTTGACGGTGATTCTTTCACACTGCAGGCGGAGCTCCAAGGCAGCCACGCCAGGACCTACGGTCGCTACCATGACGATTCAATCGCCTGGCATCCGGATGGAGGTCGCTTTGCCATTGTCGGCAAGCTGGATATTCGTGTTTGGGACGCCAATACTTACAAGTTGCTGACTATTTTCGAAGGCTTCGACAAGCTCAATCCTGTACCACGAATCTCGTCGGCAGACACAACCGAAGAAGAGCCAAGCATTGACCCTAGGACACGAGGCGTTCATTGCCCTTCCCTGCCCGATTCCCATGAGGAAGCCGCAGAATTACGGCTTGCAGCGTTTGCAAGTCGACTTCCAAGTTGACCGACTCGTGCGAAAAGCCCGCCTATGAAAATCACCAAAGTCGAAGCCATCCCCCTCTTCGCCGCCTTCGCTGACGTGCTGGACGTCGTCCCGCCCGAACTCTCTCAGCCCGCTTTCAGCATGCGAGACAATCCGCTGCTCGGTCAGGGAGCCGTCATCGTGCGCATCACCACCGACGATGGCTTGGTCGGCATCGGCGAAGCGATGGGGCGTCCCGGTCCGCGCGGCACGGCGGCGCATATCAACGAGGTGCTGGCGCCCATGCTGCTCGGCGCCGACCCGAGGCATCATCAGGCGCATTGGACGGCAATGAATGAGGCGATGCGATTCGCGCCGATGGGCATCAGCGGCGTCGATATGGCGCTTTGGGATTTGCGCGGGAAAATCTACGGCGATTCGCTGACGAACCTGCTGGGCGGCCCCATGCGCGATACCGTCGACTGCTATGCCAGTCCCATACCCTATATGGCGACGCCGGAAGGCTCGGCGGAGAAGGCGCGCGAGTTTCTTCAGCAGGGATTCCACGCCGTCAAACTCAAGATCGGCCGCGGCATCAGCAAGGATTTGGAGCATGCGGAAGCGGCGCGCGACGCGCTCGGCAGCGAGACCAAGCTGCTGGTCGATGCCAATGGCGCTTACACCGCGGCCGAGTCGATCGCCCTGGCGAAAGAGCTGGTGAAGCTGGATGTCTATTGGCTGGAAGAGCCTGCCCACCCGGAATACCCGCAAGACCTGGCGCGGATTCGGCGCCGGGTTGATCTCCCGGTCGTCTCCGGCGAGTGGCTGGGAAGCTGGTATCAGTTCCGCGATTTGATCAAGGCGGAGGCGGTCGATGTGATCATGCCCAATATCACTCGTTGCGGCGGCGTCACTGGCATCATGAAGATTGCCGATCTGGCGGCGCTGGAAAATGTGACGGTCGCGCCGCATGGCGTGGGCGCGGGAATCGGCATAATCGCCGCGATCGCCGCCTGCGCGGTTATACCCAACTTCCTCATTTACGAATACAATCAGCTATACAATGCGCTTCGGCATTCGGTGATGCGAGAGTCGATTCATTTCGAGGATGGTGTCTTGAGGCCGAGCGAAGGAATTGGCCTCGGGCTCACTTTGAACAAGGCGGCCATGGAGCGCTATCGAATCGATTGATCAGTATCCGGGCCGACGAGACCACACGCATCGCCAATCCAGCCAGGTTTCGTCCTATTGCCAGGTCCTTACAATACCCATCGCGAGCTACAAATGCAGCCCACTTGTCACTCTCGCCATTGCCGCATTTCCTTAATGCGTTATACTTCGATATTGTTTTCAGAAATACATAATCCTTCATAAATCACCGCATGTGATCAGGCGCGAATTTCAGCGCAATTCCGACGGTTTGAAAGAGGTTAAGGAGGCGAAATCGCGATGCAGAGGGTCATGTGAAGCTGAGGGACATCGACAACAACTCGCATTATATATCGAATGCGAGCCGCGCGTACCATCCCGCCAGCAGACTGCGATGCCAATGAGGCGCATGAATTGGCAGCCAGTCTCATCGTAGAGGACGAAGCAAGACATCATGTTACCCGAAGTCAGACGGCGAGCCATTCTCAGCCACCTCGCGCAGGTCGGCAGCGATACCATCATTCAAATGGGCAAGCGATTTCACGTCTCGACCATGACAGTCCGGCGCGATCTGAAGATCTTGCAAGAAGCCGGCTCGGTCACCATGTCGCACGGCGGCGCCATATTCAACGGCGACGCATTCCAACTGCACGAGACGCATCAACTTGAACGCGCGAACATCCGCGCGGCCGAGAAGCGCGCGATTGGCCGCTATGCCGCCGCCAATTTCGTCGACGATGATGATGTCTTGTTTCTCGACTCCGGAACAACCGTACGGGCAATCGTGCCTTTCCTGCAGGGCAAGCGCAATCTCACCGTCGCAAGCAATAGCATGCGCACGATTGACGCGCTCTTTCGCTACTTGCCCGATAGCACTATTCTCTGCACGGGTGGTTTGCTTAGCTCAACAGCGCAGACCTTTGTCGGGCCCGTTGCCGAGCGCTTCTTCGAGGATTTCTTCGCGCGCAAAGCTTTTGTCTCCGGGGTCGGCTTCACGCTGCCGGCCGGTTTGGCCGATTCACAGATGCTGGATACGGCGGTCAAGAAATCGATGATTCGCTCGGCGGAAGCCACAGTCGTCGTCATCGACTCCAGCAAAATCGGCTACCCAGCCATGGCGCAAGTAATGGGGACGCAGGAAATACGGACGCTAGTGACGGACGAAGGCATCGCCGATTCAGACCGGCGAGCCATTCTGGATCATGGCATTGATCTCCAAGTGGCGCCGATAGACGCTGCCGAATAGCGCCGCCGCTCTCTTATCGCTAGCCGACGAGCTCGAAGTCTTCCAAATCCGCGCGCGTCGGCAAACCATCGATAACGCCCAAATGTAGCGCCGTAAACGCGCCCGCCCGAACGGCAAATTGGACTGACTCTTTCAAGGACAACCCCTCACCCAGCGAAACAGCCAATGCTGCATTGAAACTGTCCCCGGCGCCGGTGACATCGACGGCTCGGATCGAAATCGCTGGTACGCGCGTCGTCTCTTCGCCATCGACAATCAGCGCGCCATCTTCGCCGAGCGTGACGACCACCCGGCCGGCGCCCATGCCCAGAAGACGCCTCGCCAGTTCATGAGGCGGGCTGGGGTCCTCGGGCGGCAAACCAAGTAAAATGCGCGCCTCGCTGGCATTTGGCGTGAGGATGTCAACATCGGCCAAATACTCCTTCTCGATAGGTTGCGCCGGCGCCGGATTCAGCATTGTGATTGCGCCGTTTTCCTTTCCCAGCCGCAGCGCTGCGGCAGCCGTCTCGGGCGGAATCTCCAATTGCGTCATCACGATATCGCAATCGCTGATCTCGGCGGCGCAATCGCGCACGTGCTGCGGCGTCATCAAGAGATTGGCGCCGAGATCGACCGTGATCCAGTTTTCGCCCGATGGCACGATATTGACAAAACCGATACCGCTGCTGGCGCCCGCGAACTGATGGACGAGCTCAATGTCGATGCCCTCACGGCGGTAAAGCTGCAGCGCGTTCTCGGCGAAGATATCATCGCCGAGGCAGACCAACAGGCGGACATCCGCGCCCAGCCGCGCCGCGCCAATCGCCTGATTGCTGCCCTTGCCGCCCGGTCCCATATCGAAGGAGTCGCCCGCCAGGCTTTCGCCTAGCACGGGCATGCGCGGCACGCGAATGGTCAATCCGGTATTGTAACTGCCGACTACGAAGATCTTGGGCATTCGCGTCAATCCTCCTTCTAAACGCTCCGATTCTAACGTATACCGGCGCCAGACAGATGAATGAGTTCGGTGGCACAGCGTCTACACGTTTCTGCGATAAGGTCCTACTGCTCACTCAGCACGTGTATAATTCTGTGAAGACGGAAAGCGAACAGCCAAATCGTGAAGAAGAAACGGCGCACGAATCCGACTTTACTGAGAACTATACTAAGGTATCTGATCTTGCCTGTCACTTTGCTGGCGATCGGCGCTTGCTTGACCTTTAGTCCGATCATCTTATTTTTTGGTGAAATCCTGATTCATTCGCCGCCGGTGCAGCGTGTCTTCGATTCGTTAAGGCATGGCGGGCACATCCCGGTGCTGATTCCAAAGACATTCGAGCTCATCGCCTTCGTTTGTGGAGACAACACTGACCCCTACAATCGCATTTTCAACAACAGTCTATTCACGGTTCGTCACGACGGCAGCCACCTGCGCGACATAAGCATTGACGAGTCGATGATTCATTACGATCTGGATTGGTCGCCCGATGGCGAGTGGCTTGCCTTAACGCTGCAATACGACAACGTTGCATCCCTGATGGACGAGTGGAACCCGGCTGCCTTTTATCACGAGATCCATCGGCTGCGTCACGATGGCACGGAAGCCAGACGCTTGACCTATAACGAAAGCGATGAGAAGAAGCCGCGCTGGACACGCGATAGCAGAGATATTCTCTATCACGACACTTGGTCCGGCACCTGGCAGTTGCATAGAGTGAGCATGGCGCCGACGAACCCTCACGCGTTAACGACACTCGAGGTTTCGGATTTCGATCTTTCGCCTGACAGACAGAAGATTGTAGCAATTGTCAGAAAACGCGACGGTGAATCACATTCGATCTATCTGCTGAATCCGGACGGAACGGGACTGGCACACTTGATGACCCCCGATGTCTTTGTTTCCGAAATACAGTGGTCAGCGGACAATAAGCTCATACTTTACTATGCGTATAATAACCTGCCGACCATTTACAACATTGTAGCCGGACGTGAGGAGCCGGTGCCGTTGATCCGAATCCGCAGCGCGCGCTGGTCGCCGGATAATCGCTGGATCGCCATCATCGGCGGCCTGGATCGCTACAAGGATGATGACGAGTGGATAGACATCAATGGAACCAGCGATGAAAAGCTAACGAACAGTCTCCATCTCTATGACATAGTGACGGGCGAATTGAAGGAGCTTGTTAGCGCGTCCGCTGGGCACGTGTCCAGTGCGTCTTGGTCGCCCGATAGCCAGTGGCTTGCCTTTTCTCAGGGTTCGCCCAATGCGCAAGTCTACAAAATCAGAGTCGACGGAAGCGGTCTGCAGCAGCTAACGGATTTGGACTGCGGCGCTTACGGCGTCGTCTGGTCACCGATGTAGCTGCCTGCGGTCTCTACTGCCCGCCGGCGCGCCCCGCCACCGTGGCCGCCTGCCAGTCCTCGCCGGTCACATCAAGCCCGTCATCCACCAGCGATGCCAGCGCCCTCGCGAGCAGGTCCTCGCGGTAAGCGCCCGGCGCCGGCTTGTCGTCCAGCGCGCCAAAGGTCAGCAGCCATTCTACGGATTGATCCCAGGACTCGCCGTCCATTATGCCGATGCCCTTCGGCGCCGGCCAAATCAGTTTGTTGACTTCGTTCATCTGCCACTGCTGATGGCTCTCGCCGAGCGCCGGATCGATTTCGAGCAGTATGCGCACACAGTCATCGGCATGGTCGCGGCAGTAGATCCAGCCACGCAGCGTCGCTGTGAGGAATCCGAGCGCTAACGCCTCATTCCCTTCTTGCGCCAACCAATCGTCGAGCACGATGATATGGTCTTGCAACATTGCCGTTCCGATTTCATTCATATCGATCAGGTTGAAGTCCGCTTCCTGATACAATTCGCCGGTCGCTGGATTGGTCATGCCGAGAAGGCGTCCATACCAGTTGTAGATCAGCGCTTGCCCGGCGTCGAGTTCGCCGTCCAGTAACGGTCCCAGGTGAAATGGCTGCTCGACAAGCAGAAGGTGTTCTCCGCTGTAGGGGTCCGAGCCCAGGACGAACGTAGTCGCGTAGACCTCAAACTCGTTGCCGTTAGGCCAGTAACCGACAGTCTTGTGTACGAGATCGGCAATCGATTCAATGCCCGTTTCAGCAAACGAAATCAGGACGGTGCCGCTGCGCTGAAAAATCTGCGCGATATTGACGAGGTCCGCGCCTCGCTCGTTGGCGATCAGGGTCTTGGGCAGCCAGGTGACACCGAACTCCGCGTCTCCGGCGGCGACGATATCGGCCGGCTGGATATCGCCATCGCTTTCCAGTATGGTGACGGCCAAGCCTTCTTCTTCATAGAAGCCCAACTCATTGGCGACATAGTAACCGGCGAATTGCGCCTGCGTCACCCACTGTAGTTGGAGTCTCACTGGCGCAAGATTATCGTCTTCGGCCAAGGCGTTTCCAACCACCAGCGCAAGCATGACGCTCAATAGTGTGATTCGCAACATCCCATTGCTCCTTTCCTCATTCCCGCCGGGGCTACACAACGGAGTTGCGCAAGATTGTCAAAGGCCCTCTGGACGGGTTATACTTTCAGCATAAAGCATTTTTTGAGGCATTGAGAGGTCAATAGAGATGGCAAATATAACGGCGGAAAGAGATGGGCTTGCTGACGGCATGCCGCGTGACGAGCGCGGGTATTGGCGGCCTGATGGAGATGTCGGCGCGCCCAACCCCTGGTTCACTTGGCCGCCCAAGCCGCGCGCAGCCCTGCTGTGGCTGAAAGAATACCTCTGGCCCTACAATATCGTATTTATGATTGTGGCGGCCTTGACTTGGCTTTACCTGACGCCGGAGACCTCGCGAATGACCGAATTCCGCGCCGGCTGGATCCTCGAAATCTTTCTGCGCAACCAGATCATGTTAATCGTCTACGCGTCCGTGCTCCACATAAGCATGTGGACCTTGAAGACACAAGGATATCAATACAAGCTGTCATTACATTGGATGAGCAAAAGCAGAAAGTTCCTCTGGAACGATCAGGTGCGCGATAACATGTTTTGGACCATCGCCAGCGCCGGCACGATTTGGACGGGATTTGAAGTGCTGATGCACTGGGCGTATGCCAACGGCTATATCTCGTATATCCACCCGCGCGAGCATCCGGTCGCCTTCGCTTTGATCCTGTTCCTGTCGCCGCTGTGGTACAACTTTTACTTCTATTGGGGGCACCGCCTGCTGCACGTCAAGTTTCTATATAAACACATTCATCATGTGCATCATCGGAATATTGAAGTCGGACCCTGGTCTGGATTGTCGCAGCACCCGATTGAACATATCGTGATGTACGCGAGCATGCTGATCCATCCCCTCATCGGCGCGCATCCGATCAATATGATTTTCCAGGGGCAACAGGTGACCTTCGGCTCGATAACCGGGCATGGCGGCTTCGAGGAGATTGTCGTCAAAGACAAATTGAAGATCTCTTACGGCAACTATTGGCATTCGCTGCATCATCGATTTTTCGAGTGCAACTACGGTGAACCGACGATTCCACTTGATCATCTCTTTGGCACCAACTGCGATGGTTCACCCGAGGCGCGCGAGAAGATGCTGGCTCGGATGCGGGCGATGCACGGCAGTTGAGATAAGGCGCCCACACATCCTAAATCCCTCACTCACTGCTCAGTGTCGGCAGTCAGTTTCCGATACAACCAGCAGATTGAATCTTACGCCTAAGGAGAGCTGCCTATGACGCTTTGAGTCAAGTTTGTCAAAGGGAAAACACATATACGGAGATTTCGAGATGAACAAAAACAGCAACGCATTTTGGCCAGTATTGGTGGCAATGCTGCTCATCCCAGCGCTAGTCGTGGGAGGCACAATTACGGCGCAGGATGATCCCGTCGTGATCGACTGGGCGAATGACGCGGCTTGGCACGAGGCCGGTCAGGATGCCGTCAGCGAGGCATCGCTTGGCGCAACCGGCATCGGCGTCAACACGGTAATTTTCTCCTCGACGGACTCGTACCAAGCGGCGGTGCGCGGCGCGCTGCCGACCGACGACGCTTTCCCGCTGTTCGACTGGTGGTTTGGCTATCGCATGAAAGACCTGGTGGACGCCGGGCTGCTTGCGGATGTCACCGACATCTGGCAAAAGCACATCGACAACGGCGGTTACCCGGCAAGCATGATGGGTTCCTTTGGCTTTGATGGGCGCGCCTATGGCTTACCGAAGATGATCAACTACTGGGTAGTCTTCTACAACAAGCATGTCTTTGCTGAACATGACCTGGAAGTGCCGACCACATGGGACGACCTGATGGCGGTTGCTGAAACGCTATCGAACAATGACGTTACCCCCTTCGGTCTGGACGTGGTTGGTTGCCGCTGGTGCAGTTTCATCTGGTTTGAAGAAATGATGGTGCGCGTTGATCCCGCCCTTTATCAGAGTGTGATGACGGGCGAGACGGCTTACAACGATCCCCAGGTGGTCGCCATTATGGAGCAGTGGGGCGCTCTGCTGGATGCGGGTTACTTCTCACAGCCGGGCGACTTCGCCGATAACTGGGCGGAACCATTTGTGAGCGGCAGCATTGGCATGTTTCTGATTGGCGACTGGTATACAGCCTCCCTCGCGCGTGCCGGTTTCGTCGCCGGCGAGGATTATGGCATATTCGTCATGCCGGGTATCACAGAAGCGGGGAATCGCAGCCTGATCATTGAGGGACGCCCGCTGCTGCTGGCCGAGAATTCGCCGCAGCGCGATGTCGCGCTCGAGTTTGCCGATTACTTTATGGGTGTAGAAGCGCAAACGATTTGGGCGGAAACCAGCGACATCAACTCGCCCAGTCTGCTGGCGCCGGAAGAGACGCGCCCGGGACATCTGGTAGATTTGGCGAATGCCGTCGCCAATGGCGAATACGAGCTCTATACGCGCTATTGGGAAGCCACGCCGCCGCAAATCGTCGAACAGGTGGTTGATTTGCTCGGGCAGTTTGTGTTGGATCCGGCTGCCTTGCAGACGGTTCTTGACGGCGCCGAACAGATTGCTCAGGACTATTGGGCAAGCGCTGGCGGCGAATAGAATCTGGAATAGGAGAGGCGTATCAAGCGCCTCTTCTGCTTACATTGCTAGTGGCAAACCCCACGCCCCGGCCCTTGGTTCCCCCCATAAATCCCCCCCGTTCGGCGGGGGGCGTCCAGCGAGCTCGGGCGCGCGTAGGTCGCGTAGACACAGACCGCCGACACTGCGCTTCGAGGGGGAGCTAAACGAAGCGGGACGCAAGGTATTTTGCGTGAGCAGCGGCATTGTCCGCGCGGGAGTCTATGCAGGCGCTTTTCCGCAAGATTGAGCCTTATCTTTATTTGTTGCCAGCGCTTCTGCTCGTCGGCGGGCTGCTGCTTTATTCGGTCGCCCATACCTTGGCGATCAGCTTTACCGATTGGGATCTGATTACGCCGCCCCGATTTGTGGGCTTGCAAAACTATATTGACGCGATCCGTGATCCGACTTTCACCAGGTCCTTCTCGAACACTTTGATCTGGACTGGCGGGAGCTTGCTGCTGCCGGTCGGGGGCGGCTTGCTGCTGGCGGTGGTATTGGAGCGCATCCCCGGGCAGCGGGTCTTGAAAACGCTCATCTATCTGCCGGCGATATTGTCTACAACCGTGGTCGCCGCTATCTGGAGCTATGTCTACACCAACAATGGCGTCTTGAATGAAACGCTGCGCTGGGTCGGCCTTGATGCGCTGGCGCGCCCATGGCTGGTATTTGCGCCGACAAACACGCTGGCGATGATCGTCGCCGCCTCATGGCGCGCGCTTGGACCGAGCATGGTGCTGTTTCTCGTTGGCTTGCAGACCATACCGCCAGAACTCATCGAAGCGGCAAAGATAGACGGCGCTGGCGAGCGCTTACTGTTCTGGCGCATCAAACTGCCCCTGCTCCGACCAATCACGGCGATTGTTGTCATCATGTCGGTCATCGGAAGCTTTATGACTTTCGATCTGGTCTGGGTGATGACCCAGGGCGGACCCGGACGTTCATCGGAAACGCTGGCGGTGACGATGTATCGCCAGGCTTTTATCATGTGGCGAATGGGTTATGCCGGGGCGGTGGCAGTGATACTGTCCACGATAGTTATCGCATTTTCTATCTTCTATTTGCGAGAGACCTTGAAGCGAAGCGCCGTATGATAGAGAGACTGTCATTACAGAGACGCTCACTCGACCGGTACCTCGTGCTGGGACTGCTATGCCTGTTCGCACTGGCCTGGGTTACCCCACTGGCTATTGTGGCGCTGAGCAGTATGAAGACCCCTAGGGAGCAATCGCAAAGCGGCATCCTGGCTCTTCCAGAGAATGCTGCAATGATCCTCGAAAACATTACGTCCGCTTCCGAATTGTCGGGCATCGGCAACGGGATCCTTAGCAGTCTCATTTATGCATTCGTCGGTTCCTTCACAGCTGTCATCGTCGCGTCATCCGCGGCTTATTCGATTGCCATGCTGAAAATCCGCTTCCCTTTCTTCTGGTTTCTGATCATCTACAGCGGCACCGTCTTCCCCTTTCAGATGTATCTAATGCCCTTGTTTCAGATGTACCAGACGGTAGGTCTTTACGATACGCGGTTTGGAATGCTGCTGTTCTACTCGGCCATAGCTGTGCCCTTCTGTATATTTGTCTTCCGCAACTACTTCATCGGAATGCAAGGGGAAGTGATTGAAGCGGCATCATTGGATGGGGCATCTTCCTTTCAAACCTATCTGCGCATTGTCCTTCCCATGGCGAAAGCGCCCGCGCTATTTCTGTTTGTGACGCAATTCAGCTGGATATGGAATGATTTTCTCTTTGGGCAGGTTCTGGCGAAGTCGGACGATGTGCGACCGGTCATGACATCGCTAGCGATGCTCTCAGGCACCTACGGCAAAGGCAGCATCCCACAACAGATGGCCGGCGCGCTGACGGCGTCAATTCCCACGCTCATCCTGTTTTTCGCGCTTCAAAAGCATTTCATGCAAGGAATCATTCTGAACACAGCGGGAGAGTGAATGATCCAGTGTTTTGGCAAGGCAAGTTTGCATCCCCCACGGTCCCGCGTTATTCTTGATCAGTAAGCACTTTTAGGAGTAAGGTTAATTCAAGATGGCGGAAATTAGCGCAGAAAGAGACGGACTGGCTGACGGCATGCCGCGTGACGAGCGCGGTTATTGGAAGCCGGAGAAAGAATTCGGCGTGCCGAACCCGGTATTCACCTGGCCGCCGAATCCCAAGGCGATCGCCAAGTGGGTCAAAGATTACATCTGGCCGATCAATTTAATGTATATGATCGTGGCGACGGTGACCTGGATGTTCTTGACGCCGGAGATGGCCCGCATGAAGGAGTTCAGCGTCGGCTGGATTCTTGAGATATTCATCCGCAATCAGGTCATGCTGATCGCGTTGGCGACGGTATTGCACGTTCGCTTGTGGTCAAATAAGGCGCAGGGCTACCAATACAAGTGGTCGCCGAATTGGATGGGCAAGAGCAAGAAGTTCCTGTGGAACGACCAGGTGCGCGACAATGTATTCTGGAGCGTCGTCAGCGCTGGCACAATTTGGACCGGCTTTGAAGTGGTCATGCTCTGGGCCTACGCCAACGGCATCATCCCCTTCGTGGACCCGCGCGCGCAGCCGGTCTGGTTCGTGGTGATTCTCATTCTCGTGCCGCTCTGGCGGGACTTCCATTTCTACTGGGCGCACCGCTTGCTGCACGTGAAGTTCTTTTACAAAGTCGCGCACTACGTTCACCACAAGAATATCGATATCGGTCCCTGGTCGGGCTTGTCGATGCATCCGATCGAGCACTTGCTCTATTACACCTGCATGTTGATCCATTGGGTGGTCGCTTCGCATCCGATCCACATGATGATGAACGGGCAGCACGCCACTTTCGCGGCGATTTTGGGACATGGCGGCTTTGATGACTTCGTGATCAAAGACGGCGTCAAGGTCCAGTCAGGCGCGTCCTACTACCACTCGCTGCATCATCGTTACTTCGAGTGCAACTATGGCGAGATGGGCATGCCCTTCGATCACTGGTTCGGCACAAGCCACGATGGCACGCCGGAAGCGCGCGAGAAGATGCTGGCGCGGAAGCGGGCGATGCACGGGAGTTAACGCGGGACACCCCAACCACGTAATTTTAGGGGCGAGCCTTGGCTCGCCCTTTTTGCTTCCGCCGAGAGGCTGCGACGCATCATCCGGGCAGCAGCCTAAAGTCGAAGTCCCTGTCGCGATCACAAATCAGCATGCCATCTCGCCACTCAAGTTCGGCCACTTGCAGCGCCGTACGCTTGACATGCAGCGGATGGATCTCGTCCATGCTGTACTGCTCTTTCCGGTCCCAATCCGGATGCGTAAAGTAAAAGATGAACGCGCGCTCGTCATTCACCAATACATCCGCATGACTGCCGATCGCGCCGTCGTCGCTTCGTTTGCCAGGCGCGTCGAGTATATTCGGGCAGCGGCGCCAGTTCTCAGCGTCCGCAGACTGATAGACGCCCAGCCCGCTCCAGTGATCGACGATCATCCAGTAGCGGCCGCGCCAAAAGAACACATTCGGTCCTTCGTGCGCGCAATCGGTGATGACCGGACCTTGTACTGTCCAGTTGTACAGATCGTCGCTGTCCGCCGCCCAGGTATGCGAGCAGTTGACTTCGTCCTTATACCACATGCGCCAATAGTCACCTGGCATGCGATGCAGAGCAGCGTCAATTACGCGGTCGGATGACAACCGCAGGACGCTCTCGTGCTGCCAAACCCAAAGGTTTTTGCTTGTCAAATGTATGATGCCGCGCGAGCCTGACCAGTCGTTGGGCACACCGCGGACGTAGCTCAGGTACATGTGGTAGATGCCATTGTGCCAGATGACCTCGGGCGCCCAAAATGTATTCCTGCCCGGCTCGAACTCAAGCGCGGGCAAGACGCCGCGATAGCGCCAATGGCGCCCGTTGTCAACTGAGTTGGCGATGCCGATGTCCGTACCGTGCACCCAGGCGACGCCGCGACATGCCACATTCGCCCGCCGACTGGTGTAAAGCAGCCACCAAGCGCCTTCCTGCCGATTCCAGATCACCGTCGGATCGGCTGCGCCATCGTAGATCGGATCGCGAAATAATGGCGCTTGAGGCTTCGGCATAAATCCCAGGATCCAGTTTCGACAGAGCCAAAGTCAGTCGCAAGCAGTAAGCGCCGAGGGGGCGAGCCACCGCTGTGCGCAGGTCGCGCAGACAGCGACCCTACGCGCAGATTAGAAATCGGCGGGCGACCCAATGGGTCGCCCCTACAGATTTGAAACTGGCAGCGGAAACGTTGACTACTCGCCACCAGGCCGCAACTCAACCTCGACCGGCTGCCACATATCGCCGACCACATCGACATCGTCCATCGCCAGCGCATCCAGCGCCGCCTGCGCCAGATCGCTGCGGTAGGCGTCCATGCCCGGTTCTTCGCTGATGACCAAGCCTTCAATCGACACGGCGACTGTCTGCGCCCAGAGGTCCTCGTCCATGATGCCGATGCCGGCGGGCGAGGGCCAGATCAACTTGCTGATCTCGTTGAGCTGCCAGGTTTGGTGGCTTTCGCCGAGGGTCGAGCCGTTATCCAGCACGATCTCGACGCATTCATCGGGATTGTCGCGGCAGTGGATCCAGCCGCGGAAGCTCGCCTTGAGGAAGGCGACGGCAATATCCGCGTTGCCCTCTTCCGCCAGCCAGTCCGCGTTGACGAAAACGTGGTCCTGCAACATGGCCGTGCCGACATCGTTAAAGTTGATGACGTTCAGGTCTTCCGGCTGATAGAGCTCACCAGTATCGGGATTGACCGCTTCCAAGACCTGGGCGTATTCGTTGTAGGTCATGGCTTGGGCCGCGTCCAGCTCGCCATTGAGCAGCAGCGACATATCAAATGGTTGCTGGATGACGGTGACGTCATCGGCGTTTTCCGGATCAATATCGACGGCGCGCATGGCGGCGAAGAGCTCGTGCTCATTGCCGAAGCCCCAGGTGCCGATGCGCATGCCGGCGAAGTCTTCCACCGATTCGATGCCCGTATCGACGAAGGAGACTTCCAGCGTGCCGCTGCGTTGGAAGACCTGCGCGATATTGACCAGATTGGCGCCGCGCTCGTTGGATTCCAGCACCTTCGGAACCCAAGCCAGGCCGAATTCGGCGCCGCCGGAGGCGACTACCTGCTGTGGCACGATCTCAACCGCGCCTTCGAGAATGGTGACGTCCAAGCCTTCGTCCTCGTAGAAGCCGAGGTCGACGGCGGCGAAATAGCCGGCGAACTGCGATTGCGCCACCCACTGCAATTGCA